>PXBD01000081.1 GCA_003565625.1 Gammaproteobacteria bacterium
CCCCGCTGACGGAGTCAGAGTCCGTAGTCCTACCACTAGACGATCCCCCAGGAGATCGTCCCGGTACTCCTGGATTACCGCTTGGAGTACTGGGTGGCCTTGCGGGCCTTGTGCAAGCCGACTTTCTTGCGTTCGACGGCACGGGCATCACGGGTAACAAACCCGGCCTTGCGCAGCGGCGAGCGCAGAGCTTCGTCATATTCCATCAGGGCGCGAGCCAAACCCAGGCGAATGGCGCCGGCCTGGCCGGTGGTACCGCCGCCCTTGACGGTGACGTTGACATCGAAGGTGTCAGTCATGTCGACCAGTTCGAGCGGCTGGCGCACGATCATCTGGGCGGTCTTGCGGCCGAAAAACTCGTCCAGCGGCTTGCGGTTGACGGTAATCTGCCCCGAGCCGCGGCGCACAAAGACGCGAGCGGTGGAGGTTTTGCGCCGGCCGGTGCCGTAATACTGTTCAGTTGCCATGGTCTGTCTCGATCGTCCTTGGATTTTTACAGTTCCAGCGCCTGCGGCTGCTGGGCTGTGTGCGGATGCTCCGGCCCGGCGTAGACCTTGAGCTTGGCCAGCATGGAGCGCCCCAGCGGACCACGCGGCATCATGCCCTTGACCGCCTGCTGAATCACTCGCTCGGGGCGGGTGGCCAGGAGCTTCTCCAGGTTGATCGACTTCAGGTTGCCGATGTAACCGGTGTGGCGGTGATACATCTTGTCGGCCAGCTTGTTGCCGGTGACGTGGACCTTTTCGGCATTGACCACAACAATGTAGTCGCCGGTATCCATATGCGGCGTGTATTCCGGCTTGTGTTTGCCGCGCAGACGACGGGCGATTTCAGTCGAAATCCGGCCCAGGGTCTTGCCGTCGGCATCAACAAGATGCCATTGCCGGCGGATGTCCTGCGGTTTGGCGCTGTAAGTTTTCATGCGGATTCGAAGCTCGCTGTTCAAAAAGTGCTGCGCTAAAGAGCGAGAATTCTACAGCATGATTTCCATCAGCACAAGGCCATAGAAGTCGTTTGGCCCAGAACGCAGTGGCGCTAGCTTCAGAGACCTGAATCAGACCTCATCAAGTCTGCACTCCGGTACGGCAACGACACAAACGTTGTCCGGCGCCAGTTCCATACCCTCAGCGCATTCGGGAGCTCCTCGGTCAGCGTCTGAACTCTCCGCTACAACGATCACACTGCCGCCGCACCGGGTCTCCAAATCACTAATTTTGAGAGATTGCCCCGAACGATTCCAAAACGTCACTGGATCGAACCCCCCCGACGCTTCACTGTCAGGGAAATCAAACCCGATAGTCCCAGGACCGTCGACATCGTAACTGCGCGGCGGATCCTCCGCTGCCGGCCTGGCCGTCAGGGATTCGGGCGCGACCATCAACGCGACCAGCAGGACCGAGGCGCTGGCCGGCAGGATCAAACTCATCATCCGCGCCGCGCCGCTGGTTCGGCGCACCGCCCAGAGCCCGGCTAGCAGCAGGGCAACCGCCAAAACGAAAAGTGCGAGAGTTTCGTTGACCGGCACCGGCAACGCAGCCATGGTTGCCTCAAAAGTAATCGATCCGCTCGGCGGTCTTGCAATAAAAGCCTGTGCTTGACCGGAAGCAGCCATCCCCAAAACCAGCGGCGCGAAAACCCTCAACCTCTTGTAATTCATAACGAACTCCTTTGCTCTCCCTGCAGATGAAACACTTCAATCATCGACCGAAGCGCTGGTCAGCATCAGCCGAACGACCGGCGAACCGCCCACCAGATGCTTTTCAAGGATCTCGTCCAGATCCTCCTCGTCGACGTAGGTATACCAGATTCCTTCCGGATAAACCACCAGCACCGGGCCTTCTTCGCAGCGGTCCAGGCAGCCCGCGGTGTTGGCCCGGATACCGCCCTGGCCGGTCAGGCCCAGTTCTTTCAGGCGTTTTTTCAGGTAGCCGCGCAGGCGCGGTGAGTCGCACTGGGCGCAGGACGGGCGTTCGGCGCCGTCCGGGCGCTGGTTGGTGCAGAAAAACAGGTGATGACGGTAGAAACTCATTCGTTCTTGGCAGCACCGAAGTTGTAGGCCAGCGTGACCGTGGTCAGGGTATCGGTCTTCTTGCGGTCGGGTTCGACGTCGGTGTTGTGCCGGATGGTCACACCCGTGCCCA
Source organism: Gammaproteobacteria bacterium (assembly GCA_003565625.1). Lineage (GTDB taxonomy): Bacteria > Pseudomonadota > Gammaproteobacteria > Xanthomonadales > Wenzhouxiangellaceae > Wenzhouxiangella. The sequence continues at coordinate 2,142 of PXBD01000081.1, forward strand.
GCGACAGGCGCGAGTTGATGGCCACCGACAGGGCCAGCGCGTTTTCGGCAAAGGTGTTCTTGCTCCCGGCTTCGACCAGCAAGCGGTTGGTGAGCCGCGTTGCCTCGGCAATCTGCCAGCGGTAGTTGAGTCGCCCGCGCACAATCGCCTGGTTTTCCGATTCACCGGTATCGCGGATTTCGGCAAACTGGTAACCCGGGCCGGCTTCAACGGTCAGGCGATGGGTTTCACCGGTCAGAACACGGTAACCGTAGCCCGCCGCAAGCGAGGCCTGGTAGCGAAAGCTGGAGAACTGGTCGCGATCGTAGCGCAAAGAGCCACCGGCAAAACTGCGCTCGCTCAGGCTGTAGTTGAGCGTGTTGGCCAGCGCGAAGCGGTTGGCGCTCGTTGTTCCGCTGTCGCGCGCATATACCGCCGTCGCCGTGGACTCGTTTTCCCACCGCTCTTTCTCCCAGAGCAGTTCCAGACGGGAGTTGGCGGCTTCGGTCTCGCTGTTGCCGCGATTGATCACCAGGCCGAACTCCCCGGTACCGGAAAACTCGGCTTGCGCACCCGAGGCCAGCAACATCGCCCCAACCCACAAGATTCTCAAATGCATTGCAGTACACTCTAGATAGCAACCCCTAATTATACCGGTGAAACACGATGCGCCAACCCACGCTATACGACAGTGTACTGACCAACCTCGACCAGGCGCTTCGGGTTGTGCTGGCGCCCCCGCCGGGCGGCACCGCCCCTTCCCCGGCCGGCGCCATCGAAGATGCCGCCCTGAAAGAGGCCGAGCGCCGCCACGCCGCCGGCCTGATGCGCATCAACCACACCGGCGAGGTCTGCGCCCAAGCGCTGTATGCCGGGCAGGCGGCAACGGCGCGAACTTCGAAAGTTCGCACGGAAATGGAGCAGGCCGCGCGCGAAGAAGAAGACCACCTCGCCTGGTGCGCCGAGCGTCTGGAAGAACTCGACAGCCGGCCCAGCCTGCTCAACCCGTTCTGGTATGTCGGCTCGTTTTCCATCGGGGCTGCCGCCGGCCTGGCCGGCGACCCCTGGAGCCTAGGTTTCGTCGAAGCCACCGAACGCCAGGTCGAGGCTCATCTGCAAGACCATCTCGACACCCTGCCCGCCGCCGACGAGCGCTCGCGCGCCATCATCCGCCAGATGGCCGAAGACGAAGCCCGCCACGCCGACATGGCCGTAGAACATGGTGCCCGCACCCTGCCAGAACCGGTGCAGCGACTGATGGGCCTGACCGCGGGAGTCATGAAGGCGATTGTTTATCGGGTTTGAATCTAGCCGCGGATAATCTTCCGCCGGATCTCGCCGGAGACCATGTCGATGATCAACACCACGATAATGGTCAGCAACAACACGGCGGCGGCTTTCTCAAAATGACGGTAGCGCAGGGTGTTGAGCAGCACGCCACCCACCCCGCCGGCACCGACCACGCCGAGCACGGCCGAGGCGCGGATGTTGAGCTCGAAGCGGAACAGCCAGTGAGCGACGATTTCGGGCAGAACCTGGGGCACCACGGCATAGCGCAGGGCTAGGATGCGTGAGCCGCCGGAGGCCTCGACCGCCTCGACCGGGCCGAAATCGATCGACTCGACCACCTCAGCCCCCAGCTTGGTCAGCATGCCAACCGACGAAATCCCGATCGCCAGCGCCCCGGCGAAAGCGCCCAGGCCGACGATGGGCACGAAGTAGATGGCCAGCAGGATTTCGGGAAACGCGCGTGCAGTCGCCGAGATCAGCTTGACGAAGCGGGCAATGCGCGGGAACAGGGTGCGCGCCCCGAACAGGGCCAGCGGCAGCGACAGGATGGCGGCGATGATGGTCCCGACCCAGGCGATCTGGATGGATTCGATGATCGCCGGCAGTACCGCGCTCCAGCCATAGGCCATGTCGGCCGGATAGAAAAACGACAGCACCCGCGCCACCTGGCCCGGCACCTGGATCATCCGTCCGGGCGAAAACTCGATGGCAATCAGCGACCAGACAAACAACGCGCCGATGATGAAGGTCGCCCAGGTTGCCCAGCCGACCTGCTTTTGCGGTTTCAGCAAGCCTGGATTCGTGCTCATGCCAGGCGCTTCCTGATCGACTCGGAAAGCTGCTCGATCAGCAGCACGGCGACCAGCACGGCCAAGATGATCATGGTCACGCGCTCGTACTCGAAATTGGCCCGCTGGGTCTCCAGGATCATGCCGATGCCACCGGCGCCGACCAGGCCCAGCACCATGGAGGCGCGCACGTTGAGCTCGAAAGCGTACAGCGCGTAGGACACGTAATGCTGCAGGCCCTGCGGAATGGCGCCGAACTGAATCATCTGCAGCCAGGTGCCGCCGGCGGCGCGCACCGCCTCGGGCATGCCCATGTCGATGGCCTCCAGCGACTCCGACCACAGCTTGGAAATCACGGCAATGGTGAATACCGACAGCGCGAGGGCGCCGGCCACCGGCCCGAAGCCGACCGCGGTGGCAAACATCATCGCCCAGAACAAATCCGGCAGGGTGCGCAGGATGTTCATGAAATTGCGGTCGGCAAACCAGACAACGCGGCCCAGGGTCAGGTTACGCGCAGCCAGCACCGCCACCGGGATGGCCAGGATGCCGCCGACCACGGTGCCGATGATGGCAATGTAGATGGTTTCCAGGAACGGCCCGTACAGGCGCGGCAAAAAGGCGAAATCGGGTGGCCAGGATTCCTGCAGCAGGCGCTGCCCGCCGGCCAGGTTGCACAACAGCTCGGTCAGCGAGAAACCGATGCCGTGCCCCGACCACCAGGTCATGCCGACCAGGAAGGCAATCGTGCCGATGAGCAGCGGCCAGTTGCGCGCCGGCTTGGGCGGTGCGACGTTCATCAGCCGATCACGTCCTCATCGAGCACGTCGTCTTCGGTGAAGTCGCGCCCGTAGATGTCGCGGAAGTCTTCATCGGTGACGTTCGCGGCCGAGCCGTCGTAGACCAGTTCGCCGAAGCGCAGGCCGATGATGCGCTCGCCATACTGTTTGGCCAGGTCGAGGAAGTGCAGATTGACCAGCGTGGTGATGCCGAGCTCGCGGTTGATCCGAACCAGGTCTTTCATGATCTGGTGGGTAGTGACCGGGTCGAGCGAGGCGACCGGCTCATCGGCCAAAATGATGGCCGGCTCCTGGGCCAGTGCCCGGGCAATGCCGACGCGCTGCTGCTGGCCGCCGGAAAGCTGGCTGGCCTTGACCCAGGCTTTTTCGGTAATCCCGACCCGCTCCAGGGCCTTCATCGCCACGTCCCTGTCGTGGGCCGGCCACAGGTTGAACATGGCCCGCCAGCCCGGGACATGGGCCAGCCGCCCAATCAGCACGTTGGACATCACGGTCAGCCGCTTGACCAGGCGAAAATCCTGAAAAATCATCCCCACGCGCTTGCGCAGCAAACGCAATTCGCGGCCGTCTTTCTGCGGCACCTTGGTCCCGTCGACCTCCACCGTCCCGGACGTCATCCGGTTCAAGCCGTTGATCGCGCGCAGCAGGGTCGATTTCCCCGCGCCAGACGAGCCGACGATGACGACGAATTCGCCCGGCCGGATCTCCAGGTTGAGATCTTTCATGCCCACGGTGCCGTTGGGGTAGACGATATTGCCGTCGGTGAAGCGTATGGAACCCTGATTCTCGTTCATCCGTTCTCCAGGCGCGGGCGCTTGCCCTAGTTGCGCATCAGTTCGTAAGCTTCGCGAACCGGCCCATACACACCCTCAGGCGTCTCCATGAAGCCGTCAATCTCGTAGAGCACCCAGAGCACTTTTTCATCATCCGGCAGGTGCGCCTGCGACTCGGCCAGATCGATGAAGGCATCGATGATGGCCTGGCGCAGATCCGCCGGCAGGCCGGGGCGGAGCTGGACCCCATCGTTCGGGATCATGGGTGCGTTTTCAAACACGATGACGCGTTCGCCAATGTCGGGGTACTGACCGCAGATCATGCTGCGCACGTCGTCGTAGCTCACCCCGAAGCGGGTATCGCCGCTGTAGACGGCCAGCGCGGCCGCATCGTGACCGCCGACAAACAGGCTATTTAGGTCGCGCTGGTGGTCAATACCCATCTCGCGCAGCTGCACGGCCGGAAACAGGAACCCGGAAGTGGAATTGGGATCGACAAACGCGACCGACTCGCCGCGCATGCGCTCCAGATCACCCTGGCAGTACCCGAAGCGCCGGATCACGCTTTCCCGGCCCGGAACCCGGGCGTCACAAATTCGCTCTTCGTAGCGGATTTCGGTCTCGCACACCGATTTGTCATGGGTCAGCCACTGCGGACGATAGCCGGTCTCACCGCGCCGGGTCGAAACAAGAATGCTCTCGATATCGTAGCGCCGCGCCCCGAGCATGGCGGCAAACGGCGGCAGCATGCCGATGTCGGCCCTGCCCGAGCCCAGCGCTTCGACCAGCCCGGTGTAGTCCATGGGCACGAATGATCGCACCGGCATACCGAGCACCTCTTCCAGATGATCGGTCAGCGGTTCAAGATTGTCGACCAGCGCCTCGGCCTCCAGCGCCGGGACCAGCCCCAGCACCAGCTCCTTGGGCCAGCCGCGCTCGTCGACCTGCTCCCCCGGACAACAGGCCACCAGCAGCAATCCAGCAAAGATGATGAGAACACGCTTCACGAGTCGCATGCTAGCGGATTTGACCCGCGTCCGGGTAACAAGTCCGTGACAGTGTTCTCACAGGATGGCCTCGTAGTGCCGCCAGTGTTCTCCCGACCGATAACCGGCCTGCTCCAGGGATCGAGCCAGGGCCTGCCCCAGTTCGTCAGGTGCCGCCAGCTCAAGAGCCTCGGCCAGGATCGGGGCCAGCCCGGCCGGGTCATCAACCAGCCGATCGGCGGGCAGCCGGATCACGCGCAACGGCAGCAGACTGACAAGGTGTTCAAAAAGCTCCTGTTCAGCCCGCCAGACCGCCGCCATGCGCTCGACCTCACGACAGCCCGCCAGGCGCCAGTGCAGGCGCAGCGCCGGTTCACTGGCCTGCATCCAGACCAGGCGCGCACCGGGAAAGAACCGGGCGATGGCCGGCAGCGCGGTGACTTCGGGCAGCCCTGGCTCCAGCGGGATCCTGGCCGGGTCCGACAAACCGCGCAGGTAGCGCTTGCGGGTCGTGCGCAGTTCGCTGTCCGACAAGGCGGCCAGGCCCGACGGAGACAGCGGCAGACGCAGGCGCTCGCGGCGCTCGCCGATCTCCTCCGGCGCCAGCAGAGCCAATCGAGAGCTGCCGGCGAGCACCGGCAGCACCGCCTCGCGACCACTGCCGGGCCAGCCGGCCACGAACACCGGGACCGGGCGACCGTCGTCAACCGGCGAATCGCCATGTTCCCAGCTTTCCAGGGCCGCCCAGGCTGTATGCAGATCCGCCGGGCTGACCTGTTCCAGTTCATTGACCAGGAAGGGCGCGCGCCACTCGCCCTGGCGTAAATGCCGAGCAGCGGCCTCGTACGCCCCGGACTCGTCCAGGATGCGGCCGAGCAGGTTATGGCTGACCGCGCGCTCACCGTCGCCCAGGCCGGGACGTTCCACCAACGTCTCGAGCAGGCCGCGGGCGGCGGCGGTTTCACCGGCCGCATGTTCCAGCTGGGCCAGCATGCGCAGCGTCGACGGCGGCTGCTCGGGTTCATCGCGCAGCGCCCGCAGCACTTCCAGGGCCGAGCCAAGACGCCGCTCGCGCAGATGCAGGTCGGCCGCCAGACGGCGCGCGTCGTGGCGCAAGCCCGGCTGCTCGGCTGCAAACAGCGTGCTCAGCTGCTCCAGCGCAGAGTCAACCTGACCGCGCACGGCAGCCAGGCGGGCCTGGGTCAGGGCATGGCGCGGCAGGCCGGGGTCGGCGCCGCTCAGCACGTCGGCGCTGGCCTCTAGCTGACCGGCATCCATCAGCACTTCGGCCACTTCCAGGCGCTGCTCGTCGGCCGCAGCGAAGCGATGCTGCAGGGCCAGGGCAATTTCGGCTGCCGCGCGCAACTGCCCCTGGCGGTAGTGGGAGCGCATGCGGTCGAGCAGCGCTGCGGGCGTGGCGGCTGTTTCGGTACCTGGCGGGTGGACACGCTGCAGCTGCTCCAGGGCGGCCTGCAACTGCGGATGACCGGGCTGCTGCTTGAGCGCATTGCGCAGGCATTGTTCGGCAAAGTCATGATGGCCCTGGGCCTGAAACACCTGGGCCATGGTGACCTGGCTGAAAGCATCCGCCGGTCGCAGGCTGATGGCCTTGCTGGCATGCTGGTGGGCCTCGTCAAGGGCTCCGCGCCGCAGCAGCAGGGCGGCCAGGCCGGCATGCGCCGGGGCATAGTCGGCGTCGGCGCGCAGCGCTGTGCGCAGTGCTTCAACGGCTGCGTCCAGCCGTCCGGCGCGCTGCTCGATCCGGGCCAGCAGGGTGCGCGCAGCAGCATGGTTGGGGTCGCGCGCGATGCACTCCTCGAGCACGCCGCGGGCGTCTTCGTCTCGTCCTTCGGCCAGGCGCAGCCGGCCCAGATGATAACCGGCAGCGGGATGATCAGGATCTTTTTCCAGCGCTTTTTCCATCCACGCGCGAGCGCTGTCGACCTGCCCGGCCGCCTCGTCGCAAAGCCCCATCAACATGCGCAGATCCGGGTTTTCCGGGGCTTCGCCCAGTGCTTCGCGGCAAGCGGCAGCCGCATCGGTGTAGCGCCCGTCCTGCAGCAGACCCCGGATCTCGCGCATCAGTTCTTCAGGTGTCGACATATCTCTCCAATCAAACGTTTCTCGATCCAGCTGTCCATGCCCCAGTTCTCGATGAAACCGCAGTGACCGCCGCTCTCCAGCAACTCGATATCGAGCGTCGACACCTCCGGCAGGGCATGAATGTCGCGCACTGGTATGATCGGGTCGTCGGCGGCGGTGATGATCAAGGTGGGAGTTTGCAGCCCTCGCAGGTAGTCTCCGGCCACCGAGTACCCCTCGAGATAGTCATCGAGGTTGGGGAACTCGGTGAAGTGATCGACCAGCCACTCGGTCTGGGCGCGCAGCCCGCGCAGGCGGAACCATTCATCCAGCCGATACTCGTGCGGATACAGCGCCTGCTTGATCTTCAGCGAACGCCGCCACTTGCGCACGAAATAGCGATGATAGACCGTCCAGCCCTGCTCGAGGGCATCGAGTACGTGGCGCGGCCGAATCACCGGGCTGACCGCGATGGCGCGATCCAGGTCGAAGCCATGCTCCTGCGCGCTTCGGGCCACGCGCAGGGCGAAATTACCGCCCAGGGAAAAACCGGCCAGGAAAGCCGGCCGGCCGGCATGGGCTCGACGCACCTGCCCGACCACGTCCACCACCTCGCTCAACAGGCAGGAGTGAAACAAGCCCGGGTTGAGATGATGCGACTCGCCGTGGTCGCGGAAATTGAGCCGGAAGGTCTCGAAGCCGGCCGCATCGAGCGCGACCGCCGAAGACAGCAGGTAGTTGGAGTCGACGCTGCCTTCCCAGCCGTGCAAAAGGATCACCAGGGCCTCGCGCCGGCCCGGGTGCGTGCGCTGCGGCTGGTTGCGGTAGCCGAGCAGCCGCGTTCCATCGGCCGCCCGAATCACCTCCGGTTGACTGCGAGACAGGAACTCACGCGCCCGCCGCCGCACCGCCAGCTTGCGCCACGGCCCGGAAGTCATCAGCGATTGGACATGGGGATTGGCCAGCCAGCCCTCGGGCGCAAAAACCGGCCAATCCGCGCTGGCGTCAGGCATGGTAGGCCTCCGATACCACTTGCCGGGCCTGGCGGGCGAGCGCGTCGCGGCCGATGGTCAGGTCGGTCAGCGGCGACCCGATGCAGACCTGAACTTCAAGGCCAGACCGGGAGAGCAGGCGCAGGCTGCTGGCCACCATCCCGTCACCTGGCCCCAGGACCACGAGGTCGTGCGCATCACCGTCCTGCCAGTAGCGAATCGACAGCGGCACCACCGGTACGCCGGCCCGGATCGCGCTGCCGAACAGGCGCGAGTGAAAGCGATGGACGCCGCGGTCAGGATGAATCCCCCCTTCCGGAAACACGCCGATCATCTCGCCCCGGCGAAGACGGGCGGCCATGCGCCGATTGACCCGCTGGCGCGATTGCTGGTTGCCGCGCTCGATAAAAATGCTGCCGGCGATCTCGGCCAGGCGGCCCATCAGCGGCCAGCCGCGAATTTCGGCCTTGGCCACCAGCCCCATGGGCCACAAGGCGTGGAGAACCGGGATATCGAACCAGGTAATGTGGTTGGCCACGACCAGACAAGGGGGCGGCGGCAAGCTGCCATGGACCCGCAGCCGAACCCCGCACACCGCAATCAGGCCGCGCATCCAGCAGCGATGCGCCCACATGTGCAGGTTCATGGCACCGATGGGTATATGCCGGATGCCCGGCAGAAAAGCCAGGACGGCCAACGGCAGCAACAACAGATAAGCCAGCAACAGCGGCAGCCGCCACAGCAGTGGCCAGCCCGGCAGAGAGGCCCGTAGCCCGACCTCAGTCATGATCCGGCCGCGGTCTTCCGCACTGCCAGCACACCGTGAACTGGGCCTCCAGACTCTCGCCGCAGCGACAAGACCAGGCCTGTCCGATGCCGCGGCGATCGCGCTGGGCCAGCACCCTTTCGGCTTGCCCAAGTGCCGAGTTCGGCACCCAGACCGAGGGCCGCGCACCTTCGGCGAAATAGATTTCCACCGCTGCGGTCCACAACTCCATGCTCTTGAGGCGTACCGGAATCCCTTCGGCCTCCAGCAGCCCGCGCACGAAAACGGCTTCCGGCGGGTTGTCGGCGGTGTAGACACGAACCCAGTTGCTCACGAAATCCAGCGGCAGGTGAGGCGAGAATTGGAACAGAAGCCTAGCACAGCCCAGCGCAATTTCAGTCGCGCAGGCATCATAGGTGCGGCAAGCCCAACATCAAGATTGAAAACACCGTGAGTTCATCAACCTGTCAGATCACCATCGCCTCCAGCGGCCGCAGCTTTTCGGCCCGGCCTGGGGAAACCGTCCTCAACGCCGCCCTGCGCCACGGCGTGGTGTTGCCCTATAGCTGCAAGAACGGCACCTGCGCCAGCTGCAAATGCCGCCTGGTCGAGGGCAAGGTTCACTACCCCTACAACCCGCCCAGCGCGCTGGAGTTCAACGAACTATATTCCGGTTTCAGCCTGAGTTGCCAGGCCGTCCCGGAAGGGAACCTGGTGATCGAGGCACGCGAACTCGAGCAAGTGGCCGACATCCCGATTCGCAAGTTGCCGGCACGGGTCGAGTCGCTGGAAAAATTCACCCCCGAGATCATGCGCCTGCGCCTGAAATTGCCGAAAGCCGCGCGCCTGCAGTTTCTGGCAGGGCAGTACATCGACATCATCCAGGCCGACGGCAAACGGCGCGCGTTCTCCATTGCCTCGGCGCCGGCAGAAGCCGATTTCATCGAGTTGCATATCAAGCACGTCAGCGGCGGTGGCTTTACCGGGCATGTGTTCGAGTCCATGCAGCCCAAGGAGATTCTGCGCTTCGAAGGACCATTGGGCACCTTCTTCATCCGCCGCAGCTCCAGGCGCCCGATCGTGCTGATGGGTGGCGGCACCGGCTTTGCGCCATTGAAGTCCATGGTCGAGGAGCTGATCGAGGCCGGTGATACGCGACCGGCCCATCTGTTCTGGGGCGTGCAGACCGAAAACGACCTCTATGCCAAAGCGCTGATCGGCCACTGGACTTCGCAGCACCCGCAACTGCGCTTTACCCCGGTATTGATGGACCCCGACCCGGGCTGGACCGGCGAGCGCGGCCTGGTTCACGAGGCCGTAGTACGACAGGTTGCAAACCTGGCAGATCACGATGTCTACATGAGCGGCCCGCCCGCCATGGTCAGCGCCGGACGCAACGCTTTTCTGGCCGCCGGCGTGCCCGAAGACCGCCTGTTCTACGATAGCTTCGACTTTGCCCCGGATGTGCCAATCGCCGGCACTTGACCGCCCGAAAAGCGATCCATTCGTTTATCGCTGCGCTAAAGACAAGCGGCTGAGGGGACAGGGATCGCACCGCCAGGGGCCGGCAGGCTCATCGAGCAGGCGCTGGATGCGGGTGGCCAGATAGTCAATGAACCGGGCGCTGTCGTTCAGGCAGGCGACGAGGCGAATCTCCCGGATCGGGCTTGCCGCCGGAGCCTTTGACAGGCTCCCGGTAATTTCGCTGCCTTCGACCGGAAAATCACAGGGAAACACCCAGACTCTTTCAAAACCGCGCTGATGCCAATCCTCGAGCACATCCTCAACCGTGGGCCGGGACCATGTGCCGGCCACGTCATGGTTCAGGTAGGCCGGCAGGATCTCGCTCCACGGCGTCTCGGGATGGCCTGACAGGGCAGCTTGCAGCGCGCTGGCGAAACGAACCTTCTCCTCGAGGCCGGCATGGAACTGCGGCGTCTGTCCGCGCTGGTCCCGGATCAGGGTGCCGTGGAACACCAGCAGCAGCGCAGTTCTTTCGGCCGCAGCCGGCTGCCCATCTTCCACGTCCATCGCACAAGCGGCTCGGACGTGGGCAGCATTCAGCGCCACGAAGTCCGGGTCGTCCCAGAACCTGGCCATGACCTGGATCGGCTGGGGCGTTGTTGCGGTGCGACTGAGCGCATGACAAAGCAGCCCGCAGGACAGCCTGGAATCCGACGGCGACATGGAAATGAAGATTCGGCACCTCGCCGCCGACGGCCGCGCAATCAAGGCCTCCACCGAGGGCTCGGAAGATGCGAAAGCGGCGCGCACCGCCACCGGCTGGCCCAATCGGGTCTCTAGTCTTTCGGCCAGCGCCAGCGCCTGGGCGCGGGTCCAGGCGTTGTGCGGCGAGCCCGGGCGGTTGGCCAGTCGCTTGCGCAATGCCCCCAGCGTACAAATCGCCCAGCGCAGCAGCACCGGTAGATGCATGACCTCGGCCGAATGCGCCAGCGTTCGATGCCCAACGCGGAAGTTTTCAAAAAATCCGGCCGTTTCGGCCTCGCCGTGCGCGGCGAGAATCACTTCCAACTCAAGGGGCAGCAATCTGGTCTTGGAGGATGACACCCCGGTACCTGTATCCGGTCAGGCGGCAATCAGCTTGGCCAGTGCCTGACCAGGTTGGTCTTGCCGCATGAAGGACTCCCCAATCAGAAAAGCGCCGATACCGCCGCCGCGCAGATAGGCGAGGTCAGCGGGTGTGTGGATGCCGGATTCGGAAATCACCAGGCGTTCGGCCGGCACCTTCGGGGCCAGGCGCAGACTGGTATCGAGATCGGTCACAAACCGGTGCAGGTCGCGGTTGTTGATGCCGACGAGATCTCCGGGCACGGCCAGGGCGCGATCCAGCTCGGCCTCGTCATGGACTTCAACCAGCACGCTCAAGCCGAGCTCGTGCCCAAGCGCAGACAGATCAGCCAGCTGCGCATCGTCCAGCGCAGCAATAATCAGCAGCAGGGCATCGGCACCCATGGCCCGGGTTTCCCAGACTTGCCACGGATCGATGATGAAATCCTTGCGCAGCACCGGCAGTTTGCAGGCAGCGCGCGCGGCCAGCAGGTAATCGGCATGGCCCTGGAAAAAGGGCTCGTCGGTGAGCACCGACAGGCAGGTTGCCCCGCCCTGCTCGTAGGAGCGGGCGATCGCGGCTGGGTCGAAATCCTCGCGGATCAGTCCGGCCGAGGGCGAAGCGCGCTTGATCTCGGCAATCACCGCATCGGCTGAAGTCCCGGCGCGATGCTTGAGCGCGCCGGCAAAATCGCGCGGTGCGGTCAAACCGGCGCAAGCCGCCTGCAGGTCGGCCAGGCTGCGGCGAGCCTGGCCGGCAACAAGCTCTTCGCGCTTGACCTCGAGGATTTTTTTCAGGATGTCGTCGCTCACAGCGATTGCGTCCGCTCGGCATACTCGCGCAGCCGGATCAGCGCAGCGCCTTTGGTCAGGACCTCGCGCGCGCGCTCGACGCCGGTGGCCAGACTGTCGGCCTGGCCCGACACGTAGATGGCCGCGCCGGCATTGAGCGCGATCATGTCGGCGGCCGGGCCGGGCTCGCCGGCCAGGGCCGACTCGATCAGGGCGAGGCTGTCGGCCGCACTTTGCACCAGCAGGTTATCCAGCGTTTCGAGTTGAATGCCGAAATCTTGCGGGAAGACATGGTATTCACCGATCGCCCCATCGCGCAGTTCGGCGACCTGGGTGGGCGCAACCGGAGAGAGCTCATCCAGCCCATCGCTGCTGTGGACCACCATGACATGCCGGCTGCCGAGCTTGTCCATGACCTCGGCCATGGGCCGAACAAGATCAGCCGAAAACACTCCGAGTACCTGGTTGGGTGCCAAGGCCGGGTTGGTCAACGGCCCGAGCAGGTTGAACAGGGTGCGCAAGCCCAGCGCCTTGCGCGGCCCGATTGCGTGTTTCATGGCCGTGTGATGCGATGGCGCGAACAAAAAGCCAACGTTCAACTCGTCGATCAGCTGAGCGACCTGGGCCGGGTTCAGGTCCAGCCGGCAGCCGGCCGCTTCGAGCAGATCAGCCGCCCCCGACTTGCTTGAGACCGCCCGGTTGCCGTGCTTGGCCACGCGCACGCCGGCCGCCGCAGCCACGAAGGCAGAGGCTGTGGAGACGTTGAACAGGCTGGCACCGTCGCCGCCGGTGCCGACGATATCGGTCAGCCCTTCCGGGTCAATGTCCACTTTGCTGGCAAAACCACGCATGACTTCGGCCGCCGCGGCAATCTCGGCCGGGGTTTCGCCCTTGACGCGCAGCGCCATCAGAAAGCCACCGATCTGGGCCGGATCAGCCTCCCCGCCCATGATTTCGGTCATTGCCCCACGCATTTGCTCCGGGGACAGGTCATGGCCATCGGCCAGCCGGCCGAGGGCATTCTGGATTTCACTCATGTTCGATGCTCTTCAGGAAATTCCCCAGCAGTTCATGACCCTGCCGGGTAAGAATGGATTCGGGGTGGAACTGGACGCCTTCGACCGGCAGTTCGCGATGGCGAAAGCCCATGATTTCATCGCGCCCGCCATCTTCCAGGACGGTCCAGGCGGTTTCTTCCAGGCAATCGGGCAGGCTCTCGCGCTCCACAATCAGCGAGTGATAGCGCGTGGCCTCGAACGGGTCGTCGAGGCCGGCAAACACGCCCTGTCCGGCGTGGTGCATGGGCGAGGTCTTGCCGTGCATCACCTGACGAGCCCGCACCACCTTGCCGCCAAACGCCTGGCCGATTGCCTGATGGCCCAGGCACACTCCCAACAGCGGATACTCGCCGGCCAGTTCGGCCACCACGTCCAGGCAAATACCGGCCTCGTTCGGCGTGCACGGGCCGGGCGAGAGGACAATGCCGGCCGGATTCAGCGCACGAATGCCGGCAATGTCAATGGCGTCGTTGCGCACCGTTTGCACTTCCGAGCCCAGTTCACCAAGGTACTGGACCAGGTTGTAGGTGAACGAGTCATAGTTGTCGATCATCAGGATTTTCACTGATGCAGGCCTCCGCTGGCCTGGGCCACGGCGCGGATCAGCGCGCGGCCCTTGTTCAGGGTTTCTTCCCACTCGCGGTCGGGGTCGGAGTCGGCGACGATGCCGGCACCCGCCTGCACGTGCAGGATGCCGCCCTGGACCAGGGCGGTGCGGATGGCAATGGCCAGATCGGCCTCGCCGTGCCAGTCCAGGTAGCCTACCGCGCCGGCATAGATGCCGCGACGCACGGGCTCAAGCTCGTTGATGATTTCCATCGCCCGGACCTTGGGCGCACCGGACAGGGTGCCGGCAGGAAAGGTGGCCTGGAGCACATCGATCGCACTCAGGCGCCGGCCGATGCGACCGTGGACCTCCGAGACCAGGTGCATGACGTGCGAATAGCGCTCGACGACCATGTGGTCGGTGACCTGGACGCTGCCGACCTCGGCGATGCGCCCGATATCGTTTCTGCCCAGGTCGATCAACATCAGATGCTCGGCCAACTCTTTCGGGTCGGCCCTGAGCTCGGCCTCCAGGGCGCGGTCTTCTTCCGGGGTCTTGCCGCGAGGGCGCGTACCGGCAATCGGCCGAACCATGGCCTGGCCATCCTGGGCCCGCACCAGCACCTCCGGGGAGGCGCCAACCACCTGGAAGCCGCCAAAATCGAAAAAATACATGTACGGCGAGGGATTGAGGCTGCGCAGGGCGCGATACACATCCAGCGGGCGAGCCGCCAGGGCGACGCTCATGCGCTGCGACAACACCACCTGCATGGCATCTCCGGCCAGGATGTAGTCCTTGATCCGGGCTACGGCGGCCTTGAAGTCGGCTTCGCTGAAGCCGAAGCGGTAATCACTTTCGGCCGGCACCGGCATGGGCACCGGTGGCGGATAACCGGGCGAGCCGCAGCGCAGGCGATGAACCAACTGGTCGAGACGACGCTGCGCACGGGCCCAGGCATCGGGCTTTTCCGGGTCGGCGTTGACCACCAGGCTCAGGCGCTGAGACAGGTTGTCGAATACGGCCAGTTCCTCGGCCTCAAGCAGCAGAATTTCCGGCACCCCCAGCTCATCGGCCTTGGTTGAAAAATCCAGTTTCGGCTCCATCAGGGCCACGGTCTCGTAGCCGAAGTAACCAACCAGGCCGCCGCTGAAGCCCGGCAGATCGTCCAGCTTGGGCGCGCGCACGCGCTCGACCACGGCGGCGACTTCTGCCAGCGGGTTCACTCCCTCACGGCGAGCCACTACCCGGTCGAACTCCAGTTGCTCGAAACAGTCACCGCTGGCGCGCCAGGCACGCCGGCAAGGCAGGCCGATGATGGAATAGCGGCCCCAGTTCTCGCCTCCCTGCACCGATTCGAGCAGAAACGCGTTGGGCCCGTCGACCAGCTTGAGATAGACCGACAGCGGAGTGTCCAGATCGGCGGCGATACTGCGCCAGACCGGAATCCGGTTGTAACCCTGGCGGGCAAACTGGGCAAAACGCTGGGCGTCCACGGCGGTCGGTCAGTTTCCGTTTTCTGAAGACAGGCTTGAATTGTAAGGGCGCGGCATCGGCATCAGGCGGTGGTCTGACCGCGCAGAGCCCGAATGACTTCGGCATAGTCGTCGGCGCCGAAAATGGCCGAACCAGCGACCAGGGTATCGGCCCCCGCGGCAATAATATCCGCCGCGTTGCCGGGCTTGACCCCGCCGTCCACCTCCAGGCGAATTTCCAGCTCGGATTCATCGATGATGCGGCGGGCCTGCTTGAGCTTGGCCAGGGCCGAGGGGATGAACTGCTGACCGCCGAAGCCCGGGTTGACCGACATCAGCAACACCAGGTCGACCTTGTCGATGACCCAGTCGAGCACATCCAGCGGCGTGGCCGGGTTGAATACGATACCGGTCTTGCAGCCGCACTCGCGGATCAGGCTCAAGGACCGGTCCAGGTGACGGGTGGTTTCCGGATGGATGCTGATCAGGCTTGCGCCGGCTTCGGCAAAATCGGGGATGATGCGGTCGACCGGCTCGATCATCAGGTGGACATCGATTGGTGCGGTAATGCCGTAATCGCGCAAGGCCTTGCATACCAGCGGCCCGATGGTCAGATTGGGGACGTAGTGATTGTCCATGACATCAAAGTGCACCCAGTCAGCACCCGCCTCCAGCGCGAGGCGGGTGTCTTCGCCCAGGCGGGCGAAATCGGCGGACAGGATGGACGGGGCAATCACCAGCGGCTGTTTCATGGCAAAGCGGGACGTATAATCGAATTCGAACCGAATTGTACGCCAGCCGTGACCCACTACCCGACTCCACCGCTTGATCTGCTGCACCAGGGCAAGGTGCGCGATATTTATGCCGTCGACGACGAGCGCCTGCTGATCGTGGCCTCCGACCGGCTGTCGGCTTTCGATGTGATCCTGCCCGACGCCATCCCGGGCAAGGGCGAGATCCTGACCCGGATCTCGCGCTTCTGGTTCAGCCGTTTCGATGACCTGGTCCGCAACCATCTGCTGGATGACGACCTCGCCGGCGTGGTCGGTTCGGCCGAACTGGCCGCTGATCTGGGCGCACGCAGCATGCTGGTGCGGCGCCTGGAGCCGCTGCCGGTGGAGGCGATCGTGCGCGGCTACCTGGCCGGCTCGGGCTGGAAAGACTACCAGGCCAATGGATCCATCTCGGGTATCGCGCTTCCCGAGGATTTGCAGCAGGCCGACAGCCTGCCCGATCCGATCTTCACGCCCTCGACCAAGGCGGGCAGCGGGGAACACGACGCAAACATCGACTTTGGCACCATGCAGTCGCTGGTCGGCGCCGAAATTGCGCTGCGGGTGCGCGACATCTCCCTGGCCGTGTATCGGCGCGCCGCCGCTTATGCGCGCAACCGCGGCATCATCATTGCCGATACCAAGTTCGAATTCGGCCTTGACGCCGAAGGCCACCTGTTCTTGATCGACGAGGTCTTGACGCCCGACAGTTCGCGCTTCTGGCCGGTCGAAGAGTGGCGCCTGGGCACCAGCCCACCGAGCTTCGACAAGCAGTTCGTGCGCGACTACCTGGAAACCCTGGACTGGGACAAGACCGCTCCGGGCCCGAAACTGCCGCCGGAGATTATCGAGCAGACGCGCTCACGCTACTCAGAGGCACTGGATCGCTTGATCGAGGAAAGCGCCTGACCGGTCCGCCCGCAAGCAGCAGCCGGCCGGTGCGGTCGGGGTACACTACGGACTCAGTTATTGTCGACTCATCGGCGCCATCCATTGCGTATCTAGCAGACCATCATGAGCACTCCATCTTCGTCCGACTCCGCAAGCCAACGCCCGGCCAATACCGAGCTTGAGTACCGTGTCCGTCGCAGCGACCTGCCGCTGAGCTGTCCGACTCCGGAAATGGCGTTGTGGAATTCCCATCCACGGGTCTATCTGCCGATCGAAAAGACTGGGCGCGCCTTGTGTCCTTACTGCGGAGCGGTTTACATCCTGGAGGAGGACTGACCGGCGTTGTCTGGATCGGTCGCGGCCGTGCACTCCGGCATGGGGGTAGCCGAGCATTCGGTGCCGGTGATTGCCAGGCGCAGTGGTCTGGCTCGTGCCAGCGGCTTAATCCTGTTCCTGGCGCTCGCTTTCGGCCTGGTCCTGCCCAAGGTCACCGGTACCGGCCTGCTGCTGCTCGGGCTGATCAGCCTGATCTGGCTGACCCGACAACGGGCCTGGAGCCTGGCCGGACTGCACGCCAGCGAACGCCTGCTGGTGCTGGCCGCAAGCGTATATGTCAGCGTGGTCATCCTGGCCTGGGTCTGGCACGGACTGGATCCGGCCGGCACGCAGGCGATCGGCCGCATGGCCCGCCTGCTGCTGATTCTGCCGCTGTTTCTGTTCCTGCGCCGAATCGACGGCCTGGCTCCATTCTGGTGGCACGGGCTGGCCGTCGGCGCCCTGGTCGCCGGCGCGCATGCCTGGTGGTTCCTGCTCAGCGGACAGGTCGGCGAGTTCGAAGCCCGCGCCGGAGGTGCGACCAACCCGATTTATTTTGGCGGCATTGCCCTGATCATGGCCCTGATGCTGCTGCCGCGCATCAGCGAAACACGGCTATCGGCCTGGCAGCGGCTGCTGGCCGGCGCCGGCGTGCTCGGAGGAATCTCGGCCAGCCTGTTGTCGGGATCGCGCGGGGCCTGGGTCGCCGTGCTGCCGCTGCTGGTTTTGTATCTGGTGATTTTTGGCCGGCGCATCCATCCGGCCTGGCGGGCGGGGCTACCGCTGGTTCTGCTGGCATTGATCGCGCTGCTGCATCTCTCGCCACAGGTCAACATGGATCAGCGCATGCTCGAGATCGGACACGAGATCCAGGCCGCCGCCGGCGGGTACGGCGGCCAGGGCGGCGTCGGCGAGCGCCTGGCCATGTGGCAGATCGCCCTGGACGAAATTGCCCGCCGGCCGCTGCTGGGGCCGGGCCCCGATGCCTTTCAGGCGGCCGTGGCCCGGCAGGTTGCGGCCGGGCAGGCCGACCTGCAGCTGCTCGACTACCGGCATCCGCACAACCAGTTCCTGTCGGCGCTGCTGGCGGCCGGGGTGCCGGGGCTGCTTGGGTTGGTGCTGTTGTTCATCCTGCCGCTGCACCGCTTCTGGCTGATGCGCCAGAGCAGTCTCGACAGCACCGTGCAGCTGGCCTGGTGCGGGCTGGTCGCCGTGGCCATGCTCGCGATCATGGCCCTGAGCGAATCGATTTTCGAGCGCAACATCGGCGTGGTCTGGCTGACCCTGATCCTCGGCACAACCCTGGCGCTGCTGGCCTCTGAAAGACGGCTGGAACTGGCCGCAGGCCATCGCCGCAAAGCCAGCCTGAGCGCAATCCTGATCGTACGTAATGAGGCCGACCGGATTCGTCGCTGCCTGGAGTCGGTGCACGGCTGGGCCGACGAGATCGTCATACTCGACAGCGGCAGTCAGGATGCCACGGTTGCCATCTGTCGCGAATACAGCGCACGCGTGGAGGAAACGGACTGGCCCGGATTCGGTCTGCAGAAACAGCGCGCCCTGGAGCGCGCCCGCGGCGACTGGGTGCTGTCGCTGGATGCCGACGAAGCTCTCGACCCGGAACTGCGGCGCGAGATCGATTTCACCCTGGCCCAGGATCCACCGCCGCATCAGGCCTATACCCTGCCCTGGCTGACCCATGCCTTTGGCACTACCCTGCACCGCGGTCACTGGGCGCGCGCGCCGCTACGCCTGTTTCGCCGCGACTGTGGTCATTTCACACCGGTCGCCGTGCACGAAAAAGTGGCTCTCAAGCGCGGATGCAGGGTCGGCCATCTGCAGGCGCCACTGCACCACTTCAGCTATCGGGATACCCAACATGCTCGCGCCAAGTTGAGCCATTACGCCGAACTGCAGGCCAGCGAGCGTTTTCAGGCCGGTCGGCGCGCGCGCTGGGCGCTGACGGCCTACATCCGCGCGGGCTGGAACTGGATCGACAATTACCTGCTGCGCGCTGCCTTCCTCGACGGGCGCGGCGGCTGGATCATGAGCAGGCTGAGCGCAGCCTACACCCTGGAAAAATATCGCGCCCTGGCGCGGATTGGTCGAGAGTGAGGCTTACGCTTTGCCGCCGACAGCGGCGTAGCGATCGGAGACGCCCTCAGGAGCGGTCTTGAAACGACGGTGCAGCCACCAGTACTGGGCCGGGTTGACGCGAACATGGCGTTCCAGAAACGCGTTGAAACGGGCCAGATCGGCTTCGACCTCCCCCGAGGGATAATCTTCCCAGGCCGGCTCGAAAAAGACCCGGACGCGCCCGTCTGCCAACTTCAGCGGATACATCGGCACCACACGCGCCCGGCCCAGACGAACCAGTTCGACCAGACCGGTCGGGGTCGCCGTCGGCAGGCCGAAGAACGGGGCGAAGCGACTGCGGGCCGGGCCGAAATCCTGATCCGGCGCGTACCATAACAGGCCGCCGGAGCGCAGATAACGAACCATCGCGCGCACGTCATCCCGGGCGATCATGCCCTCGGCATAGCGCGCGCGACCCTCGTTTTGAAAACTCTCGAGCACCGGCTGGCGCAGCGGCCGGTAGATGGCTCTTCCCCGCACCTGCTCACCGACCAGGCGCGCGCCCAGTTCCATGCAGGTGGCGTGGCCGGTCAGCATCAACACGCCGCGGCCGTCGGCGCGCGCTGCTTCCAGGTGCTCCAGGCCAACCAGTTCACCGAAGCGCCCATCCAGTCGACCCGGACGGCACCACACCATCCCTGTTTCAGCCAGGCTGTCACTCAGGTTGCCAAAGTGGGCGCGTCGAATCGACCGACGCTGACGGTCATCAAGTTCGGGAAAACACAGGGCAAGATTGCAATCGACCACCTTGCGGCGGCGGCTCATCAGGGCCTCCATCAACCGCCCCAGCGGGCGCAGCAACTTCCGCGAAAGCGGCAACGGCAGACGTCCAAGCGCGCGCACGGGCAGCAGCAGCAGGCGAAACACAAGATCGGTTGCAGCCCTCATGTGCATCATTATGGCTGCATCGACGCGCTTCCGGGGCCAGTCGGTGCAGCGGCTACACTGGAAGACATCATGCGCATCCTCTACCGACTGCTGACCACTGCCTTGACCCCGCTGGCCCTGATCCGCCTGCAGCGCGGGCCCGTGCCGGATGGAGAGAGCGGGCGCTGGCGCGAGCGCCTCGGGCGAATCCCCGAGGTCACTCCCGGCAGGATCTGGATTCACGCCGCCTCGGTGGGAGAGGTCAACGCTGCCCAGGGTCTGGTCCAGGCCCTGCTCGCACGTGGTGAGAAAATTCTGCTGAGCACCGTGACGGCCACCGGCGGCGCGCGCTGCCTGGCCTTGTTCGGAACCCGAGTCGACCATCGTTACCTGGCGCTGGACAACCCACTGTCCACGCGCAGCTGGCTGGCGCGGGCACGACCCCGCCTTGCCCTGATCGTCGAGACCGAAATCTGGCCCGAGCTGTTCGGCCGCTGTCAGAATCTGGGGATCCCCTTGTTTCTGGTCAGCGCCCGGGTCAGCGGCCCGGCCATGGCTCGATATCGACGCTTTGGACAGCTGTTTGAAACCGCACTGAGCGCGGTCGAGCTGGCGCTGTGCCAGAGCGAGCTGGATGCCGAGCGCCTGCAGCAGCTCGGACTGGCCGCTGAGCAGACCCGGGTTACGGGCAACCTGAAGTTCGATCTCGCCCTGCCCGCTGCCCTGGAACCGCAAGCCGCCGACCTGGCTGCGGCCTGGGGTCAACGACCCTGCTGGACTGCCGGCAGTACCCGGCCGGGCGAGGAAGAGCAACTGCTCGAAGCCCACCGCGACCTGCTGCGCAACCAGCCCGATGCGCTGCTGGTGCTAGCCCCGCGCCATCCGCAGCGGGCTGGCGAAATCGGTTGCCTGCTCGATAGGGAAGGATGGAGATGGTGTCGCCTGGGCGAACATCCGGATGCGTGTACCCAGGTGGTGCTGGTAGACCGCCTCGGGGCCTTGCTGGCCTGCTATGCCGCCAGCCAGGTGGCCTTTGTGGGCGGCAGCCTCGTGGCGCTCGGCGGCCACAATCTGCTCGAGCCAGCCCTGCTGACCCGGCCCGTGCTGGCCGGACCCCACCTGGATCAGCAGGCCGAGGCCAGGACGCTGCTGGAGGAGGCCGGAGGACTGGTTCCGGTAGCTAGCACGGATGAACTGGGCCGCATCCTGCAGCACCTGCTGCAGCAGCCTGAGCAGGCCCGGCGCGTCGGCGAAGCGGCCCGGCTGGCGGCCGAATCAGGCCGCGGCAGCCTTGAGCGAACGCTGCAAGCGCTTGCGCCCTGGCTGGAAGACCAATCAGTCGCCGGGGCCGGCGCGCAATAACTGGTTGACCTCCACCAGGTCCTGTTCGTCGAGCAGGCCAGCGGCCTGACGCAGTCGCAAACCGTTGAGAATGAACTGGTGGCGAGCATTGGAGTAGTCGCGCTCGGCCTGGAAGAAACGCTGCTCGGACAGCAACACATCGACAATCGTGCGTGTCCCGACCTCGAATCCGGCGTTGGTGGCCTCCAGCGCGCTTTCCGCCGAAACCAACGCCTGGCGCCGCGCCTCCACCTCCTGCACGCCGGCGATCACCGAGCGGTAGGCGGTTTCGGTCTGGCGGACCACGGCGCGCTCGGTCAAGTCGAGCACTTCATCGGCCAGGCGCAGGCTTTCGCCAGCCTGACGACGGCGCGACTGGGTGGCAAAGCCTTCAAAAATCGGCACGCTCAGCGTGACACCCAGCTGCCAGCCATCGGTCCGGAATGTCGTCGTTCCGATCGGGGTTTGCGTCTGCGGGTCGCGGGCAACAAATTCGTTGTTCTGGTTGCGGCTGTACGACCCGGTCAGCCCAAGCGAAGGCAGATGCCCGGCGCGGGCGATGCGCACGTCGGCGTCAGCGGCATCCAGTTCGTGGCGTTGTCGACGCACCAGCGGGCTGGACTCGAGCGCAGCCTGGACCCATTCGGTGGAATCCGAGGGTTCCGGCGGCGCCAGCGGCACTTCATCAATCAGGCGCGAAAACACCTCGAACCGGGTTCCGGTGGTTTCACGCAGCGCCTCGCGCGCATCTTCCATGGCGTTTTCGGCCACGATCACCCGCGCTCGGGCGCCATCCCAGGCAGCCCGGGCGTCATGCACATCGGTCACCGCGGCCAGGCCGACCTCGAAGCGCTGTTCGGCCTGCTCGAACTGGCGTCGCAGCGCGGTCTCTTCGGCCTGGGCGAAGCGCACCGTATCCAGCGCCGTCAGCACGTCAAAGTAGCGCTGACTGACCCGGAACAAGAAATTCTGGAAGGCCTCCATGTACCGGGCGTCGGCGGCTGCCAGTTCCGCCCGCCCGCGCTCCAGGCGCCCGTAGTTGGCGTCATCGTAGATCGTCTGGCGCAGCTGCACGCTGTAATTGCGCTGATCGATATCGGTCGATGGCAGGCTGGTACCTCCAACGCTGGGCGAAGAGCGACCCAGGGTCTGACTGGCGCTGCCGGACAACTGCGGCAGCAAGGCGGCACGGGTCTGGACCGGAATTTCACCGGCAATGGCCAGGCGCCGCTCGGCGGCGCGCAGTTCGGCGTCATTGGTCTGGGCCAGTTCGTAGACCCCGAGCAGATCAACCGCGTTGGCCACCGGTGACAGCGTCACGGCCAGGGCAAGCGCAAATCCAGTTTTCTTTATCATGCGAATACTCTAATTCAAAGCGGGGTCAGAATTCGAAGCGGGGCCGATCTTCGGCCCCGACCAGTCTGGGCAGATCGGTTTCAAACAGGCTGTCAGTCTGCCAGGCGCCATCGTCGGCACGCCTCAGGCAGACCGCCTCCATCGCCGGGCTGCGGCCGCGTACGGCGAACAGGCGCCCGCCCGGGCGGACCCATTCCAGCAGGCGTGCCGGCACCTCGTCCGCGGAGCCGGTCACCACGATCCGATCAAAGGAGCGCCCGGGATCGAAGCCGGGGTCAAATACATCAGCGCAGCGAACCTCCACCGCCTCGACCCCGAGACGGTCCAGCCGGGCCGCCGCGCTTTCAGCCAGCTCACGGTGAATCTCGATACTCAGCACGCGACCGCCCAGCGCAGCCAGGCAGGCTGCCGCAAAACCGCTGCCGGTGCCGACTTCCAGAACGCTCAAGCCCCCCTGCATGGCCAGCGACTGCAACATCCGCCCCTCTTCAACCGGTTTCATCATGACCTGCTGCTGATCCAGCGGGACGCGAATATCGGTGAAAGCCATGCGGCGATAGCGCGACGGGACAAAATCCTCGCGCGGCACCGTGCCCATCACATCCAGGACCGCATGATCAAGCACGTCCCAGGTTCGAACCTGTTGCTCGATCATGTTGAAGCGTGCCTGTTCGATGTTGAGAGACATGGCGGAAAATCCGGTGAGCTATTTGACGCTCTATTGTACTCGCAAGGTCGTGAGACCGGCTGTGCCGGAGGTCATGCGCACACCGCAGTACAATTTACGATCCCGGATCACGTTATCGCTGCCTGCCTTCATCATGACTCTTCGACTGTTCCCCGCCATGGCCGCTGCAATCGCGTGCCTCTTCGTGCTCGTCCCGGCCCGCGTCACCGCCCAAACGCCAGCGCCGGTAATTTTCGAACAGGTGCGGCTGCTCGACCTTGCCACCGGCGAGGCTTCCGAACCACTCGACCTGGCGGTCAGCCACGGCAGCATTCTGCCGCCGGGGTCCAAGCCCGCCGATGCGGTGCGGATTCCGGCGGCCGGCCAATACCTGATGCCGGGCCTGGCCGAAATGCATGCGCACGTGCCGCCACAGCGGGTTGGCGAGCAGCAGATCCACGACACGCTGTTGCTGTATCTGGCCCACGGCGTCACCACGAGTCGCGGCATGCTGGGCGAACCCCATCATCTGGTGCTGCGCGCGCAGCTGGCCTCCGGTGAGGTCGTAGGGCCCCGCCTGCTGACTTCCGGGCCTTCGTTCAACGGCAATACCGTCTCGTCGCCGGACGCGGCCGCAGAGCGGGTCCGGGCTCAGTTCGAGGCTGGTTATGACTTGCTCAAGCTGCACCCCGGTCTGTGGCCCGAGGCCTTCCGGGCCATCGCCGAGACGGCCGAGGCGCTGGGCATGGACTATTCCGGCCATATCTCGGTAGCGGTCGGCCTCGACCGGGTCCTGGAATCGCGCCAGGGCAGCATCGACCACCTGGACGGATACGGCCAGAAGCTGGTGCCCGAAGATCACCCCCTGTACGGCACCGACCCGGGCCTGTTCGCGGTCAACCTGATCGAAGCCATGGATCCTGCGCGCATCCCCGAACTGGCACGGCGCACGGCTGAGTCCGGCATTGCCAACGTGCCAACCCAGAGCCTGATCGAAAACTGGGCCACGGGTGATGTGGAGGCACTGATGGACCGACCGGCGATGCGCTGGATTCCGGAAGCTACCCAGCAGCAGTGGCGAGCCGGCATCGAGAACATTCGCAGCCGCATTCCGGCCGACAGTGGCCAGCGCTTTGTCGATATCCGGCGCCAGTTGATCCAGGCCCTGCACGAAGCCGGTGCCGTCATTCTGCTGGGCGCCGATGCTCCGCAGATCCTGAGCATCCCCGGCGACGCCATCCATCACGAACTCGAAATTTATGTTGCCAGCGGCATGACGCCGGCCGAAGCGCTCGCCACCGGCAGCCTGCATGTGGCCCGCTATCTTGACCAGGCCGACCGCTATGGTTGCCTGGCGGCCGGTTGCGTGGCCGACCTGGTCCTGCTCCGAGCCAACCCGCTGGAGGACATCAACAACTCCCGGGCCATCGAGGGTGTGATGCGGGCCGGGCGCTGGTTCGGTCGCGAGGAACTGGATCGCATGCTCGAAGAGGTTGCAGAACGCGCCACGGGCACGCCGTGAGCGGCGCCAGCGCGCCCGCCAACGCACCATGCCGGGCCCTGCTGAGCTACAACGACCGGCTGGAATCGCGTCCGCTCCAGCAAGTTGACCTGGTTGTCCTTCATGCCACCGAACTGCCCGATCTGGCCTTGGCGCGCGAGTACGGTGAGCGCATTCACTACCCCGACTCGGCGACCGGCAACAGCGGCCACTTCTACATCGATCGTGATGGCCGCACCGAGCAGTGGGTCGACCTGGACCGGGTCGCCCATCATGTGGTTGGCTACAACCAGCGCTCGGTCGGCATCGAACTGGTCAACCTGGGCCGCTATCCAGCCTGGCTGGACAGCCGCCATCAGCACTGGCAGGAAACGGTGAGCGCGGCGCAGCTTGCGTCCTTGCTCGACCTGCTGGAACGCTTGCGGGCCGAGCTGAACAATCTGCGCTCCATTGCAGGGCATGCCTGGCTAGACACGCGCAGCGTGCCGGCCAGCGACAACCCGGCCCGGCAAGTTCGGCGCAAGCTCGATCCCGGCCCCGATTTTCCTTGGGATCAGGTGATCGAGCGCAGCCGCCTGCTAGCGCTTGGAAGGCCGGAGCGCGGCTGAGACGATCTCACCCACGTCAGGGCTGAGTCCGCGCTGCGCCGAGAGCTTCTGCAACTGCCCGCGCATGTGCTCAGCCCGACCCGATTCATACCGCGGCCAGCGATTGAAGGCACTGACCAGGCGCGCGGCCACCTGCGGGTTGACCCCATCGAGTTCCGATACGATATCGGCCACGCAGCGGTAACCGGCCCCGTCGGCGCGGTGAAAGGCAACCGGGTTGGCCATGGCAAAGGTACCGACCACGGACCGGACCTTGTTCGGATTTTTCAGGCTGAAGGCCGGATGCCGCATCAGCTCGTGCAACTGGTCGGCCACCTCGGGATCTGGCCGGGTGGCCTGAACGGCAAACCACTTGTCCATGACCAGCGTGTTGGCGGCGAATCGGCTGGCGAAATCGGCCAGCGCCTCTGCGGCCTGGGCGGCATTGCCGTGCACCAGGGTGCGAAGCGCGGCAAACCGGTCGGTCATATTGTCGGCACGCCGGTACTGCGCCAGCGCACGTTCCGCCCAGGCCGGGTCGCTGGCCGCCGACAGCCAGCGCAGGGCCGCATTCTTGAGCCGCCGCCGCCCGATGGCGGCGCCGTCGGGTGACCAGGATTGACCATCGTCGAGCCGCTGATGAACCGCGATCAGTTCTGCCGTCAGATGATCGGCAAGATAGGTTGCCAGATCCTGGCGAGCCCGGTGAATGGCGTCCGGGTCGACCGGCTCGCGCTGCTCGGCCAGTTCCGCCTCGGACGGCAACGACAACAACTCGGCGGCCAGGGACGGGTCGAGCGCCTCGTCGGTCAGAATCGCGCGCCAGGCCGAGGCCAGCAGCGAGGCGCTGCCCGGCAGCCCGCCGGCCTGGGCAACACCCTCGTGCAGCACGCGTTCGGCCAGGCGCCTTCCGGCGCGCCAGCGGTTGACTGCATCGGGATCGAAACCGGCCAGGCGAGCCAGGTCCTCCAGCGACCAGTCGTATTCCAGGTGCACCGGGGCTGAAAAGTCGCGCAGCAAGGACGGCAGCGCATCGGCCGGCAGTCCAGCAAAGCGGAACTCCACTTGCTCCTGGTCCAGGGTCAGCACCAGGGTGTCGCTGCCGGATCCGGACTGGCCCGCCAAATGAACCGGCAGCGGCTGATTGTTGCGGTCGAGAAAACCGACGGCCACCGGCATCAGCAGCGGCCCGATATGGACATTGTCGGGATGATCCGGGAGCGCCTGGGCCAGGGTCAGCACCAGTTCACCGGCGGCCGCGTCAAACCGGGTGGCCGCGCGCACGGTGGGTGTGCCGACCTGGCGATACCAACGCTCGAACTGGCCCAGGTTTCGGTTGTTGGCATCGGCCATCGCGGCGAGGAAGTCATCGCAGGTCACGGCCTGGCCGTCGTGGCGCTCGAAGTACAGATCCAGGCCACGCCGGAAGCCGTCGCGCCCGAGCAGGGTCTGGTACATGCGCACCACTTCAGCGCCTTTTTCATACACCGTTGCGGTATAGAAATTGTTGATCTCGACGTAACGCTCGGGACGCACCGGATGAGCCATGGGCCCGGCATCCTCGGGCAGCTGGCGGGCCAGGACGTCGGCCACGTCCTGGATACGTTTGACCGGGCGCGAGTGATGATCGCTGGTGAACTCCTGGTCCCGGAATACGGTCAGCCCCTCCTTGAGGGTGAGCTGAAACCAGTCGCGGCAGGTCACCCGATTGCCGGTCCAGTTGTGGAAATACTCGTGCGCGATCACCGCCTCGACCGCTTCAAAATCCGCGTCGGTGGCGGTGTCTTTGTCGGCCAGAACGTAACGGGCATTGAAGATATTCAGCGACTTGTTCTCCATCGCGCCCATGTTGAAATCGTGGGTGGCGACGATGTGGTAAACATCCAGGTCATATTCCAGCCCGAACCGTTCCTCGTCCCAGCGCATCGAGCGCTGCAGGCTGGCCATGGCGTGGTCGAGCTGATCGAGGTTGTCGGGCTCGGAAAAAATATGCAGATCCACCGAACGCCCGGATGCGGTGACGAACCGGTCGCTGATGGAAGAAAGGCGGCCGGCGGCGATGGCGAACAGGTAGCTCGGTTTGGGGAACGGGTCATCCCAGACCGCGTAGTGATCGTCCCCCTCCAGTTCGCCGGATTCCACGCAATTGCCGTTGGCCAGCAGCACCGGAAAGTCCTGGCGCGAGCCTTCGAGACGCACCCGAAAGCGGGTCATGACGTCCGGCCGGTCGGGGAACCAGGTGATCTTGCGAAACCCTTCGGGCTCACACTGCGTCAGGAGCATGTTGCCGGCAGCATACAAGCCTTCCAGCGCCGTGTTGGCTACTGGCGAGATCTCCACCTCGGTTTCGACCACGGCCTCGTCCGGCACCCCGCCGATGATCATTTCTTCGCCCTCGTGGCGACGCTGGCTGTGATCCAGCGTTTTGCCATTGACCCGCACTGCGCGGGTCGTCAGGTTGACCCCGGCCAGGGCGAACGCAGCCCGGGTCTCTTCGCTGTCGGGATTGCGGCGCACGCGCAGCGCGGTCTGGACGCGGGTGGTGTCGCGGTCCAGCTTCAGGGTCATATCGATGTGGTCAACCAGCCAGGCCGGCGGTCGATAATCGCGGCGCAGGGTGGGCTTGCCGCCCTGGTCGGTGCGTAGTGCCATGGAGGGATCCGTGTTTTTCGGTGGCCCTGTAGTATACGGACTGAGTTGTCAGGTAAAAATGGAATGCAATGGAATTGTGGCTGCTGCGACACGCGGATGCTGAACCAAGAGCGCCGTCCGGGCTTGATCAGGACCGGTCCCTGAGCCCTTCGGGCCGAGCCTGCTGTCACGATCTGCAGGCCTGGATTCGGGACTGCGCGATGGAGCCGCCGGCCTTAGTGCTGGTTTCTCCAGCGCGCAGAACCCTGGAAACCGCCCGAACCGCCCTGTCGCGGCTGGACTTCCCGGACCCGGTTACCGAATCGGCCCTGTGGAACGCCAGCGCCGGCGACCTGGTTCATCTGCTGGATCAGCAGGGCCCGCACGCCGATAAAGGTCTGATGCTGATTGCCCACAACCCGGGGCTGGGCGACCTGGTGCGCTGGCTGGGCGGCCGGCTTCCGCCCACGGGCATGAAAGCAGGGACGTTGGTCGTGCTCGAGGTCGATCTGCCGCTGCTGCCGGGCGCGGCAACCACCCTGGCGAGCTTTCAGCCCAGCGAGTTGATATAGACCGAGGCCAACGCTTCCAGCCCAAGCTGGTCGTCGGCGCTGAAACGGTCGGTGCGCGGACTGTCGATGTCGAGCACGCCGATAACGACCTCATCAAGCACCAGCGGCACCACGATTTCCGAGCGGGAGGCCGCGTCGCAGGCGATATGACCAGCAAACGCGTGCACGTCGGCCACGCGCTGGGTCTGAAGCGTTGCAGCCGCAGTTCCGCACACGCCCTTGCCCAGCGGAATCTGAACGCAGGCCGGCTTGCCCTGGAACGGGCCGAGCATCAGGCTATCGCCCTCCAGGAAATACAACCCGGCCCAGTTGATATCGGGCAGGCTCTGAAAAATCAGGGCGCTGAGGTTGGCGGCATTGGCGATCCGGTGGGCCTGACCGGAAAGCAAGGCGCGGGCCTGCTCAACCAGGGTACGGTACTCGGGTGTCAGTTCAGACATATTGCGTTGCAAACAAAGCGGTCAGTCCCCGGATGTGGGGGCATCGGTCGACTTGCGAAAGACCAGGATGCGGTTATTGGCCGGCAAAGCCAGGTCGGCTTCGGGCAGCAAACCGAATACCGATGCCAGCGTTTTGATCACAACCGCATCGCGCACCCCCATGGCCGGGTCCCGGGCCCGCAGGGAGCGGTCGAAGGCCTCGTTGCTGGGCGCGGTGTGGACCCCATCATCATGGAACGGCCCGTAAATCAGCAGACAGCCGTCCGGGCCAAGCACCTGCGCGCTTTGCTCCAGCAAAACCGGCGTGTGATCCCAGGGCATGATGTGCAGGGTGTTGGCGGTAAACACGGCATCGAACGGGCCAGCCGGCCACGACGGGCTCATGACATCCAGCTCTATTGCCGAAGGCAAACGACCACCGCCCTCCAGTTCAATCCGAGCCTGAATGCCCGGCAGATTTTCCGGGAGATCGGAGCATTGCCAGCG
>PXBD01000010.1 GCA_003565625.1 Gammaproteobacteria bacterium
AATCGGAAAAGTCGATTTCCTGTTCGATCTGAACCATGGCGGTCAGGCCACCTTCGAGCTCGCGGTTGGCGCGAAACCCCAGCCGCGAAGAGTTGCTCGACATGGCAACCTCGGAATAGTCCGCGCCGTCATCGAGCAGATCGACCGAAACGTTGGCCCGGCCGTACACAGTAACGTCTGCCAGCGCAACCGCCGGCAAGGCGGCCAGGATGGCCATTGGTAGCAATGTTTTTTTCATGATCTGTCCCTAGATTGTCGGTAGTGGTTGACTACGCTGGCAATGCTAGAAACAGCCGATGATGCGCCAATGACACGGGGGTTTCAGATTGGTTACAGGAAGCGGGATACTCAGGTTTGGGCAATGTCCCGGGTTGCTTCGACCGTGACACGTTCAGCGGGAAAGACACATCGAAAGGTACTTCCTTGGCCCGGTTCCGAGGAAACTTCCAGCAGACCGCCATGACGCGACAAGACGTGTTTGACAATGGCCAAGCCCAGACCGGTGCCGCCTTTACTGCGACCGCGCCCGCTGTCGATCCGGTAGAAGCGCTGGGTAATGAACGGCAGATGTTTTTCTTCGATACCGATTCCGTTATCACTGACCTCGAAGACCCCCTGCCCGTTGTCCTCGAGGCGCCAGGTTACCTGAACGGTTCCACCCGAACCGCTGTAGCGAATGGCATTCAACACCAGGTTGGCGAACGCGCTGTGCAGTTCGCGCTCCACACCGAGCAACCCCGCCTCTGCCAGCCCATGGAACTCCACCTGGTGATCCTCGGCATCCTGAAGACGCGCTTCACGAACAATCCGGGCCCCCATTGCGGATACGTCGACCGGATCGATCGCTTCGGGATCCGGCTCCTCGGTTTCCAGACGTGAAAGCTCCAGCAGATCGCCCACCAGGCTGGACATGCGCTGGCACTGCTGCTGCATCTCGGCCACCGGCTTGTGCCAGTGAATACCAAGGCCGGGATCGTCAGCAAGGCTGTCGATATAACCGGCCAGCACCGTTAGCGGCGAGCGCAATTCATGCGAGGCGTTTGCAACAAAATCCCGACGCATGGCCTGCAACCGCAGCATGCGGGTCACGTCGCGGAACAACGCGAGGTATTGATTGCTCCCGTAAGGAATGATCCGCACCGAAAGGCTGCGGGTCTCATCAACCGACGAGCGCAAAACGATCGGCTGCTCGAACTCACCGGCGGCCAGGTAGGCCGAAAGACGCGGGTTGCGCACCAGGTTGGACAGTGACTGCCCCAGATCGCGCTTACTGGACAACCTCAGCATACGCTCGGCGGCGGCGTTGAACCAGAGGATATGGAATTGACCGTCAAGCACCAGCGAACCGTCGGGCATGGCCGCGGTTGACTCACGAAACTCACGGATAACCTTGCCAAGTCGCTTCTTGCGCTTGTAGTAACGTTTCTGCAGCCGGAAATAATCGTCGAACACCTGGCCCCAGACGCCCCAGGACTCGGGCGGATTACGCTGCCGACCGCTGCCGAGCCAGCGCTCCAGCTTGCGCAATTGCCAGCCGTGCCGGACCATCAGGATGGTCACGGCCGCCAACAGCCACCAGGCGATTCCGCCGGTGCTCCAACCACCCAGCAAGGCGGCCAGTACCAGACCGAAGAAAAAGTACAGCTCAGCGAACCATGTCCGACGCATCACTGGCTGATCTTGGTAGAAAACCGATAGCCGGCCCCGCGCACGGTCTGCACGAACCGATCCTTGGCAAAGGGCTTCAGGGCCTTGCGCAATCGCAAAATGTGCACATCCACGGTTCGCTCTTCGACATACACTCCACCACCCCACACATGATCGAGCAACTGGGAGCGAGAATAGACCCGGTCGGGATGAGACATGAAGAACTTCAGCAGCCGGTACTCGGTCGGACCCAGGTCGATGGGGTGATCATCGGCGAACACCCGGTGGCTGGCCACGTTCAGGACCAGACCATCGGCGCGCACCTCGTCGTCGTCATCGGCTGGCGAAGTCCGGCGCAACACCGCACGGATTCGCGCCACCAGTTCCCGGGCGCCAAACGGCTTGGTGATGTAGTCATCGATTCCGCTCTCGAAACCATGCACCTTGTCATCTTCCATGCCCCGCGCGGTGAGCATAATGATCGGCAAACCGCGCGTGAGTTCGTCGCGACGCAGGGAGCGGGCGAACTCCGGGCCGCTCATGTCCGGCAGCATCCAGTCGAGCAGAACGAGATCTGGCCTGTCATCGGCCAGCGCCACGCGGGCCGCCTGGCAATCACCCGCCTCAATGGTTTCAAAACCCGCCCGGCTCAGGTTAAACACCACCATGGCACGAATGGCCTCGTCGTCTTCGACCAGCAGAATACGCTCCATGGCGTTCCTCTTGTCCCACGCTGTACCTGCCGGTATTGCACCAAGCCAATATGACAGATCCATGAATCGGAGCCTGGCAACTCACCCATCACCATTCACACATCACGATAACGGTCAGCGGCCGCCTGTAACGCTTCGGCAACCCCGACCCGAAGAAAATCCGGAGCCAGAACCTCGACATCCGAACCATAGCGCAGGATTTCCATGCGCAACTCCCGGTCCTGTCCGAATGGCACCTCCAGATCAAAGCGCCCGTCGGCCTGCCACGCGCCGCGCTGCTCTGGATGCCACATCTCCTCTGCCGCCCAGCGTGCAGCTTCTGCGCTGAAGCGAAGCCGGGCCCGATGTTCGGCCGGGCCGGAGAAGATTCCGAACGCCGAATCCAGTTGCTCACGAATACAGGCCGGCTCGATCTCGCGAGCGGGCTCTTCGTGCGGCCGCAAGCGCCGGATACGCTCCAGGGAAAAACTGCGTAAACCGGCCGCCTCGTGGCACCACGCATCGAGGTACCAGCGATCGCGATAGCTGGTCAGGCGCTGCGGAGAAACCACCCGGCGGCTGACGTCATCGCGGCGCCGGCCATGGTATTCGATGTCCACCCGGCGGCGACCGAACAAGGCCTGCAACACATCTTCAAAGAGATCACCCGGCACCGGACGTCCGGCATCCTTGCGGATATGAATTCGTTCTGGTTGGGCCGAGAAGTCCAGGCCCTGACGATCCAGCAGCTGGTTGATTCTTTGCTGAACGCCGCGCAGCTCACCCTCCAGCAGCCCGGGCTGCACCGTGGCCAGCACGTGGCGGGCAATCAGCAGGGCCTGCAACTCTTCGGGACTGATCCACAGGCCGGGCAACTCGAAATGACCCGCCAGGCTGCGGTCATAGAAATACCCGCGACCATCTTCGTCCTGCTCCAGAGGGGCTCCGAGGTGATCGCGCAACTCGGTGATCAGGCGGTAGAGGGTCGCCTGGCTACAGCCCAGTTCTTCCATCAGGGCGTGACGAGAAACAGGGGTTCGCCGCTGACGCAGGATATCGTGCAGGTGATAAAGCCGTTCGCGCCGGGACATTCGGCGTTCAGCCGTCGTCTACGCAGGCCTTGCAGCGCCCGTAGATTTCCAGCACCTGATGACGGGAGGTAAAGCCGTGGTCGCGCGCCGCCTCGTCCAGGGCCCGCAACAGACCGGCGTCGTGCACCTCGGTCACCGTCTGGCAACCCTCGCAAATCAGGAACTGGCCATGGTGCTGGTGGTCCGGGTGAATGCAGCTGACGAAAGCGTTCAGGGTCTCAAGACGATGGATGAAATGGTTATCGAGCAAAAAATCCAGTGCTCGATACACCGTCGGGGGGGCCGCCCCCGGCCGCTCGCGTTTGAGCTCATCGAGCAGATCGTAGGCCTTGACCGGCCCTTCAGCAGCCAGAATCAATTCCAGCACGCGCCGTCTGGTTGCGGTCAGGCGCAAGCCCTGTTTGCGGCACTGCTGCTCGATCCGAGCAATGACCTGGCTGGAACTCATGGCGGTCAGTGTAGCAGCAGTCGGCGCCACCTCATGCATTGGCCACCCGCTCGGCGATGAAGTTTCGCGCCCGCTCGATTCGGGCCAGGCTGCGCTCTCGGCCCACCAGCCACAGCGTATGATGAATTGCCGGCGACTGTCCGTGCCCCATCAATGCCACCCGCAACGGCATGCCTATCTTGCCAAAGCCGATCCCCAGTGCGTCGGCCGTAGCCTGCAGTTCGGCCTGGAGCGACTCCGGAGACCAATCGCCGACTGCCGCCAGGCGCTCGGCGAGGGCCTGCAGAGGCTGATCGGCTACCGGCCGCAGATGCTTGCGCGCGGCCGCCTGATCAAAGTCGTCGAAATCGGCATAGAACGGTCGGCTTTGCTCAACCAACTCGACCAGGCTGTCAAAGCGCTCGGCCTGAACGTCGAGCAGACCGGAAAGATCCGGCCCGGCGGCCGGATTGAGTCCGGCCCGTTCCATGTGCCAGGCCAGTTCGCGCAGCGCCTGATCACGGTCGCCCGCGCGCAGGTAGTGCTGGTTGAGCCACTTGAGCTTGTCGGTATCAAAGCGCGAGGCCTTGCGATTGACGTCTTCTATGCGGAAAGACTCCACCAGTTCAGGGCGCGCGAATACTTCCTGGTCTCCGTGCGACCAACCCAGCCGAGCCAGGTAATTGATCATCGCATCGGGCAGATAGCCTTGCTCGCGCCAGGCCATCACTCCAACCGCGCCATGGCGCTTGGAAAGACGCTGACCGTCGTCACCCAGAATCATCGGCACATGGGCAAACTGCGGCGGCTCGGCGCCGAGGGCCCGGTACAGGTTGATCTGACGCGGCGTATTGTTGATATGGTCATCGCCGCGAATCACCAGGTTGATCGCCATATCGAGATCATCGACCACCACGGCAAAGTTGTAGGTCGGGGTGCCGTCGCCGCGCAGGATGACCAGATCATCGAGTTCACTGTTGGCCACCTCGATCCGGCCGCGAACGCGATCCTCGAAAACCACCGTCCCCGACTGCGGATTGCGAAAGCGAAGCACCGGCTCCACACCCTCGGGAACCTCCACCCGGTCACGGCAGCGGCCATCGTAGCGCGGCTTTTCGCCCGCCGCCATAGCCGCCGCGCGCAACTCGTCCAGGCGTTCGCGAGAGCAGTAGCAGTGATAGGCCAACCCGGCCTGCAACAACTGCTCGGCTACCTCGCGGTAACGCGCCAGACGCTGGCTTTGGTAGAACGGGCCCTCGTCGTATTCCAGCCCAAGCCAGGCCAGGCCATCCAGAATGGCCTGGACGGATGCCTCGGTGGACCGTTCCCGGTCGGTGTCTTCGATCCGCAGAACGAACTCACCGCCGGTCGAGCGGGCAGCAAGCAGGCAGAAAAGCGCCGTGCGCGCCCCGCCGATGTGCAGAAAACCGGTGGGAGAAGGCGCAAACCGGGTACGGATGGGAGCCGAGACGTCGGACATGGAGAGGAAACTCGATTGAAAGAAAGCCCCTTATTTTACCGCAAGCCCATCACAGCCGAACCGGCCTGTTCGGAGCTACACTCGGGCAGGAGAAACCATTGACAGCTGACGATTGATGTCGCCAGACGATTATTACATTCTCGGTCGGCAACGCCGACGCTGGCCCGGACCGCAGCGAATCCTGCTCGGGCTGGTCATCCTGGTGTTCGGGTTATCGGGCGACAGCGGTCTGACGCAAATGGAAAAAATCGAGGCCCGCGGCATGTTGATCATGCTGACCCTCAACGGTGCCAGCACCTACTACCTCGGTGCCGACGGTGAGACGGGCTTTGAATATGACCTGGCCCAGCGCTTCGCTGCTGAGGTCGGCCTCCCGCTGGAGGTCATTCCAGTGGACGCCATCGCCAACCTGATGCCTGCGCTCCAGCGCGGCCAGGGCGACTTCATCGCCGCCAATCTGACTCGTTCGCCCGAGCGCATGGACCGGCTGCGCTACGGTCCGGTGTATGAGACCGTTCGCCCGGTAGTGGTGTACCGGCGCGGCAGCCGACGACCGCAGGGACTGGCCGATATGAACGGCGCCGGACTGGTCATTCCGGCCGGGACGATGTACGGGCCATGGCTGCGCGACCAGTCACCGAATCTGGCCTGGCAGGAAGACACCGAGGCCAGCGTCGAAGACCTGCTCGAGGCGGTCAGCAATGAAGCGATCGCCTACACCATCATCGACTCCAACGTATTCGAGCTCAACCGGCGCTTTTTTCCGGCCCTGCAGCCGGCTTTCGAGCTGCCGGTTGCGCAGGATCTGGCCTGGGCCACGGTGCGTTCGGACGACGACTCACTGATCCAGCAGATGCGTGAATTCTTTCACCGCGCGGCCGGCAGCGGGGTGCTGACCGAGATCCGCCAGCGCCATTACGATCACCTCGACAGCTATGAGCCTGTCGGCACCTTTACCTTCATGCGTCAGGTGCGCGACCGCCTGCCCGACCTGCGGCCCTTATTCGAGGACGCTGCTGCGATCACCGGGTTGGACTGGCGTCTGCTGGCGGCCGTGGGCTACCAGGAATCTCACTGGGACCCGGAGGCCACATCCCGCACCGGCGTGCGCGGCGTAATGATGCTGACCCTGCGAACGGCGCGCCAGGTCGGCATCGAGGACCGCCTGGATCCGGCCCAGAGCATCCACGGCGGGGCCCGCTACCTCGCCTCCATGATCGAGCGCGTGCCGGAACGAATCGACTACCCTGACCGGCTGTGGCTGGCACTGGCAGCCTACAACGTCGGCTTCGGCCACCTGGAAGATGCGCGCGTTCTGACCCAGCGCCTGGGTGGCGACCCCGACCGCTGGCTGGACGTGCGTGAACATCTGCCGTTGCTGACCCAGGAGCGCTGGCATCGGCAGACCCGATTCGGCTATGCGCGAGGGCATGAACCGGTTCATTTCGTGGAAAACGTGCGAACCTTCTTCGAGATCCTGTCGTGGATGGAGCAGCGCGAACACCCCCTGCTCGCCGCCAGCGAGCCCCCGACCCCACGCGAGGCAGAACTGGAGGCCACTCTGACGACCGATTAGCGGGATGGATCCGATCCGGCGCCGTCCTGCTCCAGCCACAGACAGCGGCCGGCCTGCGCTGCGATGGATTCCAGCCTTTGACGATGAGCGGCCAGTTCATCCGCGCTGGCGCGCGCCACCACCAGGCGGGCGGCGTCGACCGCAGCGGTGTCGAGTGAGTTCGGCGACGGCGCAGGCCTGGACAGTTCCAGACCCAGCGCCACCTGGCCACCGGTCATGGCCAGGTAGACTTCGGCCAGCAGCTCGGCATCGAGCAGCGCCCCATGCAGATCGCGACGGGAGTTGTCGACCTCGTAGCGCTTGCACAGCGCATCCAGACTGACCCGCTGACCGGGATGCAGTTCCCGCGCCATCATCACCGTGTCAAGGACCCGGGCCACATCGCTGATCCGGATCGGATCGGTCGAATTCAGGCGCGCAAGCTCAGCGTCCAGGAAGCCGACATCGAACGGCGCGTTGTGGATGATGAGTTCGGCATCGCGGATAAAGTCCAGAAATTCGTCGGCCACATCGACAAAGCGCGGCTTGTCGGCCAGAAACTCATCGGTGATGCCATGGACATGCATGGCGCCGCTTTCCACCGCCCGTTCCGGGTTCAGAAAAACGTGGTAATGACGATCGGTCACCCGCCGATCGTTGATTTCCAGACACCCGATCTCGATGATCCGGTGGCCCTCCTGATGTTCCAGCCCGGTGGTTTCGGTATCGAGGACGATCTGCCGCATTACTGTGTATTCCGCTTCTGCCGCGCCGCCTGGCTGGCCAGCTCATCGGCACGTTCGTTTTCCGGATGACCGTTGTGGCCCTTGACCCACTGCCAACGGACCTGGTGACCGGACACCGCCTGATCGAGCCTGCGCCACAAATCGGCGTTCTTGACCGGCTTGCGCGCCGAGGTTTTCCAGCCGTTGCGCTTCCAGTTGCCCATCCACTCGGTAATCCCCTTGCGGACATATTGCGAATCCGTCGTAAGCACCACCTCGCAGGGGCGCTTGAGCGTTTCCAGCGCGCAAATCGCGGCCAGCAATTCCATCCGGTTGTTGGTGGTGGCATCTTCACCACCGGACAGCTCGCGCTCGCTGCCGTTCCAGCGCAGCAGTGCGCCCCAGCCACCAGGCCCGGGATTCCCCAGGCAGGCCCCGTCAGTCCAGATCTGCACCGGCTCGCTCACGCTGCTCGACACTGGGCTACGGCCGTCGGCGCACCAGCAAAGCGCGGCCGGGAAAACTTCATCGGCAGAACCCGAGCCGGGCGCTTTGGCTTGCGCGCCAGCAGCACCAGGGCCGGGCTGAGACCGGGCACAAGGCCGCGCCAGAAGGCCCGTCCCGGCACTGCAAGCTCCAACTGCCGGCGCGCATGAAGCAGCTGAAAATGCGGCCAGCTTGGCAACCACAGGGCACCCCTGCCCAACTCCCGCCAGGCGGCCGGATGCCAGGGGTTCGCGCTGACCGAAATCAGCCACCCTCCGGGTCGGAGCACGCGCAGAGCCTCTTCCAATGGATCGGCCGAAGCGCCCGGCTGCCAGGCGTGGCGCAGCAGCAAGGCCGGCACCGACTCACTGTCCAGAGGCAAGGCATCCAGCGCGCCGCGAAACGGCCAGCAGCATCCGGCCACGTTGAACAGCACGCGCGCGCGGCGCAGGCCCACCGACGGCGACGGGCTGGTCACGGGCGCGATTTCCAGCAGCCAATCGGCCTGCATCTCGGGCGCAAGGGCACCGACCAGACGATTCTCGGCCGATTGCAGGGCGACGAAAGGGCTTGGTTTCAAAGGCACGATAGAATGACGTGGTCGATCACTCGAAGCATACCAGAAGGAGACCGTATTGCCGTTACAGATCCAGGCCTTGCCGGCTTTCGAGACGAACTACATCTGGGCCCTCCACGACGACCGGCACTGTCTGATCGTCGATCCGGGCAGCAGCGCCGAAGTGCTGGATTTTCTCAACGAGCGCAAGCTTGCCTTGTGTGCGCTGCT
>PXBD01000023.1 GCA_003565625.1 Gammaproteobacteria bacterium
AAGTGGTGGGGCGCATCAGCGCGGTGGGGAGTGCGGTCAGTCAGCTTGAGCCAGGCCAGGTGGTGGGCTTGGGTTGGCATTCCGATTACTGCAAGACATGCAGTAGCTGCGGCAGCGGCGATCACAATTTGTGCGGCTCGGCCCAGGGCACCATCATCGGCCGCCACGGCGGCTTTGCCGACAAGGTACGCGCCAATGCCACCAGCGTGGTGCCACTTCCCGAGGGCATGGACGCGAAAACAGCCGGGCCGCTATTCTGCGGCGGCATCACGGTGTTCAACCCGCTGGTCCAGTTTGATATCAAACCGACCGACAAGGTCGCGGTCATCGGCATTGGCGGCCTGGGTCATCTGGCGCTGCAGTTCTTGCGGGCCTGGGGTTGCGAGGTGACAGCCTTTACCTCCAGCGACAGCAAGAGGCAGGAAGCCAGGGAGCTGGGGGCGCACCACTGTATTGATTCGCGCAGCGACAGCGAGATCGAGCAGGCGGCAGGGCGCTTCGATCTGATCATCTCTACCGTGAATGTCAGCCTGGACTGGAACCTGTATTTGTCGACATTGAAGGCCAAAGGCCGGCTGCACTTTGTTGGCGCAACGCTGGAGCCGCTGGATATTGGCGTGTTTGGCCTGATCTTGGCGCAGCGCAGCGTGTCCGGCTCACCGGTCGGCAGCCCGGCCACGATTGCGAAAATGCTGGAGTTCGCCGTGCAGCATGACATCAAGCCGGTCGTCGAGACCTTCAAGTTTGCCCAGATCAACGAGGCATTGGCGCATCTGAAAAGCGGGAAAGCCCGCTATCGCATTGTGCTGGAGCGGTAGCGGAAACCGCCCACGAACTTTTCTGGCGAGGCGAATTTTTCATGAATTCATCCAGTGTTCGATGGGGCGGGAAAGAAATTGCGCCAGGTCAATGCCGTCTGCACCAACGAGCAGGGCTCGGTCGGGCTCGAAGGCTTTTCGGAAAGCAGCCATTCCCGACAGGGCGCCCCGTCGGGCCGTACTCTTGACCTCGATGGCGAACAGGCGCTGGGCCGCCCGGACGACAAAATCCACTTCCCTGTCGCCCTGGCGCCAGTAGTACAGCTCACAGGCGCCCCGTGCAGCCTCGTTGACCAGGTAGGCGCCGATGGCCGACTCCATCAGCCGACCGTAGAATCTGCTGTCGGCACGGGCCTGCTCCGGGCTCAGGCCCGACAGGGCGGTCATCAGTGCGGTGTTGAATACCTGCAGTTTCGGGCTGGAACCACGCTGGCGCACGGCATTGCCGGCATATTTCTGCAAGCCGGTGAGCATGCCGGCGGCCTCCAGCAGTTCCAGGTAGTGGGCCAGCGTCGTGGTGTTGCCAGCGTCCTGCAGCTGCCCCAGCATCTTGGTGTAGGACAGCACCTGCCCGGAAAAGCGGCAACCGAGCTCGAACAGACGGCGCATCAGAGCCGGCTTGTCGACCCGGGTCAGCAGCAGCACATCGCGGGAGATCGTGGTTTCGACCAGCGCATCCAGAATGTAGCGGCGCCAACGCTCGGGCTGGCCGGCCAGCGGTGCGGCACCGGGGTAGCCGCCGTAGTACAGATAGTCTTCCAGGGAAAAGCCGAAGGCTTCCTGCATCTCGGAAAAAGACCAGTGCGGAAGATGAAGGGTCTCGAAACGCCCGGCCAGGCTCTCGGTCAGGCCCTGCTGAAGCAATAACGGCGCAGAGCCCAGCAGCACCACCTTGAGCTGGCGCTCCTTGTGGCTATCCTCGTCCCACAGCCGCTTGACGGCCTCAGACCACTGCTCGACCTTCTGGATTTCGTCAATAACGAGAATCCCGCCAGCCTCAGCCAGCTCGAACCGGGCCGCCTCCCACTGGGATACGAGCCAGTCGCGATCGCGCAGCGCGGGCTCATCGGCACTGGCGAATCGGACGGGCAAATCCATCGCCTCCGTCACCTGCTGAACCAGCGTGGTCTTGCCCACCTGACGCGCACCGGTGACGATCTGGATCCATTGCCGGGGCTCTGCCAAACGCCTTGATAGCTCAGCGGCTTCCGAGCGCTGAAATGAAGTGTTCAGTTTACTCATCACACTGAGTATTTTTACTCAACATATTGAGTACGTCAATTACGTCACCAGCGTGACGTGGTCGCTGGTCATGGCAGCGCCTTGGGGTGTTCACGTTCATCGGGACGCGCACCTTCGTCATTTCTGTGTCAATGGAAGGATTGAGGTCTGTCCGGCTTGCCGGATTCCCGGAAGTCCGGCATCATCGAGCCATGGAAACCGTAAAGATCGGAAAGAAAGGACAACTCACGATTCCGCGTCGAATCCTGGAGGAATCAGGTCTGCCCACCGAGTCGCAGGTCATCGTGGAGTCGGAAGCAGACGGCAGCATTCGCCTGCGCCCGGCTGCGATCTACCCCATCGAACTCTACAGCGATGAGCGAGTCTCCGAATTCGAGCGCGAGAATCAGATTCCGGATACGCTCACGGATCGAGTCAGGAAAACACTCGGCAAGTAGGAATCCAGCGTGCGGTTATTTCTGGATGCGAATATCCGCTTCGGTCACCGGTACGGGTCAAGCCCCGGTGAAGTGGAAGTCATAGGCCTTCCCGGCGCAATCGAGCGCGTGCTCGCCACGCTGGAATAGTCCGGGGGCACGAATTGCTATTGACCCGGCATGCGTAATTGCACGCCGGGCCAATAACTAGCGAGCCCCGTTTACCAGATCCCAGAATTCCTCGTGCTTGTTGGTATGTGGAAACTCCTCATCCGGCGGCGAGACTTGCAGGAAATCGCACAACGGACCCCAGCCCTCCTTGACCTGATAGACCAGCAGCTGATCGGCCGGAATGACCTGTTTGACGGATTCCACGTGCGCCACGAAAGCGTCGATCAGGCCGGCTTGATCAAGGGTGTCCGGAAAACCGGTCCTGGTGACCACTCGGTGCGCCATCTCCAGCCAGTCGCGCATTTCCGGCGGGGCCTGGTCCCTTCCGGCAATGAGCTTCTGGATGGTCGATGAGTAGCTGTTGGCCCAGCGCTCGGGGCTGCGATGCGTCAGGATGAATTTGGCCGCTGGATAGGCCTTGATCAGTTTCCGGTAAAAGCCGGCAGTCGGCCAATCCACTGCGCTGTTGAAGCCCTCGTAAATCGCATTCCAGTCAGGCCGGCCATCCAGGGCTGCCGACCACAGCGGGACCTGCCGCGACATGTTCTGCAGAACCACCTCCATGTGGTGGCATGGGCCGAGTCCCAGCCGATTGATGGCAAGCTTCAGCGATAACGTGCCCGTTCTCCCGACACCAGCTCCGAATAGTTTCATTGACAATTCCTTGTTGATAGTAGATCGGTGCGTGAAAGCATGCGCCCGAAGCTGCGGCGCGAACAATCCCGCGACCGTCAATACTTCGTCATTTCTGCGTCTTCGCTTCAAAGAAAAAGGCCGGCGTGTCTGCCGGCCCTGGAGCTATTGATATTGACTCGATCGTTTTAGGAGAAGATCTGGTAGGCGTGACGCGACTCGTTGGTGTTGCCGCATTCGCTGAAGCGGGCAGCCAACTGCGCCGGCACGCTGTCGTTGTTGCGAAGCCCAGCCGACCATGCATCATAGGCCTTGCCAAACGTCTCGGCGTTGGCGCTACGGCCAAGCCAGCCAATGGTTTGCAGGTCGTTCTGGTGCACGGGCACGGCGATTTCGGTCTGGTACCCGTAGGCCCCAGCCCATTCATTGAAGTCGCTGACGATCTCGAGATACTTGGCCAGTGAGCAGTCATCTTTCAGCGTGAAACTGATCACGTCCAGATGGCCGGCATGACTGGCAGTGGCGACAAATAAAAGCATGGCCCCGATGATTTTCTTCATGGTTGTTTCTCCAACTTGACGTTCGCGCATGCCGGACGACGGGTTGTCGGCGGTCATGCAGCGAACTGTCCGTGAAGACTGAGGTCTGCGCGGCCTCCAGCGCAAGTTGACAAGCGTCAATAATTCGTCAATTCTGGATCTAGTGTCCCGCGCGGGGTATCGATAGGAGCGGACTTTACGGCTTCACACTTTGGGTATCCGGGTTCGCCAGCAAATCCGGCCAGCCATACTTGTCCCAGGCCGCGACCAGGCCAATCCGCTCGGCAAAGGGCAGGAATTCTGGGTGTAGTCGGGTCTGCCGGATCGGCTCGATATCGGCCCAGAGTGACATCAGGCAGAACATGTTGGCCGGTGTGATTTGCCGGCCTAAGGTCTTGAAGACCATTTCCGGATAGCCCATCCAGATGGCCGGGGCGACGATGCTGGTGTCGCAGGGGTCCGGCAGGGTGGCGTGGAGGTGGTCGAGCAAGGCGCAGTAGACTTTTCGATGGACTTTGCGCCCGCTGCACACGCCCCGGGCGGCGACTTGCCAGTAGACCCTCAGCGCTGGTCCAGGCAGCGGCTTCGTGCCGGCCGGGGGAAAGATCACGGTGTTCATCAGCAGGCGCGTCTGCCGGTACAGCTCCATGGCCAGCTTGTGATCGCCCGCGGCCGCGGTGGCCACCGCCAGCCACATCGCCGGCAGGCCGAGGTCGACCATGCGCTGGCCGGCGGCGATGGCCTCGTCGAGGTTGCCGAGGTTGAGCTGGGCGACCGAGAGCATGGCGTAATTACGGCCGTTGACCGGGTCCATGTCGATCGCGGCTTCGATATAGGGCAAGGCCTCTCGGGTGCGGCCAATGTAGAGCAGGAACGAGCCCAGGCGTAGCACCACGTCGGGATTGTCAGGTTCCAGGCGATAGGCTTCGTGGGCCAGGTCGAGGGCGCCAACCGGGTCGTTTTCGGTCCAGCGATGGATGCCCAGCATGGCGCGGGCATGGCCCTGTTCGGGATCGAGTTCGATGGCCTTGAGCGCACACTCGGCCATTTTTTTCGACTGGGCCACGCGATCGAGACAGGGGGTGTAGACCGCCGTATAGACGTGCGCTTCGGCCAGCGCAGTCCAGCCGGCGGCAAAGCCGGGATCGATTTCCAGGGATTGCTCCAGCAACTCCACCGCTCTGGCCAGGACGCCGTCGCCGATGGCGCGCATGGTCAGCGCGCGCCC
Organism: Gammaproteobacteria bacterium; assembly: GCA_003565625.1. Taxonomy (GTDB): domain Bacteria; phylum Pseudomonadota; class Gammaproteobacteria; order Xanthomonadales; family Wenzhouxiangellaceae; genus Wenzhouxiangella. The sequence continues at coordinate 5,048 of PXBD01000023.1, forward strand.
CTGCATGTAGAGCTCATAGGCGGCCAGGCTGGGGGTGGTCGTGCGTTGTTCGGGCTGATGGACCTCGAATTGAAGCACCTGGCTCAGTTCGCGCGTGACCTCGTGGGCGATCTCGGTCTGCAGGGTGAACACATCGGCCAGCGTGCCCTGGTGGCTCTGGCTCCAGAGCTCGAAACCGGAGAGTCCGTCGATCAGGCTCACGTGCACGCGTACGGACTCTGCCTGGCAGTGGATCGAGCCGTCCAGCAGATAAGAGACATTCAGTGCCTGCGCGATACGTGGCAGCCGGCGCGCCAGCTTGCGGGCATTCTGCGAGGAGGTGCGGCCGGCGACCAGCAATTCCGGCACTTGCCCCAGGGTGGTGATCAACTCATCGAACAGGCCCTGGGCGATCGATGTTTCCTGCTCATTCGAGCCTTCCGCCTGAAAAGGCAGCACGGCAATGCGGATGCGGCGACCGGCACCGCTCAAGGCAGCCGCCGAGCCGTGCAGCCGCCAGGCGTCCCGAAGCTGACCCGCTGCTGCTCGATCGCCGCGGCGCTGGCAGTCGGCTACAGCGGCTTCGACGGCACGCTGCAGGCGTTGATCGGCTTGCGCGCGCTGGATTTCCAGCCACTGCCTGAACGACTCTCCCAGATCGAGCTTGTCCAGCAGCGGTTTACCGCCGATGGCCAGCAAAAGCTTGCTGGCGCTGGCCTCCGGCGCCTGACGCAGCGCTTGTTCGAGCTCGTCGAGGTCGGAGCGCACGGCATCGGCGTTGACGCGGACCCGGTCGCGGGTGATCTCCAAGAAGTCCGCATGGATCGGGGCCAGCTGCTGTTTCAGGCCAAGCAGGATCTGGCGCAGGCTGGCGCGGGCGTGGGCGGTGAACTTTCCCGGCCACAGCAACTGACAGCACTGCTCCCGTTCAACGGCGATACCTGGTTGGAGACACAGCATGGCCACAAGCGCCTGAGCGCGTTTGCCGGATACAACGACTTCTGTCCCGTCGGGGGCGACGAGACGAAAATTGCCAAAGAGTGAGGCCCGGAGCCTCAACCGAAAATGCCGTGCATGCAGATCTCCCTGATCTGATGTCCTCAAGCTACTCGGCCCGATTACGGGCCGTCCGCGAGTCTCCGCCAGCGTAAATGGAGGATTTTACATGCACTATAAGGGCCCGGGCATGACTGGCCAAGTCGAGCGGAAGTGGCAGGCCCACGGGGCGTGCCGGAATCCGCCACGCCCAGATCTTGAGCGTGGCGTGCTCTGAATCAGGCGGCGCGCGCGTTGCGGCCCTGGCTCCGCCCGCGACCCCGCCCGCGATTGCCGCTGTTGGCGTTGCCCGGGCCATTCGAACGAGGTTTGGACTGTGGCTTGGACTGACGCGACCGGCCGGTATTGGCGGGCCGGCCGGATGTCGCCGCCTTGCGCGAAGGTTGCTCGATCGGATCGTAACCTTCGATGACCTCGGTCGGGATGTTCACCTTGACCAGCTTGCGAATGTCCTCGAACTGACCATGCTCGCCGCCGGACACCAGCGATAAAGCCAGCCCGTCGCGTCCGGCCCGGCCGGTGCGGCCGATGCGGTGGACGTAATCTTCTGGAACGTTGGGGATTTCGTAGTTGACTACGTGCGGCAGCTGATCGATATCGAGCCCGCGGGCGGCAATATCGGTCGCAACCAGCACGCGTACCTTGCCCTGCTTGAAACCGGCCAGCGCCTTGGTGCGCGCACCCTGGCTCTTGTTGCCGTGAATGGCGGCCGCGCTTAGCCCATCACTTTCCAGCTGCTTGGCCAGGCGGTTCGCGCCGTGCTTGGTGCGGGTAAACACCAGCACCTGGCGCCAGTTCTCGGCCCCGATCATCCAAGACAGCAGTTCGCGCTTGCGGTTCTGGTCGACCCGGATGGCTTTCTGCGCAATGGCTTCCACGGTGGAGTTGGGTGGAGCAGTCTCCACACGCAGCGGATCGTTCAGATAGCGCTGGGCCAGTCCGGTGATCTCTTTGGAGAAGGTGGCCGAAAACAGCAGGGTCTGGCGCTTCTTGGGCACGTGTTTGAGGATGCGTTCGATGGCCGGGCGGAAACCCATGTCGAGCATGCGGTCGGCCTCGTCCAGCACCAGGATCTCGATGCCGTCCAGGCGCGCGGTGCCGCGCTCGAGGTGGTCGATCAACCGGCCCGGGGTGGCGATCAGGACGTCGACGCCGCGGCGGAGCTTGTCCATCTGCGGGTTGATGTTGACCCCGCCGAAAACTTCCAGCGATTTCAGGTTCAGGTGACGGCCGTAGGCGCGCAGGTTTTCATGGACCTGGGCGGCCAGCTCGCGGGTGGGGGTGAGAATCAGGGCGCGAAGCTTGCGCGGCCCGGTATGCTCGCTGAGCTTTTGCAGCAGCGGCAGGGTAAAGGCGGCGGTTTTGCCGGTGCCGGTCTGGGCACTGGCCATGAGGTCGCGACCGGCCAGCACGGCCGGAATGGCCTTTTCCTGAACCGGGGTAGGGCGGGTGTAACCCTGCTCGCCAACGGCGCGCAGCAATTCGGCCTTCAGGCCGAGCGTATCGAAAGACATGGTATTTCCTTGTAGACCAAGGCTTGGAAATGCAGGCTGCCTAAATTGCAGCGCGCGAGACAAATCGGGGAAAGGCCTTGGAATACATGCAATCCGCGAGAGGGCGTTGGGCTTGATTGACCTGGCTGGCCGAACCAACGCGGAGCGAAGCATAGCATGAATGGGCCGGCGCGAACCGATCTGTCGGTTTTGGCGTGCTCACCGGAGTCGGGTCCCTACCAGGCAGGACTTAGCCAACAGTATCCGAAGCCCGGCATCACCAACGACTGGTTAACAATGTCGGGTCGTTGACCGGAGATCAAGTCGACCAGTTGCCCGTGGCCCGTGTTACCCCACTGTCCGGCTTCATCCAGGTCCAGAGATTGGGGGCGCGCATCGAAATTGCATACCACAAGAACCGCATCGCCGCGCCTGGACACAGGATACCGCTCGTACACGAACAAATGCGGGTTACCGACAGTGATCAGCTCGCGGTTATTGAAATCGGCGAACACCTGGATCTCGCTGCGCACGGAGATCATGTGCTTCAAGGCCGAGAAAATCCTGAATTCGACCGTGCCGGGCTCGTTGCGCTTGTCCGCGCGGTCCCAGTCGAAGTTGGGCCGATGCACCCATCGACTGTCCCCGGACTTGGCTGGATCAAGGCGATACGATTCGTCGTTCAATGTCCCCAATTCATCGCCGTAATAGAGCAGGGGAATTCCGCCGAACGATAGCAGCACGCTGTGCACCAGCAGGATGGTTTGAATGGCATGTTCAATCGCACGCGGGTCATCCTGCTCCAGGGCGTGTTCCAATCCCACCAGCGAGGCCAACGACCCCGCAATCCGTGCGTCACCCGTGCGCTCATTGTGTCCAAAGGGAACCCCGCGCGCGAAAGAATCTGCAAATTTGCCGGTAAAGTAATTGATCAGGAATTTTCGGTGCGAACCCGGTTCATAGCCCGCTCGCTCAATGTCCTGATTATCGAAGCCCAAGCCGATGTCATCATGGCAGCGGATGTAGTTGAGCCAGGTGGCGCGCTCCAGTTTCAGTGGCACACTGGTGATGCCGTGATTGAGTAGTTTGGCGTTCTTCGTTGCAATCGCATCCCAAAGCAATGCCATCAGCGTTGCGTTATAGGCGATCTCGCATTCCTTCGCGATGACGGCGTCCTCGCCAAAATACTTGGTTACTTCAACGGGAGCGACAATCGCCTCGGCAATGAACAGCACGCCCGGCGCGGTCACCTGTGTGCAATCCTTGAGCAACTGCAGAATCAAGTGCGCTTCGCGCTCATTTTGGCAGGTGCTGCCGATCTTCTTCCACAGGAAGGCCACGGCATCCAGGCGCAACACGTCGGCGCCTTGATTCGCCCAATGCAGGATCACGTCCAGCATCTCGATCAGAACGGCCGGGTTGGTGTAGTTGAGGTCCCATTGATATTCGTTGAATACGGTCATCACCCAACGCCCCATTTTCTCGTCCCAGGTAAAGTTGCCCGGCGCGGTCTCGGGGAATACTTCGGGCATGCTCTGTTCGAACATGTCCGGCACGGTGCGGTTGGTGTAGGTGTAGTAATAGTCCTGATACTTGGCTTCGCCGGCGCGGGCATTTTGAGCCCACTCGTGTTCATCCGAGGTGTGATTCAGCACGACATCCAGGGCAAGCAGGATTTCACGCTTGCGCATCGCTTTCGACAAGGAGCGGATGTTTCCCATCGATCCCACCCGACGATCGATCTCCCTGAAGTCGCTGACTGCATAGCCGCCATCGCTTTTCCCGGCCGGACATTTCATCACGGGCATGATGTGGACAAGGTTCACGCCCAGTTCCTGAAAGTAGCCAAGCTTTTCCTCCAGCCCAGGCAAATTGCCGGCGAAGCCTTGGCAGTACAAGGCCATACCGACCCACTTTTGATGCAGGAACCAGTCGTAATCGCGTTCCCGCTCGATATCCAGCTGCCGCAGGTCCTCCGATCGCCGGATATACTGGCGCGCCATGGTTTCGACCAGGCGCTGGGCTTGCTCCTTGAAATCGGGCCGCTTCCCGTAGAGTCGATGGAACAGCGAATAGATCGCGTAGAAGTTGGCGCCAAGCCGGGTATAAAAATGGCGCAAATCCTGCTCGCTGATCTCGTCTTTCAGCCGGTTCAGGATGTCATTCAACAACGAATGGGAAATTTGTTCGTACATGGCCTCGTCAGCGCTTAATGAAACAGCCGGTACATTGCCCGGTCTTTTGGTGTGGCGCCACGAGTGGCAATGATCTCAACCGCAAAATGTTGGGCGCGGTCGATGATGGTCTCAATGTCCCAGCCTTGACGCAGCCCATGCAGATAGATGGCGCTAAAGGCATCGCCGGCCCCGACCGTGTCAACCGTTTCTTTGAGTGGCGGCGGTTCGACCTGGTGGAAATTGCCCGCCTCATCGAGCACCAGGGCGCCGGCAGCGCCACGCGTCAAAATCAGCTGCTCCACTTCATGGCGCGCGCAGAACGCGTGCATGCTGTCTTCCACGCTGCCCTGATTGAATCCCAGCATTTTGAGCTCGTTTTCATTCATCTTGGCCCAGTGCACGCGCCGGAGGTATTGATCCCAATTGATCTCCTGCCACCACGGTTCGCGCAAATTGACATCCAGGAAAACGCGCGGACTGGCCTTGAGACAGGCATCGAGCGCGGATCGCGAGACCTCATTGCGGATTGCCAGCGAGCCATGATAGATGATGTCTGCTGCTGAAACGGCGGGGACCTGGGCGGGATCGATAAAGTCATAGGCTGCGCCGAACTCGATGTCATAGGACGGTTCACCCTCTTCCAGCCTGATTGTGACGCGCCCGGTCGGATGTTCGGCGTCGCGCTGGAGCGCATCGAGCGGCATATCCCAGTCTGACATCGCCTGCTGGATACGCGTGCCCAGTGCATCCTCGCCGATGCGCGAAATGAACACCGGCGCATGTCCGAGAGCGGCCAAATGCCATGCGACATTAAACGGCGCGCCCCCCAGCACCAGGTTTCCGTCTGGGAAGCAATCGAACAATGCCTCGCCGAATACATAGAGTTTCGCCTGGTGGTTCATGCTTTCATCCGGCCATTACAGCGTGAGATTGCAGGTCAATTCCGGTCAAGGTAGCACGACGCTGCGCTTATCTGGCGCAGTCGATGACTCCGAGGCGCGCCAGTTCGGCGACCTCGGTTTCGCCGAGACCGAGTCGTTGGGTCAGCACCGTATGGGTGTCGGCGCCGAGCAGGGGTGGGGGCTGCTCGTATTCGACCGGCGTGGCTGAGAACCGCACCGGGTTGGCCAGGGTTGGCAGACGGGCCCTGAAAGGATGACCGAGGTAGCGCACCATCTGGCGATGCTCGACATGAGGGTCGGCGAAGACCTGTGCCAGGTTGTTGATGGGGGAAGCCGGCACACCCGCCGAGCGGCAGGCGCTTACCCAGCCGTCAGTGCTGTGCTGGCGCATCACCGATTCGATCATCGGCACCAGTCGTTCGCGGTGCTGGACGCGGCCGTGATTGCTGCGGTAGTCGGCGTCCATTGCCCACTCCGGATGCCCGGCCAGTTCGGCAAAGCGGGCAAACTGCGCATCGTTGCCGACCGCCAGCATGACGTGGCCGTCAGCGGTGGCAAAGACCTGGTAGGGGACGATATTGGGATGCGCCGTGCCCTGCCGGCCGGGCACCTGTCCGCCGACCAGATAGTTGCCGGCCTGGTTGGCCAGCCAGGCGACCTGAGTGTCGAGCAGACTCAGGTCAATATGCTGGCCATGGCCGCTGGTCTGGCGATGGAGCAGCGCGGCCTGGATGGCGGTGACGGCGTACAGCCCGCACATCAGGTCGGCCACGGCCACGCCGACTTTCTGGGGGCCGCCGCCGGGCAGTTCGTCGGGTCCGCCGGTGATACTCATCAAGCCGCCCATGGCCTGGATGGCGGCGTCGTAGCCGGCAAATTCCGCATACGGGCCGTCCTGGCCGAAGCCGGTGATGGAGCAATAAATCAGCGCCGGGTGCTCGGCAGCCAGATTGGCGTAGTCCAGGCCGTAGCGCTGCAGTCCACCGACCTTGAAGTTTTCGATCAGGACATCGCAGTCCAGCGCCAGTCGACGGACGAGATCTTGCCCTTCCGGCCGCGCAATGTCGATCGCGACCGAGCGCTTGCCGCGGTTGGTCGACAGGAAATAGGCCGACTCACCCGTTTCGCGCCCGGCATCGTCGGCCAGGTACGGCGGGCCCCAGCTCCGGGTATCGTCGCCTGTTCCGGGGCGTTCGATCTTGATCACCTCGGCGCCGTAGTCGGCCAGCAACTGGCCGGCCCAAGGGCCGGCCAGGATGCGCGATAGTTCCAGTACGCGAAGGCCGACCAGGGGTGCGGTCATTTGGCAAATACTCCCGCTCTGACAATCTTCATTGGAATGCTCTACGATGCTAACTCATGAAAGCGGACAGCAAGGCTGGAACCATTGCTTGCCGAGCCTGGTCGATGGCAGGAGGTGAAAGCGATTGACCCGGCACGCCGGTTCCGGTAAAATTCCCGCTCTTTGCTAATGCACTTTTCTGGAGCACGCATCATGTACGCGGTATTTACCACTGGCGGCAAGCAATACCGGGCAGCGGAAGGCGAGACCGTCCGCGTCGAGAAGCTGGACGCCGACAAGGGCGCGACCGTTGAAATCGATCAGGTTTTGATGGTCGGCGAGGGCGAGAATGTGCGCATCGGCACGCCTACGGTTGCCGGCGGCAAGGTGCTGGCTGAAGTGGTCGATCATGGCCGCGGCGAGAAGATCCGGATCATCAAGTTCCGGCGCCGCAAGCATCACATGAAGCAGATGGGCCACCGCCAGTACTACACCGAACTCAAGATCACAGGAATCGAGGGCTGACAAGATGGCGCATAAAAAAGCAGGCGGTTCAACCCGCAACGGTCGCGACTCCAACCCGAAATACCTGGGCGTCAAGCGCTTTGGCGGTGAACGGGTGCTCGCGGGCAACATCCTGGTGCGCCAGCGCGGAACGCGTTTCCACGCCGGCGACAACGTCATGGTCGGGCGCGACCACACCTTGTTTGCCGTGGCCGATGGCCAGGTGGTGTTCGAACAGAAGGGCAAGCCCCTGCGCAAGTTCGTATCGGTGCAGCCGGCCGAGTAAGCTTTTCACCCGTTGCGGTGACGGAAAGCCGGCCTTGGTGCCGGCTTTTTGTTTGGGGTTTTATCCCGCAGATGAACGCGGATAAAGGTCCGGAGCCCTGCGCTTGCCTCCGGACCAAGTCTTTATTGTGCGAGCTCTATCCTACTTTCGCTTTTCATCTGCGGTAATCTGCGTTCATCTGCGGTTCAACCCGTCTTTTCCCATCCTGGAAGTCCACCCATGAAATTCGTCGACGAAGCTAGCATCGAAGTGCGCGCCGGCAAGGGCGGGCCTGGCAGCGTCAGCTTCCGGCGCGAGAAGTTCATCCCCAAGGGTGGTCCCGACGGCGGCGATGGCGGCGCGGGCGGCAGCGTCTGGTTGGAGGCGGATTCAGGCCTGAATACTTTGGCCGATTTTCGTCATGCCCGTTTGTTCAAGGCGCGTAACGGCGAGCCCGGTGCCGGACGCCAGCGTACCGGTAAATCGGCCGAAGACATCACCATTCGGGTGCCCCTCGGGACCATCGTCACGGCCGCCGAGACCGATGAGCGCATCGGCGAATTGACCGCGTCCGGTCAGCGCATGCTGGTGGCCAGAGGCGGTGAGGGCGGGCGCGGCAATATCAACTTCAAATCATCGGTCAACCGCACCCCGCGCCAGTCCACCCCCGGCACACCCGGTGAGACGCGCGCCCTGCACCTGGAGTTGAAAGTGCTGGCCGATGTCGGCTTGCTGGGTTTCCCCAATGCCGGCAAGTCCACCCTGATCAGCGCGATCTCGGCCGCCCGCCCCAAGGTCGCTGATTACCCGTTCACTACCCTGTATCCCAATCTCGGTGTGGTCAGCCTGGAGCCGGGGCGGAGCTTCGTGATCGCCGATATCCCCGGTCTGATCGAGGGCGCAGCAGAAGGCGCCGGCCTGGGTATCCAGTTCCTGAAGCATTTGCAGCGGACTCGCCTGTTGTTGCACCTGGTCGACATCGCGCCCATCGATGGCGCCGATCCGGTAGCGCAGGTGCGTGCCCTGGACAGGGAGCTGGAACGGTTCGATGAAAGCCTGGCCCGGCGCGAGCGCTGGCTGGTATTGACCAAGACCGACCAGATAGAGGAGGGCGAGATCGACGCCCGGGTCGGTCAATTGATCAAGGCCCTGGACTGGCAAGGTCCGTGGTTTGCCATTTCGGCTGTGGCCCGGCGTGGCCTGGAGCCCCTGAGCGGAAGAATCATGGAACACCTGGAGCGGGTCGGCAAACCGGCGCGACCGCTTGATGACAAGGAGCGACCGACCGATGAGCACGCATGAACCAACCAGTTTCGAGGCCCTGGGTTTACCGGAGACCTTGCTTGGCACCCTGAATGAACTCGGCTACGAAGCACCCTCGCCAATCCAGGCGGCGACCATTCCGGCGCTGCTGGATGGTCGCGATCTGGTCGGGCAGGCCCAGACGGGCACGGGCAAGACCGCGGCATTCGCGCTGCCGATCCTGGCTCGGCGTCAGCCGGATGCGCCCAAGCCGTCGGCGCTGGTGCTGGCGCCTACACGCGAACTGGCCATTCAGGTGGCGGAGGCTTTTCATCGGTACGCCAGCCGAGTACCGGGTTTCCACGTCCTGCCGATTTATGGCGGCCAGGCCTACGGGCCGCAGTTGGCGGGTTTGAGGCGGGGTGCCGATGTGGTTGTCGGCACGCCGGGTCGAGTCATAGATCACTTGAACAAGGGCACCCTGAACCTGGGTGCGCTGTCGACCCTGGTGCTGGATGAAGCCGACGAGATGCTCCGCATGGGCTTTATTGATGATGTCGAGCAGGTGCTGGCGAAGCTGCCCGAAAGCTGCCAAATCGCGCTGTTCTCGGCCACCATGCCCAGCCCGATCCGGCGCATTGCCGAGGCCTACCTGAAATCGCCCGAGCAGGTCACGATCCGTTCGAAAACAGCAACCGCGGCTGGTATTCGCCAGCGCTACTGGCTGGTCAGCGGTCTGCACAAGCTTGATGCGCTGACCCGGATTCTGGAGGTCGAGCCGTTTGACGGCATGATTGTCTTTGCCCGAACCCGGGTCGCGACCGAGGAACTGGCCAGCCGCCTCGATGCGCGCGGGTTCACCGCCGCTGCGCTCAACGGCGATGTGCCGCAGCCCCAGCGCGAGAAGCTGGTCGAAAAGCTGCGCAAGGGCGAGGTCGACATCCTGGTTGCAACCGACGTGGCCGCGCGCGGGCTGGATGTGGAGCGGATTTCTCATGTGGTCAACTACGACATTCCGCACGACACCGAGGCCTACGTGCATCGGATCGGCCGCACTGGCCGGGCCGGGCGCACAGGCGAGGCCATCCTGTTTGTGGCGCCGCGCGAACGCGGTATGCTGCGCGCCATCGAACGGGCAACCCGCCAGCCGATCGAAGCCATGGGAGTGCCATCGGTCGCCGACGTCAACGAACAGCGCGTGGCGCGCTTCAAGGCAGCGGTTCAGGCTGCAATGGAAAACAGTGATCTCGCCACCTACCGCGACGTGGCCCTGGCCTGTCAGGTCGAAACCGGCGCCGACATGGTGGACATCGCCGCGGCCCTGGCCAGCCTGCTGCGCGCCGGCGATGATCTGCTGCTGAGCGAGCGCGTCGAGCTGCCGCAGACGACGGGGCACAGCCCTCGGCCGGCGCGTTCCGAGCGCTCGGCCGGCGACTCGGCTAGGTCACATGACGATCGCGACAAGACCAGTTACCGGATTGAGGTTGGTCGTGTGCACGGCGTCAAGCCGGGCAATATTGTCGGCGCGATCGCCAACGAGGGTCGGCTGGACGCATCGGCCATCGGTCGGGTGAGCATCCAGCATGACTTCAGCCTTGTCGACCTGCCGGCCCGGCTGGACTCCGCCGTGCTCGAACACTTGGGCCAGGTTCGGGTTGCCGGCCAGGCGCTGCGGATTCAGCCCGATCGAGGCCCTGGAGCGCGCCCGAAACAGTTCGACGGCAAGCCGCCGACGCGACGAGACGCCAAGCCGTCTGGCGAGCGCAGCAAGAAAGCCGGCACCGACGGCGGTCGGGGCAAGCCGCAGCGCGCACGTCCCACGGCAACCCGGGCACAGCGCAAGGCCGGCCACGGTACGCGGCGAAAATTCAACTCGTAACTCCCGTTGGCGTGCTTTCATGGCACCGTCGATGGCGCCGTGGGATAATGTGGGTCATGTCAGACGTCAAGCACATACCGATTACCGTAAAAAGCGGCCACAAGGTAGTCAAGCCGCAGGGACATACCGCCATTGTTGACGGCATCAAGGCGCGTCCGGGCGTCGAGCCGTCTCCGATCGGTCGCAAGCCGTCCTGGTTGCGGGCCCGGCTTCCGGTTGCCGGCAGCAAGTACGAGCAGGTCAAGCGCAACGTCCAGCAGCATCGCCTGGCCACGGTCTGCCAGGAATCCAAGTGTCCGAACATTGGTGAATGCTGGTCCAGTGGTGTGGCGACCATCATGCTCATGGGCGATGTCTGCACCCGCGCCTGTCGGTTTTGCTCGGTCGATACCGGGAACCCGCGCGGCTGGCTGGATCCGGAGGAGCCGGCGAACGCCGCCGAATCCGTGCGCCTGATGGATCTGAAATACGTGGTCCTGACCTCGGTCGACCGTGATGACCTGCCCGACGGTGGCGCCGGTCACTATGCGGCCTGCGTGCGCGAGATCAAGAAGGTCAATCCGCAAACGGCGGTGGAGGCCCTTACGCCTGATTTCCAGGGACGGACGGATTGCGTCGAAACCGTGGTTGAATCCGGCCTCGAGGTGTTCGCCCAGAATGTCGAGACGGTCAAGCGCCTGACCCACCCGGTGCGCGATCCGCGGGCCGGCTACCAGCAAACCCTGGATGTCCTGGCCCATGCCAAGCGCCATCGGCCCGGTGTGCTGACCAAGACCAGTCTGATGGTGGGTCTGGGCGAGACCACCGGGGAATTGCTGGAAACCATGGATGATCTTCGCTCCATTGGGGTGGATATTGTCACTTTTGGTCAGTACCTGCGGCCGACGGTCAACCACCTGCCGGTAGACCGCTACGTGACCCCGGAGGAGTTCGCCGAACTGCGCCGGGTCGGGCTGGAAAAAGGCTTTCTGGAGGTGGTCTCGGGGCCGCTGGTGCGTTCCAGCTACAGGGCAGACCGGGTGTTCGAAAAGAACAACTGCGGTCTCGAAGAGCACGTGGCCTGATCCGGCCAGCGTGGTGGCAGCCCGCCTGTCGCAAACCGAGCGCGCGAACTATCTGGAGCGAATTGCCGCTGTACTGGACGCGCACGCCCGGCAACGCCAGACCCTGACCTACCTGGCCCTGGCCGATGCGGTGGCGATGCCGGGGCCGCAGCGCATTCACCGCATCACCGGATTGCTGGAAACCTTGATGAAACGCGATGCGGAGGCCGGAAGGCCGATTCGGGCAGCGCTGGTGGTCAGCCGGGCAGGACACGGCCTGCCGGCCGCGGGCTTCTTTGACCGGGCCCAGCGGCTGGGTTTGTTCGACGGTGATGATCCTTCCGGGTTTCATCGCCTGGTCCTGGAGCGGCTGTTCAGATCCTGATCGCATGGCGGGTGGTTGAGCGTGTAACATTGGGAGCTTGTGCTTTCCCGGTGTGAAAAGCGATGCAGACCCGCTGGAGCAGGTTGACGCTGACCCTGATTCTGACCAGTGCCCTGGCCGCCTGCGCCACCATGCGCCCGGAAGAGTGCATGGTGGCCGACTGGTACCTGATTGGCGAGATGGATGCCCGGGAAGGGCGCACGCCGGCCCACCTGGCCAACCGGGCGAAAGACTGCTCGGAAGCCGGCTATCCGGCCGATGAAGCCAGTTGGTATGCTGGCTGGGAGGAGGGCCTGCTGCATTTCTGTACCCGCGAGCGCGGCTATCGTTTCGGTCTGGATGGGCAGCGCTACGAGTCGACCTGCCCGGGGGCGCTGGAGCCCGATTTCCTGTTCGGTTATGAGTTGGGTCGTCAGACCCACGCCGCCGATGGCGAAGTCGAGCGCCTGCGCCGGCGCCTGGACGAAGCCGATCGGCAGCTTCGCAAGGGTCTGGAAGACGATTCGCTGGATCGTGAGGCGCTCGACCAACTGCGCCGCGAACAGCATCGCGCCAGTCGGGAGTTGCGCGCTGCTGAACTGGAACGCGCGGAGTTGATCGGCCGTGCCGCCGGGCATGGCCTGCGGTGATTCGATGACCCTGGAAGATTTCCTTTCCGAACTGAATGCCGCCTACGAGGCATTTTCCGGCACCGAAACGCAGGCGCCGTGTGGCTGCTTTTGCCTGATGCTGGACCACTGGGACCGGCTGCGCCGGCAACGTGGCTACAGCGGCATGGTTCATCTGCTGAGTCAGGTGGTTGGCCTGATTGATGACCATCTGGACGTCGAGGTGCGGGTGGTGCGTCTCAATGAGCGCGCCCTGCTGGGCCTGTTGCCCCACAGTTCCCTGCGCACCACGCAAAAACAGATGACCAAACTGTTCAGGGAATTGGAGAGCGCCACCTTCGGTGTAGGCGACGAATCGCTGGCCCTGTCCTGCACCCTGAGCTACCTGGAGATGGATCATCGGTTCACCGATGCCGACCAGCTGCTGCTGCGCCTGATCCTGGGGGCCGAAAAGGTTTCAGCAGGCGGCGGCAACGAGTTGCTGCAGGTCAAGCCCAACGTGTCGGCCGACCAAGCCGCCGGCAGCGACCGCCAGATGCTGGGGCTGCTCATGGAGTCCCTGCGCAAGGATGCGCTCAAAGTTTTGTTTCAGCCCATCATGGCCACAGCGGCTGAACCCTCGCAAAGCTTCCAGGCCCTGCCGCGCCTGGTGGCGGCCGACGGTTCTCTGATTGCGGCGGCCTCCTTCATACCGCCGGCTCGTGATGCCGGCGTGCTGCACGTCCTCGATCGCTGGATGCTCAGCTACTGCGCCAGTTTGCTGGCCAACGAATACCAGCTGCTGCCGATCCGCCTGTTTCTGAGCCAGGGCGAGAGCCTGATCCAGGATCCCGAACGGCGCCAGTGGCTGGAAAAGCTGGCCGAAAGAAACCGGGCCTTGTCGGGCAAGCTGACGCTGGATTTCACCCTGCCCGACGTGTTGGGCAACCTGAAAGGCTCGGGTGAATTATTCGCTTTGCTGGAGCGGCTGGGTATCGAGATTTGTGTCTCGCAGGTAGATGAGGCCAGTCGCTGGAACCTGCTGGTCGAGCGGCTGCCGGCCGATTTCATCAAGATGTCGCCGGGCTTCGTGCGTCGCCTGGCCGAGGACGATTCGCTGGAGGGTGCTTTTCGCTCGGCAAGTTCGAAGGTGCGTGAGCGCGGGGCCAAGATCATCATGCCGATGGTCGAGGATGCCTCCATGGCGGCCAACCTGTGGCAGGTGGGTGCCGATTACATGCAGGGCTTCATGATCCAGGAAGCCCAGGAGAAGATTGATCTCGGCGGCTAACGGCTCTGATTTCACCGGGTGCCGGTTGCGTCCAGCCGGAGTTGGGCGAGTTCAATACCGATGTCTTCGTCACTTGGACCCAGGGTAAATCCCATCGACTTCAGCAGAGCGAGCATCGGCCGATTTTCGCTGAGGATGAAGCCGTAAATCGCTTGCAGGCCGCGCTCCCGGGCCCAGTCGATGAGTTGCTGCATCAAATAGCGGCCCAGTCCCTGACGCTGCACCTCGCGGCTGACAATGATGGCGAACTCACCTTCCGGCCCGTCTTCATCCACGGCCAGGCGACCGACCGCGGCAATCAATGCTTTCGCGGGAGGTTTGGCTTCGACCAGTATCAGGGCGAATGCGCTGTGGCCGTCGACCGTACACAGGCGTTGCGCGAACTCCGCCGATAGCTCGGTCATCGGGTGCATGAAGCGCATCCGGATTTCCTGGGGTGTCAGGGTCTGAAAGCTGCGCTGCAGCCGCTTGGCGTCGGCAGGCTGAATCGGCCGCATCAGCAACCGGCGGCCGTCGCTGAGCTGGATCGCCTGGCACCAGGGCCGACCAAGCGGAATGGCGCTGAAGCGCGGCTGGGTCACGGGCTGGTCATGCGCTCAGCGCCCCGCCGCAGCTTGACCCCTGCCCGGCGGTGCAGCCGTAGCAGTGCTCGCCGACGCCGATGCGGCGCGGAAATTCCGGAGTCTCCAGCAGCTGTTGCAGGTGGAGGCGCCGGTCCTGACCTCCCAGCGGGAGGCCCAGCATCTGGTTGAAGTCGCAGTCGTAGACGTAGCCCTGATAGTCGACGCTGATCAGGTGCCGACACATGACCCCCTTCAAGTTTTCCGGCTGGTAGGCGTTGCGCAACAGCTGCAGGTAGTCATCGAACTGGCCCTTGGAAACCAGCATCGAGCCGAAGCGCTGAATCGGCATGTTGGTGATGGTGAACAGATGATTGAAAATCAGCCCGAACTCCTCTTTGAGCAGTTGCTTGTATTCCCTTTCCAGAGCGCCCTGGGCCGGCGGCAGTACCGGACCGAGCGGGTTGTAGACCAGGTTGAGTTTCAAATCGCTGTCGGGCTGCCCGTAGCCCAGCCCGTTGAGCGTCTTCAGGGCCTTGATCGAGGCCTCGAAAACGCCGTTGCCGCGCTGGGCATCGACATTTTCGCGCGAGTAGCAGGGCAGCGAGGCGACTACCTCGACCTTGTGGTCAGCCAGAAATTCTCCAACCCATTCATAGCCGGGTTCTTCCATGATGGTCGGGTTGAGCCGGTCCATTACCTGCAGCCCACCCTGGCGGGCCTGTTCGACCAGCCAGCGGAAAGCGGGATTCATCTCCGGCGAGCCACCGGTCAGATCGAGCCGGGAGCAATTCAGGTGTTCGGCGACCTGCAGGGCAAGCGCCATCGTCGGCTGGTCCATCAGTTCTTTGCGTTTGGGGCCGGCGGCCACGTGGCAGTGGACGCAGCTGAGGTTGCAAAGATAGCCCAGGTTCATTTGCAGCGTTTCGACCTGCTCGCGTCGAATGGCAGGAAAATCGGTTTCTTGCAGCAGCGGCCAGACGTCTTTCATGCAGTTCAGGAGATCCTTGGAGTGCGCTGGGATTGGAGCCACTCTAGCAAAGAGCGCTGAGCGGGATGTGCGCGCTCCAGACCGACCAGGGCAGCGCAGACGGCGGCCAGGTCGCCGCTGTCATCGAGATCGGTTTGTTCATTCAGGTGTCGCCACGAAATTGCCGGATCGGCTGCCTCCTGGAACTCGCGCAGGACCTGGTCGTGCCCGTATCGGGGCGCGTTCCAGGTCGCAGCCGGCAGCCGGCAGTTGCTGCCGACCAGCCAGAATCCGCCGTCGCTGGCCGGGCCCAGCACGCCCGCTTTGGTCCCGTCCTGCAGCCATTGATGCGCCTGCAGCAGGGCCCGTGCGGTCAGCTGCGGCAGGTCGGCTCCCAGCAACAGGGCGCGCCCGTGACGCTCCAAGAGCGCTTCGTGCACCTGATGCATGCGCGCGCCCAGTCCTCCTGCGGGTTGGCACAGGCGCGGCAGGTCTTGCCATAGCCGATGGTTCATGCCTTCGGCTTCTGCGATGGCCCAGTAGACCGGGCCGATCCGGGCGCTGCAGGCGATGGCTGCAACGGCCTTTGCGCACCGGCGATGACACTCCTCGGCGGCTGCTTTGCCCAGCCCGGCGGCCAGGCGCGACTTGACCGGCGACAACCCCGGTGTCTTGACAAAAATGGCGGTGCCGGTCACTGCGACTGGTGACGGTGAGCACTGGCCCGGGCATCGCGGATCAGGCGACAGGCATTGATCTGGTGTTGCCAGGTGGTGCGCAGCCAGCCGTGGTCGCGGTAGCGCCGGGCGCTGGTCCTGAGAACGCCGGGAATCCGTCCCGCCGGCAGTCCGGCTGCGCGGGCGCGAACCACGAAGTCGAGGTCCTCGCCCCGCTCCAGGTCTTCGCGAAAACCGTTCAGCTGATGAAATTCGCGCGCCGATATGCACAGCGCCTGGTCGCCATAGGGCAGGCCGAACAGGCGTGAACGCAGGTTGGCTCCAACGGCGTTGAGTTTCGCCAGGCCGGGCCCATCAGACGCAAACTCCAAACCCAGGTAGCCCAGTCCTCGATCGCGCTTGGCACACCAGGTGGCGACCGTCTCAAAGACAGCAGCGTCCAGCTGCGAGTCAGCGTGAACAAACCACAACCAGTGTGAGTCGGCAAGCGCTGCCCCGGCATTGAGCTGGCGTCCGCGCCCGGCCGGCCCCGAATTCCAGGCAACAGATTGGTCGACACCCTCCGGGCGCGCGCAGGCGGCGGCAACAATCACCTTCCAGTCTGGCGGCAGCTGATCAAGCAGCATCTTCCAGGCCGGGTCCACGGGTCCTACGGGGACGATGACGGTGAGGTCTGGGGCGGGCACTTTCCCTTAGTCCGGGCTTACTGGTCGGTAGCCCGGCGTCGAAACCAGATGGCGCCGTAGAGGAAGCCAGCGGCAATCAGCCAGCCCAGCCACATCTCGGGTTTCAGCAGGTGGTTGAACACCGTCGTGAAGCTCATGAACAGGCTCTCGTTGAACTCGACGTTCTGCAGCCCGTCGCTGAAATCGATGTTGGCATTGCCCGGCAGTACACCGCTGCCCAGACGACGCAGAATGATCATGCCGATATTGTATTCCGGCAGGCGCAACCCCGAGATCAGGCTGTAGCTGTGTTGCGCCAGAGACAGGGCGGCCGGAATGGCAATGGCGAACAGCAAGGGTACGCGAGGTGCCCAGGAAGAGCAGAACAGCAGCCAGCCGTAAATCGGCAGCAACCACAGCCCTTGCATCAGCATGCCCAGTGCCATGACGCTCCAGAGTCGGGGCAGGCTTGCCGGCAGCCACAGATGGGCGAGCGGGTTGATGCCGGCCATCAGTGCATAAGCGCTGGTGATCATCAGCAGGGCCAGATGCGTCAGCAGGATGGCCGCAAAAAACAGGGCGGGAATGGTCAGGCAGGCGGTCAGCAGTTTCGACGTCACGGTCATGCTGTCGGACACCGGCAGCGATTTCCAGAACAGAATGGAGCGGTCCTTGCGATCATCGAACAGGCTGCCGGCGAGGTAAAACACGATAATGAACGGCAGCAGCTGAAAGAACAATACGGTGCTGGAAAACAGCAGCCCGGAAACGATCAGACGCTTTTGGTCGGGGTCCATCTCGGCAAACAGCCGCATGGCGTCGAGGGTGAACGCCATGTCTGCATCCATCCGGGCCCCGATGGTCAGAGACACTACCGCAATCAGGACGATCAGCGCAGCCAGGCCCAACGGCGCCCACTTAAAGGAGATCGGGCTTTCCCAGACCTCGCGCCGGAGCAGTATCCACAGTTGACCCAGGCTCACTGTGCTCATGCTGCGTTCTCCAGTTCAGCGGCGGCGCTGTCCTGGTCGCCCATCAGGGCGACAAACAGGTCGGCGATGCTGGGCCGGTGCAGTTCACCCAGTGTTTTCAGATGCCCGACATCGGGCTGGTCATAAAGGAAGATATGGCGTCCGAACAGCACGCGTTCATGAATGGGGTCGAGCGAGCGGGCTGCATGGACTTCATCCGGCTTGACCATCAACTCGCAGTAGCGTTGCTGGATGTCATCCATGCTGCTGTTGAGAATCAGGCGGCCTTCCTTGATGAAGATCAGGTCGGTCAGAATGTGTTCGATCTCTTCGACCTGGTGGGTGGTGACCAGAATGCTTCGATCTTCATCGAAGTAGTCGTTCAGAAGGTTGGTGTAGAAGCGCTTGCGGAACAGGATATCCAACCCCAGCGTGGGCTCGTCCAGGATCAGCAGCCTGGCCTCAATGGCCATGACCAGGGCCAGGTGCAGTTGCACTACCATGCCCTTGGACAGAGTCTTGATGCGGGCGTTTGGATTGATCTTGGTGGCTGCCAGGTAGTGCAGGCAGCGCGGTCGGGAAAATTTCGGGTGCAGACGCTCGGTCAAGTCGATGATCTGGCGCACCCGCGCCCAGCGCGGCAGCACGGCCACGTCGGCAATGAAGCAGACCTCGCGCATGAGTTCATCGCGCTGCCGGGAAGGATCCTTGCCGAGTACGGATAGTTTTCCGCGATAGCTCGACAATCCCAGTATGGCTTTCAGGGCGGTGGTTTTGCCGGCGCCATTGGGGCCAATCAGCCCCACGATGCGTCCGGGCGGAATGTCCAGGTCGATGCCGTCCAGGGCCTTGAAACGGCCGTAATGTCGGGTCAGCCCGCGCGCCTGAATAATGGCAGTCATGCGTCCTCCTTGCGCTGTTTGCGCTCCGATTCCATCAATTCTTCCAGCGATAGCCCGAGCTGGCGGATTTTTTCGGCCAGACGGGGCCATTTTTCTTCCAGAAACCGCTGGCGTTCCGAGGCGAGCAGGCGGCTGCGGGCACCGTTGCACACAAACATGCCGACCCCGCGCCGTTTTTCGACCAGGTTCTCTTCTACCAGCGATTGGTAGGCCTTGGAAACCGTCAACGGGTTGACCTGCAGATCCACGGCTACCTGGCGAACCGACGGCAGCGCTTCGCCCTCAGCCAGCGCGCCGTCAATGATGGCGGCCACGGTTTTCTCGCGCAGCTGCCAATAAATCGGCTGGTTGTCGTCCCAGCTTGTACTCATCGGCTACCGCGATGCAGGCCGGGAAACCATGGCAGCAACTGCCGCGGCGCCCGGCGGGGAGCGGTTTCGCGCGGGCGGTGCTCGGTTTGCCGATGCGGCTCGGTCCGGCTCTCGTCAAGACTGACGACCCGGCTCGGCTCCGCACTGCGCGACTGCTCGGTCAATATCCTGCTTTCTCTGTCCTTGAGGTCGGTGGAGAAGGCCAGCGCCAGGCAGATACAGGCCGCCACTGCGGCCAGGCCATGCGGGACGTGAAACGTGTTTTTTCTGACGAGCGGCAACATGGGTGATCTCCGGATCAGGTCGTGTTGGTGTACTACTATACTAAAACACCACTACGGAGTCAAGAGGCAAATCGCATGGCTGCTTGAGGGGAGCCCATCTGATAGACTTCGCGGTTTATCCGCTTTGTCTCAAGGAGTTCCTCCAATGCGTATCATCTCGCACTTCGCCGCCGTCGCTCTATCGCTGGCTGTGGCCGCGCCCGTTGCCGTCCAGGCAATGGAAACCCCCGAAGATCGTCTCAGCTACACCATCGGCATGGACATTGGCCAATCGCTGGCCGAACAAGGTATGGACCTCAATATTGATTTGCTGGTGGAGGCCCTGGCTGCTGCCTATGCCGGTGAGGAAACCCGCATGACCCAGGAGGAGGCGCTGGCTGAGCGTGATGCCTTCATGCAGCGTCGCCAGCAGGCACTTGAGGCCGAGCGCGGTCAGGCCGCGCAGCGCAACCTGGCCGAGGGTCAGGCGTTTCTGGCCGAAAACCGGGCCAACCCGGGCGTGGAGGAGACGGCATCCGGTCTCCAGTACCGGGTCATCGAAGAGGGGGAAGGCCGCAGCCCTGAGGCTACCGATCGCGTGACCGTGCACTACCGCGGCACGCTGCTCGACGGGGTGGAGTTCGACAGCTCGTATGCGCGCGGAGAGCCCGCCACCTTTGGTCTCAACCAGGTGATTCCGGGCTGGACCGAGGGTGTGCAGTTGATGCAGGAGGGCGCGACCTACGAGTTTTTCATCCCGGCCGATCTGGCCTATGGCGAGCAGGGCCGTCCTGGTCCGATTGGCCCGAACTCGACCCTGATTTTCCAGGTCGAGCTCATTGAGGTTCACGACGACTGACGCAAACCTTCGGATATCGTCATGGGATCACTGCAGGATGCCCTGCTCAAAGCGGGGCTGGCCGACGAAAATCCAAAGCCGGCGGGCAGGCCCTCCAGGCCGGCTGCCGGTCGCGGCGGAGCCGCCAAGGCAAAGTCGGCGCGGGCTGCCCGGCCCGCCGCAAGGCGCAACAACGCCCCCGGACCATCTGACCTGGCCCGCGCATACAAAGCCCGGGAGCAGGCCGAGCTGGCCGAAAAAGAACGGGTAAAGAAAGAGCGCGTGGCCGCGCAGGAGGCTCGTCGCAAGCGCAACCTGGAGCTGGATGCCATCATTCAGGGGCAAACACTGAACCGCAAGGATGCGGATTGCCCGCGTTACTTCGAGCATCTGGGGCGCATCCGCCGCGTGCTGTGCACACCCGAGCAGCGCGATCAGCTGAACGCCGGTGAACTCGGTGTGGTTTCGCTGCGGGGTTCCTACCTGCTGGTGACCCTGGATACCCTGGCCGCCTTTCGTGCCGTTGCGCCCGACCTGGTGCCGGATCTCACGCCCCGGGAACCTGAAGATGACGGCTCCGATTACCCCCCGGTGCCGGATGATCTGATCTGGTAGACCTGTCTTCGACCCTGAATCTGGTCGTCAGTACCCCAGGTTGGGCCGGAGAAACTTCTCGGCCTGCGAGATCTCGATATCCTTTCTCCGCGCATAGTCTTCGACCTGGTCGCGCCCCAGCTTGCCGACGACGAAGTACTTTGAATCCGGATGGCCGAAGTAGTAGCCGCTGACGGCGGCGGTCGGCAGCATGGCGAAGTTTTCGGTCAACTGCATGCCCAACCGTCCGGGCGCGTCGAGCAGATCGAAGATCTTGCTTTTTTCACTGTGATCCGGACAGGCCGGGTAGCCGGGTGCAGGGCGGATTCCACGGTACTGCTCGTTGATCAGAGCCTCGTTGGGGAGTGCTTCGTCGGCCGCATAGCCCCAGAGCTCGGTTCGGACCTTGTGGTGCAGGGCCTCGGCGAGCGCTTCGGCCAGGCGGTCGGCCAGGGCCTTGAGCATGATGTCGGCATAGTCGTCGTTGGCCGGCAGGCGCTGGCTGGCTTCCTCGATGCCGAGCCCGGCGGTGACCGCGAACAGCCCGGCCCAGTCGGCAATATCGGAGCCGGCCGGGGCGACGAAATCGGCCAGACACAGGTTGTCGTTGCTCTTGTCAGCCTGTTGGCGCAGGCAAACCAGGCGCGCCAGTACCTGGTCGCGGTTTTCATCGCGGTAGAGAATCACGTCGTCGCCATCGCTGGCCGCCGGCAGCAGGGCACACACGCCGCTGGCGGTTAGCCAGCGCTCACCAACGATGCGGTCGAGCATTGCCCGGGCATCGTCGAACAGGCTGCGCGCTGTTTCCCCAACCACATCGTCCTGAAGGATGTCGGGATAGCGCCCGGCCAGTTCCCAGGTGCGGAAAAAAGGCGTCCAGTCGATGTAGCGCACCAGGTCTTCCAGCGGCCAGGCATCGATCTGATGGATGCCCGGCTGCAGGGGTCGCTCGGGTCGTGTGGCTGACCAGTCCGGGCGAAACGCTTTTTCTCGCGCCCTGGTCAGACTGATCAGGGGTTTGCGCGAGCGTTTCGCCGCGGCGCCTGCGCGGTACTGCTGGTAGTCCGCGGCAATGCCGGCAAGGTAATCAACGCGGTTTTTCGGGCTGGCGAGTTTGCGCGCCACGTCGACCGAGCGCGAAGCGTCCTTGACCCAGACCACGCCATGTTCATAGCAGGGTTCGATCTTGAGTGCGGTGTGTGCCCTTGAAGTGGTCGCTCCACCGATCATCAGCGGCAGCTCGAAACCATCGCGAGTCATGGCTTCGGCTACGCTGACCATTTCGTCCAGCGAGGGCGTGATCAGTCCGGACAGGCCGATGACATCGACATCGTGCGCCCTGGCCTCGGCCAGGATTTTCTCTGCCGGCACCATGACTCCCAGATCCACGATGTCAAAGCCGTTGCAGGCCAGCACCACGCCGACGATGTTCTTGCCGATGTCGTGGACGTCGCCCTTGACCGTGGCCATGAGGACCTTGCCTTTCTTGTCGCCGACCTTTTTTTCTTTTTCAAGATAGGGCACGAGGTGGGCGACGGCCTTTTTCATCACCCGGGCCGATTTGACCACCTGCGGCAGGAACATGCGGCCGTCGCCGAACAGGTCACCGACGTAGTTCATGCCGTCCATCAGCGGGCCTTCGATGACCTCCAGCGAGCTGGCGTGAGCCTGGCGGGCTTCCTCGGTGTCTTCGATGACATGTTTGTCGATGCCCTTGACCAGGGCATACTTCAGGCGCTCGGCGACCGGTTTTTCGCGCCAGGCTTCGTCTTTTTCCTCGCGCTTGCCCTCGCCCTTGTAGCGCTCGGCGGCCTCCAGCAGGCGCTCGGTGGCATCATCGCGCCGGTTCAGGACGACGTCTTCAACCAGTTCCCGCAGTTCCGGGTCGATGTCATCATAGACCGCCAGTTGACCAGCGTTGACGATGCCCATGTCCATGCCGGCCCGCGTGGCATGGAACAGAAACACCGAATGCATGGCCTCGCGCACCACGTCGTTGCCCCGAAACGAGAACGACATGTTCGACACGCCACCCGAGACATGGCTGTGAGGAAAGCGTTTCTTGAGCTCGCGCGCGGCGGCGATGAACTCGACCGAGTAGTTGTTGTGTTCCTCGATGCCGGTGGCAACCGGGAAGATGTTGGGGTCGAAAATGATGTCCTCGGGCGGAAAGCCGGCTTCTTCGGTCAGCAGCTGGTAGGCCCGCGACAGGCACTCGAGCATGCGCTCGGCATTGTCCGCCTGGCCAGTCTCGTCGAACGCCATGACGACCACGGCGGCCCCGTAACGGCGAATCCGCCGGGCCTGTTCCAGGAATGGGCCTTCGCCTTCCTTCAGACTGATCGAGTTGACCACGCCCTTGCCCTGCAGGCATTTCAGGCCGGCCTCGATCACGCCGAACTTGGACGAGTCGATCATGATGGGCACGCGCGCGATGTCCGGTTCGGCCGCGATCAGGTTGAGAAAAGTCACCATGGCGTGCTCGGCGTCGAGCAGGCCCTCGTCCATGTTGATATCGATGATCTGGGCGCCGTTTTCTACCTGCTGCAGGGCCACTTCGATGGCCTCGTCATAGCGGTCTTCGAGAATCAGGCGCTTGAAGCGTGCCGAGCCGGTAACGTTGGTCCGCTCGCCGATGTTGACAAAGCCGATGTCGGGGGTGATGACCAGCGGCTCAAGCCCGCTCAGACAGGTGGGGCGCGGATTCGGTCTGGTCGCGCTCATGCCGCAAGCTCCGTTTTCAGAGGGCGTGGGGAGAGGCCGGATACGGCCTGGCCAATCGCTGCCAGGTGTTCCGGCGTGGTGCCGCAGCAACCGCCAATGATATTGATCAGCCCTTCCTCGGCAAAGCCGCGGATGACCGTCGCCATCGCCTCGGGGCTTTCGTCGTATTCACCGAATTCATTGGGCAGGCCGGCATTGGGATGGGCGCTGACCAGGCTCTGGGCGATGCGGCTCAGGGCGCGGACGTGCGGTTTGAGTTGATCGGCTCCCAGCGCGCAATTGAAGCCCACCGATAACGGCTGGGCGTGACAGACCGAGTGATAGAACGCTTCCGGAGTCTGCCCCGACAGGGTTCGTCCGCTGGCGTCGGTGATCGTGCCGGAAATCATCAGCGGCCAGCGCTGCCCGCGCGCTTCGAACTCGTCGTGCACGGCGAACACCGCCGCCTTGGCGTTGAGCGTGTCGAAAATGGTTTCGATCATGAGCAGGTCGGCGCCGCCGTCGAGTAAACCCCGGGTCGCCTCGCGATAGGCCTGGACCAGATCATCAAAGGTCACCGCCCGGTAGCCCGGATTGGAGACATCGGGGGAAATAGAGGCGGTGCGATTGGTCGGGCCAAGAACGCCGACGACGAAACGCGGCCTGGCCGGGTCGGCTTGCTGGTATTCGGCACACGCGCTCCGTGCCAGTTCGGCGGCGACGCGGTTGATTTCTTCGGACTCCTCTTCCAGGGCGTAATCGGCCTGGCTGATCCGATTGGCGTTGAAAGTGTTGGTCTCGATCAGGTCGCAGCCGACTTCCAGGAACTGCCGGTGAATATCGCCGATCAGTTCCGGCCGGGTCAGCGCCAGTAGATCGTTGTTGCCTTTCAGATCGTCCGGGTGGTCGGCGAAGCGCTCGCCGCGGTAGTCGGCCTCGGTCAGGCCGGCCGCCTGGATCATGGTGCCCATGGCACCGTCGAGTAGCAGAATGCGTGTGCCGAGGGCCGCGGTCAGTTGCTCAACGCGGTCCGGATCGTGCCAGTTCAAAGTCATGGTTTCTGTGCCAGAAGGGTGAGAATCTTGAAGTGCGGAGTACGCCGCTCTATTGATGTGACGCCACAAAACTGAAGGCCCAGGCCGGCGTTGGTGGCGAGCTGTTCAACCTGTTCAGGTCGAAACCCGGTATTGACGTGGCCGTAGGCGCGGACCTGCTCGGCGTAGCGATGTCGATGCAACGTGGCGCACACCAGGCGACCGCCGGGCTTGAGAACACGGGCGGCTTCGGCAAAGGCCTGTTCGGGCCGATCACTGTAGGTCAGGGCGTGCAGCATCAAAACCGTATCAAAGTGCCCATCGGCAAAAGGCAGGTCGTGCATGTCACCCTGGTGGAAATGGGCATTGTCAATCGCGGCCACGCGCTGGGTGCCGGCCAGCACCACCTTCTCCGACAGGTCGATACAGTCGATACGCTCGGCTTGCCGGGCCAGAAGCTCGGCCATGACGCCGTCGCCAGAGGCAATATCGAGAACGGCTCCGGGTGCAAGCAGTTGGACCACGGCGCGCGCTGTTGCCTCCCAGCTGCGACCCGGAGAGTAGCGCCGCTCCATGTCGCCGGCGACCGTGTCGGGCCAGTTCCGGCCGCTGTCGCGCTGCAGCAACACGTCCGGCAGGCGTTCTTCGTCCTCGCTGATCAGGGCATCGTCCAGTTCGACCCGGAACATCTGCCACAGGCGATGCAGGTCAGACTGGTCTTCCAGCCCGGCCAGCCGGTAATACACGGAGACACCGTCACGCCGATCCGCTACCAGGCCGGCCTCGCGCAGTCGGGCCAGGTGGGTGGACACCCGTGGCTGGGCCAGGCGGGTCGCCTGGGCCAATTCGGCAACGGTCAGCTCCTCCTGCTCGAGCAGGGCGAGCAGGCGCAGGCGCGTGGCGTCCGCCAGCAGCATGCAGTGGCGGTTGATGCGCTCCAGGTCGATGGATTTATCCTTCTATCGCGATGAAAAGATAATCCAGTAGCTTAGCGCGCTGAGAGCTTTCCTGCAAGCCTGAACACGCCAGGATGTGACGAGACCCCGGAGCTTCAGACCCTGTAGTAAGGTGCCGGTATGGTCTTCAATCCAGAGTGAATCCGTGACGAAGCCTGTATTTAGAAGTCGTTTGACCCGCGCGCGTAGAGATCTGCTCGACCGTCTGGTGGATCGGTTGCTGGATCGCGATGAGGCCGCGCGCGAGCGCTGGCTCTCGCGGCTTGATCAAACCTGAGCGCACGGGCAAACCCACGGGAGGATACGTGTCGGAGGATGAACACTACAAGCCAGTCGCGCCATCGGAAGTGACCCAGCTGCTCGGCGAGATCAAGTCGACGCCCGAACTGTTCGACCAGCTGATGCCG
>PXBD01000076.1 GCA_003565625.1 Gammaproteobacteria bacterium
GATCGGTGGTTGCCGCGTCCGTGACGGTGCCCTTGATGACAAAACCGTCGGCCATCACCACAGACCCCAGATTGAAATCGCTGTCGATCAGCGAGATGGGGTTACCGAGGTTTTCGATGTCGCAGCTGCCCTCGACGCACGCCACGCCGTCGTAGAGCTGGTCTACATGGCGGTCGGGCGCGTCGAACGTGCTGCCGAAGGTCTGCAGGCGGAGTTTGTACTCGGCAGGCACCAGTCGATCCGACTGGAATTCGCCCTGCTGGTTGAATGATCCACCGAAATCCTGCCTTTGGCCGTCCTGTAGCCGAACAGGAAAAAGGCCGGCTGGGACCGGCTCGCCCGTGCTGTCGACCGAGGTGCCGCTGATGACAAAACCCGGCACCAGGTTGAAATCGATTCCCGTCACGTCCCCGGCGGTGAGATCGATTTCCTGCGCCTGGCCGAATTCGCCGATGTTGACGCCCGGGTACAACTGACGGACGTAGACGTCGGTTTCGCCCACAGACGCCCTGACCGTCGTCGCGCCCGGCGGTGCAACGATCTGATAGCTTCCGTCCGCGACAGTGAACCCGGACGATTGGTCCGGCCCCGCCAACAAGAAGACCTGGGCACCCTCTACCGGCAACCCTGTGTCGGCATCGCTCACGACGCCGGAAACGGTCACATCCTGCGCCCAGGCCGAACCCAGCGTGGCCAGGCCCAGGCAAACGGCGAACAGCAACCTGATGCGCCAGTGCCGATGGAAAGAAAATGGATTGACCGACGCGAAGCCGGCGTGCGTTCCCGCAAACGGATGGATCATGCTGAACAGTCCCTAGATATGGTCCCCTCCGTCGAGACTATCAAGCAATTTGAGGGGAAGTCAAATTGTGGGGTTCGGGTTACGGTTTACGGGCAAATCAGATCCCGGATCAAGTCCGGGATGACGCTTTGCGTCAGTTACGGGTTACGGTCTGCCGATGGCGATGTAGCGTTGGAAGCCGGCGGCGCGGGCGTCGTCGGGTTCGTAGATGTTGCGCAGGTCGGCCATGTGGGGGGTGGTCATGCCCTGGGCCAGGCGCTGGAGGTCGAGGGCGCGGAAGGCGTTCCACTCGGTCAGGATGATCAGGGCGTCGGCGTCCTTGGCCGCCTGGTAGGGGTCTTCGTGCCATTCCACGCCGGGCAGCAGGGCCTCACCCTCGTGGCGGCCCTGGGGGTCGACGACGCGGACTTTGGCCCCGCCGCCGACCAGGGCCGGGACGATGGTCAGGCTGGGGGATTCGCGCATGTCGTCGGTGTTGGGCTTGAAGGTCACGCCGAACACCGCGATGGTCTTGCCGTTGAGGCAGTCGTCGCACAGGTCCTTGATCTTGTCGACCATGCGCCGCTTGATCTCGTCGTTGACCCGGATGACGGTCTCGGTGATGGTCATGGGCGAGCCGGCTTCCTGGCCGATGCGGGCCAGCGCGCTGGTGTCTTTTGGAAAGCACGAGCCGCCGTAGCCGGGCCCGGGGTGGAGAAACTTGTTGCCGATGCGCCCGTCCAGGCCCATGCCGCGCGCGACCGCCTTGACGTCGCCGCCGACGCGCTCGCACAGGGCGGCGACTTCGTTGATGAAGCTGATCTTGGTGGCCAGGAAGGCGTTGGCGGCGTACTTGATCAGTTCGGCCGATTCCAGGTCGGTGTAGACGATGGGGAAGTCGCGCAGAAACAGCGGCCGGTAGATCTCGCCCATGATCTCGCGCGCCTTTTCGGTCTCGGCGCCGATGACGACCCGGTCGGGGCGCATGAAGTCCTCGATGGCCGCGCCCTCGCGCAAAAATTCCGGGTTGGAGGCGACGTCGAACTCGGCGGCCGGGTTGGCCGCGCGCACCACCTGCTCGACCTTGCGGTTGGTGCCGACCGGGACGGTGGACTTGGTCACGATCACGGCGTAGCCGGTCAGGGCTTTCGCGATCTGCTCGGCGGCGGCCATGACGTAGCTCAGATCGGCATGTCCATCGCCGCGCCGGGCCGGGGTGCCGACGGCAATGAACACCGCCTCGGCGCCGTCGACGGCCTTGCCTAAGTCGGTGGTGAAGGTCAGCCGGCCAGCCTCGACGTTGCGCGCCATGACCTCGTCCAGGCCGGGCTCGAAGATCGGCACCTCGCCGGCGTTGAGGCGGTCGATCTTGCCGGCGTCCTTGTCGACGCAGGTCAGTTCGTGGCCGAAGTCGGACATGCACACGGCCGAAACCAGGCCGACGTAGCCGGTGCCGATGACGGTGATCTTCATGCTTCGGACTCCAGGTCGGTGGCAAACAGCATGCCGATGTCCTTGAATGACTTGAACTCGAGGTGGTTGCCGCTGGGGTCGGCGATGAACATGGTGGCCTGTTCGCCGGATTGGCCCTGGAAACGGATATTGGGCTCGATGACGAAGCGGATACCGGCCTGCTGCAGGCGCTCGGCCAGGGCATGAAAAGCAGCCCAGTCAAGGATCGGGCCGAAGTGGCTGGCCGGCACGGCGTGGCCGTCGACCGGGTTGGTGACCGCCGTTGGGTGATCTTCGGGTTCGACCAGGTGCAACACGACCTGGTGGCCGAAGAAGTCCAGATCCACCCAGCGCTCGGAGGTCCGCCCGGTCGGGCAGTCCAGGGTCTCGGTGTAGAACACCAGGGTCTGGTCAAGGTCGGTCACCGGCAGGGCCAGGTGGAATGGTTGAATTGATGCAGGCTTGTTCATCTCCAAAAGTATAAATCAGGCGTGGGCCTTTCACTGCCGCTACCCGAAACCGGCCCAAGCAAGTATGATTCGCCAGATGTTCGACCAGAACGAACCCAGGCGCGGCGTTCACGTTGCGCTGGCCTTTGCCCTGACGCTGGCGGTTGCTGCAATCGCGCTCGGCGTGTACACGTTCCTGGTGCGGTTCGACCGGGACGCCAGCCTGGTGGTGCTGGAAAGCCAGGCCGATCAGTACGCCGGGCTGATTGAAAGCCGCTTCCAGCGTCACGAAACGCGCATTCGCTCGGCCGCTGCGCTGTTTGCCGGCGACTCGGCCATTGGCCGCGACGACTGGCAAGCTTTCGTCGAGACAAGCCGGGCCACTCGCGACGGCATGTCTGAAATGTTCTGGGCCCTGGAACTGCCGGCTTCCGGGGTACCGGAACTGATCGAGCGCATGACCGCCGACGGGGCGGCAAACTTCCAGCCCCAGCCGCCGGGACCGCGTGATCGCTACTGCCTTGTCGTGTACTCCGAGCCCATGCATCTTCAGGCAGATACGCTGGGTCTGGACCTGTGCACCCGGCCCAGGACGGAACCGGCTGCCCGGCGCGCCCGCATGGAGGGCGAAGTCAGAATGTCCAGCTCGGTCAACATCGGCAGCGAAGACGATGAAGCCGTGCGCGGACACGTGTTGCTGGCCTGGGTCGAACCGGGCCGGTCGCACGAAGGCGGCTGGGTGGGTGGCACGGTGGCGCTGGATTCGCATTTTGCCAGCCTGAACGAAAATGCCTCCATGGCGCTGGTGGTGCGCGATGCCCTGGATCCGGAACAAGGTCCGCTGTACCAGACTGGGCAAGATGCTTCCGGCGAGCAGATGCTGACCGTGGAGCGCGAAATCGAGCTGGGCGGGCGGCGCTTTCAGCTGCAGTTCCAGCAACCCTACACCAGCGACCCCGGAGCGAGCCTGCTGCTGCTGTCCGGCATGCTCATCG
The DNA here is from genome assembly GCA_003565625.1 of Gammaproteobacteria bacterium. GTDB lineage: Bacteria > Pseudomonadota > Gammaproteobacteria > Xanthomonadales > Wenzhouxiangellaceae > Wenzhouxiangella. The sequence goes on from PXBD01000076.1 coordinate 3,678, forward strand.
CCTTGCTGACCGGCTCGCTGCTGCTGGCCTCGCTGCGCACGCGCATCCGCGCCGAACGCCTGGCCGACGAGGCCACCCGCGCCTTCCGCGAAAGTGAACAGTTGCTGGAGTCGGTCACCAACAACATCTCGGAAGGCATTTACCGGGGCGAGCCGGAAAGAGGCCTGGTCTACATCAACCAGGCCCTGGCCGAGATGTTCGGCTTTACCGAAACGGCCGACATGATCGCCCACTCCGGCCCGATTCTGTACGCCTCGCCCAACGTGCGCGAAAAGCTGTTCCAGTTGCTGCGCGAACAGGGCAGCTATCGCAACCAGGAGGTGGAATTCATCCGCCCGGACGGCAGTCATTTCTTCGCCATCAACAGCGCCGTGGCCACGCGCAAGGCCGACGGCAGCATTGCCCACTTTGACGGCGTGATCTCGGATATCACCGATCGCAAACAGGCCGAGGCCGAGGTCCATCGCCTGGCCCATTACGACGCGCTCACCGGCCTGCCCAATCGCACCCTGCTCAACGACCGCCTGCACCAGGCCCTTGCCCCCGCCAGCCGCAAGCAGCGACCGGTCGCGGTGATGTTCATGGATCTGGACCGTTTCAAGGCGGTCAATGATTCGCTCGGCCACGGCATTGGCGATCAGCTGCTGGTTGCGGTCAGCGAGCGATTGCGCAGCGCCCTGCGCCAGTACGACACCATCAGCCGGCTGGGCGGCGATGAGTTCGTCATCGTCATGCCGGGGGCCGGCTTCGAGGCGTCCACCCACCGCGCCGACAGCATCATCGACGACTTCCGCGAGCCTTTCGAGATCGACGGCCACGAGCTGACCATCACCCCCAGCATCGGCATTTCCTGTTACCCGGAAGACGGCGACCATCCGGATACCCTGCTGCGCAATGCCGATACAGCCATGTACCACGCCAAGGAGCGCGGCCGGGCCACGTTCGAGTTTTTTACCAGCGAACTCAATCAGCGCGCCTACGAGCGCCTGACCATGGAAACCCACCTGCGCAGCGCGCTGGCCCGCGGCGAGTTGTACCTGGTCTACCAGCCCATCCTCGACACCGCCAGCCGACGCATCCACGGGGTCGAAGCCCTGCTGCGCTGGAACAGCCCGGTGCTGGGACGGGTCGGCCCCGACCAGTTCATCCCGGTGGCAGAGCAAAGCGGGTTGATCATCGACATCGGCCAGTGGGTGATCGAAAAGGCCCTGCAGCAGCTGGCCAGCTGGAAACGCCTGGGCATGAGCGATCTGACCATGAGCGTCAACGTCTCGGCGATGCAGTTCTGGCGCGGCAGCCTGGAACACGGCGTCCAGCAGGCGCTGGCCGAATCCGGGCTGGCCGGCAGCGACCTGGAAATCGAGCTGACCGAAAACGTGATCATGAGCGACGTGGGGGCGGCCCGAACAGCGCTGGCCGCACTGAAACCGCTTGGCGTGCGGATCGCCATCGACGACTTCGGCACCGGTTATTCCAGCCTCAGTTACCTCAAGCAATTCCGCATCGACCGGCTCAAGATCGACCAGTCTTTCGTCCGTGAACTCAGCGCGGAAAACGACGACGCGGCGATCGTCTCGGCTGTGCTCAGCATGGCCAGCAACCTGGGCATCCAGGTGGTGGCCGAAGGCGTGGAAACCGAAGACCAGCTCATTTATCTGGCCGAGCGCGGCTGTGACTACGTGCAGGGGTATTACTTCAGCAAGCCGCTGCCGCCGAACGAGCTGATGCGCCTGTGGGCCCGATGCAGCCGCTGATCAACAAACCAGGGTAAGACTGTCCCCGTCGTCGCAGCCGGGGCCGCGCACGGCCTGGTCGGCCGCCCCGAGTAGTTCAATGGCTCGCCCGTAGAGTTGGCCGTCGTCCATGTGGCAGGCCATGCCGATGGTCAGGGTGGCTCGGAATGGCTGCTCACGGGCGTCCTGGTGCTGCTCGCCGGCGGTCAGTTTGCGCAGCCGGTCAAGAATTTCCTGGGCCCGGTTCTGCGACAGGCCCGGCAGCAGAACAATATATTCATCCGCACCGGAATCGAACACCAGATCAGAGCGCCGGGCAATGCCGGCCAGCCGCCGGCGCAGTGTTTTGAGCACGCCATCAACCGCATACGCTCCATGCTCGGCGAGCAGCCGGGCGTGGTGGTCCAGGCGCACAAACGCAAGCGACAGCGGGTAGCCCAGCGCGGTAGCCTGGCGATACTCCAGATCCAGCCGCTGATCAAGCCCGGACGGGGCCTCGGTATCATCGCTCCCGCCTTCGTGTGAATCGCAATCGGCCAGCGCCTCTTCAACGCTGGCGCGCTGCTGCTCATACTCGTGCGCCTGGCGGATATCGCTCAACTTACGGTCGGCGAGCACCTGGTGCGCCTGGTCGATGATGCCCGTCAGCAGGGTCTCGGAAATAATCTCGGTCTCGTAGAGCTCGGCCATCTCGGGAAGACGCTCGCCGAGATCGCTCAGCATCGTCTCCAGGTCTTCGCGCTCCAGACCGGGAACCGCGCGCGCGGCCTGCATCAGGTCTTCGGTCAGGCCGCCGGGGTCGTCGCCGAGCAGGAGATCGGCCACTCGACCGGCTACCTCGACAATGGCAAAAAACGCCCCCTGCCCGGCCTGCTCGGGTTCCGGCTCTCCGCCATGCACGCACACCGGCACCTGAACCAGCTTGGCGGGCAACTGCCAGTGGGCCATCAGCCAGCTGCCGGCTTCACCGTGATCGGCGCCCAGCCGCTCGCGCTCCAGCCGAATCAAATCGTCATGGCCTCGCGCCTCGGCCAACAGCGACGGATACTCCTGTGGCAGGGCCGCGTGCAGGGCCAGCACACCGATGTCCTGCAGCAGCGCGGCCAGGGCCAGTTCCTCGCTGTCGCCGCGCCGCAGACGGTCAGCCACCAGGCGCGCGGCACAGCTGGCAATCAGTACCCGTCGCCAGGTCCACTGGCCGCCGCCCCCGCCGCCGGAATCCATCTGCAGCGAGCCGGCCAGGGAGAAGCTCAGCGCCAGCGTCATGGTGGCATTCAGACCAATGACGACGATGGCCTGGCGCAGGCTCTCGCTTTTGCGCCGGCGGGCAAACAGGCAGGAGTTGCTGGCCCGCATCAGCCGGCCGGCCAGCGCCGGATCCTGGGCCAGCAAGTCCACCAGCGTACCAAGCTCCACTTCCGGATCGCGCGCGAGTTCCACGATCTGCATGGCAATCCCCGGCGGCGTCGGCAGGTCCGGGCAGAATTGCAGCGCGGTTTTGATGCGCGGAGTCAGCATAAGTCCATGTTCACTGCGGTTTTAGGTTGTTTGAATAAGTGCCTGACTTTGAGCGAGTATAGCAAGCGATTGGCTGACTGCAACCCCCGCCTTACGCAGCCACTGGCGTTTTGTTCGGGTTTGGCCGATAATTTTCGCTCCCATGTTCCCCAAACTCCTCACCCAGAAGGCTCGAATGGCGCTGAGCGGACTGCTGCTGGCCGCGGCGGCTGGCGTGGCCGCCGATGGGCCCGAGCCCAACGCCGAGCTGGAGCGCCTGCTGGCCGCGGCCGACACTGCCCTGGGCCGCGGCTGGCTGGTCGCGCCGCGCGGCCTGAGCGCACTGGATCTGTATCAGCAGGCGCTGGAGCGCGCGCCCGACAACGCGGAAGCCCGGGCCGGGCTGGCGGCGGTGCACCGGGCGACGCTGGAAGCCGCGCTGCTGCGCGCGCGCGAGCTGGATTTCGAGGCGGCCGAGGCACTGATCGTGGCGGCCGAAAGCCTGGGCCTGGATTCCGACTCGTTCGCCCGGGCGCGCTCGGAGATCCAGACGCTGCGCCGCGCCTACCTGGATTCGGCAGAGCAGGAGACGCGCGCCTTGATTGCCGCCGGGCACTTCGACCGGGCCGAGGACGAAATCACCGACCTGATTGCCAATGGCCTGCCGCATGCGCGCGTGCAGGCGCTCCGGCGGGCCTTGTCCGACGCCCGCCTGTACGGTAGCTACCGACCCGGTCAGACCTTTCGCGACCCCTTGTTCGACAACCCGGAACAACTGGGCCCGGAGATGGTGGTCGTGCCGTCGGGCCGGTTCATGATGGGCTCCATCGAAAGTGAACAAGGGCGTTCCGGCCACGAGGGACCGCGCCACCGGGTCACCCTGCAGCACGGTTTCGCGCTCGCCCTGACCGAAATCAGCGTGGCCCAGTTCGGCGAGTTCATTGCAGACAGCGGATACGTAAGCGACGCCGAACGGATCGGCTGGGCGCAGGTGTACGAGCCGCGCAGCGGGCGCATGAACCGGCGCAGCCGGGTCAACTGGCGCCACGATTATCTGGGCCGCCGGGCCAGCCCGGACCTGCCCGTAATCCACGTTTCCTGGCGCGATGCGCGCGCCTATGCCGACTGGCTGGCGCGCAGCACCGGGCGCGCCTACCGCCTGCCGAGCGAGGCCGAGTTCGAATATGCGCTGCGCGCCGGCAGCCAGAGTCGCTACTGGTGGGGTGAGGAGACACCTGAACAGGCGCTGGAAAACCTGACCGGCGACGGCGACCTGTCGCCTACCGGCGCGCGCTGGAATACCGCCTTCCGACGCTACCGGGACGGCTTCTGGGGCCCGGCGCCGGTCGGCTCGTTTCCAGCCAACCCGTTCGGGCTGCACGACATGGGCGGCAACGTCATGGAATGGGTCGAGGACTGCTGGCACGACAGCTTTGTGCGCGCCCCCGCAGACGGTTCGGCCTGGGTCAACCCGGGTTGCGAACTGCGCGTCATCCGCGGTGGCTCGTGGTCCAGCACGCCGGACATGTCACGCTCGGCCTTTCGGCTGTCCGGCCGCGAGGACTCCACCGACATCCGGGTCGGCTTCCGCGTCGCCCGCGACCTGTAACCCAAACCGGCAACGGGCCCAAAGTAACCGGCCCGCCCCCTTTGCAGGGAAGCGGGCCGGTGGCCTGCCTTGCCGGTGAACGGCTAGAACTTCACGAACCCGGCGTCATCGTCGCTGGTGTCCCTGGACTGCTGGCTTGCCGGTTCAGACTTCCTCGGCTCGGGTGCTTTCGGCGGCGGGTTGTTCTGCATCGAGAACCCGCCGCCGCCGCCACCGGAGCCGCCGTCAATCTTGAAAAACGACACCAGCTGCTGCAGCTGCTCGGCCTGGCCGCTCATCTCCTCCGAGGTAGAGGCCAATTCTTCGGATGCCGAAGCCGACTGCTGGGTGATCGCGTTGAGCTGCTCCA
>PXBD01000067.1 GCA_003565625.1 Gammaproteobacteria bacterium
GATTCCAGGTCGCTCATGTGCACATCCACGGCCTGGAATCCGGCCGCCATGAACGCGCGCGCCATCTCGCGCTGGCCGTTGACACCCTGCTCGCGCAGGATCGCCACCTGCGGTCGCGCCCGGCCGGTGACCGCCGGCGGCGCGGACGGATCAAAACTCAGTTCGGCGCCCAGCCCGGGCCGCGACCAGTCGCCCAGGGCCGCGTATTCCTCGTCTGCACAGTCGGGATGATCGCGCAGGCGCTGCATGCGGTAGCTGGTCTGAGCCCAGACCTGGGCCAGTTCAGGCAGCGAGCGCTGCAGACAGACCTCACCGGCGGCGCGAATTTCAAACCAGTCGCTCTCGACCTGGCGGCCAACGGTTCGGACCTGCTCCTCCAGGCCGGCGGCGGCCAGGGCTTGCTCGACGGCCGGCCAGTGGTCGTCGGCCACCTGCACCAGCCAGCCCAGTTCTTCGTTGAACAAGTCCGCCAGGAGATCATCACCGGACAGATCCAGGCACAGCCCGGTGCGTCCGGCCAGGGCCATCTCCAGGGCGCAGGCGAACAGGCCGCCATCGGAGCGATCATGGCAGGCAAGCAGCAAGTTTTCGGCCACCAGGCTCTGCAGCGCATCGAAGGCCCGGCCCAGCAGATCGGCGTCGTCCAGGTCCGGCACCTCACCGAGCCCGCGCTCGAACACCTGGGCCAGGGCCGACCCGCCCAGGCGACCTCGACCGAGGTCAATCAGCACCAGCCGGGAGGGCGTTGCGCGCAGCTGCGGCGTGACATGGCAGCGCACGTCCTCCGTCGCCGAGAACGCCGACACAATCAGCGAAACCGGGGCGCGCATGCGCAGCGTCCGGCCTTCGTTTTCCCACACCGTCTGCATGGACAGCGAGTCCTTGCCGACCGGGATGGCAAGGCCGAGAGCACAGCACAGTTCGCTGACCGCCTCGACCGCTTCGCGCAGGGCGGCATCCTGCCCTTCGCTGCCGGCGGCTGCCATCCAGTTGGCCGACAGTTTGACCCGATCGAGGCCGCGCACGCGCGCCGAGGCCAGGTTGGTCAGGGCCTCGCCAACAGCCATGCGCGCGGCCGCAGCCGGGTTCCAGACCGCCAGCGGGGTGCGCTCACCGATGCTCATCACCGTCCCGGCCAGGCCTTCGTAGTCGGCCAGGGTGATCGCCTGATCGGCCACCGGCACCTGGTGTGGCCCGACCATCTGGTCACGCACCGACAGGCCACCGACGCTGCGGTCACCGATGGTGATCAGAAACTGCTTGCTGCCCACGCCGGGCAGGGCCAGCACGCGCTGGCAGGCATCGGCCAGGTCGATCCCGGCCCGGCCATCGTCGACCGGGTAGATCGGCACAACGTGGGCATCGCGGTGCATGCTCGGCGGACGTCCGAGCAGCAGATCCAGGTCCATATCCACGGCCGGGGTGCCCAGCAGCGGGTCTTCCAGCAACAGTCGTCCGGCCGTGGTGGCCTGGCCGAGATCGGCCCAGGGACAACGCTCGCGGCCGCACAAATCCCCGAAGCGCTCGAGGTCATCCGGGGCAATGGCCAGCACGTAGCGCTCCTGGGCTTCGTTGCACCAGATCGCCATGGGCGAGAGCCCGGCATCGGCGCTGGGAATGGCGCGCAAATCCAGTTCTCCGCCAACGCCGCCGTCGTGCAGCAACTCCGGCAGGGCGTTGGACAAGCCGCCGGCGCCCACATCGTGAATGGAACGGACGGGATTGGCCGCGCCCAGGGCCCAGCAGCGGTCGATGACTTCCTGGCAGCGGCGCTGCATCTCCGGGTTGCCGCGCTGGACCGAGGCGTAGTCGAGGTCGGCATCGGACTGGCCTGAAGTCATCGACGAGGCGGCGCCGCCGCCGAGGCCAATCAGCATCGCCGGGCCGCCCAGAACGATGATTCGGTCGCCCGCGCGCAGGGGCTGTTTGTGGGTCTGGCCACCGGCGATCATGCCGCTGCCGCCGGCCAGCATGATCGGCTTGTGATAACCCCACAGGCGGTCGTCGATCGAGGCCGAGAAGCTGCGGAAGTAGCCCAGCAGCGCCGGGCGGCCGAACTCGTTGTTGAAGCGAGCCGCGCCGATCGGCCCGTCGCGCATGATCTCGAAGGCGCTGGCCAGCCGGTCGGGTGCCGCCGGCGCGTTTTCCCACGGCTGCCGGGCCCCGGGGATGCACAGATCGGAGACCGAAAACCCGGTCAGGGCAGCGACCGGCCGGCCACCGCGGCCGGTGGCGGTCTCGTCGCGGATTTCGCCGCCCGAGCCGGTCGCGGCGCCGGGGTCGGGAGAAATCGCGGTCGGATGGTTGTGGGTTTCGACCTTGATCTGGATGTGGATCTCGGCCGGTTCCAGGCGATAGACCGGATCCTCGCCGCCGCTGAGCAGCATTTGGCCGGCGCTGCCTTCGACAATGGCGGCGTTGTCGTCGTAGGCAACCAGCGTGCCCTGCGGCGTTTTGGCGTGAGTGCGCCGGATCAGCTGGAACAGCGAGCCCTCGCGCGCGGTCCCGTCCACCGTCCAGCTGGCGTTGAAGATCTTGTGCCGGCAGTGCTCGGAATTGGCCTGGGCGAACATCATCAGCTCGGCGTCGCTGGGATCACGCCCCAACTGCCGGTACGCGTTGACCAGGTAGCGGATCTCGCCCGCGCTCAAGGCCAGGCCGAGCGTTGTATTGGCCTGCTCCAGCACCGTGACCGGGTCATCACCCAGCGCAACGCGACCCAGCGGGGCCGGCTGCGGCCGGGCAAACCAGGCCGACAGGTCGGCGTCGGCCGGCAGCAGCACCTGGGTCATGCGATCGTGCAGCAGACGGCGGGCGGCGTCCGGCCAGGCGGCCGCTGGCGAGCCGTCCACCCGGACCAGCAGACCGCGCTCGATGGCGGCCAGGTGGTCCAGGCCGCAGCGCCTGAGGATATCGCCGGCCTTGCTCGCCCACGGCGTACGCGTGCCGGGCCGAGGCAACACAAGCAAGGCTTCGGCTGATGGCGGCTGCCAGGCGCCGGCATGCAGCAGGCTGTGCAGGCGCTGTGCATCAGCCGGCTGAAGCTCGTCGGTGTCGAGCAGGAAAAATTCGCGCACCGCCAGATCGACGGGTGCTTCAAGTTGCCGGGACAGGGCAGCGGCGAGCTGGCGGCGACGGAAGTCCGGCAGGCCGTCCTGACCAAGCAGAAGCATCATGCAAACATCCTGTCAGATGGGCGATGGCAACGACAGGGCCGGCAGCTCGCGCCCCGGCCCGCGGTCGCTGAGCGCAATTGCGGGAATCAGCGCGCGCCGTTGGCCTCGGCCATCCGGTCGAGGCGGTCGCGCAGCTGGTCTGGCGGCACATAGCCGGGAATGATGTCGCCATCGAAGGTCATCAGCGAGGGCGTTCCGGTCACGCCCAGGCTCTGGCCCAGGCGGTACTGATCCATGACCGGGTTGGCACAGGTTGCCGCGCGCGGCGTGGCGCCGGCCTTGGCCACGTCCATGGCGCCCTGGCGATCGTCGGCGCACCAGACCGAAACCATCTTGTTGTAGGTTTGGGAGCCCTCACCGGCGCGCGGAAAGGCCAGGTAGTGGATGCGAATGCCGGCTGCCTGGTACTCGTCGATCTTTTCGTGCATGCGGCGACAGAAACCGCAGTCAGGGTCGGTGAACACCAGCAGTTCGTGGTCGGCCTCATCGTTGCCAAACGTCACGAAGTCGACCGGGTCGAGCCCGTTGAGCTGCTCGCGCCGGACCCCGGCCATGGCCGCATCGGTCAGATCACGCTGGGTTTCGAGGTCAACCACGCGTCCCTGGAAGAGGTAGCGGCCGTCATCGCTCATGTAGATGATATCGCTGCCGATACGCACTTCCATGAGGCCGGGCACCGGGGTTTCGGCGATGGCCACGTTGGAGGCATCCTCCACCAGCCCGGCCAGGCGCTGCTCGATCGGCCCGGTCTCGGCGCCAGCAGATGCCGCGGCCAGGATCAAGCCGGCGCTCAACATCACAATCCAGTTCATTTGTTTCATTCCTTTTCGCTCTCCTGCGGTGGCATTTGACTGCCATGATCGACAGGGCTTGGAGTATAGATCAGGCGGCAAGTTTCCTGCGCCCCGATCCGGCCACGAATCTTCAGCCACGCGGATGGTGAGCAGCGTAGAGCGATTTCAGCCGCGCGCGCGAGACGTGGGTGTAGATCTGGGTTGTCGCCAGGTCGGCATGCCCCAGCAGCATCTGGACAGCGCGCAGATCGGCGCCATGGTCAAGCAAATGGGTGGCGAAGGAATGCCTGAGGCGATGCGGGTGGATATTGCCAACGATACCGCAGGCGCGCGCGTGCAGGCGGATGCGCTGCCACACGGCCTGGCGGCTGAGCGGCAGCCCGCGCCGGGAAACAAAGACCCGGTCATTGCCCGGCTGCAGCGACGGTCGGCCCTGGTGCAGCCAGCGTTCGATCGCCTCGCGCGCCGGATCGCCCAGCGGCACCAGGCGCTCGCGCCCGCCTTTGCCGATGATGCGTACCAGGCCCCGGGTCAGGTTCAGGCGTGACAGGGTCAGTTCGACCAGTTCGCTGACCCGCATGCCGGTGGCATACAGCGCCTCGAGGATGGCGCGGTCGCGCAGCCCCAGCACGCTGGCCGGATCCGGCCGAACCAGCAGTTCGCGGACTTCGGACTCCGACAGCAGGTGCGGCAGGCGACGCACGCGCGCCGGCGGCAGCAGGTCGGTTGTGGGGTTGGCGCGCAGGTGGCCCTGGCGCTGGGCCCAGGCAAAAAACTGGCGCAGGCAAGAAACCTGGCGGGTCACGCTGCTGACGGCCATGCCGTCCCGCAGACGCTGCGAGAGATAATCCATCAGCACAGCCCGCTCCGGCGGGCACTGAATCGATTGCAGGTAGGTACAGAAGTGGTCCAGATCCTGCCGGTAGGCCTCCAGCGTCTGGGCCGCCAGGCCGCGCTCGGACCAGGCCGCATCCAGAAACGGATCAACCAGAGAGTTCAGTTTCAAGGGGTGGCCCTCAGGCCACCCCGTTGCACAATCACCTTGCCAAGAACCCCGAAAGCGACGGCTCAGCGCCTGCCGGTCAGGCGCGCCAGACTGCTTTGTGCAGCCGTCTCCAGATCGCTGATCTTCGAGCGTGCGGTATCACGCAACTCCTCGACCGCCTTGCGCCGATGGGCAACTTCCACACTGGCCATATCCATCACGGCGGCTCGAAGCTCCTCTACGGCCGCAAGCAGACGCGCCATCGGGTCAGACCCGGCGCTGGCTTTTTTCTTGCCGCGCTTTTTCTTTGAAGCTTTCTTCTTGGTGGCTTTCTTCTTGCTGGTTTTCTTTTTGGTCGCTTTTTTCTTGCCCGCTTTTTTCTTGCCCGCTTTCTTCTTCGTGGCTTTTTTCTTCGTGGCTTTTTTCTTGGTGGCCTTCTTCTTGCCGGCTTTCTTCTTCGACGCTTTTTTCCTGGTAGCTTTCTTTGTCACCGCACCGGCTACCGACTCAGAACCCTCGGCCGCTTCCTGAGCGGACGAAGAAGAAGGAGTTACGGCACCCTCGTCGACTGCGGCCTGATCCAACCGATTCTCTTCCTGACTCTGCATGAATACTGTCTCCCTGCGCTTGTTTGAACATCACCAGATCACTGCATGTGAAGAGTAAGGTAGGCGAGTTACAAAAGCAACTGATGATCAGTCATGTCGGCCCGTCCGCTTCCAGGATCCCCCTGCGCCCTTCCCAGACGACTGGCGGCGATCGTCTACGACGGTCTCCTGCTGATCGCGTTATGGATGGCTGCAACCGCGCTCCTGGTGGTTGTCAGCGGCAAGGAAATCTCCCCGGCCAACTGGCTGTTCCAGGCCTACCTGATCGTCGTCGCTTGGGCCTACCTGGCGGTGTGCTGGCGAGCCGGACAAACCCTGGGCATGAAGGCATGGCGAATTCGCATCGTCGGCCCCGGCGATACGGTCAGCTGGAAAGCCACCGCCATCCGCTTTGGTATGGCGCTGGTCTCATGGCTTGGCGCAGGCATCGGGTTTCTCTGGAGCCTGTTCCATCCTCAACGGGCCACCTGGCACGACCTTGCGTCCGGCACTCGCCTGTTGGTCATGCCGAAAGCTTCCTTAAAGACGGCGCAACAGAATGATACTCAGGACAAGAATCAACGCACCCGGAAGCAGCATCGAAAACCATAACGGCAGCGGCCAGACCATCGCCAGGCTTTGGGTCAGGCGGGTCAGGACAAAAAACATCAGACCGAGCAAAACGCCGATCAACAAGCCAGGCCCATGCATCCCACCCCGGCCGCCCCGAAACACGAACGGCAGGGCCACCAGCACCATCGCCAGCACGTTGACCGGATAAAACATCCGCTGCCAGAACGCCTGCGCATAGACTCCATCATCCAGCCCGCTGCGCTGCAGGTAGGCACGCATCTGCTGCAGGTCGTTCATGGCCAGCAGACGCGGTCGACTGACGGCGGCGATGAACAACTCCGGGCTCAGGCCCGAGGGCAACTGCAGACTCGCGATTACCTCAGCGGTGCCGATGTCATCAAACACCCTGACACTGACCTGCTCCAGCAGCCAGTGGTCGCCGCGATGCACAGCCCGTTGCGCGTGCAACACCTGTTCCGGTTGCATGCCGGTACCCAGCCGATAGACCAGGGCACCAGCGAACTCCAGATCGGTTTCATCCCGCCACAGCGATTGCTCCAGACGGATGACATGGACTCCGTCGCGCAGCCAGAGACGACCCGTTTCGCCCACGTGCAGCTGGCCGCTGCGGGCCTGCTGGCGCTCGGCCCGGGCCCGGGTTTCAAGATCCGGGATATACCACTCGGCCAGCGCCACCATCAGCGCTACGCAACCAGCCACCACCAGCAACACGCGCAGGGTCAAATGGGCACGATCAAAACCGGCCGCGCGCATCGCCACCAGTTCATTGCCGGCGGCCAGACCGCCGAGGCCGACCAGGGTGCCAATCAAGGCGGCGAAGGGGAAAATGTCGTAGAGACGACGCGGTGTGGTTTGCAGCAGATACCAGGCCATCTCCACCGCGCCGTAGTCGCCGCCGAGAGAACGAGCCTCGCGGATGAAATCGATCAACAAGTGGATGCTGAGCAGCAACAGGCTGGTCAGCGCGATGCCGCCAAGCACCGCCTGACCGAGATACCGACTCAGTCGCCACGCGCCTACCATCGGCGCTGCCGATAGAGCCAGAGCCAGGCCACGGCGAACAACAGCACAGCGTGGATGGGCCAGAGCCCCGGCCCGCTGCCGGCGGCGCGTTGTTCCATCATCACCAGCCCGGCCTGGATCGCGTTGCTGTAGACCAGGTACAGCCCCAGGGCCAGAACCACGCTGCTCCAGCGTCCCTGGCGCGGACTGCGATAGGCCAGCGGAACGGCCAGCGTACCCAGGATCAGGGCCGCCAGCGGCGGCGCCAGCCGCCAATGCCATTCGCGTCGCTCGGCCGGGCTGGCCGGCGGCCATAGCTGCGGCAGCGGGATTGCCATCTCGGGCTGGGCGAAGTCGCCCAGCTCGGGCGGCGGCAGGCGGATATCGTTGCGGGCAAAGCGCATTTCGCGGACCGCGCCGGCGGCCGGGTCCGGGCCATGCCGAACCTGGTAGCCCGAAAGCAGCGACAGGTAACGACTGCCGTCGGCCGCATCCAGCCAGATCCGCCCGGCGGCCGCACTCAGCACCTCGGGCTCGTCCGGGTCATCATGCTGGATCAGTATGTTTTGCAGCCGGCCATCGGCACCATCCACCGCGCCGACATACACCGTCAGGCCACCGCGATCAAAGTGTTCGAAACGCCCCGGCTGCAGTCCGCCGATGATGGCCTGGCGCGCCGCTTCAGCCATCAGGCTGCCGGTTCGCTCCACCGCCAGCGGCGCCAGCCAGCCGGAGACCAGCAGCAGCAGCAACGCCCAGCCGACCACCAGCAGCCCCAGGGCACGGAAGCAGGCGGCAAAGCCCAGCCCGGCCGAGCGGACGACTGTCATTTCGCTTTGCTCGTGAAGGCGACCAAGGGCCAGCAGCATTCCGGTCAGCAAGGCCAGCGGCGCAACCATCATCACCGCTTCGGGCATGCGCAGCAGCAGCAGCAGCAGCACGCTGGCACCGGGCAGCTGGCCCTGGGCCGCCTCGGCGAGCAACTCGGCCAGGAACAGGGCCGAGACCACGCCCAGTAAAACGAGCAGGGTCATGCCGCTGGCAGCCAGTCCCTCGCGCAGCAAGTAGCGGTGCAGAATCAACATCAGCGCAGGGAGGTGGTTACAATGGGAAATTGCCTTTCAGGAACCATCACCCATGCAGTTTACAACTACCCAGGATTCCCCCGTCAGCATCGGCAGCGAATGTCTGCTGCTCGGGCTTGGCGAAGACAAGCGCTTCGGCGAAAGCCTGACCGAAATCGATCAGGCCAGCAACGGTTTTTTCAGCCGCTTGCTGGAGTCCGGGGACCTGCCAACCAAGGCCGGCAAGACCATCCTGGTGCACGGTGTGCCGGGGCTGACCGCGGCGCGCGTGCTGGTAGCCGGCCTGGGCAAAGCCGAAAAACTGGATGGCGTGGCGTTTTACAAGCTCATGCAGGCGGTCGGCAAGGCGCTGCGCGCCTCGCCTGCAACCAGCGCCCACTGCCTGCTGACCGAGGCCGAGGTGTGCGGGCGCGACCTGGCCGAGCGAACGCGGCTGGCGGCGCTGGGACTGGCCCACGGCAATTATGTCTACAGCGCAACCAAGAAACCGGCCGACGACGCGCCGCCGTCTACCGAGCGGGTCAGTTTCCCGGCCGCTGACGGCATCGAAGCCCAGCTGGCGATTGCCGAATCGGTGTATGCCGGAATTCAGCGCTGCCGTGACCTCGGTGACCTGCCGCCCAATATCTGCAACCCCGAATACCTCGCCGATACCGCCCGCCGGATGGCCGAACAGCACCAGGGGCTCGAAATCGACGTGCTCGACGAAGCGCAGATGACCGAGCTGAAAATGCACAGCCTGCTGGCCGTGGGCCAGGGCAGCGCCAATCCGTCCTATCTGATCCACCTGCGCTGGCGCGGCGGCAGCGCGGGCGATGCGCCGCTGGCACTGGTTGGCAAAGGCATCACCTTCGACACCGGCGGCATCTCGCTCAAGCCTCGTGACCTGATGGAACAGATGAAATTCGACATGTGCGGAGCGGCCACCGCGCTGGGGGTCATGGAGGCCGTGGCCGGCCTGAAGCTGCCGCTCAACGTCGACTGCGTGGTCGCCGCGGTCGAAAACATGCCCGATGGCAAGGCATACCGGCCCGGTGATGTCATCACCACCATGTCGGGCAAGACCGTCGAGGTTCACAACACCGACGCCGAAGGCCGCATGATCCTGGCCGATGCGCTGACCTGGACCGGACAGTTCGTCAAGCCGGCCGCGACGGTCGATATTGCCACCCTGACCGGTGCCTGCGTGGTCGCCCTGGGCCACCACGCCAGCGCCGTCATGACCCAGGACGATGAACTCGCCGAGGAGCTGGTTGCCGCCGGCACCGAAGCCGCCGATCGGGGCTGGCGTCTGCCGCTGTGGGATGACTACCAGGAGCAGATCGACACACCGTTTGCCGACATGAAGAATATCGGCGGCATGCCGGCCGGCAGCATCACGGCGGGTTGTTTCCTGTCGCGCTTTGCCGAAGGCCAGCGCTGGGCCCATCTCGACATTGCCGGGTCGGCCTGGCAGTGGGGCAAGCCGGTCAGCGCGACCGGGCGACCGGTGGGGCTGTTGGTGCAGTGGCTGGTGGATCGGGCTGGCGGCTGGAGCAAGATTGCGCATTGAGAGTCGATTTTTATGAAATGAGCGGGCGCTTTACCGACCCGCTGTTCGTCGCCGGAGTGCTGGTCGGACGAGCCTGGCCCAAAGCGTCGCCGGTCGCCGTTGTCGGTCCGCGGGCGCAACTCGAAGCGCTCGATGAACAGCTCTGGAAGGCGCCGGAAGGGCGCTTTTTGCCGCACGGCATCGACCAGGCCGAGGCGCCGATCCAGCTGCTGGAAGCTGCCCCTGAAAGCGCCAGCATCCTGATCAACCTGGATCCGGCCAGCCCGCTGCCGGAGGGCCGATTTGAACGCGTCCTCGAGATCGTCCCGCCCGATGAGACGCTCAAGGTAGCGCTGCGCGAACGCTGGAAAGCGTGGAAAGCCAGGGGTGCCGACGTGCATCACCATGTTCTGAAATAACAAAGACACGTTCGATGGACAAAACCTACAACCCGCACGAACTGGAACAGCGCTGGTACTCGAGCTGGGAAGACAGCGGCTGCTTCCGGCCCTCGGGCGAAGGCGAGCCCTACTGCATCCTGCTGCCGCCACCCAACGTGACCGGCACGCTGCACATGGGTCATGCCTTCCAGCACACCTTGATGGACGCCCTGATCCGCCACATGCGCATGCGCGGGCGCGACACCCTGTGGCAAGTCGGCGTCGACCATGCCGGGATTGCCACCGAGATGGTGGTCACCCGCCAGATCGAGACCGAAGGCGGCAAGCGCGATGATTTCAACCGCGAAGATTTCGTCGAACGCGTCTGGCAGTGGAAGCAGGAATCGGGTTCGACCATCACCCGCCAGATGCGCCGCCTGGGCGCTTCGGCCGACTGGTCACGCGAACGCTTCACCATGGACGCCGACCTGTCCGAGGCGGTCGTCGAGACCTTCGTGCGCCTGCACGAGGAAGGCCTGATCTACCGCGGCCCGCGCCTGGTCAACTGGGACCCGGTGCTGCAGACCGCAATCTCCGACCTGGAAGTCGTCAACAGCGACGAGCAGGGCAAGATGTGGTCGATCCGCTACCCGCGCAGCGACGGTCGCGGCGACGTGGTGGTGGCCACCACCCGGCCCGAAACCCTGCTCGGCGATGTCTGCGTGGCCGTCCACCCCGACGATGCTCGCTACCGCGACCTGGTTGGCCAGAACGTGGAACTGCCGCTGACCGGCCGCCGGATTCCGGTTGTGGCCGATGAATACGTCGACCCCGACTTCGGCACCGGCTGCGTCAAGATCACGCCGGCCCATGATTTCAACGACTGGGAGGTAGGCGCGCGCCAGGGCTTCAAGCCGATCAACGTGTTCACCCCGACTGCCTGCATCAATGACCAGGCCCCGGCACGCTACCGCGGTCTCGACCGCTTCGAGGCACGCGCGCAGATCATTGCAGACCTCAAGACCGAAGGCCTGCTGATCGAGGAAAAGCCGCACGCCATGGTGGTACCGCGCGGCGACCGGTCCGGCCAGATCATCGAACCCTACCTGACCGACCAGTGGTTCGTGAAAATGGAGAAGCTCGGCGAGCTGGGCCTGCAGCTGGTCGAATCCGGCCAGGTCGAGTTCGTGCCCGGCAACTGGATCAACACCTACCGCCACTGGATGGAAAACCTGCAGGACTGGTGCATCAGTCGCCAGCTGTGGTGGGGCCACCGGATTCCGGCCTGGTATGACGAGAACGGCACGATCTACGTCGGCCGCAGCGAGGACGAGGTGCGCGAGCGCCACGGCCTGGCCGCAGAAACAAGGCTGCGCCAGGACGAAGACGTGCTCGAGACCTGGTTTTCCTCGGCGCTGTGGGCTCATTCCACCCTGGGCTGGCCGGACCCCGACCGGATGGCCGCGGAAGGTTTCGAGCGCTACCTGCCCACCTCGGTACTGATCACCGGTTTCGACATCATTTTCTTCTGGGTCGCGCGGATGATCATGATGACAGGCCACTTCACCGGCAAGGTGCCGTTCGAACAGGTTTATATCACCGGCCTGATCCGCGACAGCCACGGCCAGAAGATGTCGAAATCCAAGGGCAATATTCTTGACCCGATCGACCTGATCGACGGCATCGAGCTCGAACCCCTGGTCGCCAAGCGAACCAGCGCGATGATGCAGCCGCACCTGGCCAAGCGGATCGAAAAAACCACCCGCCAGGAGTTTCCCGACGGCATCCCGGCTTTTGGGGCGGACGCATTGAGAATCACCTTCACCTCGCTGGCCGGACACGGCCGCGACATCAAGTTCGACCTGGCCCGCTGCGAGGGCTACCGGAATTTCTTGAACAAGCTCTGGAACGCGGCCCGGTTCACCCTGATGAACGTCGGCGAGGAACGCCTGCCGCAGCCGTCCGAAGATGAACTGGACACCCTCTCGCGCTGGATTGTATCGCGCCTGAACCGAACCATCGCCGAGGTCGACCAGGCTCTGGCCGACTACCGCTTTGACCTGGCCACCCGGGCGTTGTACGAGTTTGTCTGGAACGAGTTCTGCGACTGGTACCTGGAGTTGTCGAAACCGGCTTTGTTCGAAGAAGCCGAAGCAGCCGACCCGGCCACGGCGAAAGCCACCCGGCACACCCTGGCCCACGTGCTCGAAACCACCCTGCGCCTGCTGCATCCGTTCGTGCCCTTCATCACCGAAGAAATCTGGCAGCGCGTTCGCCAGGCGACGGGCAGTGAGGCGGCCAGCATCAGCCAGACACAGTGGCCCGAAGCCGGTCCCGTCGACCGGCAGGCCGAAGACGATGCCGAGTGGCTCAAGCAGGTGATCTCGGCCGTACGTTCAGCGCGCACCGAACTCAACCTGGCCCCGGGCAAGCCAATGCCGCTGCTGATCCAGGCCGGCAGCACGCTGGATCGCGAACGCCTGCAGCGCTTTGACGACCTGATTCGCCGCCTTGCCCGCCTGGAGCGGATCGAGTCGGTGGACAACGAGTACGACAGCTCGGCCTGTGCGGGCGATGCCGCTACGGCGCCGCTTCATTCGGCTGATGCCGAAAGCCGCGACCCCTCCGCCGGCTGCGCTACCGCTCTGGTCGGTGAACTGCGCCTCCTGATCCCGCTGGCCGGACTGGTTGACGTGGCGGAAGAACTGGCCCGCCTGACCAAGCAGCTGGAACGGGAGAAGAAGGGTCTGGAGATCGTGGCGAAGAAGCTGGCCAACGAAAAGTTTGTCGGCAACGCCCCGGCCGAGGTCGTCGACAAGGAACGCCAGCGTCGGTCAGACCACGAGGCAACCATCAGGGACCTGCAGCGCCAGATCGAGCGGCTGGACGTACTCAGGAACGCACCGGGCACATCCTGAACTTCTTCGAACGCGACTGAAAAGGTCAGAAAAAACCCGCCCTTTTCAGAGCGGGTTGCAAAATCCTGCAAGCCAAAGGTGGTCGATTCGACCACCTTTGGCGATGGTTGCAATTACCAGGTATACCGACCGCGAGCGTAGAGGTAACGCCCGGTGAATCCAGCCGGTGAGAAGGCGCTGAACAGGAACGGCGCATTGGTGGTTTCTGCATCAAAAAACGGGTTCTGGGTCGGGTATTTGTCCAGCAGATTGTTCGCCCCGAGGGAGAACGAAAGCTGCGGGGTTACCGCGACACTACCCTCTACATCGACCACCCACATACCGGCTGCTGACCAGTCACTGGCTGCATTGTTCGCGCTGATCAGAACCCTGCCAAAGCGGGTTGCGCGGATCAGAGCACTAAGGTTATCCCGAGTCCAGTCAAGCCCGACGATATGCTTCTCTCTCGGCGCGCCTTTTTCCTGACGCAGCAGATTCTGACGGCTGAACACGGTGGGGGGAGGATCCAGTTCGGAAAGAACGCCTGTCGAGCGGACGTTTGTCAGCTTGGTCTTGTTGTAATTTGCCGCTGCCGTAGCAACAAATTGACCCGCATTTCCCGCATCCCAACCATAATTGGCAACCAGGTCGATGCCTGACGTCGTGCTGTCGGCGGCATTAATGAAAAACCTCGCTGCATTGATCCCTTCGGGAAGCAAGGCAACTACCGGTGCGCTACTCAGGTTTTCCGACAGCAACACACGGTCGTCGATCTTGATCCGGTATACATCCGCAGTCAACACGAAGCCACCCGAGGAAAAGACCAGACCGGCCGAGTAGTTCACAGCCTCTTCGGCATCCAGCGGCTGCGAGCCCAATGCTTTGGCGATATCGCTGTCAACGGCAAAAGTTCCGGTCTCTCGACCGACCAGGACTCCGTCCTCTGTGGTGAACACCGTGCTGGTCGCGGTGTAATGGCTTTGGTGCAACGACGGCGCACGGAAGCCGGAACTCACGGCCCCTCTGAACGCAAGTGCATCAGTGGCCTGGTAGCGACCCGCCAACTTGGCATTCAGCGTATTACCGAAGTCGCTGAAGTCCTCGAAACGAACTGCCGCAGACCCAGTAAAGCGATTTGTAATGTCTGCTTCAAGGTCGGCATAGACTCCTATGGAGTTCCTGCTTTCATTCACCGCGTTTTCCGGACGATACCCGGGGAACACCTGGCTGCCTGTCGCAAGCCCGGGAACTCCGAAATAGGAGTCAGGTTCTCCTGCGCCCAGCTTGTAGCGCTCGTTCCGATACTCGATACCCGTGGCGAAGTTGACCGGGCCGGCGAATCCATCGACATCGAACTGCCGGGCAAGGTCCAGGTTCACAGTCGTTTGGTTGAACTCCAGACTACCTGCATCAAAAACGGTCGGGCTATTTACCCCAAGCGAGCGGTTCAGGGAATTGCCGATGGTCCAGTCGACCTCGTTGCTTCCGTACACCACGCTGCCATCCCAGTTCCACTCTCCCGCCGTGCCACGTGCACCGCCGGCAATCGAGAAATCCGTCACGTCGGGACGAATTTCGGGCAGGAAACCATCAGGATAAATTTCCGGCACGTTGCGCGCGTCACGCGCGCGGCGGTAAAAACCTACCGAGGTGGCAGACCGATCCTGATAACTTGCGAAACCATAAAGCTCTGTCCCGTTGGCCAAGGGCAAGCCGGCATTCAGAAACAGCGTTGCGTCCTGTACTTCGGCAAGGCCATGTCGCCAATTCAGCCTGTCGAATGTCTCTTCCCGAGGATCAAGGCTCCCGTCCTCCAGAAAGGGATACTGCCGTTGCACATCAATATCCGCGCGGTTGGTCGGATCGCGATCACGGAACTCGCCAGAGAGGGTCAGGAACCCGTCCGCCCCCAGAGGCAACCCCGCCCATGCCGACACCGTCAGGGTCTCGCCGTCGCGAATGTTGCGCTTTTCGCGCACACCATCCAGAGTGGTCCGATAACCACCGTAGGTCACAGTAACCGCCCCACCTTCACGAGCCTCGCGAAGCAGCAGGTTGATCACGCCGGCAATGGCATCAGAGCCGTACTGGGCCGAAGCACCGTCGCGCAGGACTTCAATCGAGCCGATGGCGCCGGTAGGAATGGTATTCAGATCAACCGCTGCAGCACCGCGCCCGACCTGGTTCAGGTTCAGCAGCGCGCTGGTGTGGCGGCGCTTGCCGTTGACCAGCACCAGGGTCTGGTCAGGCGACAGGCCGCGCAGTTGGGCCGGGCGGATCGAGTCAGTCCCGTCGTTGATTGCCGGATTCGGGAAGTTGAATGAAGGCAGCGAGTACGACAGGATGTCGTTCAACTCTGTGCTGCCGTGCTTGTCGAGATCTTCGGAACTCAGCACGTCAACCGGGGCGAGAGTTTCCAGCGCCGAGCGGCCCTGGGTACGCGTACCGGTTACGACGATGCGATCAATCGACGCCGCTTCGGCCTCTTCGGTGGCATCTTCCTGCGCGTACAGTGCCGGACTTGCGACCAGCAGCGAGGCGATCATCATGGACAGGGTATTTCTTTTCATCGGACCTAGGCCCTCCAGATTCATAAAAATGTAGGTGACAATACGTCAGCACAAACAACCAATCCACCCAGACCAATGAAAGTCCGAGGACCGCGCTGAATAGAATTAAAGCGCTCAAGCGGTTTGTGCAGCGCTACTCTACCTTATCCTGCAGCCGTTGTTAATGATTTGTGAATAATCGAGCAAAAATCGGTCGATTCAGGGCAAAAGCGGCCTCTGACTGATCTGATTGCTTACTTGCCATGGCAGACTGTTGGCCGGTCAACAAGCCAAGGAGCACCATGAACCAGCGCCATTTCGATGACGCCCCGGGCCTGAGCGAATCTGCCGACCCGGCCACCCGTGACTATGTGTTCAACCAGACCATGCTGCGGATCAAGGACCCCGAGCGCAGCCTGGATTTCTACACAAGAATCATGGGCATGCGCCTGGTCCGACGGATGGATTTCCCGGAAATGCAGTTCACCCTGTATTTTCTCGCCTATCTCGACGATGAGCAGGCTGCCGCGGTGCCAAGCGACGACGCCAAACGCACCACCTTCACCTTCAGCCGCGAGGCGATGCTGGAACTCACCCACAACTGGGGCAGCGAGGACGACCCGAACCTGCAATACCACGACGGCAACGCCGAGCCACAGGGCTTCGGCCATATCGGGGTGGCGGTTCCGGACGTCTACGCCGCCGCCGAACGCTTCGAAAAACTCGGGGTGGAGTTCGTCAAGAAGCCAGACGACGGCAAGATGAAAGGTCTGGCCTTCATCAAGGATCCCGACTGCTACTGGATCGAGATTCTGCAGCCGGACATGCTGGAGCGCCAGGGCGGCTGACCATTCCACTCGGCAATCGCGCTGTCAGTCGTCGAAATCCACGATTCCCTGGCGGCGCCGGTCAACCTGGAGCCTGAGCACGTCCGGCCGGGCGTAGTGTCCGGCCGGGTCGAAATTGCGCCGGGCGCGGCGTACCTCCTCCAGCGCCAGGTCGGCGATGAACAGACCCGACTCGTTTTCGACCGGCTCGATCAGCCAGCGCCCGTCGGGCCCGGCCAGGCAGGACCCGCCCGGCGCCCACGGCATGTCGCCCATGGCCTGGCTCAGGCGCCGATCGTGGGGCAGATGGGCGGGCCAGTCCTCGGCGCGCATCAGACCGGACGCCGACAATACATAGCTGCGCCCTTCCAGCGCCATGAAGCGGGTGATGTCGCGGGTCAGCCGGGCACTGCCCGGCCACAGGGCCACGTGCAGGGTTTCGCCCTGACCCTGCAGGCTGGCCCGCGCCAGCGGCATCCAGTTCTCCCAGCAATTGAGCGTGCCAACGGTAAACGGGCCGACGCGGTGGGTACGCAGACCGTGGCCGTCACCGGTTGCCCAGACCAGGCGTTCCTCGTGGGTGGGCATGAGCTTGCGTTGGCAAGCCACGATTGCACCACTCGCCGAGATGCTGACCGCGCTGGCATAGACACTCTGGCCGCGTTCGGGCGGGCGCTCCAGCACGCCCAAAATCACCGTCATCGCATTGCGCCGGGCGGCGGCGCGTACTTCATCCAGGCCGCCATCGGCCAGCGAAACCGCCTGATCAACGTAGTGGGCGTGCAGATCTTTCTGGAAGGCGTCATCGAAGCGCGCCCCGTCGGTACGCTCGACCCAGAACGGATATCCCGGTACCAGGGTTTCCCCGAAAGCGATCAACTCAACACCGGACACAGCTGCCTTGTCGATGGTTTCGACGACCCGGGCCAGGGTGGCATCACGATCCAGCCAGACCGGTGCGACCTGGGCCGCCGCCACGCGCAAGCGCGCGCTCATGACCGGCCTCCATCCAGATGGCGCAGCAGCACCAGGGCATCCTCCCGCCCTTCAGCCGCCGGATAGTAGCCGGGGCGTCGACCAATCTTTTCGAACTGGTGCTGAGCATACAGACGCAGGGCAGCCTTGTTCGACGGCCGCACCTCGAGAAACAGGCGATCGACCCCGGCAACCATCAACTCACGCAGCAAGTAATCCAGCAGCAATGAGGCCAACCCGGCCCTGCGCCGCGCCGGACTGATGCACAGATTGAGCAGGTGGGCTTCGTCCAGCGCCCTCGAGTGAATGGCGTATCCGCAGATCTGATCGTGTTCTGTGACCACATGGCAGCGATACCCTACGCGCAAGCAGTCAGCGAAAATCCCCGCGCTCCAGGGAAACGAATAGGCCGACTGCTCGATTGCCAGCACCGCCGAGAGGTCGCCGCGATCCATGCAACGCACGTCGATCCGGGGCTGCCAGACGAGCGCCATCAGCCCACCAGTCGGGCGCACAATGCCCGCCACAGCGCCCGCTTTGCCTCGGCGCTGGTCCCCAGTTCATCCAGGCCGGCGGACTGGATCAGGCCCGGGCTCTGCGCATGGATGGGCAATGAACCGAACGCGATGACATGCCGGACTCCGCGTCCGGGCAGTTCGGTCAAGGCCACGCCGGCATCACTGCCGGACGCCCACTGCCCGAAGCGACACCGGGCCGGACCAATCACTGCCGTGATGTCGGCCAGCAGTGCGCCGTGCTGCCCGTCCCAGGGCCGGCGCTGGACAAACAACCAGTCGCCGTCGCCCGAGGACAAACGGATGCGCGGAGGCGAAGCTTCGCCGTGGCCAGCAACGACGGGGAGCGGCCTCCGCGACCAAAGCGCAATCCCCATAGCCGCCAGGCGAGCGCGGCTGCGCGGGTCAGGGAGCGGCATCGCGCTTCTCCCGGCGGCGCCGGCGGCGCTGCAGATAACGACCGCGCACGGTCAGAACCGGGCCGGACAAGGTATACAGGATGCCGATGGTGAACAGAACCGCCGGCAGATCTACCGCCAGCAGCACGACGATGACCAGCAGCAGGAAAATCCAGGCAAACGGCACCCGGTCGGAAGCCGGCCAGGCCTTGAAACTGAAATAGCGCACCCGCGACACCATCAGTGTGCCCAGCAACACGGTCAGCACCAGCAGCGGCCAGGCCAGCACTTCCGGGCCAATATCACGGCTGATGCTGAACCAGACCGTAGCCAGGATGGTGCCGGCCGCAGCCGGGCTGGCCAGCCCCTGGAAAAAAGCCTTGTCGGCGACCCCGGCCTGGGTGTTGAAGCGCGCCAGGCGGAGCGCGGCGCAGGCCGAGTAGAAGAACGCAGCCAGCCAGCCCAGCTTGGCGCCCACGGTATCGGGATGCCCGAGATCGCCCATCGCCCAGGTAAACACCAGCACCGCCGGGGCAATCCCGAACGAAACCATGTCGGACATGCTGTCGTACTGCACCCCGAAATCGGACTGGGTATTGGTCATGCGGGCCACGCGCCCGTCGAGGCCGTCGAGCAGCCCGGCCACGAGAATGGCCACACAGGCAGCCACGGCCTGCCCGTCAATCGCCGCCACGATGGCGTAAAACCCGGCCATGAGCGCGGCCGTAGTCAAGGCGTTGGGCAACAGGAACGCGCCCCGCACCGGACGCGGTCGCTTGGTCTCTGCGTTCGGCTCGGGCGGCAGTTCCGGCATGGTCTGGCAACAGCGGCAAAATCAACGGCGACAGAGTATCACCGATGCCATCTGCCTTGGCTCATGCTGAACTCGACCGGGTGACGGATCGCGGTAGAATCTGCGCCTGCCTCCGCCCAATCGATACCCCGACCCGCATGAGAATCTCTGCCTTTCACCTGACCACCCAGCGCGAAGTTCCCGCCGATGCCGAAATCGTCAGCCACCAGCTGATGCTCCGAACCGGCATGATCCGCAAGCTCACCTCCGGTATCTACACCTGGACCCCGCTGGGACTGAAGGTGCTGCGCAAGGTCGAACAGGTGGTCCGCGAGGAAATGGACGCCTCGGGCAGCCTGGAAATGCTCATGCCCTCGGTCCAGCCGGCCGAGCTTTGGCAGGAAAGCGGGCGCTGGGACGACTTCGGGCCGCTGCTGTTGAAAATGGCCGACCGAGCCGGGCGCGAGTTCGCCTTCGGCCCCACCCACGAAGAGGTCATCACCGAATTCGCCCGCGCCGAGGTCCGCTCCTACAAGCAGCTGCCGATCTGCTTTTACCAGATCCAGACCAAGTTTCGCGACGAGATCCGGCCGCGCTTCGGCGTGATGCGGGCGCGCGAGTTCCTGATGAAAGACGGCTATTCCTTCCACGTGGACGAAGAATGCCTGGGCCGCTTCTACCAGGTCATGTTCGACACCTACACCCGGATTTTCGAGCGCCTGGGGCTGGAGTTCAAGGCGGTCGAGGCCGACAGCGGCGCCATCGGCGGCGCGGTCAGCCACGAGTTTCATGTATTGGCCGACTCCGGTGAGGACCAGATCGCCCACGTACCCGACGGCTCGTTTGCCGCCAACGTCGAGCGTGCCGAAGCAGTTGCCGTCGGCGAGCGCGCCGAACCGACCGAGAAACTGCGCCTGGTCGACACCCCGGATGCCAAAACCATCGCCGAGTTGGTCGAGCAGTTCGACGTGCCGATCGAAAAAACGGTCAAGACCCTGGTGGTCGAGGCCAGCCGCTCCTCGGGACAGGAACTGATCGCGCTGCTGATCCGCGGCGACCACGAGCTCAATGCGGTCAAAGCCGAAAAACATCCCGACGTGGCCAGCCCGCTGCGCATGGCCACCGAGGAGGAAATTCGCGCAGTCATCGACGCCGGCCCGGGCAGTCTCGGGCCCTTCCGCCTGACCATCCCCTGCATCGCCGACCGCCAGGTGGCCTTGATGAGCGATTTCGTTTGCGGCGGCAACATCGACGGCAAGCACTACTTTGGCCTGAACTGGGTGCGCGACGTGGCCGTGCCGAAAACCGCCGACCTGCGCAGCGTGGTCGCCGGCGATCCGGCGCCCGACGGGTCGGGCGAGCTGGCATTGCTCCGGGGCATCGAGGTCGGCCACATCTTCCAGCTCGGGCGCAAGTACTCCGAGGCCATGAACGCGGTGGTCATGGACGAAAACGGCCGCGCTGTCCACCCGGCCATGGGCTGCTACGGCATCGGCGTTTCGCGCATCGTTGCCTCTGCCATCGAGCAGAACCACGACGAGGCCGGCATCCTCTGGCCCGAACCGATGGCGCCGTTCGACGTTGTCCTTCTGCCCTTGAACGGCCACAAATCGCACCGCGTGCGCGAACTGGCCGAAAAATTCTACGACCAGCTGCGCGCCGCCGGCCTGGACGTGCTCATGGACGACCGCAACCAGCGCCCCGGCGTGATGTTCGCCGACGCCGAGCTGATCGGCATTCCACATCAACTGGTCATCGGTGACCGCGGCCTGGACAAGGGCATCGTCGAGTATCGCCAGCGTGGCGGAGAGAATCAGGAAATCCCGATTAACGAAGCGGTCGAGTTCTTGAAGCAGGCTTGACGGGTTCCGGGTTCCTGGATCGGCAACTCAGGATATCGTTATAGCGGAGTTTTTAATCACTCGCCTCTGCCCCCGTTCGCACCCACACATCCCGCTGCGGAAACGGAATCTCGATGCCACACTCATTGAGGGCCTTGTAGATCTTGATGTAGAGCTCGTGGCTGACTCGGCCGCGCTCGACCGGGTGGTCGACCCAGCACAGCAGTTCGAAGTCCAGGCTGGAATCGCCGAAGCCGCGCATGCGCACGCGCGGGTCGGGGTCAGCACACACGCTGTCGTGATCACGAGCGATGGTTTCGAGCAGGCCAACCACCTGGTCTACATCCGAGCCGTAAGCCACGCCGACCTTGATCCGGATGCGGAACTTGACCCAGCGCCCGCCTGACTCGTTGTAGATCTTGGAGTTGGCCATCTCCGAATTCGGCACGATGATCTCGACGTCGTCGCGGGTCAGCAGCCGGGTCGAGCGCAGGCCGACCTTGGTCACCTCGCCGCGCTCGCCGCCGTCGAGAACGATGTAGTCGCCCAGCCTGTACGGGGCATCGGCAATGATGAAAAAGCCGGCAAACAGGTTGGCCAGGGTGTCGCGGGCGGCAAACCCGACTGCAATGCCGACCACGCCGGCCGAGGCCAGCCAGGCGGTCGGGTTGATGTCCCAGACCATCAGCAAGGCGTAGGCGGCGGCACCGATAATGAGCAGGGTAATGACCAGCTCGAACAGCGGGATGGTGCGCTCCTCGACAATCTCGAAGCGGTCGCGGATGCGCGAGAGGATTTCCAGACCGATATGGCTGGCGCGCATGGCCGACTTGATCAGCCGGATGATCAGCAGGCTGAGCAAGACATTGATCAGGATCCGCTCCACGCCCTCGCTGAAACCGACAACCTGGATCGCCAGGACGGCAGAAATATAGGCCACGATCAGGGCCGCGACGTTGGCGACGATGCGCAGCAGGCGCGTATCCAGACCGCTGTCGACCCCGGAGGTCAGCTTGCCGCCCCACTGCAGTACCAGCAAGCGCCCGATGACCGCCAGCGACACCCCGACCACCAGCACGATCAGGGCCAGCACCGGTGGATAGGTGGCGAGGAAATCCCAGGTTCCGGCCAGCGTTTCGGGCAACCAGTGCGGCGCCGGGGCTGGCGGAGCGCCCGCTGCCAAAGTGCTCATGCCGTCGAGCTCTCGTGGTCTTTCTGGTGTTGCCCTTGCGGGCCCAGATGCGAGTCTCCGCGCTGTCGGGCCAGGGCAATCTGGCGAA
Source organism: Gammaproteobacteria bacterium (assembly GCA_003565625.1). Lineage (GTDB taxonomy): Bacteria > Pseudomonadota > Gammaproteobacteria > Xanthomonadales > Wenzhouxiangellaceae > Wenzhouxiangella. Next base: position 22,210 of record PXBD01000067.1, read on the forward strand.
CGCGTTCGCGGATCCCAGCCAGACGGGCAGGCTCGAAGCGTCGCCCACACAGCGCGCAATCACCGTTTTCAGCCACCGGCGGCATGCCGTTGTCGGGTAAATCATCGTGGGGATGGCGGCAGCCGGCGCAAACCGGCCGCCTGCTGGGGCGCAGATTGCCGTCGAGGCTGACCCGGTCGTCAAACACGAAGCATTCGCCCTGCCACGAGGACGGCTGCCCGGCATACCGCTGCAGATAGGCCAGGATGCCGCCACGCAGATGAAAAACCTGCCGGTAACCCTCGGTCAAGAGCCAGGCGCTGGCCTTTTCGCAGCGAACGCCACCGGTGCAAAACATCGCCACCGGCTTGTCGCGATCCAGGTTGTGGCGGGCCCAGTCGGCGAACTCGGTAAAACTGTCGATGGCCGGGTTGACCGCATCGCGGAAACTCCCGATCCGGAATTCATAGTCGTTGCGGGTATCGACCAGCTGCACCGAATCGTCATCGAGCAGACGCTGCCACTCCTCCGGCTGCAGCGCCTGACCGGTCCGGACAAGCCCGGGGTTCAGGCCTTCGTCAAAAGTGATGATTTCCGGCCGAATGCGAACCTTGAGACGCAGGAACGGGACGGCATCCACCGGCAAACGGTTGATCACCGGGTCGGAAATTCCGTATTCATCGGCCAGCCAGCTCAACCAGGCTTCCAGGTCGCCGGACAGTCCACCCAAGGAAAAATTGATACCTTCCGAAGCAATCAACACCGTGCCCTTGAGGCGCAAACGCCGGGCCCGGGCCAGCAAACGCTCGCGCATCAGCGGCAGTTGCGGCAGTGAGACAAACTGGTAAGCGCTGATCAATTCGGTCATCTTCCGTATTGTATGCGCCATCTGCGCGCTCGGCCACGAGCGCTGAGAAAGAGAAAACACTTGCGCTTGATTTGAAGGCAAGGCTACAATTGATGAGTTTTGTTGGCTCCACGGAGTCGGCGAAGCAAAAAACACACGCTGATCGACACATGCTGCGGGGTTGCCCGTGTCGGCCCGGCCCCGAGAATCTCGGACCCGGCCCGGCACTACGGTTCGCGGCCATGGGATCAGCGGAGGCTCAAACCCCGGACAAAGTGCGCACCATCGTCGCGGCGACCGCTCGGATTCGCCCGCCCGCGCCTTGAAGTCCAACGACAGGAAAGGAAACTGCAATGCCCAACGTCACCATGCGCCAGATGCTGGAAGCCGGCGTGCACTTCGGACACCAGACCCGCTACTGGAACCCCAAGATGGAACCGTTCATCTTCGGTGCCCGGGGCAAGATCCACATTATCAACCTGGAAGAATCCCTGCCGCTGCTCAAGGAATCGCTGGATTTCCTGAGCCGTCTGGCCAGTCGCCGCGGCACGGTCATGTTCGTCGGGACCAAGCGCGCGGCCAGCCAGGCCATAGGCGAAGAGGCCGAGCGCTGCAACAGCCCTTACGTCTCCCATCGCTGGCTCGGCGGCATGCTGACCAATTTCCGCACCGTGCGCCAGTCCATCAACCGGCTCAAGGAACTCGAGCAGATGGAAGTTGACGGCAGCTTCGAGCGCCTGGTCAAGAAAGAAGTGTTGCAGCTGACCCGTGAACGCGACAAACTGCAGCGCAGCCTGGGCGGCATCAAGAACATGAACGGGCTGCCGGACGCGCTGTTCGTGATCGATGTCGGGCACGAGGCCATTGCCATTGCCGAGGCGCGCAAGCTCAAGATTCCGGTCATCGCGGTGGTCGATACCAATCATTCGCCCCAGGGCATCGACTACGTGATCCCCGGCAATGACGACGCCATCCGCGCCATTCGTCTCTACACCCAGCTGGCCGCCGACGCGATCCTCGAAGGACGCGCATCAGCCCCGGTGCCAGCCGGTGATGCCGATGAATTCGTCGAACTCGACGCTGACGGCAACCCCGTGGAAGCGCCGCCAGAAGACCAGGCCCGCAAGGCGCCGGCCCGGGTCGCCAAGAAGACTGCCCGCAAAAAGACCGTGGCCAAGGCTGCCGAACCGGTTGCCGACCCAGCGCCTGAGACACCGGCAGAAGAAGCCGCCCCAGTGTCGACTGCAGACGCACCGACCGAGACCGCAGCGGCCGAGACTGCACCAGCCGAGACCGTGCCGACCGAGGCTGTAGCCGAAGCGCCGGAAGCCACCGAGCCGGCCCCGGCCGCGCCGGCCAAGAAGACCGGCAAGAAAAAAGCGGTCAAGAAAACCGCCACGAAATCGGCCGACGGTGCAGAGGGCGAGAGCTGAGCATCCGCCACGCACAGTTGTATTCAAGAGAATTTTCGAGGAAGCAGAGCAATGAGCATTAGTGCAGCACAGGTCAAGGAACTTCGGGAGCGCACCGGCGCGGGCATGATGGAGTGCAAGAAAGCGCTGGTCGAGACCGGCGGGGACATGAACATCGCAATCGAACATCTGCGCAAATCCGGCCTGGCCAAGGCCGACAAGAAATCCGGTCGGGTTGCAGCCGAGGGGGCTGTAATCCAGGCCGGCGACGAGACCCACTCGGTGCTGGTGGAAATCAACTGCGAGACCGACTTCGTGGCCAAGGACGCCAACTTTCGCGGTTTTGCCGAGGAAGCGGCGGGCCTTGCCCTTGGCGTGAACAGCATCGACGAGCTCAACAATGCCAGCCTGGCCTCGGGTCACAGCGTCGAAGAGACCCGCCAGCAGCTGGTCGCGAAGCTGGGCGAAAACATCCAGCTGCGGCGCCTGGCACACCTGAAAGCCGACAGCGGCGTCGTCGCCAGCTATATCCATGGCGGGCGCATTGGTGTGCTGGTGGCCACTACCGGCAATGATCCTGACCTGGCGCGTGACATTGCAATGCACGTGGCTGCGCTCAATCCGGCCTACCGCGATGTGGCCGATGTCCCAGCCGAAGCGGTGGCCAAGGAAAAGGAAATTCTCGTTGCCCAGGCTGCCGAAAGCGGAAAGCCGCCTGAAATCATTGAGAAAATGGTCTCGGGCCGTCTCAACAAGCATCTGGCCGGAATCACGCTCACCGGACAACCTTTCGTCAAGGACGGAGACGTGACCGTCGGCAAACTGCTCAAAGGCAAAGGCATCGAAGTGGTCGAGTTCGTTCGCCTGGAAGTCGGTGAGGGCATCGAGAAGGAAGAAAGCGACTTCGCGGCCGAAGTCATGCAGCAGGCGCGCGGCGGCTGACGGCGCCTGCCATGAGCCAGCCCGCCACCATCCGCCGCATCCTGCTGAAGCTGAGTGGCGAGGCGCTGCTCGGCGAGCTGGACTACGGCATTGACCCCAAGATCAGCTCGCGTATTGCCGCAGAGGTCGCGGCGGTGATCGAGGCCGGCGTCCAGATCGGCGTGGTCGTGGGTGGCGGCAACATCTTCCGCGGCAAAGGCCTGGCCGCTTCCGGCATCGACCGGGTCACCGGCGACCATATGGGCATGCTGGCGACCGTCATGAATGCCCTGGCGATGCAGGATGCGCTGGAACGGGCCGGGGTCACTACCCGGGTCATGTCCGCGATTTCGGTGCGCGAAGTGTGCGAGGACTACATTCGCCGTCGCGCCATTCGTCATCTGGAAAAACAGCGCGCGGTGATTTTTGCCGCCGGCACCGGCAACCCGTTTTTCACCACCGACACCGCGGCCAGCCTGCGCGCTATCGAAATCGGCGCCGACCTGATGATCAAGGCGACCAAGGTCGACGGCATCTACACCGCCGACCCGATGAAGGACCCAGACGCCCGGCGCTACGACCAGGTCGACTACGACGAGGTAATCGAGCGCAAACTGCAGGTCATGGACACCAATGCCATCGTCCTGTGCCGAGACCAGTCGATGCCGATTCGGATCATCAACCTCAACAAGTCCGGCGAACTGCAGCGGCTGATTGCCGGTGAGCCCGTCGGCACGCTGGTCGGCTGAGCGCATATTTCCGGGCATGGCGCCTGTACGGCGATTACAATGCTCGGCTACGGCTGGACACAACCGCAGGGATTCAGAGAGGTAGACCATGCTCAAGGAAATCAACGCCGAATCGGATGCGCGCATGGAAAAAAGCATCGCGGTGCTCAAGGCCGAGCTGGCCAAGATTCGCACCGGACGCGCCCACCCCAGTCTGCTCGAACACGTCACGGTCGATTATTACGGGTCGGAAGTTCCTCTCAACCAGGCCGCGAACATCAATGCCGAGGATGCCCGAACCCTGAGCGTGGTGCCGTTCGACAAGTCCATGGTCGGCAAGATCGAAAAAGCGATCATGACCTCCGATCTTGGGCTCAACCCGGCCACCGCCGGAGTCAATATCCGGGTACCGCTGCCGGCGCTGACCGAAGAGCGGCGCGCCGACCTGGCCAAGGTCGTCCACCACGAAGGTGAAAACGCCAAGATCGCCATCCGTAATATCCGCCGCGACGCCAACCACCAGCTCAAGGAGTTTCAGAAAGAAAAGGAACTCACCGAAGACGACGTGCGCCGCGGCGAAACCATGATCCAGCAGCTGACCGACCGCTACACCGGCCAGGTCGACGAACTGGTTGCGGCAAAAGAAAAGGAATTGATGGAGATCTGAGCGTGCCAGAACTGCCGCCCAGTCCTCATCATATCGCCATCGTCATGGATGGCAACGGGCGCTGGGCCATGCGTCGGGGCAAACCGCGTTCCTATGGGCACCAGGCCGGCAGCGAGGCGCTCAAGCGCACCGTCGAGGCGGTGATTCGGTGCGATGTGCCGGTTCTGACGGTGTTCGCCTTCTCGTGCGAAAACTGGCGCCGACCGCCGACCGAGGTCCGTAAACTGCTGGATCTGTTCCTGCGCGCGCTCAACAAGGATGTCCGGGAGCTGCACGAGCATGGCGTGCGGATCAACTTCATCGGCGAGCGCAGCGTGTTCAACCCCAGCCTGCGCGAAGGCATGGCCCAGGCCGAGCAGTTGACCTGCGGCAACCAGCGCCTGCAGCTCAACGTCGCGGTCAATTACAGCGGTCGCGCCGACGTGGTCGCAGCGGCCCGGCGCATCGCGGCCGCAGCAGCCACCGGTAACCTCGCCGCTGAGGACTTGACCGAGGCACGATTGAACGAGGAACTCACCCTGGCTCATTTGCCGCCACCGGATCTGTTCATCCGCACCGGCGGTGAGAAACGCCTGTCGAACTTTCTGCTGTGGCAGATTGCCTACACCGAACTGCACTTCAGCGACGTCCTGTGGCCGGACTTCGGTGGCGACGCCCTGGAAGAAGCCCTGATCGACTTCGCTGGACGCGAGCGTCGCTTTGGTGGACTGAGTCGGGCCCGGAGTGCTTAGGGCTCGCGTTCTTACCGCCATCGTGATGGTGGTCGCAGGCGCAAGCCTGTTGTTCCTGCTCCCGCCGCTGCCCTTTGCCATCGCCGCGGCCTTGCTTTTGCTGGGCGTGGGAGGACGTGAAGCCGGACGCCTGGCCGGCCTGGCCAACCCGATCCACTGGCTGGTCTATGCTGTCGCCCTGCTGAGCGCGGCAGCCACTCTCCATGCTGTCCTCGAGCCTGACCAACGCGAGCTGGTGCTCACGGCAAGCGCGCTGGCGTGGCTGGGCCTGATGCCGTGGCTGGCCCGGCCGGAGTTCGGGCGCCGGCGCACCGGGCTGAAGCTGGGAGCCCTGGCGCTGATTCTGCTGGGTGCCTGGCTGGCTCTGTCAGTCTTGCAGGCGCAGTCCCCGTGGCTGGTCGTGCTGCTCGTGGTGATCATTGCCGCGGCCGACATTGGCGCCTATTTCAGCGGCAAGACCATTGGCGGCCCCAAGCTCGCACCCCGTATCAGTCCCGGCAAAACCCGCGCCGGCGCTGCGGGTGGCCTGCTCGCAGCCACCATCGCCACCGTAATCGCCGTCAGCCTGCTGCCTGAGCGCACGTTCGCGCCGGCGCTGGCAGCCGTCCTGGGCCTGGTGCTGGCCGGGCTGTCAATCGGCGGTGATCTTTTCATCAGTCTGCTCAAGCGCCAGCAAGGCATCAAGGACTCCTCCTCGCTGCTGCCCGGCCACGGCGGGTTGCTGGATCGCTTCGACAGCCTCGGCGCCGCCCTGCCATTTTTTGCCCTGGCCTGGCTTTGGTGGGGCCAATGAGCGAACCATTTACGCTCGATGCTGCCAATACAATGCGGTGCTCACGGGTCGAGGATAACGTGGCCGTTGATCCCATCAAGACTGACGAATCGGTATGGAACTGTTAGGTCCCGTTTTCTGGCTACTGGTTGCCCTGGGGCTGCTGGTGACCTTCCATGAGTTCGGCCACTTCTGGGTGGCCCGGCGTTTTGGTGTGCGCGTACTGACCTTCTCGGTGGGGTTCGGGCGCGCGCTGTGGTCGCGAACAGGCCGCGACGGCACCCGCTACCAGGTAGCAGCCATCCCGTTGGGGGGCTACGTCAGCATGCTCGACGAGCGCGAGCAAACTGTGCCGGCCGGACAGCGCCACGAAGCCTTCAACCGCAAACCGGTAGGCCAGCGCATGGCCATCGTCGCCGCCGGGCCGGTATTTAACCTGATTTTTGCCGTGGCCGCGTTCTGGCTGATGTTCGTGGTCGGCATACCCGAAACCCGGCCGGTGCTGGGCCCGACGACCGGACTGGCTGCAGAGGCCGGCCTGGAAGAAGGCGACATGATCGTGGCCGTCAACGGTCAGCGCACCGATTCCTGGACGCACGCGCTGCTCGGTCTGATGAAGCCCGCGCTGGATCGCCGCGATGTCGTCGTCGACATCGAGGATGGCGTCGGCAACCGGCGATCGGTGGAATTGCCCCTGACCCGGCTCGGCCCCGACTTTCGCGAAGAACAAACCCTGGAGTATCTCGGGTTAGAGCCCTGGCGTCCGGAACTGCCGCCGCTGATCGGGTTGATCAGCCCGGGATCGGCGGCCGACAGCGCTGGTCTCGAGGCCGGCGACCGCATCCGCAGTATTGGCGACTCGCAGGTCGAGGGTTGGCGTGACATCGCCCGCCTGATTCCGATCGAGGCGCTGGACGATCAGGGCAATGCCCGGCCCGTCCGTCTGGTGGTGGAGCGCAATGGCCGCCTGCTGGAGCGCGAGGTCACCCCGGCCATGGACCAGGGTCGGCCTATTATCGGGATCCAGGCACCGGAAGCCGACGCTTCGGCCCAGGCCGAGATGGATCGTGCTTTTGTCACCCTGCGCCATGGACCGGTCGAAGCCCTCGGCAAGGCCACCGAAGAAACCTGGCGCCTGACCACGGCAACCCTCGGCATCCTGGGCCGCATGGTCACCGGCAAGGCCTCGCTGAGCAACCTGTCCGGGCCGATCACCATTGCCCAGATGGCCGATACATCGGCCCGCCTGGGGCTGACCCGGTTTCTGTTTTTCCTCGGCTTGATCAGCCTGTCGCTGGCAATCATCAATCTGTTGCCCATTCCCATGCTCGACGGCGGTCACCTGCTTTACTATTGTGTCGAGTTGGTCAAAGGCTCACCGGTCTCCGATCAAACCCAGATCGCCGGACAGTACGTCGGCCTGATGATGGTGTTCGGCCTGATGGGTCTGGCCATATTTAACGATATCTTACGTCTGATCACCTAAACTGCGCGCCCAGTCAGGAGCATTTGCGGGGCCGCAACGGAAAGGATTCATGAAATATCTCTGTCTTTTGCTCATCTTGCTGTGCGCCACGAGCCATGCTCAGGTCGAAACCTTCCGAATCGGCGACATTCGGGTGGAGGGGCTGCAGAGAATCTCCGAAGGCAACGTCTTCAGCTTTCTTCCGGTCGAGGTTGGTGATGAACTGACCGCAGCCTCCTCGCGCAGCGCCATTCGCGACCTCTACCGCACCGGCTTTTTCAACGACATTTCCCTGCAGCGCGAAGGCGACACCCTGATCATCACGGTCGAGGAGCGTCCGGCGATCTCTGCCATCAGCATCAGCGGCAACCGCCAGATCAAGACCGAGGACCTCATGCCCGCGCTGGCCGCCATCGGTATCGCCGAAGGCGAGATCTTCGATCAGCTCAGCCTCGACCGGGTGCGCCAGGAACTGGTGCGGCAATACTTTGGTCGCGGCTACTACGGCGTAGACGTCGATACCCGCATCAGCCGGCTGGCGCGCAACCGGGTCAGCCTGGCGATCGTCATCGAGGAAGGCGACCAGGCCCGCATCCGCCACATCAATATCGTTGGCAACGAAAGCTTCAGCGAAAAGGAACTGCGGTCGGACTTCGAGTCGCACACCACCCGCGGCCTGTTTTTCTGGCGCGGACGCAACCAGTACACCCGCGAAAAACTGTCCGGCGACCTCGAGGTGCTCAGATCGTTCTACCTCGACCGCGGCTTCATCGATTTTGCCATCGAGTCGACCCAGGTCTCGATCAGCCCGGACAAGCAGGACATCTTTATCACCGCCAACATTCGCGAGGGCGAGGTCTTCACCGTCAACGACGTGATCCTGACCGGTGACCTAATCCTGGCCGAATCCACCCTGCGCCAGCTGATCATGGTGCGGCCGGGCGGCAACTTCTCGCGCCGCGACATCGAGCAGAGCGTGGACAACATCTCCGCCATCCTGGCCAACATCGGCTACGCCTTCGCCAACGTCAATCCGGTACCGCGCATCGACCGGGAGACGCGCGAGGTCGAAATCAACTTCTTCATCGAACCGGGCAAACGAGTGTACGTGCGCCGGATCGAGTTTCAGGGCAACACCCAGACCAAGGATGAGGTCCTGCGCCGCGAAATGCGCCAGTTCGAGGGTGGCTGGTTCTCGCAGGCCGCCCTGGACCGGTCCCGGTTGCGCATCCAGCGCCTGGGCTTCTTTGAAAACGTCAATATCGAAACCAACCCGGTTGACGGGACCGAGGATCAGATCGACATCGTGGTCAGCGTCGAGGAGCAGCCGTCAGGCAGCTTCCAGGTGGGCCTGGGTTACTCGCAGATCCAGGGTCTGATCGCCTCGGTTTCGGTCGAGCAGGACAACTTCCTCGGTTCCGGACGACGGGTCGGGTTCTCGGTCAGCCGCAGCCGGATCCTCACCCAGATCGGCTTGAGCTACACCAATCCGTTTTATACCGATGATGGAATCTCGCGCGGTTTCTTCCTGCGCTACACGGAATTCGACCAGGGTCGGGCCAATATCTCTTCGTTTTCGACCAGCCAGGCGGCGGCCGGCGTCAACTACGGCTTCCCGATCACCGAGCTGAGCTTTCTGCGCTTCGGTGCCTCGGCCCAGCGGGTCGACATCAACCTGCCCGGGGTCTTTGTCCCGCTTGATCCGGAAGACCCCAACAGTCCGATCGTGGTGCGGATTCCGGCCGACCGACCGCTGGGCATTTCCCTCGATGAAGACGGCGATGGCTTTCTGTCGCGCAGCGAGCGGCGCATCACCACCTTCCGCTTTGATACCACCTGGTCACGCGACAACCGCAATCACTTTCTCAACCCCACGCGCGGCTCGCTCAACCGCCTGAGCGCAGAAATTGCCGTGCCCGGCAGTTCGCGCGAGTTCTACAAGCTCACCTACCGCGGCCGCAAATTCTGGCCCATCGGCAACCGCATGGCTTTCAGCGTGCGCGGCGACGTTTCGTATGGAGACAGCTATGACAGCTACGACAGCGATCTGGGGCTGGAGCCGGTCGAACCGGTGCGGCTGGCCGGCAACTGCCAGCTCGATGAAATCGTTACCATCGACCAAGGCCTGCCGTTCTACGAACACTTCTTCGGCGGCGGCGTGTCCGACATTCGCGGCTTCGACGACAACTCGCTTGGACCCAAGGACCAGTTCTGTCGCTCGGTGGGGGGCGATTTCAAGGTCGTTCTGGGCACCGAACTGGCCTTCCCCATTCCGTTCGTGGAGGCCCGCGGTACTCGCCTGGCCTGGTTCATCGACGTCGGTAACGTATTCCAGGACATCGATGCGTTTGATACCGAGCTGGTGCGCGCCTCGACCGGAATCTCGCTGACCTGGCAGGCGCCGATCGGCCCCATCATCATCAACCTGGCCACGCCGCTGAGAAAGCGCGATGGCGACGACACCCAGGCCCTGCAATTTACTTTCGGGCAGGTTTTCTAGCAGACGATGGTGTAAATTGGCCGCATGCTTGGGTTCGCGCATGCCACGCCTGGATTTCTGAAACTGCCCGCGCGGCTGCGCGCGGGGCTCGCCATGCTTGCTCTGCTGGCAGGCGGCGCAGCAGCAGCCGACGGCATGCAAATCGGCTATGTCGACATGAAGCGCCTGTTCGACACCGCACCGCAAGTAGTGGCCGCGCGCGAAGCCCTGGACGGCGAGTTTCGTCCCCGCAACGAAGCACTGATGACCGACGAGGCGCGGCTGGAAAGCATGCGGCAGGCCCTGGACGAAACCGGCCGGCTCGACGCCGAGCAGCGTTTTGAACTCGAGCGCGACGTGCGCAATCTGCGCCGCTCGATCGAACGGCGGCGCGAAGATTTGCGGGAGGAGCTGCGTTTTCGCACCGGCGCGGCCACCAAGGCACTTGAAGAGACCATCGAGGTGGCGGTCCGCCAGGTCGCCGAGGCCCATGGCTACGACCTGATCCTGACCAGCCCGGTCGCCTACGCAGCGCCCACCATCGACATCACCGACCGCATTCTCGACTGGCTGGCCGAGGATTTCGCCGACCGCTCGGAGCGTTGACCGTGGAACCCGGTGCCCGCACTTTCCGCCTGGAGGAACTGGCTGCTGCACTCGGCCTGGAACTGAGGGGCGAAGCCGGCCGCGCCATTCGCAATGTTGCGACACTGGAGAAAGCGGGTCCGGATGATGCCGCCTTCCTGGCCAATCCCGCGTATCGCCCGTTGCTGGCCTCGACCGAGGCCGGTGCGGTGCTCATGCAGGCCGAACAGGCCCGGCACTTTACCGGCAACGTTTTGATCAGCGCCAATCCCTACGCCGACTGGGCGCGGCTGATCGAGTATCTGCGCCCGCAGCCCTCCCAAACGCCCGGCGTTCATGCCAGCGCAATCATCGCGGCCGACGCCGAAATCGGCGACGGGGTCAGCATCGGCGCCCTGACCGCCATCGGCTCGGGCGCGCGCATCGGGGTGAACGTGGTCATTGGCCCGGGCTGCGTGATCGGCGACGGGGTAGAAATCGGCGCCGACAGCCGCCTGGTCGGCCAGGTCTACATCGATGCGGCTGCCCGCCTCGGCCGTCGGGTGGTTGTCCACCCCGGTGTCGTGATCGGCTCTGACGGTTTCGGCCTGGCCATGGCGCAAGGCCGCTGGCGCAAGGTGCCGCAGATCGGCAGCGTACGAATTGGTGATGATTGCGAAATCGGCGCCAATACGACAATCGATCGCGGGGCCATCGAGGACACCGTGCTGGCCGAAGATGTGCGCATCGACAACCAGGTCCAGATCGCCCACAACGTGCACATCGGCGCCCACACCGCCATTGCCGGCTGCGTGGGCATTGCCGGCTCGACCCGGATCGGGCGCTATTGCATGATCGCCGGGGCCAGCGGCATCGCCGGCCACCTCGAAATCTGCGATTCTGTCATTATTACGGCCATGAGCACCGTGCTGGACTCCATCGACCAGCCGGGCGAATATGGATCGGGCATCCCGGCCCGTCCACACGGACGCTGGAAGCGTTTGCTGGTTCGCCTGGGCCAGCTCGACGACTGGGCGCGGCGACTGCGGCGCGTGGAACAATCGAACAACAAGGAACCCACCCGGCATGACTGACCCCAAGACCGTGGACATCGAGGGCATCCTCGATCTGCTGCCCCACCGTTATCCATTCCTGCTGGTCGATCGGGTACTGGATTTCGATCTGGCCGCGCCGCCGCGCATCCGCGCGCTGAAAAACGTCACCTTCAACGAACCGTTTTTCCAGGGTCATTTTCCCGGCCACCCGGTAATGCCCGGGGTTCTCATCCTGGAAGCCATGGCCCAGGCAGCCGGATGCCTCGCCCACCTGGCCCGCTCTGCCGAAACCGCCGGACGTCAGCTCTACTACCTGGTCAAGATCGACAAGGCCCGCTTCTCCCGGATCGTGGTGCCCGGGGATCAGTTGGTCTTCGAAGTCGAACAGAAACGCCTGATGCGCAACATGGGGGTCTATGAGGCCCGTACCCGCATCGGCGACAAGACCGTCGCCAGCGCCGAATTGATGTGTGCCGCCAAACCCGATCCGGCGCAATGATTCATCCCACCGCGATCATCGAGGCGGGAGCGAAAGTTGCGGCCGAGGTCGAAATCGGACCCTATGCCATCATCGGTCCGGAAGTGGAGATCGATGCAGGCTGCTGGATCGGTCCGCATGTGATCGTTACCGGTCGAACCCGGATCGGCCCCGACAACCGCATTTTTCAGTTTGCCTCGATTGGAGACGAACCCCAGGACAAGAAATTTGCCGGTGAAGCCTCGGCGCTGGAAATCGGCCGCGGCAACACCATCCGCGAATACGTCAGCATCAACCGCGGCACCGCCGACGGCGGCGGGATCACCCGACTGGGCGATAACAACTGGATCATGGCCTACTGCCATATTGCCCATGACTGCCAGGTCGGATCGCACGTCATCATGGCCAACGGCGCCACTCTGGCCGGGCATGTCCGCGTCGGCGATCATGTCATTTTCGCCGGCTACTCCGGTGCGCACCAGTTCTGCAGCATCGGCGATCACGCTTTTCTCGGCATGTACGGCGGCGTCAGCCAGGACGTTCCAGCCTACGTCATGGTCTCCGGCCAACCACCGCGGCCGCGTGGCATCAACAGTGAGGGCTTGAAGCGACGCGGCTTCACGGCCGAACAGATTCGCAATATCCGCGAGGCCTACCGGCTGATCTACCGCAGCGGCAAGAGCCGCGACGAGGCACTGCTAGAGCTGGAAACGCGCCTTGCCGACCAGCCCGAGCTCCAACAGATGATCGACAGCGCGCGCGCGAGCACTCGCGGCTTGTTGCGCTGACGGCCAGGCCGTTCATGCCCGCACAAGCGCCGCTGCGCCTGGTTCTGGTCGCCGGCGAGTTGTCCGGCGACCTGCTCGGCGCCGACCTGGCCCGAGCGCTGAGGAATCGTTACCCAAGCATCGAAATGGCCGGCATCGCCGGGCCGGCCATGGAGGCAGCCGGGGTCGAACCCTGGTTCGACATCGAAACGCTCAGCGTCATGGGACTGGCTGAGGTGCTGCGTCATCTGCCGCGCCTGGTCGGTTTGCGCCGGACGCTGCGCCGGCGCATTCTGGAGTGGCCGGCGACCGCGCTGGTGACCATCGATGCGCCGGATTTCAACCTCGGTCTGGCCCGCCAGGTTCGCGCCCGTGGACTGTGCACCATCCATTACGTGTCGCCCTCGGTGTGGGCCTGGCGCGCCGGACGCATCCCCCGCATCGCCCGATCGCTTGACCTGTTGCTGACCCTGTTTCCATTCGAACCACCGCTGTACCAGCCCTACGGTTTGGACGCGCGTCATGTAGGGCACCCGCTGGCTGATGCGCTGGCGGCCGGACCGGATCGGGAATCGGCCCGCAAAGCCCTGGCGCTGGAGCCCACAGCCAGCGTGATCGCCCTGCTGCCGGGCAGTCGCGACGGCGAGCTGAAACGCCACGTCGGCCTGCTGGCGGAAACCGCCCAGCGGTTGCGCCGTGACCGGCCCGAGGCCGAACTGATCATGCTGCTGACCAGTGAACGGCATCAGGAAATGGCACGCTCGCTGGCCGGGCCAGCACTCGCGGCGGCCGGGGTGCAAGGGTTGGTCGACCTGACCCGCAGCGGACTGGCCGCGGCTGACCTCGCCATCGCAGCCTCCGGCACGGTCACCCTGGAGGCATTCCTGCTGGAGTGCCCCCTGGTCGTGCACTACCGCATGGCACCGAGCACTTACCACCTGGCTCGGGTGCTGCGCCTGGTCCGTTCACGTCACGTATCCCTGCCCAACATCCTGCTCAACCAGAGCCTGGTGCCGGAACGTCTACAGGCAGAAGCCACGCCCGAACGACTGGCGCGCGACGCCGCCGACTGGCTGGATCACCCGCAGCGAGTGGAGCAATACCGCGGCCACGCCCGGACATGGCGCCACAAGCTGGCGCGCCAGGCCGGTGAGCGGGCGGCCGACGCCATTCTGGAGCGTCTCGGTGCCTGAGCCAGTGACGGAGCGGCCGGGAAGACGCGGCTTCAACAGCCCGCTGATCGCCGGCGTCGATGAAGCCGGCCGCGGCCCGCTGGCCGGCCCGGTCGTGGCCGCAGCCGTCATCCTCGACGGGCGCCGCCCGATCGTCGGACTGGCAGATTCCAAAACCCTGCGACCGGACCGACGCCGGCATCTTGCCGACCAGATCCGCGAACGCGCACTCGCTGTCGAAGTGCGCGTCATCGAAGCCGGGGAAATCGATCGGATCAATATCCTGCAGGCCACGCTCAAGGCAATGCGCCTGGCCATCGAGGCGCTGGATCCGGAACCGCTGCTGGTCAGGGTCGACGGCAACCGTGCGCCCGCAGTGGCGGTGCCGGTGCAGACCGTGGTCGGTGGCGATGCCAGCGATCGCGCCATTGCCGCGGCCAGCATCATCGCCAAGACCCATCGTGACGAGTTGATGCTGGAATGGCATGACCGCTACCCGGAGTACGGCTTTGATCGGCACAAGGGCTATCCGACACCCGAACATCGGCGACTGCTGGAGCAACTGGGGCCCTGCCCGGCCCACCGGCAAAGCTTTCGCCCGGTGATCCAGGCGCGCTTGTTCGAATAGATCGCTCCGGGCACCTTACCCGGTGCGAAAACCACTGTCGGGCAATTGGTCTGGAGGCGGCGGATCCAGCCGCTCGATCCGATCAACGCGGGCCGCCGGCGGACCTTCATGGAGCCAGCGCTGCAACTCGTTCAGGGCTTCGACCGGGCCGCAGGCAGCCACTTCCACGGAACCGTCGGGGAGGTTGATCGCGTAGCCGGCCAGGCCCAGCGGCTGGGCCCGGCGGCGCGTGGAGGCGCGGAAAAACACCCCCTGCACGCGCCCGGATACCCGCCAGCGCCGGATTTCAGCCGTCATGCTCTTGGTGCCAGTCGGCAATCCAGTCGGTGATCATGGCGCCGGTGATCGGCCCCAGCCAGGTCTCGACGATTGCGCCCTGTGCATTGACCAGAAAGGTGGTCGGTAACGCCCTCGGCGCGCCCAGGCTCGCCGGCGGGTCGAAGGTATCGACCAGCAAGATGGGGTAGCTGGCCGGATAGTCCTGCAGGAAACGCACGAAATCTTCCGGGTCGGTGTCCTCGAAGGCCAGGCCAAGCACGGTGATATCGGGATTGGCATCGTGCAGCCGCGACAGATCCGGAATTTCCTTGCGGCAGGGCGCGCACCAGGTCGCCCAGTAGTTCAGCACAACCCACTCGCCCCGATAATCACTCAGGCGCACGATTTCACCGTCCAGCGACGGCAGTTCCACCTCGATCGGTTCATCCGCCCAGGCCGGCAAGGCAGCCCAGACCAGCACTCCGAACATCAACAGCATTGCCTGTTTCATGGCGTCTCCAGATCGAACGTCAGCAGTGTTTTGACCGGCTTTCTCAACAGCGGACCGGCCTGGTTGTCGACCGCTCGCAAGCCCTCGATCAGGGCGCGGTCCCAGTAGCTTTCATGGGGCAGATCATCCAGCTCGCCGACCGGCAGTATGAACGCCCCGCAGCGATAGAGTTCCTCCAGGGTCATTTCGTCGAGGTCGGCCGACAGCAGCCAGTCGCCATCATCGTCAGGATGGATGAAGCGGGCGTCATGAAACCAGCCGAGGATGCGCCGCAGCTGGCCATCGGTGGCGGCCGACTCGCGGCTGAGCAACTGCCCCGCCGACAAGGCCTCGCCACGCCGCTGGGCCTGCCACAAATGTCCCAGCAAGCGGATGGCCAGGAGCAGTTCATGACGCGGACTCCAGCGCCAGTCGGCTCGCCGGTAGTTGAACGTGGTCAGCGCCGCGGCTACGCTGCCGCCCAGCAACACCACTACCCAGGATACGTAAATCCAGACCAGGAAAAGCGGCACGGCGGCAAGCGCGCCGTACAGGCGCTCGTAGGTGGGGAAATTGGTCACGTACCAGACAAACCCGGCCTTGGCCAGCTCGAACATCAGGGCCGAGAGGGCAGCTCCGGCCAGGGCATGGTGCCAGCGCACCCGCCGGTTGGGTACGACGATGAAAACCAGGGTAAAACCGACCAGGGCGACAAAGAAAGGCGCCAGCTTGAGCATCAGGTCCTGCAGCAGACCGCGCACGATTTCCGGGGCCAGCAGCGGCAGGGCGGCAAAATATGAAGTCAGCGCCAGGCTGGCGCCAACCAGCAGGGGCCCAAGCGTCAGCACCGCCCAGTAAATGACCAGCCGGTTGACCGGCCGACGCTGGGTGCGCACCCGCCAGATCCGGTTCAGGCTTTTCTCGATCGTGGCCATCAGCAAGACCGCCGTGGCAATAAGGAACACGGTGCCGGCGCCGGTCAATCCGGCCGTGCGACCGACAAACTGGGTCAGGTAGTCATGGATGACATCGCCCGCGGCCGGCACGAAATTGGCAAAGATGTAGGCCTCGACCTCACCCGCCCAGCGGTCGAATACCGGGAAGGCCGAAATCACCCCGAACATGACCGCCATCAGCGGCACCAGGGCCAGCAGGCTGGTATAGGCCAGCGCCCCGGCCGCCTCGAAACTGCGATCCTCGCGAAAATGCTCCCACAGGTGATGGCTGAACGCACGCAACCAGCGCGGATCCAGCAAGGCCTCCAGCGGGGTATGGGCACGTCCCGTTGACAGCGCTGGCCTACCTTTCTCGTCCCGGCTAGCGTCCGTTGTTGATAAAGTGCTGATGATGATCTCCTGTATCCAGAGCGTAATGGCTATCAAAACCACCCGGCCAGGGCCTGTCTCGTCAGCCCCAGCCGTCCGTTGCAAGGTACGATCATGGCCGAAATCCTGATCGTTTGCCACTCCGTGCACGGCAATACCCTGGCCATGGCCAGGGAAGTTGCACGCGGAGTGGAGTCAGTGGACGGTGCTGCGGCGCGGCTGCGCTCGGTCGCGCCGGTGACTTCGGCAATTGATCCGAGGGCGCAGGAGCCGGCCGCCGATCGTCCGGCGCTGGTCGAAGCGGCCGATCTGGCCGAATGCAGCGGCCTCGTGCTCGGCAGCCCGACCCGTTTCGGCAACATGGCCGCCGCGGTGAAGTATTTTCTCGACGGCACCGGCAGCGAATGGTTTTCCGGCGTACTGGCGGGCAAGCCGGCCGCGGTTTTCACTTCAACCGGCAGCCTTCACGGCGGCCAGGAGTCCACCCTGCTGAGCATGATGCTGCCGCTGCTGCACCATGGCATGCTCATCGTTGGATTGCCGTATTCAGAACCCGAGCTCTCTTCCACCCGCAGCGGCGGCACACCCTACGGGCCGAGTCACCTGGCCGGAAAAGACAGTGACCGCGCGCTGGATGAAGACGAAACCCGCCTGTGTCGAGCGCTGGGACGGCGCGTGGCCGACATCGCCCGGCGGCTGGCATGAAGACACTGGCGCTGTGTCGGTGGTCGCTACTGGCGTTGATTGCGCTGCAGCTGGCCTGGTTCGGCTGGTTGCATCCTCCCCAGCAGATCTTCATGGCCGCGGCTCTGATCCTGAGCGTGGGGCCCTTGGTGCTGGTGCTGCCGTTTGCCTGGAGCCTGCAACCGAAGCCCCTGGTCGTCGCCGGACTGGTCCTGCTGGTGTACTTCTCCGTAGGAGTGATGGAAGCGTGGGCCAACCCCACCGTGCGTGCACCGGCGCTGGTCCAGGTCGGTCTGATCCTGGTCTACTTCACGGCTCTGGCGACACTTCGGCGGCGGCGCTCTCCGGCCGGGTAATCCGGCCCAGCGCCAGCAACAGCCTGCGCGCGTGCTCGGCCTCGGGCGAGGGCTGGCCCAGCTCGCGCACCGCGACCGGCACCTGGCGCCAGAGTTCATGAAAGTCGGCCAGGCGTTCCAGGCCCTCGTCGGCCAGACCCTGCATCAGTCGGCCCTCATCGCGCCGGCGCCGAACCTGATCGCGACCGATCAAACCAGCCGAACCAGTCGTCAGGGACCGCAGCTGCGTATCGTGGCGAATCAGGCGGGGATAATGCAGTTCCATTACCCGGCGCAGCAAATCGCGGTCATCGCCGAGCCTGGCCAGTGTCGCCGACAGCGGGTCATCGTCGCCAGTGGCCAGCAACCGGGCGGTCAAGGCACGCTCGCGCCGGCTAACCAGCGCCTCCAGCTCGGCCTGCACGCGCGCGCGCAGCAGCGCCGGACGCGGCGATTCCAGCACTTCCACCCGATCATTGGTCAGAAACCAGTCGCGCCATTCCGCGCCTGTCGTCCAATTGGCCTGCAGCTGGGCGTTCGGACTGGTCGGCAAAGACGCGAAGTAGGTCAGCCGGGCAGGCACCAGCCCGCGCCGATCCGACGGTAGCTGGCTGGCCACGGGCTGACCGGCTAGATCGGAGGGACAATCCAGGCCCAGAACGTCTTCGCCGGCCCGGGCAAACAGGTAGTGATGCCGCTCTGGCGCGGTCAGGCGCCGGCGGAATACGGTTTCCGGTCCATTGCCATCGCCCGAGCCATCGTCAAAAGTACCGACCAGCTCAAACGAAAGCCGGCCATGATAGTTGGCAACCTGGTCATCGCCGCGCCGGGCCGGGCGCATTTCGCGGTCTTCCCAGCGAACCTGGTCGTAGCACAGACCAAGCCGGCCCAGACCCAGCTGATCAGCCATCAGGTAGGTGTTCGGGAACAGGCCCAGCAATGCGCGGCTGGCGGGCAACTCAACCCGGGCAGCACAGGTCATGCCGCCCTCGCAGGGTCGAACGCTCAGACCCTCGGGACGGTAGGTGGTGATCTGGTCTACGTCACCATCCAGGTCGATATCCGAACCCGGCCGGGTCTGCTCTTCCTTGAAGACTTGATACGCGTTTTCCAGGGCAGTACGAAAGTCCGCCAGTGAGCGCCCATACCCCACCAGGATACGACTGACCGGATCCAGCCGCTGCCCGCCGTGGCCACTGACGCAGTCCAGCCACGCCGTGCGGGTCGCTTTCTGGGCCTCGATGCGTTCCTCAAACGACAGCAGTGCCTGCTGCCAGCGCGCGGCGCTGAAAAACACCGGGCGCTGCGGCACCCAGCTGGCCAGAACCTGGGCAATGATCGACCACTCCAGGGGATTGCTCCAGACCGGCTGTTCGCACTGGGTCTGCAATTGCCGATCCAGATAGCCATCGAGATACCGGGCCCGCTGCCAGCTGACCAGGTCCATCTCGCGGCGCAGGAATTCCGGCGCAAACGGCCCGGTCGCCCCGCCCACCAGTTCTTCGCTGTCCAGACCCGTATCAAGCAGGGCAAACAGGCGCTCGGGACATTGTTCGAAAACCTCGCGCGGCAGCGGTCCGATCAGGTCAGGCACCGGATGACAATCCTCGATTGCCCGATTGATGCGCTCGCGCACCGGCTGATCCAGATAGAACGCCGCGTCCGGCACGAACAGCGCCAGCCGGAAGTAGGCATCCGCCAGTTGCTCCAGGGCGCGATGGCGTGCCGGCGGCTGCTCGCTGAGAAAAGCAGCGGCATCCTCCAGCTGGGCAACCACCACCGGCAGCCCCGTGTCCACCCGGCTCAGTCTGCCCAGTCCAACCTCGCTGATCTGCGCCAGCAACTCGCGCTGAGGCTCAAGGTCTGGCATTGGATCTGCCACGGTCAACCAGGCCAGGCTCTCAAACAGCTGCCAGACCGCGCGCAGTTCGTCTTCCCGCTCCCAACCGGCTCGGCTTGCCGCCATGGCCATGCTGGCCAGGATCTGGACACGCATTGCCGTATCCGCCCCGGGCAACATGGCGGCCAGGCGGGCACGTTCGTCTGCCGCCGAGCGCTCGAAGGCCTCGGCTTGGCGGGCAAGGGCGGCCGGCCCGGCCCAGAACGCGGCAAGCTGCAGGTCCACATCCTCGATCTCGGCGGCCAGCAGACGCGCGCGCAGTTGCTCCCAGACTTGCTCGGGATCGAGCGCGGCCGCCATCCCGCGCGCCCCTGCAATGGCCGGCGCTCCGGACCATGCCGCGCCCCCAACCAGCGCCTCGGCAAGAACAGGGCGAACCCCGGGCGAAAGTGGCTCCAGCGCGCGTGCCTGGACCAGCCAGCCCAGGCTCCCGTCCAGCAGCACTGCAGGCAGGGGCTGGTCGCGCTCGGTCTGGCGCGCCAGGGTCAGCGCACGAAGTTCCACCTGCCGGCGCCACTGGGTCGGATCGGCCGTCGGGTCTTGCAGCCAGGCCGCAGCAGCTTCTGTCCGGATGCGCGCCTCGACCGCTGTCTGTGGCAGCCAGTGCCACTGCGGCAGCGCTGCCGGCTCCAGCGGCGGCAGTGCCCACCCCGCCAGCGGCCAAATCAGAAGAACAATCAACAGGGTCGCGGTTTTCATCGCCGCTATACTACTGCACCTGCCCCGCTTCGCCCTTCCCGGCACTGGCCACTGTTTTGGAAAACCTCAACATCATCACCACCGGCGGTACGATCGACAAGATCTACTACGACGACAAATCGGACTACAAGATCGGTGAGCCGGAAATCGGTCGCATTCTGAACGCCATGAACGTCGCGTTTCGCTGGGAGGTCCGGGCCCTGATGCGCAAGGACTCGCTGCACATGACCGACAGCGATCGCAGCCTGATTCGCGAGGCGGTGCTGGCCAGCGAAGATCGCCACTACCTGATCACCCACGGCACCGACAGCATGACCGACACAGCGGCCCTCCTTGCCGATGCCGGCGACCGGGTCATCGTGATGACCGGGGCCCTGCATCCGGCCCGTTTTATCGATTCGGACGCGGTGTTCAACATCGGCTGTGCCATCGGCGCAGTCCAGACTCTGCCGCCGGGCGTATGGGTCGTCATGAACGGCCAGGTCTGGGACCCGGCCCACGTGCGCAAGAATCGCGCCGAGAATCGCTTCGAGGCTTGCTGATTACACCTTCACCTGGCCGTTGCGCACGAACGGAGGCTTGACAATGCGCGCGCTCAAGCGCTTGCCGCGCAGTTCAACCTCGGCCTCGGTCGCATCACCGGCCGGGATGCGAGCCAGGGCGATCGGACATCCAATCGTGGGGGAAAAACTGCCGCTGGTGACACGGCCTTCGCCTTCTGAGGTGTGCACCGGCGCGCCGCTGCGCGGAATCGCGCCCTTGCCCAGAACCAGCCCGACCAGACGCTCCGGCACGCCGGCCTCTCGCTGGGCCAGGAGCGCGGCCCGACCAATGAAATCGCGCTCGGCCGGTTCAAAAGCCACGGTCCAGCCCAGATTGGAGACCAGCGGTGTCGTACTGGTGTCCATGTCCTGACCATACAGGTTCAGACCGGCTTCCAGGCGCAACGAATCGCGTGCGCCCAGCCCGCACGGCCGAACGCCGGCTTCGACCAGCCGTTGCCAACAGTTCATCGCCTCGGACGCCGGCAGCAGCAGCTCGAAACCGTCTTCGCCGGTATAGCCGGTGCGGGCAACAAAGTAATCGCCCTGCAGCCCAAAACGAAAAGGCCTGACCTCGCTCAAGGAAGGGGCGGCCAGCACCCCGATCACCCGGTCGCGAGCCAGCGGGCCTTGCACGGCGATCATCGCCAGGTCGGCGCGTTCTTCCACCTGAACGACAAAACCCTGGCTGCGTGCCCGCATCCAGGCCAGATCAGCCTGGCGGGTCGCGGCATTGACCACGGTCCGGAAAAAACCATCCTCGACGCGATAGGTAATCAAGTCGTCGATCACGCCGCCCTGCTCATCCAGCATGCAGCCATACAGCGCCTGGCCATCAACGATCCGGGCCACATCGTTGGCCAGCAAGTAGCGCAGGTACTGTTCAGCGCCGGCACCGCGGATATCGACCACGGTCATGTGAGAGACATCGAACATCCCGGCCTGGCCGCGCACAGCATGATGCTCATCGACCTGGGATCCGTAATGGATCGGCAACGCCCAGCCGGCAAAGTCCACCAGCTTGCCGCCGGCGTCGAGGTGGGCCTGGTGAAGAGGGGTGGTCTGTCTCATCTGCGTCAGGATCCAGGCAGCGGGGCAAGGGCGGCCATCCCGGGGTACTGGGCCTGGGCACCGAGACGCGCATGAATGCGCAGCAGCTGGTTGTACTTGGCGACGCGGTCGGAGCGGCACAGCGAGCCGGTCTTGATCTGGCCGGCGCCGGTGGCTACGGCAATGTCGGCGATGGTGACATCCTCGGTCTCGCCGGAACGGTGCGAAAGAACGGTGCCGTAAGCGGCCTTGCGGGCCATGTCCACGGCCTGCAGCGTTTCGGTCAGGGTGCCGATCTGATTGGGCTTGATCAGGATCGCGTTGGCTATGCCGCCGTCAATGCCGCGCTTGAGGATTGCGGTATTGGTCACGAACAAATCGTCTCCCACCAACTGCACCTTCTCGCCCACGGCATCGGTGAGTTGTTTCCAGCCGTCCCAGTCGTTCTCGTCCATGCCGTCTTCGACCGATATGATCGGGTAGCGGTCGACCAGGTCGGCCAGGTAGGCGACAAAACCGGCCGAATCGAACGACCGGTTCTCCGACTCCAGATGGTACCGGCCTTCGGAGTAGAACTCGCTGGAGGCGACATCCAGGGCCAGGCCAATCTCCTTGCCGGGCCGATAACCGGCCTGGTCGATGGCGGTCATCAGCAGTTCCAGGGCAGCCTCATTAGAATCCAGGTCGGGGGCAAACCCACCTTCATCGCCGACCGCGGTGTTGAGGCCGCGCTGACGCAGGATGGCCTTCAGCGCATGGAAGATTTCGGTGCCGGCCTGGAGGGCGGCGGGGAAATCGGCAACCCCGACCGGCATGATCATGAACTCCTGGATGTCGACGCGATTGTCGGCGTGCGCACCACCGTTGAGGATATTCATCATCGGCACCGGCAGGGACGGCGTGCGCCCCCCCGTGGCCAGCAGATACTCATACAGCCATTGGCCGCGCGCGCGCGCGGCGGCGTGGGCTGCAGCCAGCGAGACCCCCAGCAGCGCGTTGGCCCCCAGCACCGACTTGTTGTCGCTGCCGTCGAGCTCGATCAGGCGCTGATCCAGCGCGCCCTGATCATCGACTGCCATCCCGGCAAGCGCCGGGGCAATCCGCTCGTTGACCGCGGCCACCGCCTGCAGCACTCCCTTGCCGAGATAGCGACGGGCATCGCCATCGCGCAGCTCGACCGCCTCACGCTCGCCGGTAGAGGCCCCCGAGGGCACCGCCGCCCGACCCACGTTGCCGTCGTCGAGCAGTACTTCGGCTTCCAGGGTCGGATTGCCGCGTGAATCGAGGATTTCCAGGGCATGGATCGTCTTGATTTTCATCGCTATCTCTTTGGCTTTTGAAAGTGGATTGAGTTGTGGGAAGCCCGTCATTTTTTCACTACCCGATCAATCGCGACCAGCGTCTCCAGCAGTTCGCGCATGTCGGCCAGGCGCATCGAGTTGGGGCCGTCGCACAGGGCGCGGTCGGGGTCGGGGTGGGTCTCGCAGAAAATCCCGGCGACCCCCACGGCCGCCGCGGCACGAGCCAGGACGGGAATGAACTCGCGCGCACCGCCCGAGGACTCACCCTGACCGCCGGGAAGCTGGACCGAATGGGTCGCATCAAACACCACCGGACAGCCCGTTTCGCGCAGGATGGCCAGGCTACGCATGTCCGAGACCAGGTTGTTGTAGCCAAAGCTGAAGCCTCGCTCGCATACCAGCAATTGCTCATTGCCGGTGGCGCGCGCTTTTTCGACCACCCGGTTCATCTCCCATGGTGAGAGAAACTGACCCTTCTTGAGGTTGACCGGCTTGCCGGCCGCGGCCACGGCCTGAATGAAGTTGGTCTGGCGACACAGGAAAGCCGGGGTCTGCAACACATCGGCCACGGCCGCGACCTCGTCGACGGGAGTGTCTTCGTGCACATCGGTCAGTACCGGAACGCCGATCTGGCGCTGCACGGATTCGAGAATGCGCAGCCCGTTGTCCAGCCCCGGGCCGCGGTAGCTTTTCACCGAAGTGCGGTTGGCCTTGTCAAAAGAGCCCTTGAACACGTACGGGACGTCCAGCGATGAGGTCAGCTCGTGCAGATGACCGGCCACGTCCAGACATAACTGTTCAGACTCCAGCGTGTCCGGGCCAGCGATCAGGAACAGCGGACTGGCCGATCCGACCTCGAAACCGCACAGTTTCATGAATCGCGCCCCAGCCGGCCCTGGCGGCGCGCAAGTGCGGCGCGAATGAAGCCGGTAAAGAGCGGGTGGCCCTCGCGTGGCGTGGAAGTGAATTCAGGATGGAACTGGCAGCCCAGGAACCACGGGTGGTCGGGCAGTTCGATCATTTCGACCAGCATGCCGTCGGCCGAAAAACCCGACAGTTTCATGCCATGCCCACCCAGAATCTCGCGGTAGCCATTGTTGAATTCATAGCGGTGGCGGTGGCGCTCCAGCACCTCGTCGCGACCGTACAGCTTGCGCGCCAGGGTATCGCTGACCAGGCAGCAGCGCTGCGCGCCCAGGCGCATGGTGCCGCCCAGTTCAGACTGTTCATCGCGCATCTCACGCTGACCTTTCTCGTCCATCCACTCGGTAATCAGCCCGATCACCGGATGCGGCGATTCGGGGTCGATCTCGGTGGAGCCGGCCCCGGCCAGGCCGCAGACGTTGCGCGCGAATTCGACCACGGCCGCCTGCAGACCCAGGCAGATGCCCAGGTAGGGCACCCCGTTCTCGCGCGCATGGCGAATGGCCGCGATCTTGCCCTCGAACCCGCGCTCGCCGAAACCGCCGGGCACCAGCACGGCGTCCACATCGGCCAGCATGGCCACACCACTGGTCTCGATTTCCTCTGACTCCACGGGTTTGATGCGCACCGTCACCCGATCGGCCAGTCCACCTGACAACAGGGCCTCGTTGAGCGACTTGTAGGCATCTGCATGCTCCACGTACTTCCCGACCATGGCGATCGTGACCTCATGCTCGGGCCGGGCGCGGCGCTCGACCACGTCCTCCCAGCCCGAAAGATCCGGCGCCGATGCCTTGATGCCCAGCCGGTCGAGAACAATGCGGTCCAGGCCCTGGCGGTGATAAAACAAAGGAATCTTGAAGATGTTGTCCACATCCACAGCAGAGATGACCGCCTCGGCCGGTACGTTGGTAAACAGCGCAATCTTCTTGCGTTCATCATCGGAAATCATGCGCTCGCAGCGGCATAGCAGCACATCGGGCTGAATCCCGATCGAGCGCAATTCCTTGACCGAGTGCTGGGTGGGCTTGGTCTTGATCTCGTTGGCGGCCTTGAGATAAGGCACCAGGGTCAGATGGATGAACATCGCCTGGCGGCCATACTCGGTTCCCAACTGCCGAATCGCCTCCAGGAACGGCAGCGATTCGATATCACCGACGGTACCGCCGATCTCGACCAGGGCCACATCGTAGCCTTCAACGGCCTGGTTGACTGAATCCTTGATCTCGTCGGTGATGTGCGGAATGACCTGCACGGTCGAGCCCAGATAGTCGCCTCTGCGCTCCTTGGCGATGACGTTGGCGTAGATCCGCCCGGTGGTGAAGTTGTTGCGCTGGGTCATGCGCGTGCGCACGAAACGCTCATAGTGGCCCAGGTCGAGGTCGGTTTCGGCGCCATCCTCGGTCACGAACACCTCACCATGCTGGAACGGGCTCATGGTGCCCGGGTCGACATTGATGTAGGGATCGAGCTTGAGCAGGGTGACGCGCAAACCGCGCGCTTCCAGAATCGAGCCAAGGGATGCGGCCGCAATTCCCTTGCCGAGCGATGACACCACGCCACCGGTAACAAAGATCAGGGAGGTCATGCCCGGATGCTCCTAAAAAGTCTCGGTCCGGCCTTTCATTCTACCCGAAAGATCGGGCTTGCTCCTCGCCCCGACCGAGCCAGATCATGCTCGCCATACGACCGCAGCGCCCGTCGCGGCGATAGGAAAAAAACCGCGTCGGGTCAGCGGCCGTGCACAGCCGGCAATCATGGACCCGTCCGACCCCGGCGCGTTCCAGGAGCCGGCGCGCAATCCATTTCAGGTCCGCATGCAGGCAGCCGTCCGCTGCCAGCTCAAAGCCCCCCGCCAGATCCGAACCCAAGGCCAGAAACGCGGTCCGTACCGGCTCACCGACAACGTAGTGTTCAGGCCCAATGCCGGGGCCAATCCAGGCGCTCAGGCCCGCGGGCGCCACCGGCAAGGCCTCCACCAGGCGACCCAGCACGTTGGCGGCCAGGCCGCGCCATCCGGCATGCGCTGCGGCCACCAGCCGGGCCTGGCCGTCGGCCACCAGCACGGGCAAACAGTCGGCGGTCTGGATGGCAAGCACGGCACCGCGGCGGTCGCTCCAGGCCGCATCGGCCTCGATCCCGGGCTGCCACTCATCCAGATGGATGACGCGCGTGCCATGCACCTGGCGCAGCCAGTGCGGCGGTCCCGGCAGTCTCTGCTGCAGGCGCCGGCGATTCTCGCTCACGGCAGCAGGATCATCGCCGCAGGCGTCACCCAGGTTCAGGCTTGCCCAGGGGCCCGTGCTGACCCCACCCGACCGGGTGGTGCTCAAAGCCGATACCCCGGCCGGCAAGCCGTCAGGGAGAATCATTGACGTCACTGACGGCGAGACGATCGATGAGCTCAGCCATATCGGCCGGCAGCGGCGCGGAAACCGCAATCGGCACTCCGCTGGCGGGATGGGCCAGCGCCAACTCGACGGCATGCAGCGCCTGGCGCCCGAAGCCCTGCCAGGCCGCACGCTGATCTTCGTTCAAGCCCTTGGGCACGCCGTGCCGACCGTATACGGGATCGCCCACGATGGGATGGCGAATCTGGGCCAGGTGAACCCGAATCTGATGGGTCCGGCCGGTCTCGAGGCTCACCTCCAGCAGAGTGCCGCCGGCCAGGCGTTTGCCGATCCGGTAGTGGGTGATGGCCGGACGGCCATCGCGGCGGACCACCTGGCGCCGGCGATCCACCGGGTGGCGACCGATCGGTTCATTAATCCGGCCACCGGCGATCGGATGCCCCCAGATCAGGGCAAGATACTTGCGCTGGATGGCGCGCTGTTTCATCGCCCGAACCAGGCGATGATGACTGGCCGGCGTTCGCGCAATGACCAGGCAACCGCTGGTGTCCTTGTCGAGGCGATGAATCAGGCCGGCGCGCGGCAACGCGGCCAGGCCGGCATCGTGATGGAGGAGTGCGTTGACCAGGGTGCCATCAGGATTGCCTGAACCGGGGTGGACCACCAGGCCCGGCGGCTTGTTGACGATGATCAGTTCGCAATCTTCAAACAAAACCTCCAGTTCGATCGCTTCGGGGGCAGGGCTGTCGGCGCGCGCTGTCCACTTGGTATCAAGAACCACCTCCTCGCCTGCGGCCACTGCGTGGCGCGGCTTCACGCACTTGCCATTGACCAGGATTTCGCCGCCGCGGATCCACCCGGCCAGACGACTGCGGGAGAAATCCGGCCAGGATCTGGCCAGCAACTGATCCAGGCGCTGACCGGCCTGCTCGGGGGTCACAGTCAGGCGCTGCAGAACGCGATCGCTCATCGTAACGACCGCCGGGCACAGACGATTGCGCCGATTAACGACGATTTACCCCACAATCTGCGATCATGTATGGCCATATCGGTATTCGACCCTTATCATTCGCGCCATTATGCAGACTCTTTCCGATCCTCGCCCGTACCGGGCCCTCCTGTCGATTCTCCTTGTCCTGACCCTGGCCTTTGCCGTTGGCTGTGGTCGCGAGACGCGCGAGGATGACCGCGGCGCCGAAGAACTCTATGCCGAAGCCCAGCGCGCCTTGAACGCGCGCAACTTCAGCGCCGCCATCGACCTGTACCGGCAGTTGACGACCCGTTTCCCGTTCGGCCGCCACGCCGAGCAGGCCCAGCTGGATATGGCCTATGCCATGTACCGCGGCAACCAGCCCGAACGCGCGCTGACCACGCTGGACCGCTTCATCCGCACCTACCCGACCCATCCCAACGTCGACTATGCCTGGTACCTCAAAGGCCTGGTTCACTACGAGCAGTCCATGGGCTTTCTACGGCGGCTGTTTCCCGACCAAGTCGTCGATCGTGACCAGCAAAGCGCACGCCAGGCCTTCGCCGAATTCCGCGAGCTGGTGCAGCGCTATCCGCAAAGCCGCTACGTGGCGGATGCCCGACAGCGAATGGTCTTCCTGCGCAATATCATGGCCGACTACGAGATCGAGGTTGGCGAGTACTACTTTCGGCGCGGAGCGTATGTGGCCGCCCTCAACCGGGCCCGCTACACCATCGAACATTTCCCCGGCGCTCCGGCCAACGTCAAGGCGCTGGAACTGATGGAGCGCTCTTTTCAGCGACTCGAGCTGGACGAACTGGCCGAAGACACGCGCTATGTCCTGGAGTACAGCTACCCGGACCTGCTCGACCGGACCGAGCGCGAAAGCCTGCTGCGGCGCCTGTGGCCCTTCGACTAGACGACGCGGCCTGCAGCGCTCGTTTCCAGGACTACGTCAGGCGGCTCGAACGCGAACTGGATCGTCGCTGCAGTCCCGGTAATGAGTCCAGCGCGACCTTGTGCGAAGCCATGCGCTACGCCCTGTTCAACGGCGGCAAGCGGCTGCGGCCACAGCTGGTGTACGCCAGCGGGGAGGCGCTGGGCCTGGCGCCGGCCGTACTCGACGCACCGGCTTGCGCAGTCGAACTGATCCACAGCTACTCGCTGGTTCATGACGACCTGCCGGCCATGGACGACGACGACCTGCGACGGGGTCGCCCCACCACCCATCTGGCCTTTGATGAAGCCGTTGCCATCCTCGCCGGCGACGCACTGCAGGCACTGGCTTTCCAGATCCTGGCCGAGGAACCGGCCCTGAATCACCCGGTGCCGGCCGCCGCCGGCATGATCGCCGAACTGGCAACCGCCTGCGGTGCCGACGGAATGGCCGGGGGCCAGGCCCAGGACATGGCCCTGGAGCATCAACAGCCGGATCGGGACACGCTCGAGACCATGTTTCGTCTGAAAACCGGCGCTCTGATCCGCGCCTCGGTGATGATGCCGGCGGCCCTGGTGCCCGACCTGCCGCCAGCCCAGGCGGCCTGCCTGCGCGAATTTGCCGAGTGGATCGGGCTGGCGTTCCAGATCCGCGACGACCTGCTCGATGTCGAGGGCCAGACCGATGTGATCGGCAAGCAAACCGGCGCCGACCAGGCTCACGGCAAGGCCACCTGGCCAGGCCTGTTCGGGCCGGACGCGGCGCGCCGGCGCATTGCCGAACTCGATGAGCGTGCGCGAACCGCGCTGAATCGATGTACCGGCGACACCCGCGGGCTGCACTGGCTGGCCGATCGCCTGGTCAACCGCCAGACCTGAGCAACCGCCGCTACCGGGCCGCTTCAGACGTAGCGGGTGGGGTCTTCCAGGCCTGCTTCCAGGAAACCCTGACGCCGCAGGCGGCAGGAATCACAAACCCCGCAGGCCCGCCCGTACTCATCGGCCTGGTAACACGATACGGTCTGGGCATAGTCCACGCCGAGTTCGGTGCCACGACGAACGATCTGGGATTTTTTCAGATCAATCAACGGTGTATGAATTCGGAATGGACTGCCCTCGACGCCGGCCCGGGTCGCCAGGCAGGAGAGCGTCTGGAAGGCAGCGATGAATTCCGGACGGCAGTCCGGGTAGCCGGAGTAATCAACCGCGTTGACACCAATGAACAAATCGGTCGCGCCCAGTACCTCGGCGTAGCCCAGCGCAAGGCTGAGCATCAGGGTGTTGCGCGCCGGAACGTAGGTGATGGGAATTCCGTCGGTGGCCTCGGTGGGCACATCGAGATCATCGGTCAGGGCCGAACCGCCAATCGCGCGCAGGTCCACGGCCACCACCTTGTGCGAGGCCGCGCCCAGGCGCTGCGAAAGCCGGGCCGCCGCAAACAACTCGGCGTTGTGGCGCTGGCCATAGTCCACGGCCAGGCTGTGGCAGTCATAGCCGGCCGCCACTGCCTCGGCCAGCACGGTCGCCGAATCCAGGCCACCGGACAGCAAAACCACGGCGGCAGGCTTCTGGCCGCGACGGTCATCCCGACGCTCATCTGATCCCGAGGCTGCCATCAGGCTTGATTCCGGCGCGCAGATTTGGGCCGAAAGGCCTTGCAGACGGCCTCGTCGGTTTCCAGGTACGGGCCACCGATCAGGTCAATGCAGTAGGGAACGGCAGCAAAGATGCCGTGCACCGGCGGGGAGTGGTCCGGCAGACCGGCCAGGGTTTCGGCGATCGCCTTGGGCTGGCCGGGCAGGTTGATGATCAAAGCCCGGCCACGCACCACGGCCACCTGGCGCGAGAGGATGGCAGTGGGGACAAAGGTCAGGCTGATCTGGCGCATCTGCTCGCCAAAGCCCGGCATGACCCGATCGGCCACCGCCAGAGTGGCCTCCGGGGTGACATCGCGCGGCGCCGGGCCAGTGCCACCGGTGGTCAGAACCAGATCACACTCCACCCGGTCGACCAGTTCGATCAAGGTATTGCTGATCAACTGCTGATCATCCGGGATCAGCCGGGTCTCCCACGACAGTGGGTTCACCAGCGCGCTCCCCAGCCATTGCTTGAGCGCCGGAATACCCAGATCCTCATAGACCCCGCTGGAAGCGCGGTCACTGACCGAGACCACGCCGATGCGAGCGCTTTCCTGATCCATTGTGTTCATTTCGGCACGCAATTCCTGATCAGCTGTTCAAGCCGACCATTGTCCCGCATTATTGCCCCAGAGCGGCCACCACGGAAGCTTCCAGTTCGCTGTCGAGCGGCGTGACGCGCGACCCAAAACTGCCCAGCACCTGGCCGTCACGGCCGATCAGATACTTGGTGAAATTCCAGCGCGGCGCCTGCTCAGCCTCAGCCAGGGCGCGGAACAAGGCGTTCGCGCCCTCCCCGCGCACGCCAGTGGTGGCGAACATCGGAAAGCTCACCCCGTAGTTGACGTAGCAGACCTCGGCGGTATCTTCCTCGTCGGCCAGTTCCTGGTTGAAGTCATCGCTGGGGAACCCGAGGACGACCAGCCCGTCATCGCGGTATTTCTGGTACAGCGCCTCAAGGTCGCTGAACTGCCCGGTAAAGCCGCAACGGCTGGCGGTGTTGACCACCAACAGCACCGAATCGGCATAGGCCTGGCACAGGTTCTCGACCTGGCTGCTGGCCAGGCGACGATGTTCAAAGTCGAGCAGGTTGTCGCACACCGCCGCCGAACTGCCGGCAAACGGCACCAGCAGCAAAAGCAACACAGCCAGGCGCTTGGTCATGATTACGTCTCCAAAGGATTCCAGCATGCATTGAATGCTGCTGCAGATCAATCTGCGGTGAACGCGCTTGCCCGCCAGGTGGAATCCAGCGCCTGCGCCCACCAAAGCCACCCCTATCTCAGACCCGGATTTCAGGCCTCCGGATACGGGTGAGCCACGCCTTTGTGGCAATCGATACAGGTCTGGCGCTCATCGGCATCCCGGTTGGCATTGAAACGGTGCACGTTGACCGCCATCCGGCTCATTTCGGCCGGCGGCGGGTCATCGTAGATCCGACTGTGACAATCGGCACAGGTGGACGAATCGATGGACCGCAGGTAGGCATGGGTCAGTTCGGCCCACTCCAGGCGATGCTCTTCCAGATGCTCCTGGGTATTGAAGCCGGAAGTGGTAACGAAACGCCACAAATCCGGCGAGACGGCAATCTTCTTGCGCAGGTAGGCAAAGGACTCGTTCGGCAGATGACAGTCGCGGCAGTGCACGTGGATGCCGGCGGCGTTGTTGCCGTGCGGCGACTCCCGAACTTCTTCCAGCAACGAGTGATTGCTGTGACAGGTCATGCAGAATTCATCTGTACTGGTGGCGTGCAAGGTCACCTGACCGGTCCAGAATGCCAGCGCACCAAACACCGCCCCGCCGACCACCAGGGTGAAGATGGACAGAGTTGCGCTGGGTCGGAAGATTTTTCGCCAGTTCATGCCAGGACGTTCAATCCTTATTGAACGCCTGACGACGTTCTTCGCTCAATTCCTGATCCTGGCTGCCCAATCGCTCGAAACCGACTTGATCAGCACTGGATGGCTGCCCGCTGGCGGCGACCGCAGCGGCGACGCACAGGCAGAGTGTAACCAGAACGACAACGAACCATCGATCAGAGTGCATGTAGCCGACCTCGAACAAGAAGAAACAGACGCAAGCGTATTAAACTGTCAAGGAATTGTCAACGCCCGGGCGGCGGGCCCAGGCAGGCCGATTTGCCGCTATGCTTGCACCTGGAATGTTTCCGTTTCTCCACTGGAGTAAACCCATGACCCGAACACTGCCCCTGACCGCGATGATCCTGATCCTGGCCTTGATCGGCGCCCATGCCCTGGCCGAAGACGGCCTTGAGCAGGCCAGCCTGTCGATTCCCAACATGGTCTGCATGTCCTGCGAGATGCGGGTCGAGCAGGCCGTCACCGCCGTGACCGGCGTGGCCGGCGTGGCATTCGATGCCGAAGACAAGATCGCCACGGTGGCCTTCGATCCCGAGCAGGCGAGCCTGGAGGAAATCCTGGCCGCCTGCGACGAAGCCGGCTACCCAGCAACCGTGGTCGAACCGACCGAAACCTGACCCGGCATGCCGGGTTGATGGTTCAACCGGTTTCCCAGGCGATGAAGGCCCAGCGGAACGGCTGGCTGCTGGCGCGGGCGCGCTCTGGATTCTGATCGAACCATGCCGCCAGTTGCGCGCGTTCGGCATCGTTGAGCTGGCCCAGCGAGAATCCGACCCGGCGGACGAATTCCCCGGCCGTTTCGCAGTCGGTCGGGCGGTGGTCGTTGTCGAGAAAGTCGACCCGCGGCTGGCGGCCCATCTGGTAGAGGATGTTGACGGCGTAGATGTAGTCCGGCACGGGATCGAGTTTGCGCCCGATCACCGCGGCGATGGCCGGGTCGATGAAGTAGCCGCCGACCTTGCTGGTCAGGCAGGCGCGCCGGGCCGCGTGCGCATCGAGTTTCTGCAACGCCGCTTCCAGATCCAGCACCGCCGTGGAGCGCGAGGCCACGGCGATGTCGCACACCGGCACCTCCGACCAGTCGTCGTCCCAGGATTTTTGCATCGCCAGCACATGGTCGATGCCGCGCTCGGCGGCCAGCTCGCGCATGGCCCCGAGCATGCCCGCGCTGTAATCCAGGCCGATAACCTGATCGAGCTGATCGGCGACGGCCAGGCCGATCGCGCCGGTGCCGCAGCCGACGTCGAGCAGTGAGTTGCAGCCCGAAAGATCCATGCGCGCCGTGAAGTCGCGCACGTAGCGGGAACCTGTGGCCACCGCTTTCATGCGCTCGGCGCGGCCGTCCCAGTCTTCCGGCGCCTTGACCTGCCGGCCGGAGGCCATCATGTGCTCGCGGTAGAGCCGGCCGAAGTCGATATCGAAGATGGTTGCCGGTCTTCGGGAGGCTGAGCGCCCGTCGCTTACCACAGGTCGATTTCTCCAGTGCTGGCTGCTTCGCGCTCGCGTTTTTCCAGGCTGGAGCGCCAGAACTGCTTTTCCTGCTGCTCGACTTCCAGGGTCTTGGAGCGAGCGATTTCGCGCACGTACACCGAGTAGTCATTGCCGGTGAAGTAAATCACCCGGCCGTTGATACCACCCAGGCTCTTGGCCAGAACCGGGATATTCTCGGTGTGAAGAAACTCCTGCACAAAGCGACTGTTGACATCGCCAATGGCGAAAAAACTGTCCTCGCGGGAAATTCCCGGCAGCACGTTGCCGCCGCCGAAGACCTTGGCCTTGAGATTGTGCCGCTGGGCGCCGGCCTTGAGCATGTTGTTGATCAGCAATTCCATGGCGTTGACGCCATAACGCCCGGCTTCGCTTGCCAACACCGGCACATCACGACTGTAGCGATGGTTGGCCAACAGGAAGTGGTTCATGCCCATCACGTGGGCGACCGGATCGTACAGGCAGGCGGCCACGCACGAGCCCAGCAGCGTCGAAATCATCAGATCCTGGCGCCGGGTGACATGATGCTCACCCGGATGCAGGGTTACCCGTCGGTCGGCAGGCCAGTTTTTCATCGTTGCGACGCGACGAATCTCGGTTCATCAGGAAAGCAGCAAGTATATCCGTCTTCACGCCCATGGCAATGGTAAGGTTATGGGGGTGGTTGAGCGCCCTCGTGAGCATCTATACTGCAAAACGGGTAGTCTGGAAACGCAGGCTGGGTGGGGCAAATCCATTGAGTTTTCCGCCAAAAATGGCGAAATCTCAGCGGCTGAAGGAATGTTGAGGGGTAATGTCTACCGGCACGGGCTCAGGCAGCCGCGAACATCGACGAACCATCGACGAGTTGCGGCATGCCGAACGGATCCAGAAAGCGCTTTACCAGATCTCGGATCTGGCCGGCGCCGATCTGGAAACCGACGAAATTCTCAAGCGCCTGCATCAGATCATCGCCGATCTGATGTATGCCGAAAACTTCTACATTTTCCTCCACAACGCCGGCAAGGATACGGTCCGCTTTCGCTACTTTGCCGACTCGGCCACCAGCACAGAGGATGTGTCGCTCTACCTCAGTCCGCAGGATGGGCCACCAGACGACCGCAACGACGACGCTCCGGACACGGGTTTCACACTGGCCGACATCCCCCTGGACAATATTGAACACAGCCTGACCTGGTATGTGATTCGTCTTGGACGACCACTGCGCGGGTCGCTGGACGAGATCGAACGAACAGTGCCCGGCCCGCTCAAGCGCTTTGGCGCAATCTCGCGCGACTGGCTCGGCGTACCCATGCTGGACGGAACCCAGGTCAAGGGCCTGCTGGTGGTCCAGAGCTACGAGCAGGAAAACATGTATAGCGAGCAGGACCAGGAGTTGCTCGGCTTTGTTGCCAGCCACGTCCTGACCATGCTGCAACGACGCCAGACCCGCAAGGACCTGGAGCAGGTGGTCATTGACCGAACCCGGGAACTGGCCCGGGCAAACCAGGCTCTTAAAGAGGAACTGGCCCAGCGGCGCCGTAACGAGCGGCTGCAAAAGGCGCTCTACCACATCGCCGAACAGGCCAGCGAAGGCGGCGATGAAAAAAGCTTCTTTCAGCGCGTTCACGATGAAGTCAGCGAGTTGTTTTACGCCGAGAACTTTTTCGTCGCCCTGCTGGTAGACGATGACACCGCGCTGGAATTTGCCTACTACGCCGATGAATTTCTGCAGTCGCAGAACAAGCGACCGCTGGCCTCGGGACTGACCGAATACGGCCTGCATTCGGATCACGGGGTGTTGCTGACCGAGGCCGACATCGAGCGCCTGATTCAGGCCGGTAAAGTCAAGATTCATGGACCCAACGCCTACGCCTGGATTGGCGTACCCCTGCGATGCGATGGGCGCACGCTCGGCCTGGTTGCCGTCCAGAGCTACCGGGCCGACCGGGTCTACCAACAGGAGGACCTGGAGTTGCTGCGCTTCGTCTCCCGGCAGATTGCCAGCAGCCTGGAACGCAAGCGCGCCCTGGCCTCCCTGCAGGAAGCCAAGGAAACCCTGGAGCAGCGGGTTGCGGAACGTACCCGGGAGTTGTCGCGGGCAAACGCCGCGCTGGCCGAACAAAGCCTGACCGACCCCCTGACCGGCTTGCGCAACCGGCGCTACCTGATCGAGCAGGTGCCGCTCGACATTGCCCTGATTGACCGCAAACACCGGGACCGCCGTAACAACCCTGGAAACCCGCCCGAAGAGATTCCCAGCCTGCTGTTCCTGATGCTCGATATCGATCACTTCAAGCAAGTCAACGATGTCCATGGTCACGCCGTTGGTGATCGTGTCCTGGTGCAAATGAGCGCAATCATCCGAGGCTGCATCCGCGACTCCGACACCGCCGTTCGCTGGGGCGGCGAGGAGTTTTTGCTGGTGGCGCGTTTCACCGATCCTGGCTTCGCTTCGGACCTGGCCGAACGCCTGCGCAAGGCAGTGGCGGAACATGAGTTCCAGATCGGGCCGGCACAGCCAGCCCGCATCACCTGTTCGATCGGCTTTGCCCAGTATCCGTTCGTGCCTGCCCGCCCGGGCCATGTGCACTGGGAAGAGGCCATCAATATCGCCGATCAGTGCCTGTATGCCGCCAAACAGAGCTGGCGTGATGCCTGGGTGGGGGTGCACTGGGACGGTGAGGAAGTCCCCGAATCACTGCCCGAACGAATCGCGCCGACGATTCCGGATCTGATCGAATCCGGGCACCTGCGACTGTGCAGCTCGCACCTCGATCAGCCTGGCCTGGTCTGGCCCTGAAGGGTCACCTGTACCGGCCTGGCCGAGCGTTTGTTCAACCGGCCCTGGTAGTCATCGAATGCAGACCCGGGCTGAAAATGGCCGCCTTGCCGATTACACGGTCACCGCGTTCCCGCGGAAAATCCGGGCCAGGTAGCGACTCTGGCTCGGACTGACCGCCGGCACGCAGCACAGCATGACGGCCTGGACAATGCGCTCCATCTCTTCGGCCATTTCCTGGTCGTTACTGGGCTCCTCGGCATGGGCCCGCCGGGTCAGCTGGACCTGATTGACGGCCGGTTCGGTCGGCAGTCGCTCTCCTTCGACGCCAAGCGTGACCGTGAAGGCATGCAGCGAGTTCTTGATGAACAGGGCCAGGGCAAACTCTTCACGGGTCGATGCACGGGAAGTCTCCGGGGTCACCAGAACGATCTGGCAACGCGGCATCAGCGCGCACTTGCGGGCAACGCGAAAGTGATGCGTCAATTGCTCATCGAGCAGACGGGCAAAGGCATCGCGCGACAGCACCCGATCCCAGCTCTCGCCGGCCTCGGCAGCCAGCGGGTTCATTGGCAAGCGGGCAAACGGCGTGCTGACCACCGCGTCGATGCGACCGGTCTGACCGCGAACCGCATCAAGCCCGGCCTCAAGCTCCTCGCCAACGGCCTGAACGCCAACGACCGTGCCCGGACCGGGCGCCTCGATGCACGCACGCAGC
This sequence comes from Gammaproteobacteria bacterium, assembly GCA_003565625.1. GTDB lineage: Bacteria > Pseudomonadota > Gammaproteobacteria > Xanthomonadales > Wenzhouxiangellaceae > Wenzhouxiangella. The sequence goes on from PXBD01000067.1 coordinate 59,124, forward strand.
GCCTCGGCAGTCTCCGCGCTTTTGGTGAGCAGGGTCAGGCTGCCGACCGACTGCTCCAGCAGGCCGTGGGCAATGGCGACAAGTTCATCGCGCAGGGCCTCACCGATCAACACCACGTGGCGTCCGGCCAGTTGCTGCAAATCCTCGGCGCCCGGGCGCAACAGCATCTCGCCCTCGGTAACCGAGCGGTCAAACTTCAGCCCGCCCGACGGATGGAAGGTTTCGCCGCTGACGATTTCATCGGCAAGACTGAACACGGTCGACAGCGCCACCTGCTCGTCGGTCGGCATCCTGTGCAGGTGAAGACGGTCGAGAATGCCGACTTCGATCTTCTGTGCGGTGCGCTCGATATCCCGCGCATCGAAAAAATCACCTTCCGGCGGCGGCGTGAACACCTCAAGGAAATGCCCGCCCTGAGCGGCGTCGAGGGCGCCGCCACCGACCAGCCGGTTGATCAGCTTTTCGGCCAGCGGCCGCGACAACAGGTAGCGCGTGGCCGCGGCCTCCGGGCGACCCTCGCCGACCTGGGCGGCCAGTCGGCGCAGCGCTTCCGGGGCGCCATCCCAGGCGGCCAGCCCTTCCACCACGTTGGCGGCAAGGCGCTGGAGAATCTCGCCACCGTCGGTTCCCTCCAGGCTTGCCAGCAGAGCTTCGTGGACGCGGTTGAGACGTTTGTTTTCCAGGATCAGCCGGCCGCGCCGGGCGAACAGACCAGGCGCTCCGCCGAGGCCACGCAAGCGTGCTCCGTCGACCGGACCCGGCGCCATGGCGTTGATCTGGATTTCCGGCCCGAGGTGACGCGAGAGGATCTCGGCCAGGGCCCGCTGCCCGGCCTTGGAGACGGAATAATCGGCCCGATTGGGATAGGCCACGGCCAGGTACTTCTCGCCGCCAAAGTAGCTCGACACATTCAGGATACGACCCGCGCCCTGTTGCTTCATGCGCGGGGCGAACTTGCGGATCAATGACCAGTTGGAGGTCAGGTTGGCCTCCAGGGTGTGGTTCCAGGCCTCGAGGGTCATGTCAACCACCATTTCCTCGGCTCCTGAAACCCCGGCATTGTTGATCAGGTAATCGACCTCACCGAAAATTTCCAGAGAATGATCGAACAACTGCTGCAGCTGTTGCTCGTCACCAACATCGATACCGGCAAGGATATGCACCCGGTGTTCGCAGTCGGGGTAACCGATGGCCTCGAGCTCGGCGACGATGCCGGCGCGCGCCTCGGCAAGCTTGGTCTCGCTGCGCGCATCAGCAGCACCCGGGCGCCGGCCATCGCCAGGTAGCGCCCCAGCTGCAGGCCGATACCGAGGCTGCCACCGGTAGTCACCGCCACCTTGCCCTGGTGCAGACCAGGCAGCACGCGCTGGATCGAATACGGCATCGCCGATTTCCCGGTCGCGCGCCGGATGCTCTTGGGCACCCACAGGTTGATCGGGTCCATGCGGCGCACGCGGTTGTTCAGCGTTGCGGTCCAGTCGGCGGCAAAGGCGAGGTTATCCGGCTCGTTGTTGTCAAAGCGCACGATCTGGTTGGGCCGCGAACTCCACCTGCGCTCGCCCCTTTGGCAGGCGTGCTCCTCCTCATGGCGCCAGGTGCGGATCAGTTCTTCGACCGCGGCCCGCTTGATGTCGTTGAGCCGGTTGCCGTGACCGTCGTCGGAGTTGGTAACGAAGGTGATCGCCGGCGCCCGCTCCAGGTTCATGCGCCGGCCCAGACTGCGCGCCAGCGCCGCAGCAAAAGCCACCGGTGCGACGATCTCGTTGTCGACAAAGGTGGCCACTTCCTGATCGGTTGCGGTACTGCGCGAGTGACCATGCTCCCCGTTGCGTTTGCCGGGCAGCACAATCCCCCCGTCGAGACGTCCGAAGTGATCTTCAACGAACTGGAAGGCCCGGTCGACCGACTCCTCCCGCAAGGGGTCGAGATGGGTCAGCTTCACGCGTCTTTCGGCATCGTTGCCCAGCCGGGCGCGGGCCTGGCCGATTTCTTCCAGGGAGCGGAAAGCCAGCATCACCGTGGCACCGCGGTCGCGGTTGCGCCCGGCGAAAGCCAGGGCTTCGTCGATATCGGCACCACCCAGGATCATGACCACACGGTCGCGCAGATCCACCAGACGATTATCAGGCCAGGAAACGAGTTTCGAGCGGCTCTGGGCCGGCACCTGCATGCCGTTGGTCACCTCGAAGGCATGACCGGAGAAGGCATCGGCCTCAGGGGTCGAAAGCCACAGCAGCGTATTGGCCACGTCGGCCGGGCGCGGATAAATGAAATTCATGTTGCCGTCGGCGTCCGGGCGACGGTTGAGCATCAGGCCCTTGAACCCGGCGGCCGTACTACCCGGCTCCAGTTTCTGCAGCGAATCCATGGCCCGGAACACGGTATCAATGCGCTCGGACTCAATCGGGCCGGGGAAGACCGTATTGACCCGAATCCCGCGCTCGCCTGCTCCCAGTTCCCGGGCCAGCCCCCTGGAAAAGGCATTGAGGCCGGATTTGGGCACCGCATAGGGAATCCGGCCAAAGTAGGGAGTGCGCGAGAAAATCGTCGAAACGTTAAGGATCGCCCCGCCCGGGGCCAGGTGCGGCACCGCTGCCCGCGCCATGTTCCAGGGCCCTCCGAGCAGGTTCATCGCGGCCTGAAACATGGTCTCACCATCGCCGCTGGCCCGGGCCTGGGCAGTGGTGAACGGAATCTTTTCCAGGGTCTGTTTCGGTCCCGCGCCACCCGCGTTGTTGATCAGCACGTCGAGGCGACCGAACCGCTCCAGGGTCTCACCGACAATGACCCGACCGGCCTCGGGATCCGCCGAATCCCCGGCAACCGCGTGCATCGCAGCCGGCCTGAAGCCCTCGCCGGAGAGGGTCTGACAGAAGGCATCGAGCTTGTCTGGATTGCGTCCGGTCATGACCAGGTTGGCGCCCTCGCGCAGCAGGGTGCGGGCGATGTGGGTACCGATATTGCCGGCCGCGCCGGTCAGAATCACGGTCCGTCCGGCCAGGCGGTCCCCGGCTTGCGATCGAGTGGTTTGGTTCATCGTAGAGTTCCTGCCGAGCCGGTATCAATCCGGCGGAGTTCAACGCCCTCGGCCTCTGCCTCACGCAGGGCCCAGGCCCGGTAGAGTTCGTCGCGGGTCTTCAGCCCGGTGCGCGGCAACCCGTGAGTCGCAACGTAGGTTGCGCCCGCATGCCGGTTGTCCCACATGGCCTGGTGGGCTGAGGGCAACTCGCCCAGCGGCACCGGCACCGGTTCGACCACGTCGATCATGCCGGCCGCGATGCGCTCCTGCACCTCGGCATATTCGCGCGCCGTATTCAGGTGGGTGCCAAGAATCTCGGTGGTCGGCATCAAAATCCGGCGCTGGCGCATCCAGACTTGCGGGGCATAAAAGCTGAACCGGCGCCCGGCGAGGTTCTCCGCATAGACCACCGAGCCCACGGTCGGCTTGACCAGGGCCGTGGCCAGGGCAAGTCCGTCCCGGCCGGCCCGTTCAAACACCACGTCGGGCAAACCGCGACGGTCGAGGGTATTGCGCAGCAGCGGGCCAACGGCCGAGCCGATCGGCTTGAGCGTGCGGCCGGAGAAACGGCGCACGGCTTCCTTGAATTCGGCCGATTCGGTAAAGGGATCGGGCAGGCCCTGGAACGGTCCGGGTGGATCAAAGTCCCGGCCCAGGCGGCGCTGAATCTCCTGCAGGCTGACCACGCCGGCAAGGTTGGCACCGAAACCCAGCGAGGTCACGAACTCGCGCTGCGCCACCGTATCGCTGAGCACCGCCACCCGGGCGCCGCGAGCGCAACCGGCCTCGATGGCCTCAACCGCCACCGGATCGACGATGCCGTCGTCGGAACCGGGCCCGTAGATCACCAGCAAGGACTTGCCGGCCCGAAGGCCCGCGCGGGCAAGCATCAGATCGGCCTTCTCCGCGCCCGGCTTGCCCAGGAACGAGAAACGATAGCCGGAAGTGGCACCGAAAAACGTCAGCACGCCGCCCTCACCAAGTAACTGGAACGAGCGCGAAAAAGCACGTTCGCCGGCATGGGAGACCACGTAATCGATCGGCCCGCCCGCCTGGGCGTTGACTTCGGCAACATAGTCATCGCCGGCCCGTTCCCAGGCCTCCCATTGCCCCGGATCATCGGGTACCGGCGCAAAGATGTCGGCGAACCTCGGATCCTTGCGATTGACCGCCCCGCCGCCGAAGCTGCGCACGCGCTCGGCGCGTTCACCGCTGGACACCATGCCGACCACTTCCAGGCCGGCACGACCCGCAGCACGCAGGCACTCCAGGCCAGTACCGGTCGCGGCACCCTCCACAAACAGCCGGCGGCTGGGCTGAATATCGAGCGTGCGAAACAGGGCGCGATGGATGGTGCCCTGGGTCAGCCCGCTGGCCGCGGCTTGTTCAATCGTCAGGCCCGGCAGTTTCGGATGTAACTGCGGACCCTGCACAACCAGGAACTGGGCGTGCGAGCCGTCGTTGACCTCATAGCCCTGAATGTGGAAATCGGCCGCCATCGGATCCAGGCCCTGGTCCGGAGAAAGCAACTCGCTCTGGCCGGAGTAAATCGTCACCAGCTGGCCCACCGCCAGCCGGCCCTCGCGGACCAGTTCCTGGCCCAGCTGGGCGATCAGCGCCACACCGCCCGATCCGGTCACCTGCAGGTCGGCGTCACGGGCGTCGAACGGCGAGACCGGAATACCGGTGATGGCCCAGATGTCGTTGAAATTGACTTCGGAGGCGAGCACGTAGACCAGGGCCTCGTTGGGGCCGGGCCTGGGGGTCTTGAACACCAGGCATTTCTCGGCATCCTGCGGCTCCCCGTGCGCCGGCAGCGCCGTTGCCGGATCCTTGATCACGCCCATGCCGTACTGGTACTCCGGAATCGGCGTGATGCCGGGATGGAACGGCGCCTCCAGCGGCAGCAGTCGACCTTCGCGCTCCAGCAGTTGGCGCGTTTCCCGGTCCGCATCCGGCGGTACCTCGACGAATTTCAGCGGCAGCGCAGCGCTGCGGCGTTCCAGGAACGCCCGAATACCCGGCGGACCGCAGTCGGCATCGCAGACTGCCTCGGCAAACAGTTCGGCCTCGCGCTTCAAGCCAGCCGACTGTCCCCGGGTCGCACCCAGCACCAGCGCCTCGATGATCCGCGCCACGGGCTTTTCGCGCCCGCTCGCCCGAGCCTGGGCCACGGTGGCTGCCAGCCTCGGGTGGTGGAGCAACTCATCGGTCCACGGCAGTGCTTGGTCGCGCGCGGCCAGGTAGCGCTCGCGCAGCGCCATGCTCTCGGCCAGCTGACCCTTGCCGTCAAGCCAGGCCCGGACTCGATCCATCGCGACCGCCACCGGGCCCATAGCATCATGACGGACAACTTCGTCGGCCAGGCCCAGCGCCAAGGCCTCGTCGGCATCGACGGCCCGGCCGCCGATGATCAGCCGCGCCGCATCGACCAGGCCCGCGCTGCCGCGCCGGGCATACAGACGCCGCGGCAGGCGCTGCGTGCCGCCATACCCGGGCAGCAGATTCAGGTTGATTTCCGGCTGGCCGAAGCGGGCATGAACATCGGCGATCACATAAGCGCAGGCCAGCACCAGTTCACTGCCGCCGCCCAGGGCCGGCCCGTTGACCGCCGCGATGACCGGCTTACCGATATTTTCCAGCGCCGAAAAGGTGGCATGAGCGGCGTTCGGCGGCGTGCGGGCACTGGCGAGATCGCCGGCCTCGCCCACTTCCAGCAATTCCTTGACGTCGGCCCCGGCCACGAACGCCGAACGTGCGCCAGTGACGATGACGGCGACGGTGTCCTGACGCTGCTCGATGTGATGGAGCACGGTGTGCAACTCATCCAGTGAGCGCTCGTTGAGCGAATTGACCGGCGGATGATCGATGGTCAGCAAGGCCACGCTTTTGCCGGGGGCAACGCGGTGATTCTCCAGACGCAGGTAGCGGTAGGTCTGGACAATATCGCGCGCATCGCCCAGCCGCCCGAAGGCCTGCCAGTCGGCCACGGTCTGGCGAATCTCGTCGACCACCTCGGGATTGCGCAGCGTCGAGATGTCCCCCAGCGGTTCATCGAGCAGGATCGAGCGCAGCGTACGCCGCATGTACTTGCCGGAACGGGTCTCGGGAAATGCCGAAACGATCAGAAAGTCCGAGGGTACTGCAGTGACTCCTTTTTCGCTGCGAACCAGGTTTTTCAGGCGGTCCAGATCGTCATCGCCGAGCTTGTGCCCTGGCGCCGGAATGACAAAAGCCACTGGTGTCTCCCCTTTCTCGTCATGCGGGGCGCCCACCACGACTGCGTTACCCAGCGGCGAGTCGGGTCTGAGGACCTTGTCACGGAGGATGGCACCTTCGATTTCTTCGGTGCCGATGCGGTGGCCGGAGACATTGATGACATCGTCCGAGCGGCCGTGTAGCGTGACCGAGCCGTCGGCATGAGCGCGCGCATAGTCGCCCTGGGTGTAGGCCACATCGCCGCCCCAGCGGTCAAAGTACACGGCCCGGAAACGGTCAAGGTCGCCGCGCCACTCGGGCCTGCCCAGGCACTCGGCGTCGCCCCAGATGGTGCGGGCCAGATACGGGTAGGGCTGCTTGATCACCAGTTCCCCGTTTTCGCCCTCCCCGGCGATGCGCCACCGGGTTGCACGGCCGGCCTCGTCGGTCTGCTCGGCAATACGCACCTCGGCATCGATCCAGGGCAGCGCCCAGGTCCTGGCATCAGCTGCCAGTGGCTTGATATCCCCCACGGACACGAGAACACCATGCCGCCGTGCTCGGTCGCCCAATACGAATTGATGTAGCGCGGGCAAACCCGCTCCATGGCGAACTGCTGGACGGCCGGCGAAACCGGTTCAGCGCAGAACGTCGCAGCCTTGAGGCTGGACATGTCAAAAGTCGCCATGTCCTCGGTACTGGCCGGGTCGGTCATGACCGCTTTCAGAAAGGTCGAACCGGCCTTGAACAGCGTCGCGCCCTGGCGCTCGATAATCGATGAGAAGCGGCCGGCATGCGGAAACAGCGGTGAGCCCTCGTGCACGATCGAGGTAATCCCCAGCGCCAGCGGCGCCGCGATCAGGTACGACTGACCGGTAATCCAGCCCGGGTCGGCGACTACATAGATGCGGTCTTCGGGTCCGGCACCAAACACCACGCGCATCGTATGGGCCACCCCGGACAGCCAACCGCCGTGGGTATGCACCACACCTTTCGGTTTGCCGGTCGAGCCCGAGGTATAAATAATGAAAAGCGGCCAGTCGGAGGGGACCGGCACTGGCGGATGACTGGCTGCCAGCGCGCGCCACAGATCAGCATCAGCCAGCGCCAGCAGACCATCGATATCGGCCACATCAAAGCCAGCCGAGCGCGCCCTGTCCAGCACCCGTGCGGTGGCCTGGGCGACCAGATCATGCGACCAGCCATCGCGCGGCTGCTCGATGATCTCCTGGCCGGTATAGCGCACCACGACCACGGCGCGCACGGTGTGGCTGGCGTCGGCCAGGCGTCGGGCCACGGTGGTGCGAATCGCCGCCATTCGCTCCGGCGAAAGACCCGACTCGGCGGCCAGCGCGTGCCCGAGCTCGCGCATCACATCGCTGCGCTCGATCGTGATTTCCCCGGCCAGGCCGGATTCCACCTGAGTCTGCAACCGGGTCGCCAGATCGCCCAGATCCAGCGCGCCCAGCACTTCGGCCAACGCGGCCTGCGCGGTTTGCAACGGAATGAAGTTGTCCAGCGCCGGGTCGGTATAGGCCTCCTTGTACGGCACTACCTCGGCATTGCGGTAGCCACCATCGGCGGTAATGACCACCTGGGCACCGGCATCGAAGATCCGGTCCGACAGGGTCTTGGCCGAGAAGCCGCCGAACACCGGCGTGTAGATGATGCCCAGGCGCTTGGCCGCTTCGGTGTAGAAAATCTGCTCCGGGATATTGGGCAGATTGAGGGCGATACGGTCACCGCGCTCCAGCCCCAGACCGGCAAGCACCTCGGCCCGGAGCACCGTCTCGACCAGCAGCCGACGGTAGCTGATCGAAGCCTCGGCGACCGGCCGGCCAACACATGGCGATCGACTTCGTTGAAGCAGGCGTTGGTGCGCGCACCGGTGAACCAGCGGTAAAACGGCGCGTCGCTGTCATCGAAGGCGCTGCCCCAGGGCAGCCAGTCCGAGTTCCGGGCCGGGCCAGGGAGGGCGGTACCGCTGGCAGCGTCCAGACCCTGCCAGTCGTGACTGACCGGATCGCGGTTCAGCCAGGCCGCGCAACGCTCGTCGAACCAGTGCAGTTCACTCGCAGCAATGGCTCCGTGATAGGCGCCAGGGTCGGCCAGTGCCGCGCGGCGCTGCTGCGCCTCCTCGTCGGCTCCCGCGAGCCGTCCCCATTCGGCCTTCGCCGTCATGCCGTTCTCCTGGCTACAAAGTGATATTCAATTGACCCGGGCCTTGCGGCGGCGTTTGTTGGCGGCAAAGGCAATCCCCTGGGCGTTCAAATCAATGTCCAGCTTGATCAGCGACCAGACCTCGCGCGCGCCCCCCAGGTTGCCGAGCGCATCGAGCAAGCCGGTGAAGTAGTCGTACAGGCGCACCCGGCAGTAGCCCTCCAGCTCTTCATCGGGCAGATCGCTGGCCTCGGCCACATCGCGCAGCCGCTCGGCGAAGTCGAGGTGACGCAGCAGCTGGCCGGCCGCCGTTGCAATGTCGGTGACGGCGCCAAAGTGGGTTGGATACAGGCAGCTGGCCTGCTCATCGACCAGCCGCTGCACCGACTGGCGCGCCAGTTCCGGCTCGAAATCGGTCGGACTGGTCGACGGAAACGCGAAGGTCCCGGCGCGCTGCAGGGCGGGATACACCAGCCCGAATGCATCACCGGTCACAATCGCCCCCGAGCCGCTGTCAGCGATGCAGAAATGGTGATTGGCGTGGCCGCGGGTGTGCAGGAAACGGAGTTCGCGGGACCCGAAACACAGGGTTTGTTCGTCTTCCATAACCCGCACCCGGTCGCTGTCTACTGCTTCAATATGACCGTAAATCCGCTCGAACTCGGCAGCGCCGTAGACCGCCGAGGCGCTGGCGACGAGCTTCGAGGGATCGATGATGTGGGGCGCGGCGCGCGGATGGGCCAGCACGGTTGCGTTTGGGCAGGCCCGGGCCAGGGCAGATGTGCCGCCGGCATGATCCAGATGGACGTGGGTAACAATCAGGTATTCGACCTGGTCGGGGTGCAAACCGCGCGCTTCGAGCTCGGCCAGCAAGCGCGGCACGGCGGCGTTGGTGTTGTTGTCAAAGAAAGCGGCGCGCTGGTCGTCGATGAGCAGGTAGACGGCTGCGAATTCGGGCCGGCCGAGGTAATGCGTATCAATGGTGTGGATGCCATTTGGCATCCTTTCGGTGCTCATTTTTCCTCCCCTGGGCCTGGCGCCCGAACCGGCGGTATTCTTCGCCCTCAAGGCTTACGATACCGCTGCCACAGCAGCGAATCAACTCTCGTCGGCAAGCCCAATGCAGCGCAAATGCTCCGGGTCTCGGAACGGACCTTCAAAGCACAGCAGGCGGGCCTGGGCCTCGAGGCGGATACCATGGCCGCGTCGATAGGGATTGAGACGCGCGATTCGATTCAGAGCGGGCTCATCGAGCACCGGTTCTGCAAGCCAGCCCCGCGCCAGGGCCAGCCGCGCCGATAGATCGTGGATCCGACCCACGTAGGCCAGGAACGGCTGGGCCTCGGGCAGCATGTTGTAGCGGCCGTAGGCGAACAGGTTGCGCGGCTGCTGGGGCACCGGCCAGATGGGCTCATGCCCCTGCCCGAGCGCAGACAGGTCGGTCGGCCGATGCAGCGCCGCTACCCAGCGGTACAGGTTGACCGTCCGGTTCAGGGTCATGTCGGGTTTGTACAACCAGCGAAACTTGAGGCGATCCCACCAGCCGGCGTCCTCGCCCAGGTCGGGTTCTTCGAAGACCTGGTTGAACCGGTAGCTCAGCCCGAACTCGCCGCGCAGCGCAGCCTCCACCCCCTGAGCGACCTGATCCAGATCGGCCAGCATCGGCGTATCGGGCCGCAGTTCGATCAGGCCGTCCCGATGCAGGGTCAAAAGCCATTCGGTCTGGTCGGCCAGCAAGCGGACAGCCGTCATCAAGACCATGCGGTTGGGTGCCGCAGCCAGCAGAGCCCGAAGCTGACGATCCGAGTGTTCGGCCAGGGCCAGCGCCTGTTCCGGTTCACCCCGCAACAGCTGGCCGAGTTGCGCCAGCCGGTCCAGTTCTACGGCTGCAACCAGGGCCTGCATCTGCGGCAGGTTGCGGCTGTCCGGTGCGGCCACCACCAGAGAACGGGTCTGCACCGGCCATTCCCGAAATCGGTCGAGCAGCTCGGCGTGCTCGGCCAGGAAGGCATCGAGCATCTCGAGAGCCTGCGGGTCCCGAGTCTCCAGCAGTTGCTCGAGGCTGCTCTCATCCGGCAGCGACAGTGGCCGGTCATGCCATGGAGCGAGGGATGCCAGAAGCACGGTCGCGGCCTGGTCATCGGAGGAGGCCAGTTCCCGGCGCGCCTGCTCCAGCCAGCGGCTGCCGGCATCATCGGGCCTGTGACCAGCCGGGGCCTGCAGACCCAGCATCCACAACCAGGCCTCGCCGGGCTGATCGAGATGTAGGTCATGCCATTCGCGCCAGGTTCGACTTTCCTCGGAAAGACGTTCATCATCGGCCAACCAGATCACGCCAGCCAGCAGGCCGATGGACAAGATCAGAAAGATCAGGATTTTTCGCATCAACAGGTCCTCCCCGGGCGCGACAAGGATACTGGAATCTTCGGTCGCAATTTCTCTCCGCTACGGTTAGATTGCAAACCCGGTATTGGAGACAACCTGGAAACAGCGGATGAAAATTTACCTGAATGGCCGGATCGTCGATGAGGAGCAAGCCTGCGTTTCGGTGTTCGATAGTGGGTTCGTGCTCGGCGACGGCGTGTGGGAAGGTCTGCGCGTAGTCGATGGGCACCCGGCCTTTCTTGAACCGCATCTGGATCGTCTGTTCGAAGCCGCGCGGGCCATCGTGCTGGAGACCGGGCTGGATCGAGACGAGTTGACCCGTGCCCTGTATGCAACCATCGCGGCCAACCGGCTGGTCAACAACGCCCACCTGCGGCTGATGATCACCCGCGGGATCCGGCGCGAGCCCTACCAGGACCCGCGTCTGGCCATAGGCCAGGCAACCGTGGTGATCGTTCCAGCCCAAAGCCCCCATGACCCGGCCGCGGCCGAACGCGGCCTGAAGCTGTTTACCGTGCACGTGCGTCGAAGCGCTCCGGATGTGCAAGACCCCAAGATCAATTCGCACTCCAAGTTCAACTGTATCAGCGCCTGTATCCAGGCCAACGAGGCCGGCGCCGACGAGGCCTTGATGTTGGACCCGCACGGCTTCGTGGCCACCTGCAACTCGACCCATTTCTTCATCGTTCGCGGGGGCGAGGTATGGACCTCCAGCGGCCGATACTGCCTGGGCGGCATTACCCGCGCCAATGTCCTCAAGCTCTGTCGCGACAACGCCATTGCCTGCTTTGAGAAAGATTTCAGCCTGACCGAAGTGTACGGCGCCGAGGAGGCCTTCGTCACCGGCACGCTGGGCGGCCTGACCCCGGTGCGCTCGGTCGACGGGCGCCAACTGAGCACGGCCCTGCCCGGCCCGACAACGCGACGGCTGCAGGCCCTCTACGAGCAGTTGATCCGCGCCGATGTAGCCAGCCGAACAAGCCCACCATGAAGTCTCAGCCACCGCTTCGGATTGCCATGTGGTCGGGCCCGCGCAACATCTCCACGGCGATGATGCGCGCCTGGGAGAATCGCCCGGACTGCGAGGTCTCCGATGAGCCGTTATACGCCGCCTGGCTGTGCCTGAGCGGGGCCGATCATCCCGGCCGCGACGAGATCATTGCCACTGGCGAGAGCAACTGGCGCAAGGTTACCGCCGATCTGACTCGCGGCCCGGTTCCGGGCGGACACCCGATCTGGTATCAAAAGCACATGTGCCACCACCTGGATCGATCCATGGAACTGGACTGGATCGCCGAGTTGACCAACGTGTTGCTGATCCGGCCACCGGAAGAGGTGGTGGCCTCTTACGTGCGCGCACGCGGCACCGAAAGCATCGTTGCCGAAGACGTCGGGCTGCCGCAGCAGGTAATGCTGTTCGACTGGCTGGAACAGACCACGGGTCGGCCACCGCCGGTGATCGACAGCGGAGATTTTCTGCGCGATCCGGAATGGCATCTGCGCGCCCTGTGCGATTGGCTGGGAATCGAGTTTCGGCCGGAAATGCTTGCCTGGCCGCCAGGCCCGCGTGGCTCCGATGGCGTGTGGGCGAAGTACTGGTACGACGCGGTCCAACAATCAACCGGCTTTGCAGCACCAAAAACCCGCACAATTTCGCTTTCCGGGCGTGCCGCGGCTGTGTCAGAGCATTGTCGCCCGCTCTACCGGCGCCTGTTTGCCCAACGGCTGTCTCGCGGGGTGTCTAATTAGGCGCATGGCCCACTAGCGCCGAGCGGCGATGAAAGACCGCACCATCAGCGCCAAAAGCCCGCCGCAGAGCAGGAGCATGCCGAGATTGACCGTCAGGGCCAGCGCACCCATCTGCGCGGCCCGAATGCCGAGCGTGACCGCAGGCGCCAGCGCGCCGAGCAGCGCGACTACGGCGGCAGCATGCATCAGGTGTCGACGCCAGTTCTCGAAGGCAAGCGCAAGACCTGCGAGGATCGCAAGCAAAAGGCCCGGGTAGGCCGGCAGCAGCGCCGTCGGACTGCCGGAGAAGACAAATGCGCCCAGGCCCAGGGCGATCAGCAGCGCGGCGAATACTAGCGTTGGTTTCGGCATCAGGGAATACTTTCCGGAGAAGGTGGCTGGCGAATGCAAATTTCAACCAACAGCATACGACAGGCGCGAAAACACCATGTGCTGGCGATCAATCATTGGGTTTCTGCTCCAAACACCCGGATATTGCCCTTCACCGTCATGGCGATACGGTTCCGGCCGCCGTTCTTGGCGGCATACAGCGCCTTGTCAGCCGCGTTGATAAGTTCCTCGGGCAGTTGCATCTGCGCCTCGCGCACGGCAATCCCGATGCTCACCGTCAGCGCCACGGAATCTCCGACGGCGGCGATCTTTGCTGCTTCAAGCTGACGGCGCAGTCTTTCAGCAGCCACCACGGCGTCGCGCAGCGACAAATTCGGGCTGATCAGCAAAAACTCTTCTCCGCCAATGCGCGCGATGGTCTCCTCGCGCCGAACGGCGTCTTTCAAGACCTCAGCGACAGCCCGCAGAACCTGATCCCCCACGGCGTGACCGAAACGGTCGTTGATGGCCTTGAAGTGATCAATATCGAGCGCGAGCAAGGCGCAAGGCGTCCCGGCTCGAGCACTTCCCGCCCAGGCCTGATCGAGTGCCTCCATCCCGGCCCGTCGGTTCGGAAGGTCGGTGAGCGGGTCAGTCATGGCCAGGATCTGCTGCTGGCGATGCGACAGGGCCAGCTCCTTGGCGATGCGGCGCAGTTCCCTGCGGTCGCCGCGCCACCGCTCATGGCGCTTGAGCCGCCGAATCGCCGGCTGGAGGCGCGGCCTCAAGTGTTCCGGCGCGATATCGGCCGTGATCACATCCTCGGCACCTGCAGCATAGGCCTGGGCCTCGCGGGCTGGGTCGGGCGCCTCCAGCACCACGAACACATAGCTGGCATCGCCCACATCGGCGCTGCGAACCATATCGATCAACTGGGTGTGGTCTTCGCAGACAAAAAATACGTTGGCTTGATGGTTGATCGCCAGCTGTATGGCTTCCGATATTTTGCTGCAGGCTTCGAACCGGATGTTCGTCTTGGCTAACGACGCTGCCAGGCGGCGGGTGATGGCCGCATCCGCCACGACGGCGGCCGCCAGGGCGCCATTGCCGGCGCTACAGACCTCCGTATCCGCTGAAACCTCGTCGACCGAGGAATCAGGCGCGCTGAAGTCAAGCTCGGCATACCCGCGCGCCTTGGCGGCCGGCAATTTCAACAACTTCGACCAGTCCCGCCACTCCACCAGCGCCTGATCGAAAATGCCGCTCATCCTGCCCTCGGGCAAGCCAAGCCGACCGCAGATGGCATCAATCACCGCCGTCTCTTCGCTGATCTTTCCACCGTCATGAATGGCAGCCTCCGAAAGCCGATAGGCCAGATGCAACAAGACTGCAAGCGTTTGCGGACGCGACCCCCGGTCGAAGCCGGATGCCTCCGGTGCCTCATGATGCCGCGCCGGTTCAGACAGCGCCCGGGGCACGTAGAAGTCCAGCATCATGGCCTCGGACAACTCGTTATGGTCGGTGCCGAAGGTTTGCTTTTCCAGCGCGGGCAAATCATCGGTTTCGGCGGACAAGACCTTCGAATAGGCTTCGGGGTATACCGAGGCCAGGCCAAGAATGCCGATTCGAGCCAGCAGCCCGCAGGCGAACAGATCTTCAGGCGGCGCCAGTCGGGTTGCCTCTCCCAGACTCCGGGCGAGTACCGCCATCAGCAGGCAGCGAGCCCAGTACTGCTGACGATCGAAACCCGGACAGTCGTTCGCGCTTTCCGTGCTGATCAGCGAGAAGGCCACTGCAAGTTGACCTACAGTCTGCATGCCGACCCGAACAATGGCTTCCGGCACGGAGGCCACGGCGCGACGAGCGCCAGCCGCAGCGGAATTGGCCAGTTTGAGCACGCGCCCGCTCAGGGCCGGATCAGTCTGGACCAGGCGCGCGAGTTCTTGTACGGTAGTACGGTCGTTCTCCCAGGCCTCCATGATGGCCAGAGCGACACCATCCGGGGTCGGCAAGCGCTCGGCGGCCGAAGCCAGCAGCATCTGGGCTCCGGATGCCTTCTGGCCGACTTCGGATTGTTGTGATCCTTCCGCCATCATTACGCCTTGTCAATCCATCGACTGAGCCATTCAGCAATCGGGGTCGGACGGTCCAGCTCTTCCACATTGACCTGCGCGTCTTCTGCGCAGACCAGATCGTCACTGACATCATATGCGTGTGCAACCTCAAGATAAAGCAGCAGGACGCAGTTAGTTGGCCCAAGCCGGCCTGGAGCCACTATCCATCTTGAAAAACGACACCAGCTGCTGCAGCTGCTCGGCCTGGCCGCTCATCTCCTCCGAGGTAGAGGCCAATTCTTCGGATGCCGAAGCCGACTGCTGGGTGATCGCGTTGAGCTGCTCCA
>PXBD01000065.1 GCA_003565625.1 Gammaproteobacteria bacterium
CACCGACGTCATCGGCCAGTTCACGCAGGGAGTTGACCGGGCTCATCCGGCCGCGTCGACCGATGACGATCTCGGAAAACATCACCGGCAGGCCGACCAGGGCGATGCAGACCAGGTAGACGAGCACGAACGCCCCGCCACCGTTTTCGGAAGTGATGTAGGGAAAGCGCCAGATGTTGCCCAGGCCGACGGCCGAACCGGTTGCCGCCAGCACGAAAGCCAGCCGGGATGACCACATCCCATGAATCGATGAGGTTTTCATGCCGAGGATCTCATGGGAACGTCAGGTCAGTCTCGCGATTGTTGTTGTCCGAAGCGCGACATTTTGCGTCAAGTGACGCGGCAGCGCAAACCGTTGATGGTCCACAGGCCGGCCGATGGGAGCGGCGGTGTTGCCTTCAGGCTGGACCTGGTCTGGATTGTTCAGCCGTTTTGGAGCACAAAGAGGCCGGCGAACAACAGCCCAGCCTGTAGTTCCAGTAGTGCGCACACGCCAGGAACACGCCGGCAGTCAGAGTGACCACGCTCATCCACTGGCTGGCGAAATGCAGCGAAGTGGTGATCACTGCGGTCATGATCAGCAGCGAAACCAGCGCCAGCAGACCCGGGCCAATGCGCCGGTGGCGCCACCAACCGGGTAACATGGCCAGCAGTACCAGCAGCCAGGCGGCGGCAAGAAGACTCCATTCCAGCCAGATCAGCTTTTGCCACAGGCCCATTTCCCAGTACTTCCGCTTCATCCAAAGGGTTGGATACAGGGCAAAGGCCAGCGACAGACCGGCGCAGTGCACACCGCAACCCAGCGCGACGAACATGCCGAAACGGTCGGCCAAAGCGGAACTTTTCTTACCCATAGTTGTTATAAGATATCACCCTTCACCCACAACAGGACTCACGCCATGCAAACTCGTCACCTGCTCGCTGCCGCCGTCGCGGTCGCCCTGACCGGCGGATTCGCCGGCGCCGAAATTGAGCGCCAGCACGCACCTCATGTGCATGGGGTTGCAGCCGGTAATCTGACCGTTGACGGTACCGATCTGCGCCTGGAACTGGAAATCCCCGGGGTCAACCTGGTCGGTTTCGAGCATGCTCCTCGAACCGAAGAGCAGCAAGCTGCGCTGGACGATACCCTGCGTTACCTGCGTGCGGTCGAATGGGTAGCCGCCGACCCTGGCGGTGAGTGCGAATTTGCCAGCATCAACGCCCACACCCATGGCTTTGATGATGCGGAGCATGACCATGACCACGACCATGACCACGATCATGACCATAGCCACGACCACAGTCATGATCACGACCATGCCGAATTCCACATCGTCGTCCACCTGGACTGCGAATCGCCGAACCGGCTCGGCTGGCTGGATCTGCATTTGTTCGACGACTTCCCCGGTAACGAGCGCATGGACATCGACGTCCTCACCGATACGCTGGCTTCCCAGGTTCGGCTGACGCCGGGCAGCGAGCGGATCCAGCTGCGCTGATGGTAGGCTTCGCTATCTGATGAGCGCGCTGCTGAACATCGAACAACTCGAGTTTGCCTGGCCGGGTGACGCCCGGCCGACGCTGCAGATCGACGAGTTGCGCCTGCAGGCCGGGGAGAAAGTGTTCCTGTTCGGACCCAGCGGTTCCGGTAAATCCACCCTGCTGGCGGTCATTGGCGGCCTGGTCAGGCCGCAAAGTGGTCGGGTGTTGTTTCGCGATCAGGATCTGACCGCATTGCGAGGCGCTCGCCGAGACCGGGTTCGCGCCGAGCACCTGGGCGTGATCTTTCAGCAGTTCAACCTGTTGCCGTGGCTGGACCTGAAGGCCAACGTGGTCTTGCCCTGCCGCTTTTCACGCGCCCGGGCGGCGCGGGCCGGCAATGTAGGCCAGGCGGCAGAAACCCTGCTGGACGCCATGGGCCTGCCGTCCGCACTGTGGTCGCGCCGCGCCGATCGGATCAGCGTTGGCCAGCAGCAGCGGGTGGCGGCGGCGCGCGCGTTGATCGGGCGACCGGCCCTGATCCTGGCCGATGAGCCCACCTCGGCGCTTGACAGCGACCGGCGCCAGGATTTTCTCGATCTGTTGTTTGCCCAGGTAGAGGCGGTTGGCAGTTCGCTGTTGTTTGTCAGCCATGACCGCGAGCTGGCCCCGCGCTTTGACCGTGCGCTGGATCTGACCGACATCAACCGGGCCGGACTGGCAGCATGAATCTGCTCGGGCTGGCCTGGCGATCCCTGGTCAATCGGCGTTTCGCCGTCATTCTGACCATTTGCACCATTGCCTTGTCGATTGGACTGCTGGTACTGGTCGAGCAGTTGCGCAGCGAGGTCCGGCAAGGGTTTTACCGCTCGGTATCGGGTGTGGACCTGATCGTGGGGGCGCGCACCGCCCCGGTGCAGTTACTGCTGTACTCGGTCTTCGGAATCGGGGATGCGACCAACGATATTTCCTGGCAGACCTACACCGAGCTCAAGGATCTGGCCGAGGTTGACTGGGCCATTCCGATGGCCCTGGGCGATTCCCATCGCGGGTTTCGCGTCATGGGCACCAGCCGGGCATTTTTTGATCATTACCGTTTTGGAAATCGTGAGGCGCTGCAGCTGGCCGCCGGCGAGCCCTTCGACGACCTGTTCGAAGTGGTGGTGGGTGCCCAGGTTGCACGCCAACTCAATTACGCCCTCGGTGACCAGCTGGTGCTGGCCCACGGTACCGGCAATGTTGCGCTGCAAAGCCATGACGATCACCCGTTCACCATCAGCGGCATTCTGGCCCCGACCGGTACGCCGGTGGACCAGCAACTCTACGTCAGCCTGGCGGCCCATCGCGCCATCCACATCGGCTGGGAAAGCGGCGTCCAAAGACCCGGCGCAGGCGTGGACCCCGAGCAGGCGCGCCGGCGCGCCGATGAACTCAGGCCCAACGCGGTAACGGCCATTCTGCTGGGCCTGCACACCCGCGCGGCGGTATTCGGGCTGCAGCGACGGGTCAACGAGTACCGCGCCGAAGCGCTGACCGGCATCATGCCGGGAATTACACTGCAGCAGCTTTGGCGAATTACCGGCTTGGCCGAACTGGTGTTGCGCGTGGTCGCCGGCCTGGTGGTGCTGGCCGGTCTGCTGGGCATGTTGACCGTGTTGCTGACCACGCTCAGCGAGCGGCGACGCGAAATGGCGATTCTGCGTGCAAACGGGGCCCGACCGTGGCAAATCGCCAGCCTGCTGGTGTTCGAGGCCGGCCTGATTGCGGCTGCCGGAATCGCGCTTGGGGTGCTCCTGGCCGTTCTCGTGCAGGTGCTTGCGGCGCCCTGGCTGTTGACCAACCTGGGCCTGCACATTGGCCTGACCTGGCCTGAGCCCTGGCAGCTTGGCATCCTCGGCCTGATTTTCCTGGCCGGTTTGCTGATTGCCCTGGTGCCGGCGTTCATGGCCTATCGTCGCACCCTGGCCGACGGGATGCAGGTCAAAACCTGAACCCGCGCCGCCGCGTCGCTGTCTGTAGAATCTGGTTCTCCTACCCAACAGGTCCTTTCCATGAACATATCGATGACCCTGCCACGTTGGATCGCGACGATCATCCTGTGCGGATTGCTGCCGGCCAGCGTGCTGGCCGAAGTGCGCGAACTCGAATGGCTGGAATTGATGCCGGAGGAGGAATTCAACTCCTGGCTGGAGGAATCGGCGCAGATTGATCACAGCGGATTCAGCGCGCCCGAACCCTTCCAATCGTTTCGCACCATGCCGGAACTCGACGGCCAGGAGGTGCGCATACCTGGTTTTGTCGTCCCGATTGAAACCGACGGGCGCGGCAACCTGAAGGAATTCTTTCTGGTGCCGTATTTCGGTGCCTGCATCCACGTCCCGCCGCCGCCGGCCAACCAGATCATCTATGGTCGCCTGGAAAATCCGATTCCCATGGTCAATATCTGGGACGCGTTCTGGATGGAAGGCACGCTCAACATCGAGGACATCGAAAACGACACCGCCGCCTCGGCCTACACCATGGACGTGGCCCGGCTCGAGCTGTACTGATTTCTGATGAAAACAAACAACGAGGGAAATCTCATGCTGAAGAAGTGTTTCTGGATTCTGTTGCTGATTCCGGTGTTGATGCCGGCACTGGTTCTGGCCGAAGAAACCCGCCCCCTTTCGGTCGACGTGCTCTGGGAGATGGATCGGGTCGGCTCGCCGGTGATCGCTCCGTTGGGCGGGCACGTGGTCGTGCCGGTGACCAGTTACGACACCGACACCGATGAGTTCGAAACCCGCCTGTGGTTGCTGTCCACGGCAGGGGACGTGCAGCGGCCGTTGACCAAGGCAGGGGCTTCGGCCGGCAGCCCGGTGTTTTCGCCCGACGGCACCATGCTGGCCTTCACGGCCCGCCGCGATGACGATGACGCCAGCCAGATCTACCTGCTGCCCATGGACGGACCCGGCGAGGCCACGCGCCTGAGCGAGGTGCCCACCGGCGTCTCGGCCCTGAAATGGGTCGGCGAGCACATCTACTTCATCAGCCGGGTCTGGCCGGACAAATCCTGGGAAGAAATGGCCGAACAGATCAAGACCGATCGCGATTCGAAGGTTTCGGCCCACCAGTGGAACGCCTTGCCGTATTCGCACTGGGACCACTGGATCAGCGAAGATCGTCAGGCGCACGTGTTCCGGATTCCGGCCGCAGGTGGTGCGGTCGAAGCTGTTACCCAGCCGCTGGGCCGCGAACTGCCGCGTTCTTCCCAGGGTACCGGCAGTTACGATATCCACCCCGACGAAACCCATATCGCGTTTACCTCCAACAGCAGCGACAGCGGCGTCGATCCGGAAATTGATCTGTTCCTGGCCCGGATCGGCGACGACAGCGTCCGCAACCTGACCCCCGAAAACCCGGCCGGCGACGGCAACCCGATGTTCAGTCCTGACGGTCGCATGCTGGCCTGGGGCAGCCAACTCATCCCCGGCTTTTATGCCGACACGGTCAATGTCCTGGTCCTGGATTTGGACAGCGAGGAGCGTCGAAACGTGACCGCAGACTGGGACCGCTCGCCGGGCGGCATGGTGTGGACCGCCGACAGCAGCGGCTTTTTTGCCACCGCGGCCGATAATGGAACCACCCGCATGTTCCACATTGACCTTGCCGATGGCGAGGTCCGCGCGATCACCGATCAGACCAATTTTGGGGGCCTGAGCGTAGCCGACGACGGCACCGTCGTTGCCAGTAATCAAAGCTTCCTCTACCCGCCGCGGGTGGTGCGAATCGACGCGGCCACCGGCACGGCCGCGCGCCTGGACAGCTTCAACGACGGGGTGTTGGAAAATGTCGATCTCGGCCATTACGAATCGGTGACCTATACCGGCCATAACGGGGCCGAAATCCAGATGTGGGTGCATTACCCGCCCGGCTTCGACCCGGACCAGGAATATCCCCTGTTTCTGCTGATTCATGGCGGACCGCACAGCGCGATTACCGATGGCTTCCATTTCCGCTGGAACGCCCAGACTTTTGCCTCGTGGGGCTATGTCACCGCCTGGCACAATTTCCACGGCTCGCCGGGCTGGGGCCAGGACTTTACCGACTACATCAACCCCGACTGGATCACCGCGCCCTACAACGACACCGTGGCCGCGGCCGAGTGGTTTGCCGAGCAGGACTGGATCGACGCCGAGCGCATGGTGGCCGGCGGCGGCAGTTATGGCGGCTATCTTTCGTCGATCCTGCTGGCCAAGGAGCATCCTTTCAACGCCCTGGTCATCCATGCACCGGTCTACAACATGTATTCGCAGATGGCGGCCGACTTCGCCGTTCATTCCACGCGCTTCGGCCAGTACTGGGACGAGCCGCAGATCTACCGCGACATCTCGCCCCATTACTTTGCCGAAGACTTTCAGACCCCGGCCCTGATCATTCACGGCCAGCTCGATTACCGGGTGCCGGTCGGCCAGGCCTTCGAACTGTTCCGCACCTTACAGTCCAAGGGCATCGAATCCCGTCTGATCTATTATCCGGACGAGAACCACTGGATTCTCAAGCCGAACAATTCGGTGTACTGGTATAACGAAGTGCAGCGCTGGATCGGCCAGTTCGCCGAACCCGGGCCACGCTGAACGCGTTTTGCAAATGTTGACCAGAAACACCGGCCTGGAGGCCGGCGTTTCTGTTTCCAGCGCGGTGACTTCGCCAACAGGGCGCGTATACTCAGAGTCATTGGTTTTGATAGCAGGAAGATTTGAACATGAACAGTGCCCTCCAGATTGGCGAGGAATCCAAGCCCCGCTTCGAGTTCCGCAGCTTCGGTCAGCAGTTCGACAATGCCCACTTCCGCATGGGCCGGCTTTCGGCGCCTGTCCCGGAAGCGGTCTGGGAGCGCCACTCGGACGAAACCTACATCCTGTCGCGGACCAACGACGTCAACAACACCAAGATCCGCAACGGCAAAATGGACATCAAGACCTACATCCAGACTGTCGACGGGCTGGAGCAGTGGAATCCGTTGATGAAAGGCGAATTTCCAATTCGTCGTGAAACCTTGATCGAAGAGGTTATTCCGGCCTTCCAGATTGGAATGGAACTCCCTGAAAAAGAGCAGTTCACGCTTGAAGAGTTTCTGGGCCTGGTTCGCGCGCACCCGGAATTACAAGCGGTTTCCGTGCACAAGCAGCGCTTTGGCTACATGGTCAACGACACCATATGCGAATATGGCTATGTGCTGATCAACGGCGCGCGGGTAGCCACCATCAACTCCGAATCCACAGAACTGGCCGATATCCACAAGACCTTGATTGACGTTGGCCTGGAAGGAGTGGAAAACATCAACTACCTGCAGGCCATCAAGCGCGTCATCGGCATGATTGACAAGCCGTTGGCCAACTGACCGAATCCATCCGGAGGAATAAGCATGGCGCAGGAAATTGAACGCAAGTTTCTCGTGGGGGGCGACTTCAAGTCCCAGGCGGGGCGGCAGACGCGAATCACCCAGGGCTATCTGTCCTCGGTGCCCGAGCGCACGGTGCGGGTGCGAATCAAGGGTGAAAAGGGCTTTTTGACCATCAAGGGCATCGGCAGCGAGTCCGGCGCCAGCCGCTACGAATGGGAACGCGAAATCCCGGTCGCGGAAGCCCATGAACTATTGGCGATCTGCGAGCCCGGCGTAATCGACAAGACCCGCTATCTGGTCGAATATGGCGGCAAGACCTTCGAGGTCGACGAGTTCTATGGCGACAACGAGGGACTGATCGTTGCCGAAATCGAACTGGCTTCGGAAAATGAGGCGTTCGAAAAACCCGACTGGTTGGGCGAGGAAGTCACTGGAGATGCCAGGTACTACAACTCCATGTTGATGAAAACTCCATACAAGAACTGGTGACTTTCCTGAGGCACGGTTCCTTACTGGTGATGGCCTGCCTGGCTTCGCACAAGGCCGGGTGATGCTGGAACTGTTCGGAAAACACAAGCAGATCGAAGCCGATATCGATGAGTTCCTCGACCTCATCGTCGAGGGTGGCCTGTTGTTCAAGAAAGGCATCAAGTTCTATCTTGAGGATCGTCTCGATGAGTTCGAGGAACGCCTTGCCGACCTGCGCCAGCTCGAGAAGGCCGCCGACCACCTGCGTCGCAATATCGAAACCCGGCTCTACACCAAAACCTTGATCCCGGAGTTTCGCGGTGATGTACTGGGCTTGCTCGAGAACTCGGATGCGGTGCTTAACCAGATCACTGATACCCTGCTGGAGTTTTCGGTCGAGCAACCCGAAACACTGGAAGATCTCAACAAGGTCAAGTACGAGCTGGCCAAGAATGCCATTAAGGCCTCGGAGCACATGATCAAGGCCATCCGGGCCTATTTCCGTGATCTGTCGGCCGTCCGCGATCAGATCAAGCAGGTCAATTTCCTCCGGGAGGAATCCAACCGCATTGCCGAGAAGTACAAGCGGGATGTTTTTTCGCGAGACCTCAGGCTCAGCCACAAAATGCATCTGCGCTATTTCGCGGTCAGCATCGAGAACATTGCCGACGACGCCGAGGACCTCTGCGATCGACTGGCGATTGCCACCATCAAGCGCTACATCTGATGGGTCCGTGAACTTCTGATGGAGTGGCTGTATCTAGCCAGCGGCGTCTTTCTCGGGATTTCGCTGGGCGCCAACGATGCCGCCAACGTGTTCGGTACCGCCGTGGGTTCGCGCATGATCCGGTTCCGGACAGCCGCACTCATTTCGACTGTGTTTGTGATTCTCGGTGCGGTTTTCAGCGGTGGTGGCACGACCGAAACCCTGGGCCAGCTGGGTGCAGTCAATGCCCTGGCAGGCTCCTTTACGGTGGCCTTTACCGCCGGGCTGAGCGTGGCCTTGATGACGCGCAGCAAGCTGCCGGTTTCGACCTCGCAGGCCGTAGTTGGCGCGATACTGGGCTGGAATTTCTTTACCGGGTCACCCACCGACTACAACAAGCTTGCCGAGATTGTCGGGACCTGGTTTTTTTCTCCGATTCTGGCCGGTGTGTTCGCCGTGATCCTGTACCAGCTGGCGCGGCGCTTTCTTGGTACGGCCCGCATCCATATGCTTCGCCTGGACGCATGGACTCGCCTGGGCTTGATTGTTGTTGGCGCATTTGGTGCCTATAGCCTGGGTGCCAACAATATCGCCAATGTGATGGGCATGTTCGTATTCGCCAACCCGTTCGAGGATAGAGCGATCGGCGGCGTGTTCGGTTTTTCCGGCACCCAGCAGTTGTTCCTGCTGGGATCGGCGGCGATCGGGGTCGGGATCTTCG
>PXBD01000092.1 GCA_003565625.1 Gammaproteobacteria bacterium
TGTGCCGTGGCGGAGTTGTGCAGCAGGGTTGCCAGCTTGCCACCGTCGATCAGGCGCGTCTCTGCCGTCGGCGTGCCTTCGGCATCGAACAGCGCATAGCCGAAGCCGTCGGTATCCAGCGGGCGGTCGACCAGTGTCAGGCCGCTGACGGCGACCTGCTGGCCAATGCGGTCGCGCCACGGGTTGACGCCATCGCAGGCTGATTTGCCCGACAGCACCAGGCTGAACGCTCCGAACAGGTCGTCCTGGGCATCGGGGTCAAAGCAGACGGCATAGCGCCCGCTCTCCACCGGTTTGCCGGCCAGCAGCGCCGTGGATTCCTCCAGTGCGCGCTCGATAATGGGTTCGGCCCGCACGTCTTCACCGCGCCGGGCCGCCTGGCCCCAGCCCGCCATGGCGGTGGTGTCGCCCTCGGCGGCCAGGGCATAGGCGTAGAGAAAGTTCATCCGCTGGCGGGAGGTGGCACGCAGACCCTGGGTGGAGGCCACCGTGCGTCCGGTGAGTCGCTGTCCGAAGCCGTTGAAGGGCACATTGCGAATCTGCGGTTGCTGCACCAGGGTCTGTTCCAGCGTCAGCAGCCGGTCGATGCGCTCTTCGGTGGTCATGGAGCTATCCGGACACAGCAGGGCATCATCGGTTTGCAGGGTGTCGGCCAGCGGGGCAATGCGCTCGTGCGGCTCTTCCCGGTTGAAGCGGGCATTGAGCAGCGCCTGCTCGACCAGCCACCCGAGCGCCGTGTCATCATCGGCCTCGCTGAACGCTATGCCGACGCGCTGATCGCGCACGACCCGCAGCCCGAGAATCCGGGTACGGCTGACTGCCTGTTCTTCCAGCTCGCCGTCGCGTGCCTTCAGCGTGAGTGATTCGCCTTCGTTGATGATCAGGTCGCCTTCGGCACCGGCCTGACGTACGCGATCCAGTACCTGTTCTGTGGTGCTGTCATTGATCGTCATCAGGCATTGCCTCCCACCAGTATGTCGTCCACCTTCAGGGCCGGCTGACCCACTGTCGTCGGGATGGCACCGCTGACCGAGCCGCACATGCCGCAGGCCAGATCGAGATCGGCACCCACCATGCTGATTTCCTTCAGCACCTGTGGGCCGGTGCTGATCAGGGTGGCCGCCTTGACCGGATAGAGAATCTTGCCGCCCTCGACGTAGTAGCCTTCGGTGACGGCAAAGTTGAACTCGCCGGTCCCTGGCTGCACCGAGCCGCCGCCCATGCGGGCCGCGAAGATACCCCGGTCCATGGAGGCAATCATGTCGTCGAAGGCGTCCTTGCCGCCTTCGATAAAGGTGTTGCGCATGCGCGAGGCCGGCGCAAAGCGATAGCTTTCGCGGCGCCCGGAGCCAGTGCGTTCGAAGCCGGTTTTGGCACTGCCCATGCGGTCGACCATGAAGCTGGTCAGACGGCCGTCCTTGATCAGTTGGGTGCGCTGGGTGGGCATGCCTTCATCGTCGATATTGATCGAGCCCCAGGCATTGTCGATGGTACCGTCATCCACGGCACTGACCACCGGAGAGGCAATCATCTCGCCCATCTGGTCATGAAAGACCGACGCCTGCTTGGCCACCGCTGTCGTTTCCAGCAGGTGCCCGCAGGCTTCGTGAAAAATGACGCCGCCGAAACCATTGCCGATGACCACCGGCATGTGCCCGGACGGACAGGGTTTGGCCGCCAGATTGACCCGGGCCTGGCGGGCGGCTTCGCGCCCCAGCTCGGCAGGATCGCGCTGGCCGTGTACTTCCCAGCCCAGCAGGCCACCGATATTGTCGCTGCCCGAAGCCTGCTCGCTCCCGTCAGCCGCCACCGCCGTGACCGCCACGCGGCAATAGTGTCGGGTATCGCGGGTATGCAGACCCTCGGTGTTGAAGATTTCGACCTGCTGCTCGCGTTGCAGCACATTGCCGATGGTCCGGGCAATCTGGTCGCTGTCGGCCCGGGCGGCCTGATCGGCCCGGCGCAGAAAATCGATTTTCTCCGCCAGTGCGGTGTCGACGCTCAGGGGCGTCTGCACCGGGTGGCGGTCATTCGGCTGGCGGAAATCGAAAGCAGTGGCCGTGGACACCGGGTCTCGCCGGTCACGGGCGGCCAGCGTATCGACGATCCGGCACAGCACCGTCGCATCGGCC
Organism: Gammaproteobacteria bacterium; assembly: GCA_003565625.1. GTDB lineage: Bacteria > Pseudomonadota > Gammaproteobacteria > Xanthomonadales > Wenzhouxiangellaceae > Wenzhouxiangella. The sequence continues at coordinate 2,133 of PXBD01000092.1, forward strand.
TGGTTGGTGTAGCCATACAGCACCTGGTGGCCGTAGACCAGCCGTATGCCAATTCCGAACTCCAGTCCGGACTGCACATCCTCGACATTTTCGAGCACGGTGCGCAGACTCTGGCGCAGTTGACGTTCTACAAAGAGATCGGCGAAGTCGGCGCCCTGGGCCAGGGCGTGATCGAGCACCTTGCGGACGATGGCGCTATCGAGCATGGGGAATCCTCTCGCTGCCGAAGTCAGGGCGGTTGCCCGATCTCCGGTTAAGTTGGGTTTTCTAGTATAGTCAAAACTCTATATAACGGCTGCAATCTCCGGCAACCGCAGGCCCTTCAGCCGCTGCAATCCCTTTACGGCGTGGCGTCAACCGCAGACACCGGATGTGCCTGAAACGACTCGTTGGCGTGGTCCTGCAGCGGCAGAGTCAGCACATGACCCGCCTGCGTGCTATCACACTTTCCCCGTCACAGCAAGACACCAATTTACTAGTTTGTGGATGTAATCAAGAATACTTTTGTCTGTTCCAATAAACAAAACCACTTAACCTAGACACTGCAGGAACAATTTCCCAATTGAGATGGAGATTACATTCTTGCGCATATGCAGTACCTATCGGACCCAACACACTTAAGCTGTGTTGGAACAACATGAAATAATACAGGAGAGCATCAAATGGACAACGCACCAATTGATTTCAGCTACAAATTCCAGTACGCCTAAGTATATAAGTAGATATCTTACTTATTAACCTAACTAGGGGATGCTTGTCATCCCCTATTCGAAAATCCTTCAGGAACAATTTAATATGAGCCTGGATACAATCTTCAAGGGCGAATTTCCATTAATCCTATGTGACAATCTCGACACTGTCAGCTCTTTGTCGCTGGCTGGTATATCCGCTTATGACATTCACTCGGACACCATAGGCGATATAATATCCAACCACAAATCTGCCATAATGATCATAAGCAATCCCGGACTAGACAGAAGCCTACTGCGAGACCACATAATGGACCTAAATGTATTAGTCATACCATGTTATGCATTTGGCTCTAGGACAGAAGATGTTGTATACACCATTCTAAACACTCTAGACATAGACTTTAAAGACACAACATCAGATCTTAGGCACCTTAGTTCTCTATACGAAGATGGAAATACCCTGCATATCCAGACTGGGAATTTCTCTGTATCTGTCGAATTATACAATCACAAAAAAATGCATATTTGCCAAGACGGGATCATTGAAAATGGTGACGACGTTCCCTTGGCAGACCTTACAGAAATAGCACTTGTCCCGAACGTAGAAAGAGGAGAATTTAAGAAGATTGGCTACAATATAAACGGGACAATGCAGTGCTTTGGAGTGTGCGTTGCAAAAGATAGAGATTGCCATGAACATGTTCACCAATTGCACAATAAAGCGTGGTCATTTTTTCAGACATTGCGAGTCAGCGGTGGATTTCCACTAACGATAGTAATAGCCAACAATGAAATTATCAGTATTAAGTCCGGTAACGGTAATGATATAACCCATATCATACACAACCTAATGTCAGAGCCCTTCAATCTAACCATACTTGAATATGCTATTGCGACAAACCGCAGCGTAGTTGACAAAATAGACTGGAGTGTTAATTCACCAGTAAATGAGTCAGCAGAAGGCGTCCACATTGGAATAGGGGACGGTATTCGCTGCCCTCATATAGACCTAATCATGCCATCGAAAGGAATTTTAAAGAACACTTTTTTGCAAGCAATTGACTGAGCGGGCATAGTTATGGCAACAAGGCTATTGGAAATATCTTCATTGTCAAAGTCCTTCGCTAAAGGTCATGTTATATTGAATGATATTTCCTTTGAAATGCACCCCGGCGATTGCACTTGCTTGGTCGGGCCTAACGGAGTTGGCAAAACGACGCTCCTCCGCTGCATAAGTGGTTCTATAAGCGCTGACTCCGGCGCGGTCTACCTTGAAGGCAGGAAATGTACTTCATTTCATCTACTTATTGATGGAGATAAAAGCATCTTCCCGCGCCTCACAGCAAAGGAAAATATAAAGTACTTTTTAGGGCTACAGGGAATCAAGCAAGACCATCAAATACTGGCTGAGATAAATCGTATTTCTGAAGAACTCAACTTCACTCAATACCTCAATATACAGGCACAGAAGTTGTCAAAGGGATCTAAGCAGAAAATTCAGCTAATTTTGCTTGTATTGACGAAAAGGGGGGTTCTCGTACTGGACGAACCCACAGTCGGCTTGGATACAGCATCAGTACAATTTTTGGTCTCAATATTAGAGCAAAAGAAATCGGAAGGCAGACATATATTGCTATGCTCCCATGATATTGAATTTTGCAGAACAGTAGGCACTCATGTTATGAACCTGGGCTACAAGAAAAAATATTTGCAGAACATACATAGCCTAGAAAACATATATAGCATTATAGTCAGAAGCCCGCTAGATTTGAGTCAACTACTGCAGAACTTCCCAAATGATAAATACAGACTGATAAACGAGACCACCATTGATGTCGTAAGCCATCACCTCATCGGCGCACTTAAATATATAAATCCAAACGGCTTACTGGCTGTTAACTTGAGAGGCATTACTACAGATGAACATCAGGCCGTATATACTGATATTTAATGCGGAAATTTTATTCGCAACAAAGAACCTGATTAGATATCCTTTAAATAGTTTGGTGTCAATTTTACTGTTGTCCCTGCTATTCATTACACTACATTATTCGTCCATGGCCATGGTAAGCTCTGGCGAGCCCGATTCGAGCAAAACGGCATATAATATCGCCGTTTTTATGGCATGGGCACTTACTATTACATCTCTCAGTTCAGTTGCCAACAGCGTGGAAGAATATGCACAACGTGGCGTCCTAGAGCAGTTAGTCGTGAGTGGCCACCGCTATGAGATTGTAGCCACTATTAAATCATTGGTGACAGGGCTTATAGCCATCCTCAACAACTTTTTGATACTTATAATTCTCAGCCTGTTTTTCAAAACCACATTACCATTTAACATGAATGCCATATTTTGGATATCTATGGTCTTACTCTCTGCAATAGGAGTAGGGCTTGTCATAGGCGCCATAGCCATATTAACCAAGCAATCCAGCGCAATAACTAATTTAATTCAGTTCCTACTGCTACCCTTGTTCTTCTTGCAACTAACGACAATAGGAGATTTTGATCACTCAATATCATGGTTAGTTCCGACCATCCTCCCATTGAAGGCATTATTGGCTTCAATATCTAATATAGAGCATCAGGATTTGATTATAGCTTCCGCTATATCTTCAGTAATATGGTTTACTCTAGGTTATTCTGCCATTTACTTGGCAGTAACCAAGGCAAAGAAAAAGGGTTTACTTCAACAGAGCTAATTGCAAACCCCGGATTAACCGGCCGGCCTTATCAATGGTGTCGATACCGTGCAGGTGCTGAGCCTTGGGTGGATTTATGAGGTCGCCGTCAACCCAAGGTTAGCGCACACATAGGTGTAGTAGAACTTGTGCCCAATATTATTCAGGGCCGACGAATCAAACGACAAAAGCATTAGCGGTGACCATCAGGGCGGTGCTGTCAGCACACACGCCGCTAATCATAGAGGTTTCCGGAACATAGGATCGCTTCTATCAGGACCGACTACTTCATTGATTACATGCAGAAACCTATCTACTAACGATGTCTTGCATTTTTGACTGGACATTATGTTCCATACAAAATGCATACGATTGTGTTGCAACACCCTCTGTCTAAAGAAACTAGAGCCATGAGTTAAAAATAGTGGATTGACGCCAGTGGCGATCCAGAACCTCATCGCCATCACCATGCTAAACCTATGCATAAATTGATTTCTTTCATAAGCCCGCCATGTTCGTGAGTCTATTCCTATTAGCGAGGCCAATCGCTCAGATGATTCCCTTATAGTCTTACGAAAGTACATAAGCCCGTCAGCGACTATGGCGTAGTAGTTGTCCATGTCCTGGAGCGCTTTGGCGCGGTTATTTCCGCCCATTAAGTCTTCAGGGATCGTCGGCGGAGCTATCTCCAAATAATCACAAATCATGAACACTAGCCATCTAAACCCCCGGTCATCACACCTTCCAAGATATCCTTGCAGATTAACTGAATCCGGCATAATTACGAGTTCATTAAATAACTTATCGTAACCAGTGTTGACTAGGAGATAATGCAAGGGAACACCAGTCGTCAGCATAAATCGCGCAGCAATATCCATAGGTATATTGCAATAGCCATTTTCATAGTTGCAGTACTGTCTCTGGCTGACACACATAGCCTGTGCCAAAGCTTCTTGGCTACACCCCAGTTGAACACGACAATATCTTAGATTATCCCCGCAGCGTGCCAGCAAATTCTCTTCTAAGTAACTAAAGTCTACTGATTTAGGTGTATATTGCTTAGTAATTATTTCTGACAGCGGCAGATCCAATGGTCCTATAGGCATGCACTTATTCCTTCGTCAAAAGCCTTTACTGCCTTTACTGCCTTTACTGCCTTTACTGCCTTTACTGCCTTTACTGCCTTTACAGTGACAGTGGGCTGAATCTTCAGTTTACAACTTTGAGCATCGTATAAGTGCTCTCAAGAACCTTCAACTACTCTCAGGGTTAAAAATTTTCTGACGAAGCTTATGTTTCGCGCAAAGCACTACCAGAGTCAGTTCAGCGCGGAGCGCGCCAGTCGTCCGGTCACTTCCGCCACATGGTTCAGAAAGAGTGTATCCATACTGGAGCGAAAATACTCGGAGTCTTCCGCTATCAGTACCATCACGGCAATCAATCGGTCCTGATGCAGCAGGGGGGCCACGGCAATCGAGCCGGCGGCGACAGCGTCGTCACCCAGCATGCGCCGGGCCACCTCGGGGTCGACCGGGCCACACCAGCATTTGTGCTCTTCCACCACGGCTGGCCAGACTTGCCTGACGGCGTTTTCGGTCATCAGATGACTGATGGATCCGGGCACATGCAACCGCTCGTCCAGCACCTGAATCTGCACTCGATCCACATCGAAATGTCGGGTCAGGCCCTGGCTCAGAGCCTGCAGCACGCCGGCCCAGTCGCGGGCATCCAGCAAATGCAGGACCTGTGCGCGCAGACGCATGAACAACTGGTCGTTGTCGCGCGCCGTGGCAATCAGGTGGTGCAGTCGCTCGCGCAGGTTGTTGGCTTCGCGGCGCAGCAGATCATTCTGCTTCTCCAGCAGCGATACAGCCTGACCGCTGTGGTGCGGTATCTGCATCACCTTGAGCAGGGCCTCGCGGCCGGCGAAGAATTCCGGATTGTGCTCCAGCCACGCAGCGACCTCATCAGCGCTTGGTCCCTGTGGGTGGTTCTCGTTCAGAGAGGCATCGGCTTTGGTCATGATCACACTTCCTGGTTGATCTCGCCATCGTATACGAAGGTGGCCGGCCCTGTCATGTAAACAGGCTCTCCTTCACCGGCCCAACTCAACGACAGGCTGCCGCCATTGACGTTCAGGGTCACGGCTGACGCCATGACGCCGCGCAGGCGCGCCGCCACCAGCGCTGCACAGGCGCCGCTGCCGCAGGCCAGGGTTTCGCCGACGCCGCGCTCGAACACCCGCAGGCGGCCGGCGGTGGGGCTCTGTACCTGCAGGAAACCGACATTGGCGCGCGCGGGGAAACTCGGGTGGCGCTCCAGCAGCGGCCCCAGGTCGGCCACCATTTCATCCGCCGGTGGCTCGTCGACGAACAACACAGCATGGGGGTTGCCCATGGAGACCGGGGTGACACTCAGGGTGCGGCCGTCTTCAAGACTGACAACCTGCTCGATTTCAAAGTGCTCGGCGGCAAACGGCACCTCGGCCGGCGCCAGCCGGGGTACGCCCATATCGACGCGCACCTGGCCATCGGCTAGCAGTTCCAGCTCCAGGCGGCCGCCGGAGGTCTGTACCGGTATCCGGTCGTTGGCCGTCAGACCCTGCCGGCGTACATAGGCCGCAAAGCAGCGCGCCCCGTTACCGCACTGTTCCACCTCGCCACCATCGGCATTGTAGATTCGGTACCGAAAGGCCACATCGGGCGTTTCCGGTGGCTGCACCAGCAACAGTTGATCGAAGCCAACGCCAAAATGCCGATCGCTCCAGGCACGCACCTGTGCCGGCGTCAACTGGACATCCTGGGTCACACCGTCAATGACCATGAAGTCATTGCCGAGCCCGTGCATCTTGGTGAAGCGCAACTTCATGACGATTCAAGCCCCTGCTCTGCGGCCAGCAGATCGGCCACGGTTTCCCGCCGTCGTACCAGTTCTGCCCGATCACCGTCAACCATCACCTCGGCGGCGCGTGGCCGGGTGTTGTAATTGGAGGCCATGACAAAACCATAGGCCCCGGCCTGCAGCACGGCCAGCAGGTCGCCCTCGGCCAGCACCAGTTCGCGATCCCGGGCCAGAAAATCGCCGGATTCGCAGATCGGGCCGACGATATCCCAGATGGCGGGCGGGCCAGGCCGCGGCGCCACTGGCACCACACGCTGCCAGGCGCCATAGAGAGAAGGCCGCAGCAGATCGTTCATGGCGCCGTCAACCACGGCGAA
>PXBD01000054.1 GCA_003565625.1 Gammaproteobacteria bacterium
CCGGGCTAGCGCCCGCCAACAGCACCCTACGCGGGCCGGCCGAATGCGGGCACCACATCCAACGCACCGTCGGTAACGGGCCCATGTCGATGCGCAAACCCATGGCACCTACGGCGATGACGGCTCACGCGACCAGGGCGGGGGCCGCGTGCCACGGGCAGATGCCCGACACCGCGTGCGTTGCCGGGCTAGCGCCCGCCAACAGCACCCTACGCGGACCGGGCGGACGCGAGCGCCGTTGTAGGGTGCTGTTCGCAACGCGAACGCACGCGGTGTACGGCCTACGAAACCGGCAAGCGCTGCAGACGGGATCCAGCGCTCGTTGGCGGATTATCACGCGCCCGAAGACCTGAAATCGCGCACTTGTTGCGTCACCGTACATATCCATCCATGCGAAGGCCGCGGGAGCGACTACTCTGAAGGGTTATTGGTGACAGTCGAGCGAACGGGGCCTGCCCGGAAATCGCCGACACGGCCCGGAAACGGGCCTGCGGCAACGGGTGCTGCACACGGCGCGCGGCCCCGTGGCGGAGGCCCGCCCGATGCCGGCGCAGGGCCTGCTGACAATGACCGCAGTGATCGCTTCCGTGAGGCGCACTGTGGTAAATTGGCGACAGGTCACGCAGATTTCAGCGATCGATGTCGGAATCCTGCCACCAAGTTGCGGATACTGCGCGGACCACGCACAAGAACGGACGGTTCGGCGGATTTTTTTCAGGGTTTTCAGCTTGGGGATTTGAGCGATGACATTTTCCAGATTTGGTATCACGTCAGGCCTGCTGCTGGTCAGCTTTCTACTGACGGCCTGCGCAGGGATGCAGTCGAGCGGGGACGTACCGACACCCAGCGACGTCGGCGAATCGGACTACATAATCGGCGCCGGCGACCAGCTCACCACATATGTCCGCAACAACCCCGACCTGTCGGTGACTGTCGCCGTCCGTCCCGATGGCAAGATCTCGGTACCGATGGTTCAGGACATCCAGGCTGCCGGCAAGAAGCCGCGCGACCTGGCCGTCGACCTCGAAGAGGTCTTGTCCGAATACATTCGTGATCCCAACGTCACGGTCATCGTGAACAACTTCGTCGGTACCTACGAGTCGCAGATTCGCGTCATCGGCCAGGCCGTTCAGCCCCAGGCATTGAGCTATCGCGACGGCATGACCGTGCTGGATGCCCTGATCCAGGTCGGTGGCCTGACGCAATTCGCCGCGGGCAATCGCGCACGGCTGGTTCGCGGGACCGGGGCCGACGCCACGACCTACCGGGTCAGGCTCAACGACCTGCTCAGCGACGGGGACATGCGCCACAACCACGCTCTCCGACCTGGCGACATCCTTGTGATCCCCGAGGCGTTTTTCTGAGACACCTCTGTTTGACCGAGATCAACCCTCCGACTATGGCTCTCGGTTTCGGGAGTTGTAGACTGAGGGTGAAGTCGTTGAGCGCATCGCGCCGCCCTTTTTTGCACGATCGGGACAGGACCAGGTATCGCAATGCGTGAAATCTATATCCGCATTCTGGGCGAAATTCGGAGCGCGTGGAGATATCGCTGGCTCGCCCTGATGACCGCTTTTATCGTCGCTCTGGCGGGGGCCTACTACGTCCTCGAAATGCCGGACCAGTATGAGGTTGAGGCACGGGTTCAGGTCGACACCGAATCCATGCTCGGCCCGCTGCTCGCGGACCTCGCCGTCTCACCCGACCTGAACACCCGGCTGCAGATCCTGACCGGCACACTGCTCAGCCGGGACAACCTGCAACGGATCGCCAACGAGGCGGACATGATGACCCGCGCCCGCTCGTCGGAACAGGAGGAACGCATCCTCGACGGGCTGCGGCGCAACATCCAGCTCAATGCGCGTTCACGGACCAACCTCTACGAAATCAGCTACAGGTCGGACCGCCCCGATGTGGCCCGCCAGGTCGTGCAGTCGACACTCGACATCCTGACCGAACAGACCATGGGCATGTCGCTGTCGGATTCCGCCACCGCCACGGGCTTTCTCGAACGGCAGGTGGAGTCCTACGAGGAAAGACTGCGCGAGTCGGAGCAACGCATCGCCGCATTCAAGCGCGAGAACATCGGACTCCTGCCCGAGCAGGGGGGACGGGATTTCTACGCGCGGCTCCGGGACGCGGAAAACGCCCTGGAGGATCTGCAATCCCAGTTGCGGACTGCGGCCAACCGGCGCGACAGCCTGCGCCAGGAACTGCGCAACATCGAGGCCGGCCAGTTGTCTGAGGACGTCCCGAACCCCCGGGTCACCATGCTTGACGAGCAGCTGAACCGAAGCCGCCAGCGGCTTAATGAACTGCTGCTGAGCTATACCGAAAATCACCCCGACGTGCGGGCGCTCGAAGCACAGATCGAACGGCAGCTGGCCGAGCGCGAGCGCGAGGCGGCCAACCCGACCCGGCAGACCGCCGGCGACCCGACCAGCAACCCGGTCTACCAGGAACTGCGTATCCGGCTGAACGACTGGAACGCCGAAATCGCCGCCCTGAATTCACAGGTCGAGGATCGTGAGCGGCGCATTGCCAACCTCCGGTCCCAGGTCGATGAATTGACCGATGTCGAAACCCGGCTTGCCGACCTGAACCGCGATTACGAAGTGACCCGCGAACGTTACCAGACGCTGCTGAGCCGCCTGAGCACGGCGGAAATGTCATCCCAGGCCGATGCCGCGGGCGGTCAGATGCGCTTCCAGCTGATCGACCCGCCGCAGACACCGAGCAACCCCACCGGCCCGCCACGGACGCTCTACATGATGGCCCTGCTGCCGGTCAGCCTCGGTGCCGGCGGTGTTGTCGCCTTCCTGCTCGGCCAGTTGCGCCCGGTGTTCCAGGGACGGTATTCGCTCAGCGAAATCACCGGCCGGCCGGTACTCGGATCGGTCAGCCTGGTGATGACGCGACGTCAGCGTCGCGTCAAAGCCGGCGCGTTGTCGCTCTTCATGCTGATGGTGGTCGCCCTGGCCGCCGCAATTCTCGCCGGAGCGTTGCATGCCGACCTGATGGCAGACGAACTGGAGCGACTGATCCGGAGGCTGCCGCTGTGAGCACGATAGAAAAAGCACTCAACCGCCTGCAGGCGAACGCCCGGTCGCAGGACGGCAAGATGCAAACACCGCAGGACCGTGCGCAGCCGAGTCCGGACGCGCCGTTCCAGCCCGCCCCTGCCGGCGGCAAGCCGCTGGTCGACATGAGCAAGCTGCGGCGCTACGACATCCTGCCGCCGGCCGAGATGCGGCAGACCCTGCGCGACCAGTACCGCCGCATCAAACGTCCGCTCATCGCGAATGCGCTGGGGCGTGGCGTCACCGCCGTTCCGCGCGGCAATACCATGGTCGTCACCAGCGCGGTCGCGGGCGAGGGAAAAACCTTCACCGCCCTGCATCTGGCCATGAGCATCGCGCAGGACCCGGATCTCTCGGTAACACTGGTGGATGGCGATATCTCGCGCTCCCGGATCACCCGCCTGCTCGATCTGGTCGATGAGCCCGGCCTGCTGGACCTGCTGGGGAACAGCCAGCTCGACATCGCGGAAGTCCTTCGCCTGACGAATATCGATTCCCTCTCCATCATTCCGGCCGGAGGTCAGCACGGGCTCGGCGAAGAACTCCTTTCCAGCGCGCGCATGGGTGAGGTCCTGAAACGGGTGGCCGACCCCAACCCTCATCACATCACGCTGTTCGATTCCGCACCGATCCTGAAATCCCCTGAAGCCACGGCGCTTGCCGCCGGCATCGGGCAAGTCGTCATGGTCGTCAAGGCCTCCTCGACCATGCAGCATCAGGTGCTGGCAGCGCTCGACATGTTGGATCCGAACAAGCCGATCAACCTGATCCTGAATCAGACCCTGGGTGGCGGCACCGCGGACGAAGAGTATGGGGGCTATTATGGCGAAGCGTACGGCAACAGCTAAGGCCGGCGCGCTGGCAGCCGCGCTCCTCGGCAATCTGGTCATTGCCACCACAGGCAGCGCGCAGGTCCTCGACCCGGAGCAACGCGGGCCCGAGCCCAGGGGCCCGCAACCGCTCTCGACCCTGCAGGGGTGCAACCTCCCGCTGCCGGGCGGCGCGGAGCGCGATGCCGGCCTGGCGGCGCTGCACCTGCGGAATCGCGACGGCCGCCCTTACCTGCTGACGCCGTCGCTGACCTTCCGCCAGACCTACTCGGACAACATCACGCTGTCGGACAGCAACAAGGAAAGCGACTTCGTCAGCCAGCTCATTCCGGCCATCAGTTTCTGCAATGTCGGTCGCCGCGTACAGGTGCAGGCCGACTATCGGGCCGAGCTGCTCAAGTACTGGGATGACTCCAGCCGCGACGACGTCTTCCAGCAGGCCAATATCGGCACCCGCTCGGAAATCATCCGCGAACGGCTGTTTCTGGATGTGGACGGCAGCTTCGGCCAGGAGCCGATCACCACCCGGGGTGCGTTTTCCTCTGACAATGCCCTCGATACGGGCAACCGCGCCGATGTAGCAACGTATCGCTTCAGCCCTTACTTCCTGCAGGATCTCGGGCCCGTGGGGTCATCGGTCACGCGCTACACCTACCAGCGTCGTGAAGGCAACCGGAATACCACGAACACCACACGGCAAAGCGGGAGCTTTCTGGTCACCAGCCCGCAAGCCGCGCAACCCTATTCCTGGCAGGGTTCGGTCCAGACGCAGCAGGTCAGCCAGAGCAATTTCAGGCGTGATCGCTACTTCGATGACGCCTTCATCGAACTGGGCTACTTTGTCCGTCCGCGCATTCAGCTGATCGCACGCGGCGGCCTGGAGACCGAGACGCGACGCGATGGCACCCAGAACAGATTCGGCGACGAGTACTGGGAGGCCGGCTTCCGCTACAACGACGAAAAGACCCGGCTCGAGGCCCGCTACGGGCAGCGCTTCTTCGGTGACACGTATTTCTTCTCCGCCAGCCGTCAGACGGCGATTGCCGTGTTCCAGGCCAGTTATCGGGAAACCCAGGAAATCTCCGATCGCTTCTTTCTCAGCGACGAGCAGTTCTTCATCGATTTCGACCCCGAAACCGGCGAACTGGACCTGATCCCGCTGGTGGATATCGAGCAGGAAGTCTTTATCAGCAAGCGCGCCAACGCCTCCGCCACGGTGCGGACCGGGCGTTCCACCATACGCCTGTCGGGCTTTCATCAGCGGCGCGAACTGATTGAAGCGAACGAGAGCACCACCAACTACGGTGGCGACCTGTTCTGGCGCTGGCAGTGGATGCCCCGCACGACACTGACGCCACGCGTTTCCTGGCGCCGCCAGGAATTCCGTGAAGGCGACAGCGACACGACCCGTGGCATCGCGGTCAGTGCCGCCCATCTGCTGAGCCCCACCATGCAGGGCGGTGTGACGCTGCGGCGTCAGGAGCGTTCGTCCGATCGGGATGGTAGCGATTACACGGAAAACGCGATCATCTTTGAAATCACCCGTGTCTTCTAGGCCGATCTTCCGCGGAGTCGACATTTCCGGGCAACTGGCGGCCCTGCTCCGCCCGGATCTACTGCTGGTGCTGGCCGCACTTGCCATCACGGTGCTGCTCACGTATCCGGCACTGGAAGCCCTGATGCAGCGCTGGCTGCTGTTCGATCAGGCCTATTCCCATGGCCTGTTCGTGCTTGCGGTCAGCATCTTCCTGACCGCACGACTGTTGCGGCGACAGGAATTCGCGCTCGATCCCGCACTCAGCGGCATCGCCTTCGCCGCCCTCACCGCCTTCGGGCTGGCACTGGTCAGCGTGGTCAACATTCAGGTGCTGCAGCAGGCCGGCGCCGTCGTCCTCCTGTGGGCGCTGATCAATGCCATGGTCGGCTGGCGCGCCGGGCTGCACTTCCTGATTCCGATCGGCTTCCTGTTCTACGCCATCCCCCTCTGGGACTATCTGACGCCGCCGCTGGTGTGGGCCGCCGTGGTTGCCAACGATATCCTGCTCGGCGTGCGCGGCATCCACTTCCATGTGGAAGGCATCTACATCCGACTGCTCGACATCGGCATTTTCGAGATCGCCGATGGCTGCTCCGGGCTGCGCTACCTGGTTGTGGCGCTCACCCTCGCGACGCTGTTCAGCACCCTGAACTTCCGCCATGTCCGGGACTGGGTCGCCCTGCATGCGGCGGCCATCGGCCTCGCCCTGCTGGTCAACTGGGTCCGCATCTTCATCATCATCCTGGTCGGTTACGAGACGCGGATGGAAAGCGGGCTGATAGACGACCATGAATTCTTCGGCTGGGTCCTTTTCGCCGTCACCCTGGTGCCGTTTTTCCTGCTCGCCAACTGGATGATGAACCGCCGACCGGAACCGCCGGCACCCGTACGGCAAGCACTCCCGCGGCATGCCCACGCCTCGACTCCACGCCTGGCCGTGGCGCTGGTCAGCCTGACGGCATTGACCCTCCTGCCATCCTTCCTGCTGTCGGCGCCCTTCAGCCAGACAACGGATATCCGGCTCCAGGCGCCGGAACGCCTCGGCCCGCTGGAACAGACCGCCAATGGCGACGACGCCGCCTGGCAGCCGATCCTGCGCGGATCCCCATCCGTCCTGCGGCAGTCGTACAGCGACGGTGAAAACACCGCCCACCTGGGCCTCTGGCACTATGCCGACCAGCGCCAGGGCAGCGAACTGGTGCAGCATGGCAACCGGCTGGTGGAAGGCGGCACCTGGCAGGTCATCCACCGCGACACACTGGATATCGACGGCACCGCCTGGCAGACCATGGTGCTCGAGCATCGCCTCGCCGGTTACCGCAAGGCCGTTCTCTGGTCCTACAACGTCGCCGGCGCATGGACCACCGGCAACCTCGAGGCCAAGGCCCTGCTTCTGCGCGGGGCGTTCCAGGGCCGCCGCGACGGCACCCTGTTCTCGCTGAACGCGCGCTGTCATGAGCCGGACTGCGCCACGACGGTTACCGAACTCGCTGACGCACTGGAGTCGATCGGTGCCGGTGATCTCGACGCGCTCGTGCGCCAAGGCAACAGGACATCGACCGCATCCGAACGCACACCATGAGGCTGTTGTTCGTCAACGAAACCGGTGGTCCGGGAGGCGCGGAGCAAACCGTGCTCAATCTAGCCCTCGCCATGCAGCAGCGCGGTCACGACTGCCTGATTGCAGTGCGCAACCCCGGCTGGGTCGCAGACGCCGCCCAACGCCTGGGACTGCCATGGGCCAGCACCACCGATCAGTTACCCGCCAGCCGTCTGGCCACCTTGCGTGGCTTGCAGCGCCTGGTGGAGCAACACGAACCCGATCTGATCCACGCCCACATGTTCAATGTCGGCGTCTTCGCGGCTCTGGTCGGTCGCCGACACCGCCTGCCGGTGGTCTGCACGATCCATGGCCAGAGTGACATCCAGGGCAGTAGTTGGATGCGTCACGCCAAGTTTTTCGTCCTCGGCCGAACGGTCAGGCGCCTGCTCTTCGTCTCGGAAGCCCTGCAGCAAGAAACCCTGAACCAGCATCCCGGGATTGCCCCCCTGTGCCAGGTGATCCACAACGGTGTGCCAGTGGACGATACGCAGCCCCATCCAATACGGAAACGCATGAAGGACAAGCCCGTCACCATCGGCGCACTGGGCAACATCCGGCGCGCCAAGGGCTATCCCGTCCTGTTGGCGGCCTTTGCGAAACTTAGCGAGACCCATCCCGGTATTCGTCTGCAGATCGCCGGCCAGCCGGACCATGCGGGACTCTTCGAGGCGCTGCAGAGCCAGGTCCGGCAACTCGGGCTGGGGCGGGAGGTCACGTTTCTGGGTCATGTCCAGGATGTCCCGGCTTTCCTGGCGGAAATTGACTGCCTGGTCTCCAGTTCGCTCAGCGAAGGCCTGCCTCTGTCGCTGATCGAGGCCATGCTGGCCGAGGTGCCGATCGTCGCGACCCGCGTGGGCGGCGTACCGGAACTGATCACCCATGGTCAGCATGGTTATCTCTGCCCCGCCGACGATGCCGAGGCCCTGGCCAGCTCGATTACGGGGATCCTCAGCCAGCCGGCCCAGGCGACCGAGATGGCGCGGGCCGCCGCGCAACGGGCCCACACCGACTTCTCGGTTCGCGCCATGGCCGACCGGCATGAAGCGCTTTACGCCGAGTTATGTGGGCGGGACGCATCGCAGGCGCAGGCGTGACCGATTCGAGAGGCTCCAAGACAGAAGATGTCGGTCAATCCCCCGACCAGGTTAGGCCCTCGCTGCTGCCGGCCGACCTGCAGCCGAGCATCGCAGACCTGGAACACGGGGCCGTGCGGCTGCGGAAGATTCCGGTCGAAGGGCTGCCACCCCTGCCGGTTCGGGAAAGCCGAAGCCGACGGCTTCCGGGGTTTCGCATATGGCGCCTGCCACGCTTCGGCTATCAGCACACCGCCGGGACGGCAACGCGCTATCTGGCCGCGCTCGCCGAGG
>PXBD01000032.1 GCA_003565625.1 Gammaproteobacteria bacterium
CTCTGCTCTACGTTGGCCTGGCGCATGCCATGGACGGAGCGGCCGAAAAGGCCGTCACCGTATGGCGCCACGTCCACGACTACAACCGCATCGTCGTTCAGCGCGAGGTGAACCTGATCCTTTTTCTTGCCGACAGCGGCGATCTGCCGGCTGCCGACAACCTGGTCGAGCGTATCGAGCGGGTCATCGACGAGCAGAACGTGATGCCGGGCAGCCAGGGCGCCTATTACTGACCCGGCAAACAGACGGTTGCCGGGTGAATGCAAAACCGATGGTTACGGGCTGCCGGCAGCGGCTGCCTCGGCCTGCTCGTAGTCGCGCCGCGACATGCCGTGGGCTACCCCGTCGTGGCAGTCGATGCAGGTCTGGCCCTGTTCCTGGGCGCGCTGATGCAGCATCCAGGCGGGGCGACTCTGGCCTTCTTCGGCCATGGCTTCCCAGGTATGGCAGTTGCGACACTCGCGCGAGTCGGTGGCCTTCATCTTGTCCCAGACGCGGTTCGCCATGACCGGACGGTAGTCGTCGTATTTTTCCTGTGTGCTGATCTTGCCCATTAAGTGGGCCGGCAGTTCGACCAGGCCGGCGTTGATCTTGACCGCCATCTTGGGGAAGTACTCCTTGGGCAAGTGACAGTCAGCGCATTCGGCCCGCACGCCGCTCGCGTTGTTCCAGTGCGATCCCTCGGCCACGGCCGGCAACACGAAGGCTTCCATTTCGTGGCAGCTGATGCAGAATTCGGTCGTTGAGGTCACGTCGATGATCGTCATCTTGGTTTGCCAGCCGGCGATGCCGACCACCACCCCGATGATGACCAGCACACCCGCCCCGAGCTTGGCCGCCGGCTGCGTGATCAGGTTCCAAACCCAGCGGAACAGCCGGACGATGATATTGGGACGCTTCTCGTGTTCGGCCATGACTCATTTCCTCACAAATATGGAAATCAATGATAAACGGTGGCACCGGCAGGCAATTTGATGCTGATCAAATACTGCTTTGTGCATCAGCGGTCGAATGCAACCAAGCCGCTTGCTCGTTGGGGCGCGGCTTTTAGCCCTTGTCGCTATCCGCCAGGGCCTTGCTCGCCCACTGCCAGGCGGCCACGGTCGAAGGGAAGCCGACGGTGTTGGTGCCCAGCACGATGGCATGTTCGATTTCCTCGGCGCTGACCCCGTGCTGGCGGGCGCGACGCACGTGCGACTTCAGCGCCGACTCCAGACGCGCGCCGGCGCAGATGCCAATCTTGACCAGGGCGCGGGTTTTTTCATCCAGCGGGCCGGCGCTGTCCAGGCTGCCGCCCATCTGGCTGTGGGCCGCGGCAACCTCGGGGAAGCGGTCGGTAAAACGGCCGAAGGTGTAGGGAATGTCGTTGCTCATGAAAAGCTCCTTATCTTGGGTTGAATGCAGACCCCGGGTGCTGGCCTGCCAGGCAGGATAGCCCCCGCGCAAACCGCGGATGTCCTGATAGTCGTAACGCCTTAGAATCTCGGCCGCCGTGCGACAGCGTGCCCCGCTCTCGCAGTACAGCACGCAGCGGGACAGGTTGGGTGGGGTGTGACCGGACTGCAGATCCGACAGCGGCAGGTTGACCGCGCCGGAAATATGCCCGGCTGCGAATTCGTCGGGCTCGCGCACGTCCAGGAACGTCCAGTCGGTCAGGGTCGCGGCTTCGGCCACGTCAATCTCGCGCAGCGCGGGTGCCGTTGCGCCATGCAGGACGATGTTGTCGACCGATCCGCTGCAGACCGCGCAGTCCGGGCGGCGGCGTACGGCCATCAGGCGGCTGTGGCCGTCACGGGCATCCATCGCCCACAACCGGCCGCACAGGCTTTCCAGTTCGCCATTGCAGCCCAGCAGCAGTTTGATTGCTTCACTGGCCTGGAGACTGCCGGTCATGCCGACCAGTGAGCCCAGCACGCCGGCCTCGGCGCAGTTCGGAACCCAGCCGGTGGGCGCTTCCGGGAACAGGCAGCGCAGGCACGGGCCGTGGCCGGCATGGAATACCGTGACCAGGGCTTCCATGCCGGTGACCGAGCCGTAGACCAGGGGCCGGTCGAACTTGACGCAGGCATCGGCCACCAGGTACTTGGTCGCGTAATTGTCGCTGCCGTCGATGATCACGTCGTGCTCGGTCAGCAAGGCTTCGATGTTGTCCAGATCCAGGCGCGCGTTGAGGCCCCGAACTTCGATGTCCGGGTTCAGGTCGGTGAGCCGCTCGGCGGCGGCCTCGACCTTGGGCCGGCCGAGGCTGGATTCGCCAAACAACACCTGGCGCTGCAGGTTGCTGCGGTCGACTCGGTCATTGTCGATGACAGTGATGTGGCCGACGCCGGCGCCGGCAAGATAGGGCAGTACGGCGCAGCCCAGCCCGCCAGCGCCCACGCACAGCGCCCGCCCGGCGGCCAGTCGCTTTTGCCCGGCTGGCCCGATTTCGGGCAGGATGATCTGTTTGGCATAGCGTTCGCTCATGGGCTTGAGCCCGCCGCCTCCAGGCGCCGGCGCAGCTCGTTCAGCTCCTCCAGGCTGGCCGCATGGTCAAGACCGTCATCCGGCAGCGAGGCAACCACGGGCAGCTGCAAGCCTGCCGCCAGAGCCGCCAGCGAGGCTTCGGTGGACAGGGTGGCGTCAACTGCGGCCTGCAGCTCGGGTCCGGCTCGCAAGACCATGGGCAGCGGCCCCAGGTCAAACAGCGCCCCGCGGCCGTCAAACTCGGCGATGTCGGCCAGCCGCGCCAGTGCGCGCGGGCTCACGGCCGGCATGTCGATTGCGACAATGATCAGGGTTGCTCCGGCGGCGAGACCCGGATGATCCAGCGCGGAGCGCAGCCCGCCCAGCGGTCCAAGACCCTCGACCCGATCGGGGATGGCATTGGCGCAGTCGTCGATGCCGCTGATCAGAACCGTTTCCACGCCGGCGCGCTGCAGAATGCGCTCGGCCTGTTCCCGCAGCGAGATGCCGTGCCGCCAGGGCCAGTCTGCTCCGTCACGCCCGCCGGCCAGAACCAGGCCGACGCGCTCAGTCGCTGCTGCGCAAGGCATGGCCCTTGATCCATTCGCTGTCGCCGTCAACGTAGTGCTCTTGTTTCCAGATCGGCGCGCGGACTTTCATCTGTTCGATCAAATGGCGGCAGGCCTTGAACGACTCATCCCGATGCCCGGAACTGACCGCGGTGATCACGCTGGCCTCGCCGATTTCCAGGCGTCCCTGACGATGAACCAGGTAGACGCGCAGATCCGGCCCCCATTGGTCAATCGCCTCCTGGCAGATTTCACTGAAGATGTTCCGACACAACTGCGGATGAAGGTCGTAACTGACCGCGGTCACGGGACGGCCGTCGTTGAGGTTGCGAACCCGGCCGATGAAAAGGGCGGCGGCGCCGTGCGCGTCGCTGCAGCAGTGCTGCAGGGCAGCCATTGGATCGAGGATCGCTTCGGTAATGTCAACATGGATCATGCGGGCCCTCCGTTTGGCACCGTCAGCCGCCACAGACCGGCGGCAGAATGGAAATCTCGCGGTCGGGCACGATCTCGTCATCGTCGAGCACGGCGCTGTCGGTGGCAAACGCCGAGGCCTTGAGCAGCGAGCGGGCATTGGCGTCACGCAGAGTGGCTTCCATGGCCGCGCGCAGATCCGCTACGCGGGCCTGCTCGGGAATCTCCACCGTCAGACGGCTGTCTGGATTTCCCTGGCGAAAGGCGCCAAACAAACGTACGGTGATTGCTCGGTTCATGCAGTTCATCTCCTCGCCATATCAATCTCGAAGCCCGCGGCCAGCAGTGCTGTCAGGCCGTCTCCGGCGGCTCAAAACCCTGCGGCAGTGTAGGCAAACCATCGGGGTGGATGAACAGCCCCGACTTGCCGCCTTCCTTGAGCAGCAGGCGGATGCCATCAATGGCCAGATCAGCCTGAACCTGCTTGGCCAGATCCCAGATGGTCATCAATGCGCCGCTGACCCCGGCCAGCGCCTCCATTTCCACGCCAGTGCGCGCCGACGTTGCTGCCTGACAGAATACATGAACGCCGGGCAGGGTTTCATCGGGTCGGAACGCGACGGCGACGTGATCCAGGCCCAGCGGATGGCACAGCGGGATGATTTCGGCGGTCCGCTTGGCCGCCAGCACGCCGGCCACTTCGGCCAGGCGCAATGGGTCTCCCTTGGGCAGGGTGGCGTCACGGACCTGCACGAAGGTGGCGGCGGACATGCGGATGAATCCGGTGGCAATGGCCCGTCTCCGGGTGACGGCCTTGGCACCTACATCGACCATTTTGTAGTGGCGGCGATCGGACATCAGATAGCGGATACTCCCTGTCTCAAGTCAACATGATGAGCTAATGATAGGGCTTTTGCGCCGGATCGGTTTGGCGCTCGATCATAGGAGCGGGTAAGATGCTCACACCCCAATGGAGGACACGCGGCTGATGGACAGTGCGAACCTGGGGCTGGAAGTCGGCGACTCGCTGCAGCTGCAGTTCGTCAACGACAATGCCGGCAACCGACACTACGTGAAGGTGGTGGGCTGTTATCCCGGCCGCAGCATTCTGGTCAGTACGCCGCAGGTGGCAGGGCGGATCATGCTGGTGCGCCAGGATCAGGCCGTCATCGTGCGCCTGATGGTCGGCAATGACGTTGTCGGCTTCAATTCCACGGTCTTGCGCAGCTGCGCCCGACCGTATCCCTACCTGCACCTGGGCTACCCGCGGGAGTTGCAAAGCAGCAGTGTGCGCAAGGCCTTGCGGGTCAGTCTGGATTCGGTGGTTTCTTTGCGCCGCCTGGGGCCGGACGATCAGCCGGACCGGGTTCACCCTGCTTTCGCCGGACGTACTCGCGACATCAGCACCACCGGTGCGCTGGTCAGCAGCAGTGCCCGCCTGGGTGCGCTCGGCGATCGTCTGGCGGTGGCCATGCGCGTGGCAGTGGCAGGCTTTGCCGAAGAAATCCGGCTGCGCGCGACCATCCGCAACACCGCCGTACTGTCGGCCGGTGACGACACTGCCGGCACGCTCTTTGGCCTGGAGTTCGACCCACCCGAGCGGCGCGAGGCGATTCTGCTCCACGGCCACGTCTTCCAGACGATTTTGCAGCACATGGGGAAAATGGCCGCTCCGTTCGATGAACAGGAGGTCGCCGAGATACCCGAAACGGCCGCCGAGGGTGATGTGTTCGAGCCCTGAGAGTATCCTTAAGGGCTTGCCGCGTGGCCCGCTAGTCGACCCCTGTGAACACGTAGCCGGCCGTCAGTTGCTCCATGGCCTGGCGGAATTCGGCCGACGGCGCGAGCACAAGCAGGCCCAGATCAAACAACTCCGGGTTGGCTTCGGGTCGACACCAGCGGACCTCGGCCTCAAAGGCGACCGGCTCGCGCGGCCCCCATTCCTCCGGCGGGGTGAATTGCAGACGCAGCCGGGCACCTTTCTCGAGCGGGTTTTCGGTGACCAGCATCAGGCCGCGCTCGGAAATATCGACCAGGTGTCCGACCAGCCCGCCGTGGTCGCGGTTGAATACCTTGAGATAAATCACCGAGCTATAGCGCGGATGTTTGCGTTCGTCCAGCATTCGTTCGGCCTTGGCAGTCCAGCATACCCAATCTGCAGTATACCGACCCGGCGGCACCGGACAACAGCCTGCGATGGCTGCTCTGGTCGGGGATAATCTCGTCATGACTTCCAACTCGCCACGCTGGCCGACAATCGCATGGCATGCGATCCGCCCGCATACTCTGCCGCTGTCGCTTTCGCCTGTCCTGCTGGGCTCGGTAGCCGGTTGGGCTGAAAGCGGTCTGGTGCGGCTCGATATCAGCCTGGCCGCGGCCCTGTCGGCGGCCTGCATGCAGATCGGGGCCAACCTGCAAAACGATGCCGCCGACGCGCTCGACGGCACCGATCAAATCGATCGGGCCGGACCGCCGCGGGTGACCTCCCGGGGCTGGGTCAGCGCCAGCCGGGTGCTGTTCGCGGCCCGGGTGAGTTTTGGCCTGGCCGTGTTCAGCGGGCTCTACCTGGTGGTCGTCGGTGGCTGGCCGCTGGTTCTGCTTGGCCTGCTGGCCGTGGCTGCCGCCTGGGCCTACTCCGGCGGGCCGCGCCCGATTGCCCGCGGCCCCTTCGGTGAACTGGTGGTCCTGCTGTTTTTTGGTTTCGTCGCGGTGACCGGGGTCGGCTGGTTATACAGCGGGCTTGTTACCGGGCCAATGCTGCTGGCCGGCCTGGTCGTCGGTCTGCCGGCGGCCGCGGTGCTGACCATCAATAACCTGCGAGATCTGGACGGCGATCGCCGGGCAGGGCGACAGACGCTCGCCATCCGGCTGGGCGAGCAGGGGTCGGTCCGGGCCATTGCCGGGATGCTGCTGGCAGTTGTGCCGGCCATTTGCCTGCTGGCCTGGTGGGGACCACCCTGGTCGGGGGCTGTGCTGGGTCTGCCGAGCCTGGCCCTGCTGCCGGCGATTCTGCGTTCGCTTCAGCCACCCCTGTCGGCGCAGGCCGGGAATGCCAACCTGCGCCGCACCACTCGCTTTCAGATGGTCTTAAGTCTGGCGGTCGCTGCGGGTATCATCGCCTCAGTGACTGTCACCGGAACTGCACCGTGAACAATATCCTGCTGCCGCTGGGGCTTGCCTTCATCATGTTTGCCGTGGGTCTGGGCTTGCGCCTGGCCGACTTTCTCGAGGTGTTTCGGGCCCCGCGCGGTCTGCTGGTTGCGCTGGGGAACCAGATCCTGCTGCTGCCGATCATTGGCGCCATTCTGGTCGCCCTGTACAACGGTCGTCCGGAATTTGCCCTGGGCATCATGATCCTGGCGGCCTGCCCGGGCGGGCCCACCTCGAATCTGCTCACCGTGCTGGCTGGCGGCAATGCCGCGCTGTCGGTATCGGCCACGGCGCTGGCCAGTATGGCCGGCATGCTGACCATCCCCCTGATTCTGTGGGCCTCGCAGGGCTGGTTGCTGGGCGAGACCAGCCTGATCACCGTGCCGCCGGGTCAGATCCTTTTGAGTGTCTTTCTGGTTACCGGGCTGCCGCTACTGAGCGGTATGCTGCTCAATCACACCCGGCCGGGGTGGGGCGATCGACTGCGCCTGCCCGCTCGGCGTCTGGCCACGGCGGCCTTCGCCTTTATCGTGGTGGGTGCTTTCATCAGCCAGGGTGAGGTGATGATCCGCCATGCGCTGGATCTGGGACCTTACATCCTGGCGCTCAATGTCGGCACCATGGCGCTCGGCCTGGGTAGCGCCTGGTGGCTGAAGCTGGACCTGGCCGATCAGGTCGCGGTGGCCATGGAGGGTGGTTTGCAAAACGCGGCCCTGGCGATCTTCATCGCGGTCAGCCTGTTTGGCGTGCCGGCCATGCTGGTGCCGGCCATTCTGTATGCCTTGCTGATGAATATCACGGCCGTGGCGCTGATCGCCTGGGCCCGCTCACGGGCCGCGCGCACGGCGGCTTGTACGGGCGCCTAGCGGGGCAATCAAAAAGGGCCGCAACGCTGCCGTTGCGGCCCGGGGTTTTTCCGCCAATCAGGCTGCGGTCAGTCTTCGTGAATGGTGTGACAGGCGCTGCATTCCATCCCCATCTGGTGGGCAGAGATGGCCATGAAGTCTTCATTCGGCGCATGGCAGGTTGTGCAGGTATCCTCCGTAACCGGTTCCGGATGGACGCGCATGTTGTCCAGGTGTGCATCTGACCCGTCGGCATGGCAGGCCATGCAGTTTTCATGGGCCGGGATCGGATTGTCGGCCTGATCCTGGTGGCACATGATGCACTGGTCGTTGCTGAGGGCCGGAAAAGCCAGAAGACCCAGCGCGGTCAGCAGGGCAAAAGTAAGCAGTACTTTTTTCATTCGATCATTCCTCGCAGGCTCCAGTCGATGATTTGCGTTACGTGGGTCAAAGATACCCCATTCACGCGGCGTAGACAAATCCGGTCTCAGTAGCGCCCGCCAATCTTGTAGACGTAGTTCGCCAGCTCCTGGGCTTCCCGGTTCATGCGCATCAGGTTCAGGTGGGTGATCCGGAAAATGGCGCGCATGATCTTGTAGACCAGGCGCGGCTGGGTTTCGATCAGGGTTTCAAAGGGGCCGGGCTCAAGGCAGTAAACGACCGAATCGGATTGGGCCTTGAGCGTTGCCGAGCGCGCCGTGCCGTCGATGAAGGCGCGTGTGCCGGCAAACTCGCCCGGCGCCATGGCGTAAATGTGGGTCGGGTGACCGTGCTGCAGGGTCAGTACTTCCAGCCCACCATCGGCCAGCAGGTAGAGGTGGCGGTCGGTAGAGCCTTCTTCGGCCAGGAATTCATCCTTGGCCACGGTCTTGATGGTCATGACCTCCTGAAGCGCCGCAATTTCGGCATCGTCGAGTTCTTCGCCGAGAAACGAGTCCTTGAGATGCTTGCCGTCGATTGTCTTGTCCATGGCTTTTGGGTTCGCTGAAGTCGAAAAGTGGAAGTTTATCAGCCCGGCAGGGGCCGGCCAAACTCGCGCTGAAAGCGCTCGGCGAGCGCCCCGGGGGGGAAGTCGTGCTGCTGGGGTCCGGCATGGGCAATCTTGATTGCCCCCAGGATTGCGCCGAGGCGGCAGGCGTCAGCCGCGGCCCACCCGCGCTCCAGGCCGAACAGCAAGCCGGCCCGGTAGGCATCGCCGCAGCCGGTCGGGTCGCGAACCGCGCTGGGTGCTACGGCCGGAACGGCCTCGCGACCCTCGGGTCCGATGACCTCCGAACCCTTGCCGCCGTGGGTGATGATCAGCCCGGTACCCAGACGCTGCCAGACCTCGTCGGCAGACAAACCGGTTTTCTGCCTGAGCAGTTCCCACTCGTAGGAGTTGACCGTCAGCCATTCGGCGCGCTCGATCATCGCGCTCAGTTCTTCGCCGTCGAACAGCGGCAGGCCCTGGCCGGGGTCGAATACGTGCCGGATGCCGGCTGCGGCAAACTGGACCGAGTGGTCGAGCATGGCCTGCCTGCCGTCCGGTGAGACGATGCCATAGCCGGCCGCGGCAGCCCTCGGCACCGCCTGGCGGTGGCTTTCATTCATCGCCCCGGGGTGGAACGCGGTGATCTGGTTATCGTCGATGTCGGTGGTGATATAGGCCTGGGCGGTCCAGAAGTCCTCCAGTTTGAGCACGTGGCTCGTGTCGATATCCAGGTGGTCGAGGTGGCGTGCGTAATCGTCGAAATCGCTGCCTACGGTGGCCACGGGGAGTGGTTCGACGCCCAGCTTTTTCAGGCTGTAGGCGATGTTGCCGGCACAGCCGCCGAAGTAGCGGTGGAGTTCCGGCACCATGAAGGCCACGTTGAGCATGTGGGTCTTGTCGGGCAGAATGTGGTCGCGAAAGCGTTCCGGGAACACCATGATGGTGTCGTAGGCCATGGAACCGCAGATCAGGATGGGCATGGGGTCGGCCGAGGCTGTGAAAACACCAGTATAGAGCGGGTGTATGCCGTTTGGGCGCGCTCAATGCGCGTTATGTTCATTGTCTGAATGTCAGGAAGAGCACAATGAAAGGTGGCACAATACAACAAGGGTTTCGGCCCTGAATCCGGCACGCGGGGCATGAACCCTGCGCGGCAAACAGCGCGCAAGCAGCAGCATGAGCAAAAACCCTGAAACAACCGTGGATGCGCCCGCACCGCCCAGCGACTTCAGTGGCTATGTCGTCGGGGTGGGTGCGTCCGCCGGCGGGCTGGAGGCGCTGGAGAATTTCTTCAGCCATTGCCCGACCGATACCGGTGCGGCATTCATTGTGGTTCAGCATCTCTCGCCGGATCACAAGTCGATGATGAACAACCTGCTGGCGCGTCATACCGACATGCCGGTCCAGATTGCCGAAGACGGGACCCGCATCCAGCCCAATGAAATCTATCTGATTCCGCCGGGCAATATCCTCAGCATCGAGGGAGACCGCCTCCAGGTCCGGCCCAAACGCAGCCAGGGACTGACCCTGCCGATTGATATCTTTTTTACCTCGCTGGCCCGCGCTTTCGGTTCGCGCGCGGTCGGGGTGATTCTGTCGGGTACCGGTTCGGACGGCACCCGCGGCGCAGTCGAGATCAACGCGGCCGCGGGCTTTCTGGTCGCCCAGGATCCGCGCCACGCCAAGTTCGACGGCATGCCCAGTTCGGTGATCAATACCGGTGTGGTCGATGCCGTGTTGCCGGCCTCGGACCTGCCCCAGCGCCTGCAGACCCATTTTCTCAAGGGCGGCGACTCCGGTTCCGCGGAGCCCCACCCTGGATTGCCCGAGATCCAGGCCGACGATGCCTTCGACGGCATCATGCAGCTGCTCTTGCACATCGGCGGCATCGCGTTTGGCGACTACAAGCCCTCGACCGTGGTGCGGCGAATCGAGCGGCGCATGCAGGTGCGCCAGGCCGAATCGCTGGAAGACTACCTGGAGCTGCTGGAAACCGATCGCGGTGAGGCGGTCACGCTGCGGCGCGAGCTGCTGATCCCGGTCACGAGTTTCTTTCGCGACCCGCCCAGTTTCGAGCGCCTGAACGAACTGGCGGTGCGCAAGATCGTCTCCAACGCTGCTGCCGGCGACCAGATCCGGGTCTGGGTGGCGGCCTGTTCGACCGGCGAGGAGGCCTATTCCATCGCCATGTTGTTTCTTGAGGCCTTCGAGCGTTATGGCCGGCGGCCGCACCTCAAGGTCTTTGCCACCGACGTCAACGAACAGGCGATTGAACTGGCCGGCAACGGTCAATATCCGGATTCGGCCGCGGCTGAACTGACCCCGGAGCGCATCGAGCGCTTCTTCAACCGTTCCGGTCACAGCTACACGGTCAGCAACGAGCTGCGCCAGTGCATCGTGTTTGCGCGCCATAACCTGCTGACCGACCCGCCGTTCACGCGCATGGATCTGGTCAGCTGCCGCAACGCGCTGATTTATTTCAAGCGCGATGCGCAGAATCAGGCCTTGCAGCGGCTGCAATATGCGCTGAAACCCGGCGGATTCCTGTTTCTCGGGCCCAGCGAGTCGATGTCGAACCTCGACGAGGGCTTCGACACCCTGGACAGCAAGCACAAGATCTATGTGCGCACCGCGGTGCCCATGCCGCCGGTATTTGCCATGGATGTGGCCGGCGGATTTACCGGCGAGGCGCGCAAGGAACCAGCCAGACCGGATGCCCGGTCGGCCAAGCGCTCGCGTGACTCGGCCCTGATCGATCATGGCGTGCACGAGCTGCTCGAAGCCTATGCCCCGCCTTCGATCCTGGTCAACGACAAACACGAGGCGGTGCACCTGTTTGGCCAGCTGCAGCCGTTCATCCGGATGCGCGAGGGCCTGGCCAGCCTTGATCTCAACCGGATTCTGGTGGAACCGCTGATTCCGGTGGCCTCCGCGCTGCTCTACAAGGTGGCCAAAGACGGCAGGCTGCTGGGGTCGAGCCCGATTACGCTGGATGCCTCCGACGGGAGCCGGCTGGTGGTCACTCTGAGCGTGCGGCCGTTGCGCGCCGAAGGCGAGGAGCGCTACCTGCTGCTGTCGTTTGAGGCGCGCACGGCCGATGCTGCGTCCGGTGACCCTGAGCCGGTCGATGTCGGCGCCGAGAACTCGGCGCATATCGAGCTGCTTGAGCACGAGCTGACCGCCACCCGTGAGAGTCTGCAGGCCACCATCGAGGAGCTCGAGACCGCCAACGAGGAGCTGCAGGCGACCAATGAAGAGCTGATGGCTTCGAACGAAGAGCTGCAGAGTTCCAACGAAGAGCTGCAGTCGGTCAACGAGGAGCTCAATACCGTCAACGCCGAGTACCAGGAAAAAGTCCAGTTGCTCAACCGGCTCAATGCCGATCTGGATTCCATGGAGAAGGCGGTCGGTATTGCCACGGTGTTTGTCGACCAGGATCTGCACGTCAACCGCTTCAGCCCCGACGCGGTCGACCTGTTTCGTCTGCGCCCGTCTGACGTCGGCCGGCCGCTGGATGAAATTGCCCACACCCTGCAGCATCCGGAATTGATGGACGATCTGCGCAAGACCATGCGCACCGAGCGCATCATCGAGCGCGAGATTGCGGTCCGCAACGGTGGCCAGATGCTCATGCGCATCCTGCCCTACCGGGTCTCGACCTCGAGTGCGGTTGGTGCCGTGGCAACCTTTATCGACGTAACCGCGATTCATGATCTGGCGGGTCTGCAGAGCGTGATCGATGCGTTGCCCGAACACGTGGTCGTGCTGGAATCAGACGGCACCATTGCCCTGGTCAACGAGGCCTGGCGCCGCTTTGCCCGGGCCAACGGGGATCCGGACATGCTGCATTCGGGGCCCGGCAGCAATTACTTCGAGGCCTGCCGGTCCGATGACGATAGCGATGGCAATGGCGGTGATGGCACGGCCGAAGCCGCCGTGGCCGGTGTCAAGGGCGTGCTGGAGGGTACTCGCATGGACTTCAGCCTGCGCTACCCCTGCCACTCCCCGGATGAACAGCGCTGGTTCGTGATGAACGTGGCGCCGGTTCGGCATGGGCCGTTCGCCGCGGTGGTCAGCCACATCAACATCAGCGCCTGGTACCGTCCGGGGCAATGAGCGACGAGGCTTTGGATCTGCAGTCGCTGCGTCGTCGCGCGCGGCGTGCCCTGACCAGCGGGGAGTTGAGCCTGGCCGATCTGAATCTGCCGCCGGATCTCAGCATGGAGCGCCTGGTCGAGGATCTGCGGATTCACCAGGCCGAGCTCGAAATCCAGAACCAGGAACTGACCGAGTCACGCGACCGCATCGAGGTCGAGCGTGGTCGCTACCGGGCCCTGTTCGAAGGGCTGCCGGTGCCGGCCCTGGTCATCAATCGCATGGGTGTGGTTGAGCAGGCCAATCAGGCCGCGGCCGATTTCTTCGGCTTTCGAGCCTCCCGGGCGCTGCGTCGTCATTCGGTTTTTCGGTTGTTTTCTGACCGGGGCGGCAACTGGTTCGGCCCCGCCATGGAGCGCGCCGGCCGGGGTGGTGAACCCAGTCTGACCGAACGGATCGGCGTCTTGCGGGCCGACGGGCAAGAGGTCCCCATGGACTGCTATGCCCTGAATCCCGGGCTTGGTTACCATGCTGACCGGCATACCCTGCTGTTGCTGGTCGATCGCTCGGCCGAGCGCGAGCATGACCGTCAGCGCGCCTTCTACGGTGCCCTGATGGACAACAGCGAGGCCTTGATCTATGCGTTCGATCTCGCCGGGCGCTGTCTGCTGATGAATCCGGCTGCGGCCCGGGCCTTTGGCGTGGCCGAATCGACGGTGCTCGGCAAGACCCGCACCGAATGCATGCAGGGCGAAACGGCTCGCTACGAGGCGCGCATGGATCGGCGCGCCCTGTATGGCCGGGAGCCGATTACCGAGGAGCTGCGCCGGCGCCTGGCCGATGGCAGCGAGGCGCTGTTGATGGTGGTGCGTTTTGCTCTGCGTGATGAACAGGGGGAGGTCTTCGCGGTCGCCGTGATTGCTACCGACGTGACCGCACAGCGCCGGATGCAGTCGCGCCTGGACCTGGCAACCGAAATCTTCAGCCGCGGCAGTGAGGCCATCCTGATCACCGACGCGGGCAACCGGGTGATCTTTGCCAATGCCGCCTTCGAACACATCAGCGGCTACCGCGCAGCCGAGATCGCCGGGCGCAATCCGCTGAGCCTGGTTTCCGAGCGCCACGATCGGCCGTTTTTCCTCGAGATCAAGAAACACCTGGCCCGGGACGGGTACTGGGAAGGCGAGGTCTGGCCGCGCCGGGTTGGCGGTGAGACCTACCCCGCCTGGTTGCGGATCAGCCGGGTGCGCTCGGGATCGGACCAGGAGATGCACCATGTCCTGGTGATCCGGGACATCAGCAAGGAAAAAATGGCCGAGGAGGAGATCCAGCGCCTGGCCTATTTCGATATGCTCACCGGAACCCCCAATCGCTATCTGCTCAAAGACCGGGTGGCCCAGGCGGTGCGTTCGTCCATCCGCACGGGTGCCCAGTTTGCCCTGGCGTTCCTGGACCTTGATCGCTTCAAGGAGGTCAACGACGTCCACGGTCACGAAACCGGTGATCGCTTGCTGGTTCACTTCGCGCGCCGCCTGCGCGAGTCTTTGCGAGAAGAGGACACGGTCTGTCGCCTCGGCGGAGACGAGTTTGTCCTGTTGCTGAAGGGGATCGACCGAATCGATGCCCGCGAGCGGCTCGAGCGCGTGCTGAGCGAGACCACGCAGCCGTTTTCCATCGGTGGAAACTCTCACCAGGTGTCGGCCTCGATCGGCGTGGCCATGTTCCCGGACGACGGCGACGGATTCGATGAACTGCTGAAAAACGCCGATACCGCGATGTACCAGGCCAAGGCGGCCGGCCGCGACCAGTGCAGCTTCTTTCATGCCGACATGGCTGTCGCCGCCTCGTCGTCGGCGCAAATTGAAGCAGACCTGCGCGAAAAGCTCAAAAATGATGATTTTTACCTGGTGTATCAGCCCCAGATCGACCTGGCCACGGGCGCGGTCGTGGGTCTGGAAGCGCTGCTGCGCTGGCGCGCCAATGACCTCGACAGCGCCCCCGGCCCGGGTGAGTTCATTCCGGTGGCCGAGCAGAGCGGTTTGATTGTTCCGCTGGGGAACTGGGTGATCGAGCGCGTCGCGCGCCAGATCGCAGCCTGGGAGCAGGCTGGATCGGAGGCGCTGACGGTGGCGATCAACGTAGCCGCCGAGCAGTTCTGGCGCGAAAGTTTTCTTGCTTCGGTCACCGAACGGATGGAGCAAGCCGGGATTGAGCCGGCGCGCGTGGTCCTGGAACTGACCGAGCGTACGGCGATGAAGATGCCAACCGAGGCCGCCGAGATCATGCGCTCGCTCAACGCGCGCAATATCCGCCTGGCGCTAGATGATTTCGGCACCGGGTACTCTTCGCTCTCCTATCTCAAGCGTTTTCCCCTGCAGTTCCTCAAGATTGATCGCAGTTTTGTCGCCGACCTGGCCGAAAACCAGGATGATCAGGCCATTTGCCGTGCGATCATCCAGGTGGCCCACGCCCTGGGCATGAAAGTGCTGGCCGAGGGCGTGGAAACAACCGCTCAGGAGGCTTTTCTGCGGGGTGCCGGGTGCGATTTCGCCCAGGGCTTTCTGTATGCGCCCGGTCTTGGGCCCGAGGAACTGGCGCTCTGGCTCAAGCAGAGGCGGCTGGCAACGGCCTGAAAACGCTTTTTGCGCCGCCGCTTAACCTCCCGGCTCTGTACAATACTCGATTCTTTCCCGCCGGTCCGTGCAAGGCTCACGCCATCATGTTCAAACGCTTACGAGGCATCTTTTCCAACGATCTGTCGATCGATCTCGGTACCGCCAATACGCTGATCTTCGTGCGTGGCCAGGGCATTGTGCTCAATGAGCCGTCGGTGGTGGCAATCCGCATGGAGCGCGGGCCGGGCGGTCCGCAGTCGGTTGCCGCGGTTGGCATGGAAGCCAAGCAGATGCTCGGCCGCACGCCTGGCAATATTCGCACCACTCGTCCGCTCAAGGACGGCGTGATTGCCGATTTCAACATGACCGAGCAAATGCTCCAGCACTTCATCAAGAAGGTCCATTCGACCCGGGTGCTGCGGCCGAGCCCGCGGGTGCTGGTGTGCGTGCCGTGCTCATCGACCCAGGTCGAGCGCCGGGCGATCAAGGAGTCGGCCGAAGGCGCCGGTGCGCGTGAAGTCTTTTTGATCGAGGAGCCCATGGCGGCCGCGATCGGCGCCGGCATCCCGATCCACGAAGCGCGCGGGTCGATGGTTCTCGATATCGGCGGCGGCACCACCGAGGTGGCCGTGCTCTCGCTCAACGGCATTGTCTATTCCAACTCGGTTCGTCTTGGTGGAGATCATTTCGACGAAGCCGTGATCAACTACGTGCGGCGCTCGTACGGGACGCTGATTGGTGAGTCGACCGCCGAGCGCATCAAGATGGAAATCGGCTGCGCTTTTGCCCAGGATGTGCAAAGTGAAATCCAGATTTCCGGGCGCAACCTGGCCGAAGGCGTGCCGAAAATGATTACCCTCAACAGCAACGAGGTGCTCGATGCCTTGTCGGAAGCCCTGGCCAGCATTGTCGGAGCGGTCAAAGTGGCGCTGGAGCAGACGCCGCCGGAATTGTGCGCTGATGTCGCCGATACCGGGATCGTCCTGACCGGGGGTGGGGCCCTGCTCAGGGGCCTGGACCGCTTGCTCATGGAAGAGACCGGCCTGCCGGTGATCATCGCCGATGATCCGCTGACCTGTGTGGCGCGCGGCGGCGGCCGGGCGCTGGAGATGATGGATGAAAGCCACATCGACTTCTTTTTTGCCAGCTGATCGCGCCCGACCCGACCCCCTGCAGGCACGGTGAACGCGCCGGGCGGGGCATTCCATTTCGGTGCCGAACTGGCCGGGCAGACCTCCCGGCTGATGCTCTATGTGCTGCTGGCGATCATCCTGATGACGCTGGATCATCGCGCCGGCTGGGTGGATCGGCTGCATCGCCAGGCCGGTCTCC
This sequence comes from Gammaproteobacteria bacterium, assembly GCA_003565625.1. Taxonomy (GTDB): domain Bacteria; phylum Pseudomonadota; class Gammaproteobacteria; order Xanthomonadales; family Wenzhouxiangellaceae; genus Wenzhouxiangella. Next base: position 16,436 of record PXBD01000032.1, read on the forward strand.
TGGTCGAGCCCGCCCTGCTGCTGATCGAGACACCGTTTCGCTTCGCCGAATCGGCCTGGTCGGGCCTGCGCAGCCGCCAGCAGTTGCTGAACGAATCCGCCGAGCTCAGCCGCCGGATGGCGGAGGCGTCGGCGCGCCTGCTGTTGCTGGAGGATCTGCGCCGCGAGAATATTGAGTTACGCGGCTTGCTGGGCGCGTCGCAACAGGCCGAGCTGGCGTTCCACCCGGCCGAGATCCGCCAGGTGGATCTCAACCCGTTTTCGCACCGCGTGGTCATCAATCGCGGGCGTCGCGATGGGCTGCGCTCGGGCCAGCCGGTGATTGATGCCTTCGGCGTGGTCGGCCAGGTCGACGAGGTGCAGCTGCACAGCGCCCGCGTGGTGTTGCTGACCGATCCCGATCATGCCTTGCCGGTGGTGATTGAGCGTACCGGGGTGCGCACCATCGCTTACGGCAGTGGTCTGAATACCGAACTCCGTTTGACCGATCTGCCAATGAACGTGGACCTGGAGCGCGGCGACCGGGTGGTGACTTCCGGGCTTGGGGGTGGCTTTCCGGCCGGTCTGCCGGTTGGGGAAGTCGCCGACATTACCCGCCCGACGGGCGAGGCCTTCGCGCGCGCGCGCCTGCAGCCGTTGGGGCGGCTGGACCGGTCCCGTCATCTGCTGGTGCTGGAAACGGTAGAGCCCGCGGCCCCGGAGCCCGTTGTCGGCGAGGCCGACCCGGTCGAAACGATCGACGAGGAGGAGTTGCCGTGAGCCAGCGTGATGGCGGTGTCGGTTTGCTCGCCGCGACCTTACTGGCCGCGCTGGCCTTGAGCCTGATGCCGCTGCCCGAAACCCTGCAGCCGCTGCGCCCGCATTGGGTGGCGCTGGTGTTGATCTACTGGAACCTCGAAGGCGGGCGACTGCGTACCCTGGGAGCCTGTTTTGGCCTCGGCTTGCTGCTGGATCTGGTCACCGGCACGCTCCTGGGGCAGCACGCGCTGGGGCTGTTGATCCTGGGCTATCTGCTGGAGCGGTTTCGCGCCCGCATCCGCTTTTTCCCGCCCTGGCAGCAGGCCGGGGTGGTGTTTGCGCTGCTGCTCAACGACCGGATCGTTCACCTGTGGATCGTGGGTCTGGCCGGTGAAGGGTGGCCGCACTGGACCTGGTGGCTGAGTCCGGTGGTCAGCGTGATCCTCTGGCCGTGGCTGTTTTTGCTCCTGGATGGTCTGCGCCGGCAGGCCCGCCAACGCAGCGCCTGATCATGCCGCGCGCACCCTCTGCCCCGGTTCGCGACGAACACGCCGAGTTGGCGGTCATCGGCCGTCGCTACCGCTGGCTGGTCGCGGTCGTGTTCAGCGTCCTGGTTCTGCTCGGTCTGCGTTTTGGCAAACTGCAGGTCGTTGATCATGATCTCTACGCAAGTCGGTCGGAAGACAATCGCATTCGGCTGCAGGCCTTGCCGCCCAACCGCGGTCTGGTGCTGGATCGTCATGGCCGCGTGCTGGCCGAGAACCTGCCGGCTTATCGCCTGGTCATCGTGCCTGAGAGATCGCCGGCCCTGGCCGAGACCCTGGTCGAACTGGACAAACTGGTCGAGATCAGCGCGTCCGAGCGCGAGCGCTTCGAGCGCCAGCGCCTGCGCTCCCGGCGCTTTGAGTCGGTGCCGTTCAAGACCAACCTGAGTGAAGAGGAAGTCTCGCGCCTGGCCGTTCACCGCCATCGCCTCGCCGGGGTGGAGATCGAGCCGTACCTGACCCGACACTATCCGCATGGGCCGGAACTGGCCCATGTGCTGGGCTATGTCGGGCGAATCGATGAGCGCGATCTGCAGCGTCTCCCGGTCGAGCGCTACCGAGGCACCAGTCACGTCGGCAAGACCGGCATCGAGCGCCAGTACGAGTCGGTTCTGCATGGTCAGCCGGGCTATGAGCGGGTCGAGACCAATGCCCAGGGTCGGGTGCTGCGGGTGCTGGAGCGCGGTGAACCGCAGCCGGGCGAGGATCTGCGTCTGAGTATTGATCTGGATTTGCAGCTGGCCGCAGTCGAAGCGCTGGGTGACGAGGCCGGGGCGGTGGTGGTGCTGGATGTGGCCAGCGGAGATGTGCTGGCGCTGGTCAGCCAGCCGGGCTTCGACCCCAACCTGTTTGTCCACGGGATCAGCGCGTCACTGTACAACGCGCTGCTCACCCATCCGCGCCGGCCGCTGTTCAACCGCTTCCTGGCCGGTGGCTACGAGCCCGGCTCTACGGTCAAGCCCTTTCTGTCCCTGGCCGGGCTGGAGACCGGTGCCATCACCCCGCACAGCCGGGTGTTTTCCAACGGCGAGTTTCGCCTGCCCGGCCATAGCCGCCGCTACCGCGACTGGCGCCGCGGCGGTCATGGCTGGGTCGATCTCGAGCTGGCCCTGGCCGAGTCGGTCAACGCCTACTACTACCAGCTTGCGGTGGAGTTGGGTATCGACCGGATGGCGCGCGAGCTGGCCCTGTTCGGCTTCGGTCGCGCGACCGGGCTGGATCTGCCCGGTGAATCGGGTGGCGTTCTGCCCACACGCAGCTGGAAACGGGCCACTTTTGGCGAACCCTGGTTTCCCGGTGAGACCGTGATTACCGGTATCGGGCAGGGGTTCACGGTGGTGACGCCGCTGCAGCTGGCCCATGCCACCGCCGCTCTGGCCGGGCGCGGACGCACCGCCGCGCCGGGCCTGGTGGCATCCCGGGAACCGATCCAGATGGTGGCCCACGCCGATGCCCACTGGGATGCGGTGTTCGACGGTCTGGCGGCGGTGGTCCACGGTTCTTCGGGAACGGCGCGCAGCATCGCCCGCGTGTTGTCGGTGGAAGTGGCCGGCAAGACCGGCACGGCCCAGGTCTTCGCGCGCCCCGATGATGATGAAGAACGCGCTCGCCTGGCTACCCGGGAACTGCCGTGGCACCTGCGTAACCACGCCCTGTTCATCGGCTTTGCGCCGCTGGATGATCCGCGTATCGCCTTGAGCGTGGTGGTCGAACACGGCGGCGGCGGTGCCAGCGTTGCCGCTCCGGTGGCCGCTGCGGTGGTCGATCGGGCCATGACGCTCGGCTACTGATGGCAACCTGGCGTCTGGATGGCTGGTTGCTCGGGCTGTTGGCCCTGCTCATGGGCTTTGGGCTGGTTGTGCTCTACAGCGCCGGTGAGCAGGACATCGGGCTGGTCTGGCGCCAGTTGGCGCGCCTTGGGCTGGGCCTGGGTGCGCTGATGGTGCTGGCGCATATTCCGCCGCGTTTTCTGCAGATCTGGGCGCCGTGGCTGTTTGTGCTGGCCCTGCTGCTGCTGGTGGCGACCGCGCTGTTCGGGGTTGGCCGCGGTGCCCAGCGCTGGCTGGATCTGGGTTTCGTCCGGTTTCAGCCGGCCGAGGCGATGAAGCTGGCCCTGCCGCTGATGTTGGCGGCGTTGCTGTCGCGCCGGCCGCTGCCGCCCGGCTGGGTCGACAGTGCTATTGCGCTGGCGCTGATCGGCCTGCCGGTGATCTTGATCGTTAACCAGCCGGACCTGGGTACGGCCGTGCTGGTGGCCGCCAGCGGTTTCGGACTGCTGTTTCTGGCCGGTCTGCGCTGGCGCCTGATCATGCTGATGGGCGCGGCGCTGGCCGCTGCGCTGCCGCTGGCCTGGATCAATCTGCATGCCTATCAGCAAAACCGGGTTTTGACTTTTCTCAACCCCGAGCGCGATCCGCTCGGGCAGGGCTGGAACATCATTCAGTCGAAAATCGCGGTCGGCTCCGGTGGTCTGACCGGCAAGGGCTGGCAGGCCAGCAGTCAGTCGCACCTGGAGTTTCTGCCCGAACCGCATACCGACTTCATTTTCTCGGTTCTGGCCGAAGAATTCGGGTTCCTGGGTGTGCTGCTGGTCCTGAGCCTGTATGCCGCCATCATTTTGCGCGCACTCTACATGGCCAGTCGCTGCCGCGACGGTTTCGGACGCCTGCTGGCCGGCAGTGTCGCGCTGATGTTCTTTCTGTATGCTGCGGTCAACATCGCCATGGTCAGCGGCTTGCTGCCGGTCGTCGGGGTGCCGCTGCCCCTGGTCAGCTACGGCGGCACCTCGGCGGTCACCCTGCTGGCCGGATTCGGCCTGATCATGGGCCTGTACAGCCGCCGTCGCTTCATGGACGGCGTATAGATGAGCCCGGCGCGCGCCTCGGCAGGGGATAAAATGCGCACCGGAGTGTCCAAGATCCCAATTCGCGTGAGGAACCTGACCCACCCATGAAGCACAACTGGATTTTGATCGTCGGCCTGGCCCTGTGGCTGACGGCGGCCGTTGCGGCCGAAGAGCCGCACCCCGGGGCCGAGGAGTTCATCGCCCGCGCCATCGCCAAGCACGGCCTGGACGAGGCCCTCATCCGCACGGTACTGGCTGATGCCAGCTACCAGCAGTCCATTATTGATGCCATCAGTCGACCGGCCGAGGCCCGTCCCTGGTACCAGTACCGACCGATCTTCATGACCGAGACGAGGATCGCCGGAGGCGTGGAATTCTGGCGGGCCAATGCCGATCTGCTGACCGATGTCGCAGTGCGGTTCGGGGTGCCGGTCGAGGTCATCGTCGCCATCGTCGGCGTGGAAACCAACTACGGCATGAACACGGGCAGCTTCCGCGTGATCGACGCGTTGGCCACGCTGGGCTTCTACTTTCCTCGCCGGGCGGATTTTTTTGCCTCCGAACTGGCCCACTTTCTCGTGCTGGCGGCCGAAGAAAACCTGCCGATCCACGAAGTACGCGGCTCCTATGCCGGGGCGATGGGCATCGGCCAGTTCATTCCGTCCAGCTACCGCGCTTACGCTGTGGACTTCGACGGCACCGGCCGACGCGACCTGTGGCGTTCCCTGCCCGATGCGCTCGGGTCGGTGGCCAATTACCTTGCCGAACACCGCTGGCTGCAAGACCAACCCATCGTGCTGGCTGTCGATTATGTGCCGGCCGATCTGGATGAAAACTTTCCGATTCGTCCGCGTCATACGCTGGCCGACCTGGCGGCGCTGGGCATCGAAATCGAAACCGGTGAGTTGCCCGACCAGACGCCGGCAACCCTGATCGAACTTGAAGGTGCTGATGGTCCCGAGTATTGGGTTGGGTTGAACAACTTCTACGTCATCACCCGCTACAATCGCTCGCCGCTCTACGCCATGGCCGTGACCCAGCTGGCCGAGGCGATCCGCGAGGGCGCTGAGTGACAGCGCCGGCACGCAGCCTGATTGCGGCCATGAGTCTGCTGCTGCTGGCCGGCTGCGCCGGTCTGGTCGAGCGACCGGGTCGTCCGGGGCCAGCCAAGCCGCCGGGCGAGGTGGTGGACGGTGCGCCCGAAAGCGAGCTGGATGTGAGCCGGATTCGGCCGGTGGTGCCGGGTCCTGAGCCGCGCAGTGCCTACGGCAACCACAGTCCTTATACCGTGCTGGGCCGGACTTACCACGTCAAGCCCAGCGCGGTCGGGTACCAGGAGCGCGGGATTGCGTCATGGTACGGCACCAAGTTTCACGGTCGCCTGACCTCGTCAGGCGAGCCTTACGACATGTACCAGCTCACCGCCGCGCATCGCTCGCTGCCGTTGCCGACTTTTGCCGAGGTTCGTCACCTGGAAAACGGCCGCAGCATCATCGTCCGAATCAACGACCGCGGTCCTTTCCACCCGGATCGCATCATCGACCTGTCGTGGGCGGCGGCCGTCAAGCTCGGCATCGATCACTCCGGAATCGGCCCGGTTGAAGTGCGCGCGATCACCTTTGATGAGCCGGCGGTGCCGCAGGTTCGCCCGGCCCGCCTGCCGGTATGGCTGCAGGTCGGTGCTTTCGCCGAACGCAGTCGCGCCGAGCGCGTGGCTGCCACCCTGGTCGAAAATGGCCTCGACCGGGTCCGAACCGTGCCGGCACACAACGCCGCCGGCCCCATCTGGCGGGTTCGGATCGGGCCGCTGGACGAGCTCGATGACGTCCTGGCGCACGTCGAGCAGGTGACCGCACTGGGCTTCGAACGCCCCCGATACGTCTACCCCTGAACTGGACTTTTCCTTATCTCATGTTCAAGATGCTTCTCCAGAACGTCCTCCTCGGTGCGGCCCTCGGGCTTGCCGCCATAACCCATGCCCAGGTACCGGTGCCGGCACCGCCATCGATTGGCGCCAGCAGCTATATCCTGGTTGATTTTCACAGCCAGACCGCGCTGGCCGAGCGCGACAGCGAGGCGCCGGTCGAGCCGGCCAGCATCACCAAGCTGATGACCTCCTACATCGCCTTTCGCGAGATCGCACGCGGCAATCTGAACCTGGATGACGAGGTGGTGGTGTCGGAAAAGGCCTGGCGCACGGCCGGTTCGCGCATGTTCATCGAGGTAGGTAACCGGGTGCGGGGGGAAGATCTGCTCAAGGGCATCATTATTCAGTCCGGAAATGACGCCAGCGTGGCCATTGCCGAGCACATAGCCGGCGATGAACAGGTTTTTGCCAGCATGATGAACGAGGCGGCCGCGCAGCTCGGCATGACCGGAACCCATTACACCAACGCGACCGGCCTGCCGGATCCGGCCATGGTCACCACGGCGCGGGATTCGGCACTCCTCGCCCGGGCGCTGATTTCCGAATTCCCCGATTTCTATTCCTGGTATTCGGAGCGTGAGTTCACTTTCGGCGGTATTCGTCAACACAACCGCAACCGCCTGCTGTGGCGCGACCCGTCGGTCGACGGTCTCAAGACCGGCCATACCAGCAGCGCCGGGTATTGCCTGGTGACCTCGGCCAGTCGTGAAGGCATGCGCCTGATCAGCGTGGTCATGGGCACCGACAGCGAGGACGCCCGCGCCAGCGCCAGCCAGGCCTTGCTCAACTACGGGTTTCGTTTTTTCGAGACCTACCAGCTCTACGATGCCGGGCTGGAGCTCAGCCGCGAGCGACTCTGGAAGGGCCGCAGCGATGACCTGGCGCTGGGCATTGAAGAGGATTTGTTCGTGACCGTTCAGCGCGGACGCTACGATGAATTGAATGCCAGCATGGAGCTTCCGGGTCAGCTGCTGGCCCCGGTTGCCGAGGGCGAGGTGCTGGGCGAGCTGGTGATTCGGCTCGACGGTGAAATGGTTGCCAGCCGGCCGCTGGTGGCGCTGGCAGCGGTGGAGGAGGCCGGTTTCTTCGGCCGCACCAGCGATGGGCTGCGCCTGTGGCTGGGAGGGCTGTTCGGTAATGACTGAGAACGGTTCGGCGAGCGCCGAGGCCACCGGGCTGGAGTTTCCGTGCCGGTATCCGGTCAAGGTGATGGCGCAGGCCGGCGCCGAGGCACGCGCCGATGTGCTGGCCACGGTTGCCCGCCACGCCGATTTCTCGCCCGATGAAGACGTGCGCACCCGGTCGAGTCGCAACGGCCGCTACGAGGGCCTGACGATCACGGTGTCGGCCCGTTCGCGCGGCCAGCTCGAGCAGCTTTACGCCGATCTGCGCGAACTGGATGCAGTCAAGATGATGCTGTGACCAGGCCGTCACCGCAACCGGATTCCTGCTTCCCGCTGCGCGTTCGCCGGCTGGGCAGGCGCGCCTATGTGCCGGTGTTTGAGGCCATGCGCGATTACACCAACCAGCGCGGCCCCGACAGCCCCGACGAGTTATGGCTGGTCGAACATGAGCCGGTGTTTACCCAGGGTCTGGCCGGCCGGCCCGAGCATCTGCTGCGAAACGATCATATCCCGGTCGTGCAGAGCGATCGTGGCGGACAGGTGACCTATCACGGTCCGGGCCAGCTGGTCTGTTATCCGCTGCTCGACCTCGAGCGCCGCCGCCTCCGTATCCGCTGCCTGGTCGACCGCCTTGAGCAGTGCGTAATCGAAGTGCTTGGTGGCTATGGCCTGCAGGCTGGCCGTCGCGCCCACATGCCTGGGGTCTACCTCGGCGAAGACAAGGTCGCCTCGATTGGGCTGAAGGTGCGGCGGGGCCGCTGCTATCACGGGCTGGCGCTGAATCTTGCCATGGACCTGACCCCGTTTGCGATGATCAACCCGTGCGGCTATGCTGGGCTGCGCATGACTCAGTTGGCAGACTGGGTAACGGAGGTCGACCCGGACCTGGTGGCTGTGGAGATGGTGTCAGCGTTCTGTCGACTGCTCGATTACCATGCCAGCGAAGAGTTGTATCGGCCCGTAGAGAAAACTAACGTCTGATTACCCGGTCTCAAGTGCCTATGAACAAGTTATCGAAAAACACCATCAGCGGAGTGCTGCTCGCCGCAGTTCTGATTCCCGCCGCCGTATTCTTCCATCCGGGAGAGGCCACCGTGGTCGAACCTTCGGGCGCTGCCGAGCGCCTGGAGCCCAAACCCGAGCACCACTTTGCCAGTCGCCTGGCCACCCGGTTCATCAGCGGTTACCACTACCATCGCCGCAACCTCGACGAGGAGTTGTCCGGGCGGATCTTCGATCAGTACCTGCGGCTGCTCGATCCCAACCGGGTGTACTTCACCGCGGACGATGTTGCCGATCTCGAGCGCTACCGTGATTATCTCTCCGATGCCCTGAAAACGGCAGACCTGGACCCTGCCTTTGACATGTTCGAGCGCTATCAGCGGCGCGTGGCCGGGCGCATCGAGTACGCACTTTCCCTGCTTGAGCACGGCTTTGACTTCACCGTCGATGAGGAGTATCGCTTCGACCGCACCGAGGCGCCCTGGGCCCGGGATCGGGACGAACTGGATGAAATCTGGCGCCAGCGCGTCAAGAATGACTGGCTGCGATTGCGCCTGGCCGAACAGGAAGACGAGGACATCGCCGAGACCCTGGGGGATCGCTATGCCAACCTCGGACGTCGCATTGCGGAATTCAACAGCCAGGATGTGTTCCAGTTCTTCATGAACGCCTACACACGCTCGATTGAACCGCACTCGGCCTACATGTCGCCGCGCAGTGTCGATAACTTCGAGATTTCCATGCGCCTGTCGCTGGACGGCATCGGCGCCATGCTGCAGCGCGAAACCGAGTACACCACGGTCATGGAAATCGTGCCGGGCGGCCCGGCCGATCTGGACGGACGCCTGCAGCCGGGTGACCGCATCGTTGGCGTGGCCCAGGATGACGAGGACATGGTCGACGTGGTGGGCTGGCGACTCGATGATGTTGTCCAGTTGATTCGAGGCGAACGCGAAACCGTGGTTCGCCTGGAAGTGTTGCCGGCCGATTCGGCATTGACCGGCGCCTCGACGGTGATCGATATCGTGCGTAACGAGGTGCGCCTGGAAGAGCAGGCGGCCCAGCGCGACCTGATTGAAGTACCCGAAGGAGACCGGGTCCGGCGCATCGGGATTATCAGCGTGCCGGTGTTTTACGTCGATTTCCAGGGGCGGGCCCGCAACGAACCCAACTACCGCTCCTCGACCCGGGACGTCCGCCGCCTGATCAACGAGCTGACCGCCGAGGGGATCGACGGTCTGGTCATTGACCTGCGCGGGAATGGCGGTGGTGCCCTGGTCGAAGCCACCACCATGACCGGATTGTTCATCGACGAAGGCCCCGTGGTGCAGGTGCGCGACTCGCGTGGTCGGGTATCGCTGGAGGAGGATCGTGAGCCCGGCATGGCCTGGGACGGACCACTGGCGGTACTGGTTGACCGGCGCAGCGCCTCGGCATCCGAAATCTTCGCCGGTGCGATCCAGGACTATGGCCGCGGCGTAGTCCTGGGAGAGCCGACTTTTGGCAAGGGGACGGTGCAGAACCTGATCGATCTGGATGATCTGTCGCGCACCGAAAACGCGCGCCTGGGCCAGATCAAGCTCACCATGGCCCAGTTCTACCGGGTTGCGGGCGGCTCGACCCAGTCCAAGGGCGTCGTGCCTGATATTGCGCTGCCCACGGCCGGCGATGCGGCCGATTTCGGCGAGAGCGCGCTGGATTTTGCCCTGCCCTGGGGACAGATCGACCCGGCCGACTTCCGCCCCATGGCGGACCTCTCGGGCCTGATCGAGAAGGCCTACGAGCGCCACCGTGAGCGTCTGGACAGCGACGAGGAACTGCAGTCCCTGCTCGAGGAGATTGCCGACTGGGAACAGAGCCGTGATCGCGCCAGCGTTTCTCTCAACGAGGAGGTTCGCCGGGCCGAGATGGAGGAAAACGAGCAGCGTCGCTCGCAACGCTTTGCCCGCGCTCGCTCGCCGCATGCCGCCGTCAACGGCCCGGATCGCGACGAAGACGCGCAAGACGAGGCCGATCAGGAATCACGGCCTGACCTGTATCTGCTCGAATCGGCGCGCATCCTGGCCGACCTGATCGATTTTGATCGCGAGACCCACCTGCTGGCCCATCGCGGCGATATCGGTTTGCCCGTCACGATCGACTGATCGCTGGTGGCGCGGCCGCAGGCTCAGTGATCGCGGTCGCGCAGGTGGCGGTGCCGGCGCCGCTGCCGCAGTGGTTCGATTACCTGCCACCGGTCGGTGGCACGCTGCCACCGGTCGGCAGCCGGGTGCTGGTGCCGTTTGGAAAACGCCGCCTGGTGGCGCTGGTGGCGGGCCACGCTGAAGTAGCCGAGTCTGCGGCGCTGCGCTCGATTGAACAAACCCTGGATGCCGGTCTGATCCGGCCGGAATTGATGCAACTCGGGCGCTGGGCGATGCGTTACTACGGCAGCGCACCGGGTGAAATGGTCAACCTCCTGTTGCCACCGGCGCTGCGTCGGCTGAAATCGTTTCGTCCCGCCGCCCCCCAATGGCTGTCCCTGACCGCGGCCGGACGGGCGGCCGAGGCACGGCGTGCGCCGCGCCAGGCCGAGGTGCTGGGCTGGCTGGCCGAAGCGCCGCTGGAGCGGGCCGAACTGCTTGACCGTGGGGCCAGCGCCGGGGTCTTGCGAGCACTGCTGAACAAGGGCTGGATTGTGGCAGGTGATGCCGGCGCGCCGCGGCCGCCGCAGCCGGGACCGGCTTTGAATGCAGAGCAGCGCGCCGCGCTGGCCGCCCTGCTGCGGGCGCGCCATCAGTCCGCCAGCTTCCTCCTGGCCGGTGTGACCGGCAGCGGCAAGACCGAGGTCTATCTCCAGGCCGCCCGCGCCCTGGTACGCCGCGGCCGCCAGGTCCTGATCCTTATTCCTGAAATCGGTCTGACCCCGCAGCTGATCCGCCGGGTCGAGTCCAGGCTGGGTTTTCCGGCCCACGTCTATCATTCCGATCGAAGCGAAAGCGAGCGCCTGGCCTGCTGGCAGGCAGCCGCCGACGGTCGCGCGCGGGTTTTGGTGGGCACCCGTTCGGCCGTGTTCCTGCCCTTGGCCCGGCCCGGTTTGATCGTGGTCGACGAGGAGCATGACGCATCGTTCAAGCAGCAGGACGGCGCCCGTTACCACGGCCGCGATGTAGCCGTGATGCGCGCCCACCTGCTCGGTATTCCGGTCCTGCTGGGCTCGGCGACCCCGTCGCTGGAAAGCCTCAACAATGTCGAACAGGGCCGCTATCGACTCCTGCAGATTCGTCGGCGCGCCGGCACAGCCGAGCCGCCGACCTGGTCGCTGGCCGATCTGCGTGGACAGCGCGGTGCGCTCGAAAGCGGGTTGCTGGCCTCCATGCGTCGTCATCTTGATGCCGGCGGCCAGGTGCTGCTGTACCGCAACCGCCGTGGCTATGCCCCGGTATTGATGTGTCCGGCCTGCGGCTGGCAGGCCGACTGTCTTCGCTGCGATGCCCACCTGACCCTGCACCAGTCGGTACAGCGGCTGCAATGCCATCATTGCGGAGCCACGCGCAAGGCGCCGCCGCGCTGCCCGGATTGCGGGGAGCCCGACCTGTTGGCGCTGGGTGCCGGCACGGAACGTCTGGAGCAGGATCTCAAGCAGCAATTCGCCGACGTCCCCGTCCACCGGGTCGATCGCGACAGTATGAGCCGGCGCGACGAGTTTGCCCGCCTGCTCGAAGAAGTTCGGCGCGGTGATCCCTGCATTCTGGTCGGTACCCAGATGCTGGCCAAGGGTCATCACTTGCCTGGCGTGACCCTGGCGGCGGTGCTGGATGTCGACCAGGCGCTGTTCAGCGCCGATTTCCGCGCGCCGGAGCGGCTCGGACAGGCTGTCTGTCAGGTGGCCGGACGGGCCGGGCGGGGCGATCGGCCAGGCCAGTTCGTGCTGCAGAGCCGCCACCCGGACCATCCGTTGCTCGAGCAACTGCGACGGGCGGAGTACCTTTCGTTTGCTGCCTGCCTGCTCGAGGAGCGCCGGGCCGCCGGTCTGCCGCCGTCGTCTGCCCTGGCTCTGCTGAGGGCCGAAGCCCACCAGGCCGAGTCGGTTCGGGCCTTTCTCGAGGCCGCCGCCAAGCTCATGCAACATGATGAGATCGAAGTCAGCGGACCGATCCCTGCCATCCTGGCCCGACGCGGTGGTTACTGGCGCTACCAGCTGTGGTTGCAGTCCGGTTTTCGCGGCCCGCTGCTGGCTGCCTTGCCAGCCTGGCTGGACAATCTGCGCTCGCTGCCCCACGCTCGTCGTGTACGCTGGCATCTGGATATGGATCCGCTGGAAATCTGAGATCGACTGCGAGCCGGCGATGAGCGACTACAATCGGCCGGGCCCGATGCAAGCCTGGCGCCGGATGGCTGGAATTTGCCGGCAATAAAGACGACAAGAAAAGAACGGGGAGAGAACATCATGCTGAACGAGTGGGTGCATCCAGACGATGTCGATGCGGACGAAACGCGCGAATGGCTCGAGGCGCTTGCCGCTGTGGTCAGCCGCGACGGGCCCGAGCGCGCGCACTACCTGCTGCAACGGCTGGTAGAGCTGGCCCGGCGTTCCGGCGCCCATCTGCCGTTCAATCTGACCACGGCCTACCTCAACACCATAGACCCGCAGCGCCAGCCCAGCATGCCTGGTGACCGCGCGCTGGAACGTCGCATCAAGGCGCTGATTCGCTGGAACGCCATGGCCACGGTGGTCCGGGCCGGTCGGCGCGGCGGGGAACTGGGCGGTCATATCGCCAGTTTTGCCTCGGCGGCCACGCTCTACGACGTCGGCTTCAACCATTTCTTCAAGGGCCCGGATCACGAGGACGGCTCGGACCTGCTCTACATCCAGGGTCATTCCTCGCCCGGCATCTACGCCCGCGCCTTTCTCGAGGGCCGGCTCGATGAGGCCAGGCTGGATCGCTTCCGTCAGGAAGTCGACGGCGAAGGCTTGAGTTCCTATCCGCATCCGTGGCTGATGCCGGATTTCTGGCAGCTGCCGACCGTGTCCATGGGCCTGGGCCCCATCATGGCCATCTACCAGGCCCGCTTCCTCAAATACCTGCACAACCGCGAGCTGGCCAGGGCCGACCGGCGCAAGGTCTGGTGCTTCATGGGCGACGGCGAGTGCGACGAGCCCGAATCGCTGGGCGCCATCTCGCTCGCCGGGCGCGAAAAGCTCGACAACCTGGTCTTCGTGGTCAACTGCAATCTGCAGCGCCTGGACGGCCCGGTCAGGGGCAACGGCAAGATCATCCAGGAACTCGAGGGCGTGTTCCGCGGCGCGGGCTGGAACGTGGTCAAGGTGATCTGGGGTTCCTACTGGGACCCGCTGCTGGCCCGCGATACCAAGGGCCTGTTGCGCAAGCGCATGGAAGAGGCGCTGGATGGCGACTACCAGAAATACAAGGCCAACGACGGCGCTTACGTCAGAGAGCATTTCTTCGGCGCCTACGACGAGCTCAAGGACATGGTGGCCAACCTGTCCGACGAGGACATCTGGCGCCTGAACCGCGGCGGCCACGACCCGCACAAGGTTTATGCCGCTTACCACGCGGCCGTCCACCACGAGGGCCAGCCCACGGTGATCCTGGCCAAGACCATCAAGGGCTACGGCCTGGGCAAGTCCGGCGAAGGCCAGAACATCTCCCACCAGCAGAAAAAGCTCGACCTGGAGGGCGTGAAGTACTTCCGCGACCGCTTCAACGTGCCCATCCGCGACGATCAGCTCGAGGAAGTGCCCTACTACCATCCGGGCGAGGACTCCGAGGAAATCCAGTACCTCAAGGCCCGGCGCGAACATCTGGGAGGATACCTGCCGCAGCGCCGGGTCGAGGCCGAACCGCTCAAGGTTCCGGAACTGGCGGCCTTCGAGGCGGTGACCAAGGGCAGCGGCGAGCGCGAGATCTCGACCACCATGGCCTTTGTGCGCTGCCTGACCGTGCTGTTGCGCGACAAGCAGATCAACCGCCACGTCGTACCGATCATCTGCGACGAGGCGCGCACCTTCGGCATGGAAGGCCTGTTCCGCCAGATCGGTATCTACGCCCCCTTCGGCCAGCTCTACGAGCCGGTCGACTCCGACCAGTTGATGTACTACAAGGAAGACCAGAAGGGCCAGGTCCTGCAGGAGGGCATCACCGAGGCCGGCTCCATGAGTTCCTGGATTGCGGCAGCGACCAGCTATGCGTCCAATGGCGTGGCCATGATCCCGTTCTACACCTTCTACTCCATGTTCGGGTTCCAGCGCGTCGGTGACCTGGCCTGGGCCGCCGGGGACATGCGCGCGCGCGGATTCCTGATCGGCGGCACCTCCGGTCGGACGACCCTGAACGGCGAGGGCCTGCAGCACGAGGACGGCCACAGCCATGTGTTGGCCGCAACGATTCCGAATTGCGTCAGCTATGACCCGACCTTCGGCTACGAGCTGGCCGTGATCATCCAGGACGGGATGCGGCGCATGTACGTGAACCAGGAAGACGTCTATTACTACATCACCGTGCTCAACGAAAACTACCTTCACCCGGCCATGCCCGAGGGCTGCGAAGAAGGCATCCGCAAGGGGATGTACTTGTTTCGGGACTCGGGGCTGGGGACTCGGGACCCGGACAAGGCTCGGATCCAGTTCATGGGCTCGGGCTCGATTCTGCGCGAGGTCATCGCAGCGGCCGATCTGCTGGCCGAGCGGTACGGACTCGACAGCGACGTCTGGTCGGTGACCAGCTTCAACGAACTGCGCCGGGAGGCTCATGCGGTCACCCGCGGCAACCGGATGCGCCCGGAAGCCGATCCCGAGCAACCCTACATCACGCACCTGCTCGAGGGTCGGCCCGGGCCGGTGGTCGCGGCCACCGACTACATTCGCGCCTACGCCGACCAGGTTCGCGAATACCTCCCCCAGGACGATTACTACGTGCTGGGCACCGAGGGCTTCGGCCGCTCCGATACCCGCGAGCAGCTGCGGCGCTTCTTCGAGGTCGACCGCTACCATATTGCCTGGACCGCCCTGGTCGGCTTGAACCGCCGCGGCCAGTTCGACGACGTCGACCTTCTGCAGGCCAGGAAGGATCTGGGCATCGATCCGGACAAGCCGTTTCCTTTGGCCGTTTAAGAAATCTTGGAACCGCGGATGAACGCAGATGAACGCAGATATGGGGTCCTTGGCTTTGGGCCGGCTCGTGCCAGAGTGACAGGTCGGGAGCCATGTCCACCCTGCTGCAGTCATTCGATTTTCATCTGCGTTCATCCGCGTTCATCTGCGGTTCTTTTCAACCCAACCAACCCATTCGAAAGTCCATGAGCAATCAACAGGAAATCCGCGTACCCGATATCGGCGACTTTGACCAGGTGCCGGTGATCGAAATTCTGGTGGCCGCAGGGGATACGGTCGAGGCCGAGCAGTCGCTGATTACGCTGGAGTCAGACAAGGCGACCATGGACGTGCCGTCCCCGGCGGCAGGCACGCTCGTTGAGCTGAAGGTCTCGGAGGGCGACAAGCTTTCTGAAGGAGATGTGATCGGTATGCTCGAGGTGGACTCGGAAGATAGGGGTTCAGGGTTCAGGGTTCAGGGTTCAGGTGATGAGGGGTCAGGGGGCGGGAGTGCCGGCAACGGGGCAGAAGGCCAAAACGAAGGCAGCGACAAGCCGGAAACCGGAAACCATAAACCGGAAACCGATTCTTCAGAAACCGCCTCCCCTGAACCCCGAACCCCGAACCCTGAAACCTCAAACTCGGAACCATCCGCACCTCCGGTACCCTTCGACGCACTGACCCGGAATACGGCTGCCCTGCCCCACGCCTCGCCCTCCGTGCGCAAGCTGGCGCGCGAGCTGGGGGTAAATCTGGACGACGTGAAAGGTTCCGGGCGCAAGGGGCGGATCACCCCGGATGACCTCAAGGCGTTTGTGAAATCAAGCCTGGCCCAACCGGCCGCCAGCGGCGCCGGCCTGCCCGGGATTGCCCCGCCGCCCGAGGTCGATTTCTCGAAATACGGCGAGATCGAGGAACAGCCACTATCGCGCATCCAGAAGATTTCCGGCCCCAACCTGCATCGCAACTGGGTCTCGATTCCGCACGTCACCCAGTTCGACGAGGCCGATATTACCGAGATGGAGGCCTTTCGCAAGGCCAGCCAGAAACCGGCCGAACAAGCCGGAACGAAGATGACGCCGCTGGTGTTTCTGATCAAGGCAGCGGTCGCGGCCCTCAAGCGATTCCCGAGTTTCAACGCGTCGCTGAGCAACGACGGCGCGACCCTGGTCCACAAGAAGTATTTCCACGTCGGCGTGGCCGTGGATACACCCAACGGTCTGGTCGTCCCGGTCCTCAAGGATTGCGACCGCAAGGGCCTGCTCGACCTGGCGCTGGAGTTGACCGAGCTGTCTGGCCGGGCCCGCGACGGCAAGCTCAAGGGCGATGAAATGAAAGGCGGCTGTTTCACCATCTCCAGCCTGGGTGGCATCGGCGGGACCGCCTTCACGCCGATCATCAACGCGCCCGAGCTGGCCATTCTCGGGGTGTCGCGTGCGGCCATGAAGCCGGTCTGGGATGGCGAGGCTTTTCAGCCGCGCCTGATGCTGCCGCTGTCGTTGTCCTACGACCACCGGGTGATCGATGGCGCGGCCGCGGCCCGCTTTACCCGCTACCTGGCCGAGCAGCTCGAAGACCTGCGGCGCTTGTTGCTGTGACCGGAAATCCGCAGCGCACGGGTTTCGGCATGATGCTGGCAGCGGCATGCGGGTTGCTGGCCCTTCTGACCTGGCTTTTTTCCGGCCAGGTCGAGGACCGCGTCAACCCGAACCGGCAGGTGCAAAGCCAGATGGTCAATGGTGCCGTCGAAGTGGTGCTGGACGCAGACCGCCGTGGTCATTTCATCGCCAGCGGCAGCATCAATGACCGTGAGGTGACCTTCCTGGTCGATACCGGCGCGACCCTGGTATCCGTGCCGGAAGCGCTGGCCGATCGGCTGGGCCTGGAACGACGAGCGCCGATTCGCCTCGAGACGGCCGCGGGCACGGTTCAGGGCTGGGCGACCGAACTCGATGAAGTTCGCCTGGGCCGGATCGTCCAGCGCCAGGTCCGGGCCGCAATCAACCCCGGCCGCCACGATACGGTGCTGCTGGGCATGAGTTTTCTGCGCGATCTGGAAATGACCCAGCGGGACGGCCAGCTCCGGCTGGTGGCTGAATGAAGGCTGCGGCGAAACCCCCAAGCGGCTTGGAATACAAGGATCTGGAATGAGCAACAAACACGATATCAAGGTGCCGGACATTGGCGATTTCGAACAGGTACCGGTCATTGAAGTCCTGGTCGCCAAGGGCGACAAGATCGAGGCCGAACAGTCTCTGGTCACCCTGGAATCCGACAAGGCCACCATGGACGTTCCCTCCCCGCAGGCCGGCCGGCTGGTCGAGCTGAAAGTCTCGGAAGGGGACAAGGTTTCGGAAGGCGATGTGATTGGCGTTCTGGAGACGGAAGCGGAATCCGGAGACCGGAAACCGGAAAGCGAGGCCCCGGAAACCCAAACCCAACCCCAAACCCAACCCTCCGAATCTGACGCGTTCGATTTCGATCTCGCAGTCCTGGGTTCCGGTCCCGGCGGCTACACGGCGGCATTTCGCGCCGCCGACCTTGGCCTGAAGGTGGCCCTGGTCGAACGCTACCCGGTGCTGGGCGGGGTATGTCTGAACGTCGGCTGCATTCCCTCCAAGGCGCTGCTGCACGTAGGCCAGGTCATCGATTCGGCCGCTCACCTGGGCGAGCACGGGGTGCGCTTCGGCGCGCCGGAAATCGATCTGGACCGACTGCGCGCCTACAAGGACGGCGTGGTCGGGAAACTGACCGGCGGCCTGGCCGGCATGGCGAAAAAACGCAAGGTCGAAGTGGTTCAGGGCACTGGCCGGTTCCGTGGCGAGCACGAACTGACGGTCGAGCATGACGGCGAGGAGCGCACGATTCGTTTCGGTCAGTGCATCATCGCTGCCGGCTCGCGCGTGATCGAGATTCCCAACGTGCCCTGGGACGATGAGCGGGTCATGGATTCGACCGCGGCACTCGAACTGGCCGAGGTCCCCGATCGTCTGCTCATCATCGGCGGCGGCATCATTGGCCTGGAAATGGCCTGCGTCTACCGCGCGCTGGGTTCGGAGGTGACCGTGGTCGAGATGATGAAGCAGTTGATGCCCGGGGCCGATGCGGATCTGGTCAAGCCGCTCCATCAGCACCTCAAGAAACTGGGCGCGAGCTTCCACCTGGAAACCAAGGTCGCGCGGGTCGAAGCCGGCGCTGATGCGCTGACGGCCCATCTGGAAGGCGAGGGCGCGCCCGCGACGGCCCCGTTTGACCGGGTGCTGGTCTGTGTCGGCCGCCGTCCCAACGGCGATCAGCTCCATGCCGAGGCCGCCGGGGTCACGGTAGACGAGCGGGGGTTCATTCCGGTCGATGGCCAGATGCGCACCAGCGCGGCGCACATTTTCGCCATCGGCGACATCATCGGCCAGCCCATGCTCGCGCACAAGGGATCCTACGAGGGCAAGGTGGCCGCCGAGGTGGCCACCGGCGAAAAGCGCGCGGCCGATGCGCGCGTGATTCCTTCAGTGGCCTACACCGACCCGGAAGTGGCCTGGGTCGGCCTGACCGAGGCCCAGGCCAAAGAGCAGGGCATTGACTATGGCATCGGCAAGTTTCCGTGGGCGGCCTCCGGGCGTGCCCTGGGCATGGACCGGTCCGAGGGTTTCACCAAGTTGATCTTCGAGAAAAGCAACGACCGCCTGATCGGTGCCGGCGTCGTCGGCTCGCATGCCGGCGACCTCATCGCCGAGCTTTGCCTGGCCCTGGAAATGGGTTGCGATGCCGCCGATATCGGCCTGACCATGCACCCGCACCCGACCTTGTCGGAATCGGTGATGATGGCGGCCGAGGTCTACGAGGGAACGATCACCGACCTCTACCTACCGAAAAAATAACGATTCCTCCGATGAAAAAACTTTGGAATTGGCATTCGCTCTCGCTGCTGCTCACCTTGTTTCTTGCTGCTGCGGCAGGTACGGTGTCCGGCGCCGAAACCCAGGGGTCGGATCATTCTGAATCTCTGCATGAATTCTTTGACCGGGTGGCCAGCGAGCGCCGTTCCCTGAGCCCGCAGGCCATGTCTGCCGTCATGCTGGGCAGCGAAAGGGAAGCGGAGTTTCTTGGTCGCCTGGATATGCCGTCGGTTGAAGGGACGCGCGCCGAGTTATCCATGGCGCAGCGTCATCGGCAGGAACTGTCTGGTTTCAATCGGGACGGCATTTCACCGCAAGACCAATTGTCCTACGACATTCTCGCCTGGCAGCTGGACCAGCAAATCACCGGCGCCGAGTTCCTCTGGCACGACTTTCCGGTCAACCAGTTGATGGCGATCCACAACCTGCTGCCCGGCTTCATGACCGGCCAGCATCCGTTGCGCAACGACACCGATGTGGATTTCTACCTGCAGCGCCTGGCCCAGTTTCCGGCGGCTTTTGGCGGCACCATCGAGGTCGTGGCCCACCGCGCCGAGCTGGGCCTGCTGCCGCCGCGCTTTGCCATCGAAAAAACCATTCGCGACAGCCGGGCGTTCATCGACGGGCCGGCTGCTGCCAATCCGCTGGTCATCGAGATGCTGGCCCGGGCCGATCGATCGGACGTGCTGAGCCAGGCCCGCCGTGATGGCCTGGAGGCAGAGTTGACCGAAGCGGTCGAGCGCCATGTGGTGCCGGCCTATCAGCAGCTGGTCGATTATCTGGAAACGCTGTTGCCCCGGGCCGAATCGAACGACGGCGTCTGGCGCCTGCCGCAGGGCGATGCGTTCTATCGCTGGGTGCTGCGCGATCACACTACGACCGATCTGGGGCCGGCCGAGATTCACCGGCTCGGCTTGCGCGAAGTCGAACGCATTGCCGCGGAGATGGACGAGATCCTGTGTGGCGAAGGCTATTGCGAGGGCGGGGTGGGCGAGCGCATGGCCGCGCTGAATGCCGAGCCCCGTTTTCTGTTTGAAGACAGCGCCGCCGGACGGGCTGCGATCCTGGAAGCCTATCGCGATATCGTCGCCGAGATCGGGCAGGGTCTGGAGGGCTGGTTCCACGACGGTCCGGCCTACGAGCTTGAGGTGCAGCGGGTGCCGGTTTATCGCGAAGCGACCTCGTTTGGTGCCTACTACATGCGCGGTCTGCCGGACGGCTCGCGGCCGGGCGTGTTCTTCGCCAATTTACGCGCGGTCGAGGAGCATCCGCGCTTCGGGCACCGCACGCTTGCCTACCACGAGGCCATTCCCGGCCATCACCTGCAGATCAGCCGAATGCAGGTGATGGAAGACGTCCCGGATTTCCGGCGCTCGGTGCGCCTGCACGCCCATGCCGAGGGCTGGGCCCTGTATGCCGAACGCCTGGCCTGGGAAATGGGCTTCCACGAAGACCCCTTCGATAACCTGGGCCGTTTGCAGGCCGAGCTGTTCCGGGCGGTGCGGTTGGTCGTCGATACCGGCATGCACTTCAAGCGCTGGTCGCGCGAGCAGGGCATCGACTACATGCGCACGGTCACGGGTATGCCCCTGTCCGATGTCGAGGCTGAAATCGAGCGCTACCTGGTCATTCCCGGCCAGGCCTGCTCGTTCAAGGTCGGGATGATGCGCATGCAGGCCATGCGCGCGCGTGCCGAGGAGGCGCTGGGAGAACGCTTCGATATTCGCGATTTTCATCGTCTCATTCTCGACAGCGGCGCGATGCCGCTGGAGCTGCTGGACCGGGTGGTCGACGATTGGATCGTCACCAAAACTTAAAAGATCCGCCAGCCCAGCCAGATCAGGCAGAAGATCACCAGAAACCAGAAACCGGTCCAGGCCAGGCGCATCATGCCCGGGCCGGGTCGATGTTCCCGGGGCATGAAATCGGCCGTGATCACGCGAATGTTGATCCAGGCCAGCACCGGCGCGGCCAGGAAGGAAACGGTGGTGGCGAAGTCGATCAGCAGGGTAAAGCGCTGACCGAAGTAGAGGATGATGATCAGCGCGCCGATGGTGACCAGCAACAGCGCGGCGACGTAGCGGCCGCGGTGCAGGTCCAGGTCCATGCCGCTTCGGTCTTCGCTGGCCGCCCCGCTGACCTCAATCATGGCCCGGATGACGCGCGGGTAGGCATCGGTGACGGCCAGCGTAGTCGAAAACATCGCGGTCAGTGCGGCGATGGCAATCAGGGAGCGTGACCACTCGCCCAGGCTGGCGGCATACATCTCGACCAGCTGTCCGGAAAAAGCGACGGCCTGTTCCGGAAAGGCCTGGCCGCTGCCGTGCATGACCAGGGCCCCCAGCAGCAGGAAAATCACTGCGGTCAGGGTCGCTCCGAGGTAGCCCAGTCGGCAGTCGAGAAGGGCATGGCCAACGCTGGGGCGAACGCCCGTCTGGCGGCCACGTTCCAGGGTCCACAGCGAGTGCCAGGCAGCAACATCAAGCGGAATCGGCATCCAGCCCAGCAGGGCCAGAACGAATGCGATACCGGCTGCCGTCCAGACCTGGTTCAGTCCGGTCAGCGGATTCAGGGCGCTGGTGTCGGGCGCGGCGCCAAACGCCAGCACGACCGCGGTCGTGGTCGAGACCGCGAGGGCGGCGATGATGACTTTCATCAGCCCGTCCAGGGCGGCAAAACGACCCACGGCGAGGACGGCGATGCAGCACACCAGCACGCCAAACGATAGCTGGGTGAGGGTCGCATCCAGGCCGAAAACCAGGCCGGCCAGGCCCGCCGTCACCAGGGTCACGCTGGCCTGGATGATCAGCATAGTGGCCAGGGTAATGAGCGCGAACAGGCCCAGCGCCCAGTCGCCCAGGCGTTTGTAGCCCTGGATCAGCGACTCACCGGTGGCGGCGGCATAGCGCGGTCCGAACTCGATGAACGGATACTTGAGTAGGCAGGCGATGATGACCAGCCCGAGCAGGGAGATGCCGTAGTCGGCGCCGGCGCGGGTGGCCTGGACGAGGTGCGACACCCCGATGGCGGCTCCGGCCATCAGCAGTCCGGGTCCGATCGCGGCGAGCAGCGGCTTGAATTCGGTCCTGGTCAAGATTTCTCTCCAATTCGGCTTGCAAATTGAAACACGATGTTCATATCATACGAAGGATTCAAGCAGGCGAATTTAGATACGACCTGCATTCCAAATACACCTTAGTTCTGCTTCGGGGAGAAAATCTGATGAAGAGACGCCTGTTACCGGCTTTGGGTCTGGCGCTGTTGTGGCTGGCCGGCTGTGGCGGTAGTTCCGATATCGATCGGGCAACGCCGGTCAATCCAGCCGAAAAACCGGATGGCGATCCGGTCACCTCCACGTTCACGGCCCAGTTCGACCCTGCGGCAGGCGTCATACCGTTCCCGAACAACCTGCTGCGGTCCGGGTCTGAAGACCTGACCCTCAATATCCCGGTGCCGGATCCGGAAGATTTCGGCAACCCTCAGGTAGCGCTGAACGCGCTCGACGGGTTCAGTACAGTCGCCCCCTGGAGCTTTTCGTTCTCCGATCCGATTGATCCGGCCAGCATCGTTCCGGGCAGCACGGTGCGGATGTTCGAGGTGCAGTTCGTGTTCGGCACCGTGGCCGTGGAGCGGATCAACCGTGAACTGACCCCGGGCGCGGACTACGTGGCCTCGGTCAATCCGGGAAATCCGGCCGGCGTGGTCGTGGTGCCGCTGCAGCCGCTGGCCGAAAACACCGGCTACATGGCGGTTGTGACCAACGGTGTCCTCGACACTGCCGGCAATCCAGCGACCCCCTCGCAGACTTATTTCCTGGCCAAGCGGACCGAGCCGCTGGTGACCTCTTCCGGGATCAGCACCGAGCCGCTGCTGGATGATGCCTCGGCCCAGGCACTGGAGCCGCTGCGTCAGTTGATCAGCGCCCAGGAAACCGCGGCCACCTCTGCAGGTATCGAGCGCGACGATATCGTGCTGTCGTTTACCGCCACCACGCAGGCCATTACGCCGGTGCTGGGCGTTATCCGCTCCACGTTGCGGCCGACCTCCACCCAGGTCGCCCCTTCGGGCCTGACCACTGCCGATGTGTTGCCGCCGGGTGCATCGCCAGGCATAGCCGATCTCTACCTGGGTGTGGTCCAGTTGCCGTACTTCCTGCCGGTGCCGTCGGCCGATGATCCGACCGCTCCGGTGACCGGCTTCTGGCAGGCCGACCCGGGTGCCTACGTGCCGCCGTTCGACGGCTTGGGCCTGGATCCGACATCCACGAACATTACTGTGGCCAACCCCATCCCGGTCAAGCGTGCCGACCAGGTCGCGCCGATGCTGATTACCGTGCCCAACGCCAGTTCCGGCCAGGTTCGACCGACCGCCGGCTGGCCGGTGGTGATCTTCCAGCACGGCATTACCGGCAACCGGACCCAGATGCTGGCGCTGGCCGACACCATGGCCTCGATCGGTTTCGCGGTAGTCGCCATCGACAAGCCGCTGCACGGCATCACCGATGTCACCAACCCGTTCTACATCGGCAATACACCGTTTGGCGCAATTGCCGGGGAGCGGACGTTCGATCTCGACCTGCAGGATAACCAGACCGGTGCCCCTGGCCCCGACGGCACCATTGACGGTTCGGGCGCGTGGTTCATCAACCTCGGCAGCCTGCTGACCTCGCGCGACAACCTGCGCCAGGCCCAGGTCGACCTGTCCTCGCTGGCCATCAACATCCCGTTCATCGACCTTAACGGAGATGGGCTCGGCGACCTGGATGGCTCCAACATCAATTTCGTTGGCCTGTCACTGGGTGCCATGGCCGGGACCGCCTTCCTGGCCGTCGAGCCGACGGTCAACAACGGGGTCCTGTCCGTGCCCGGTGGCGGGATCGCCAACCTGCTGGCCGGTTCGGAAACCTTCGGCCCGGTCATCCGCGCCGGTCTGGCGGCGGCCGGGGTCGAACCCGATTCACCGGATTTCGCCCAGTTCCTGCTCGCCGCGCAAACCGTGGTCGACTCGGCCGACCCGATCAACTGGGGTGCACTGACCGTGGAAACCAACAGCGTGCTGCTGCAGCAGGTTGCCGGCGACGCCGTGGTGCCCAATGCCGTGCCCGGAGCCCCGCTGGCCGGCACCGAACCGCTGATTCGAATCATGGGGCTGGAACCGATTACCGCGACCACCCAGGACCCCATGGGGATCCGTGGCGCTGTTCGTCTGATCCAGGGCGGGCACGGCTCGCTGCTTTCGCCTGCCGATGGGCCTGCAGTGACGGCCGAAATGCAGGGCCAGGCGGCCAGCATGGTGGCCTCCGGCGGCGCGACCGTCGTGATCGGCAATCCTTCGCTTATCGAGACTGACTGACAGGGAGACGAATCATGAATCGCCAAACCAAGAATATCCGTCGGCAGTCCCGCAGCATGCGTCCCTGCCTGCTGGCCAGTGCCGTTGCCATGGCCCTCGCGGCCAACTCGGCCAGTGCTCTGGATCTGAGCACTGACAACGTCAGCATTCAGCTCGACACCACGATCAGCTACGGTGTGGGTATGCGCGTGGCCAAGCGTGACGATGGCCTGGTCGCCAAGGCCTTTTTCAATCCGCTCATCGTTCAGGCTCCCCTGGAGCAGCAGATCGCCGCGACTGGTCGCTTCTCGGCCAACTCCGACGACGGCAACCTGAACTTCGATCGCTGGGATCCGATCTTCAACGCCGCGCGCGTGACCTCCGAGCTGTCGATCAACTACCAGAACTACGGTGCCTTTGTCCGCGGCAATTATTTCTACGACTTCACCTTGAGCGACAAAGAGTTTCTGTCCGAGGGTGCCAAGGACCGGGCCGGAGAGCGGGCCCGCCTGCTCGATGCCTATATTTACGGGGATTTCGATGTACCGGGCGGCCGCCTGCTGTCGCTGCGCCTGGGTCGCCAGGTCGTCAGCTGGGGGGAGAGCACGTTCATTCCCGGTGGAATCAACGCCATCAACCCAGTCGACATTACCGCGCTCCGCACCGCTGGTTCAGAACTCAGAGACGCGTTTCTGCCCCTGAACATGTTGTGGGCGAGCATGGATTTGACCCCGAATCTGTCGGCCGAGGCCGTGTTCATGTTCGACTGGGCCGCGGTCGAGGCCGAGCCGTCCGGAACGTTTTTTGCCACCAATGACTTCGCCACCGCCGGTGGTCGCTACGCCATGCTGAACTTTGGCCTGGTGCCGCAGCCGGTGCGCAATACCGATCTCTACGACCCGGTTTGCCGTCAGGGTCAGTTTGGCCTGAGTGATACCGGCCTGCCGCCACAGCTGGTCGCGCTGGGCTGTAGCGCCGCCTTCCCCCGGCGCGAGCAAGACAATGAAGCCCGCGACACTGGACAGTACGGGATTGCCCTGCGCTACTTTGCACCGTGGCTCAACGACACCGAATTCGGTCTGTTTTACCTGCGTTACCACAGCCGCTTGCCCGTGCTGTCCGGGCAGGGTGTCACCAGTCCCGACGTCACTACCGGCCGGGTTATTGTCGAGTATCCCGAAGGCATCAATCTTTGGGGTGTGAGCTTCAATACCACCGTGGCCGGCTGGTCGGTCGGTGGTGAAGTCAGCTACCGCGACAACCTGCCGATTCAGATTGACGACGTCGAGCTGTTATTCGCCGGGTTGTCGCCGCTCAATGCAGTGTTGCCCAGCGAGTTCGATCGCTTCCGCAGCCAGCTGGGTGAGTTCGGTCTGGGTGAGTTCATTCCCGGTTACGAGCGTCAGGAGGTTTCCCAGGCGCAGGTCACATTGACCAAGCTGATCGGGCCCAACAACTGGATCAATGCCGATCAGATGGCGGTCGTCGGCGAGGTCGGGGCGACACACTTCTGGAATCTGCCGGATCGGGCGGATCTGCGCTTTGATGGGCCGGGCACGGACACCGGTGGGGGTCCGTCCCGCCTCACCGGCGGCAACAGCCGTAACCCGGTTACTCTCAACGATGGTTTCGCAACGGCTTTCAGCTGGGGTTATCGGCTGGTTGTGGCTCCCACTTACAACAATGTATTTGGTTCGCCGTGGTCAATGACCCCGCGCTTTGCCTTCAACCATGATGTTCAGGGCGTTTCGCCGGGACCAGGCGGCAACTTCATCGCCGGGCGCAAGCAGGCGACGCTGGGGGTTCAGTTCAATTACCTTGCCCAATGGCGTCTTGATTTCGCCTACACCAATTTCTTCGGTGCCGGAATCAACAACCTGCTGGGTGACCGCGACTTCGTTTCGGCGTCGGTCAGCTACTCGTTCTGATCGTGTCGCAGCGTCTCGCTGGCGTGCTATCCCGCACCCTGTGCCCCGGGCTCTCCGATCCCGGGGCCGGTAGTGCATCCAACCTTTTTTTGGAGTCGAAAATCTTATGAAACAGACCCCCGAATGGAAATCCTTTCGCCTGAACGCAGCGCTACCCCGGGTGGCCGCCGCCATGGTCCTGGGGCTGTCGGTATCGGCCCTGGTGCAGGCCGGCGCCGTGCCGCCCGAAGAGGGCGACTACATTATTCCGCGTACGGAACAAAACATTGCCCGTCTGGGCCAGGATCTGACCCCGATGGGCTCGCCCAGGGTCGGTAACGAAGACGGTACCATCCCGGAGTGGACCGGCGGTCTGGGGCGCGAAGACTGGCCGGACGGTTATCAGCCGGGAGATCGTCATCCGGATCCTTACGCGGACGACGAACCGCTGTTCGTGATCACCGCCGAGAACTATCAGGAGTATGCCGATCAGCTTTCGGAAGGGCACAAGGCGGCCTTCGAGCGTTATCCCGAAACCTTCCGGATGAAGATTT
The DNA here is from genome assembly GCA_003565625.1 of Gammaproteobacteria bacterium. Taxonomy (GTDB): domain Bacteria; phylum Pseudomonadota; class Gammaproteobacteria; order Xanthomonadales; family Wenzhouxiangellaceae; genus Wenzhouxiangella. The sequence continues at coordinate 43,394 of PXBD01000032.1, forward strand.
ACCCGTCGCGGCGTTCGGCCTCCTTCCCGGAGCGGATCTACGAGATGACCCGACGCAATGCGTCCACTGGCCGCCTGGTGGGTGGTGGCGAGGGTGTCGCCGACGTGGCCGAGGGTTTGCCCTTCCCGCTGCCGCAGAATGCCTATGAACTGGTCTGGAACCACAAGCTGAAATACAAGGGTACCGGCGGTATGCGCTACTTCAACCAGGTCGTGCCCACGGCCCGGGGTAGTTATCAGTTGATCCGCCTGCGCGAGGAATTCCTGGGCCTTTACTACGTCGAAGGCAACACCATTGAAGACACCGACAACATCCTGTTGTACTTCTTCCAGGAAGTGGAATCACCGGCCCGGCTGGCCGGCAATATCCTGCTCGTGCACGAGTCGCTCAACCAGATCGAGCAGCCGCGCCAGGCCTGGATCTACAACCCCGGGCAGCGTCGCGTGCGGCGCGCACCCAACGTGGCCTACGACAACCCGGGTACGGCCTCCGACGGTCTGCGCACCAATGACATGACCGACATGTTCAATGGCGCCATGGATCGTTTCACGTGGGAAATTCTCGACAAGCGCGAGATGTTTATTCCCTACAACTCCTACAAGGCGCACAGCGGCGACCTCGAGCCGGATGATCTCGTGCATGCCGGTCACCTCAACCCGGAACACATGCGTTACGAACTGCACCGGGTGTGGATTGTGGACGCTAATTTGCGTGATGGCACCCGCCATATCAACGCCCGTCGCACCATGTATCTCGACGCCGATAGCTACCAGATCGCGATCATTGACCACTACGACCAGCGCGGCAACATGTGGCGTCTGTCCGAGGCTCATTCGATCAATTACTACGAAGTGCCGACCCTGTGGGTAACGATCGAGTCGACCATGGATCTGCAGTCGGGTCGCTATATCGCCAACGGGATCGACAACGAGGAGCAGCCGATGAGCTTCGACGCTGACCTGCGCGCCAGCGACTACACTCCGCAGGCGTTGCGCGTGCGCGGACGTCGGTGAGCGTGGAGCGGTCTTCGTTATTCCGCGGCCAAGCGGCCAGCACCTAGCCGGTTGTCATGGCGCGCGCTTTCTGGGTCGCAATTGTGGGTCTGGTGTTTCTGGGCCCACTGGCCCTGGCCCAACCCGCACATGAGTTGCCGCGACCGGCGGATCCGGCGCGGCTGGCCGCCGAAAGCCTGATTCTTCACCTCACCGAGACCTCGCGCAACCTGGTCGCGGTGGGCGAGCGCGGCCACGTGCTGGTCTCGGAGGACGGGCGCAGTTGGACCCAGGCAGACTTTGTTCCCGTGCAGGCAACCCTCACCCGCGTGGCCTATGCCGATGGTCGGCTCTGGGCGGTCGGGCATGACAGCACCATCATCCACAGCTACGATTACGGTCAGACCTGGTCGCTGCAGCACTTCGAGCCGGACTGGCAAATGCCCCTGCTGGACGTGTATTTCTTCGACCGCGACCGGGGGCTTGCCATCGGCGCCTATGGGTTGTTCATGCAGACCGAGGATGCCGGGCGCCACTGGGATGTGCTCGACATGGCCGACCTGGTCACCAGCGAGGCGATTGACTGGGACGAAGCGGCCATGTTGATGGCGGTTGACGATGATCTTGACTTCGATGATCTGGTCGACCAGTGGGGGGACGATGAATACTACGATGCGGCCATGGATTTTGACCGCGGCTGCTACGAGTTCATGGAATGCCACCTGAATGCCTTTGTCCGTCTCGACGATGGACGCCAGATGATTGCCGCCGAGCGCGGCTACGGCTTCCGTTCGGTCGACGGCGGGGTAAATTGGGAAAGTTTCCGTTTTCCCTATCCGGGTTCGATGTTCGGATTACTGGCATTCGGCGAGTCCAGTATTCTTGCCTTTGGTCTGCGCGGTCACGTCCAGCGCAGCGATGACTTCGGAGATCGCTGGGAGATTCTCGAAACCAATCTCCAGTCCACCCTGAAGGGCGCAACCCTGGACCGCGAAGGTCACCCGCTGATGGTTGGCTCCGGCGCGGCGCGACTGCGTTATACCCCCGACACCGGCGCATTCACCCTGAGCGAAGATCGCCTGGGCAGTGATTATGTCGCCGTGCTGTTTGCGCCGGACGGCAGTGTGATTCTGGCCGGTGCGGACGGGTTGAGCCATGAGTGAGGCCAGCCCGCTCACGCGTCGGATTGCCGACGCCATTTTTGGCATCCGGCCTCTGATCCTGGTCGTGTTCGCTATCGGGACGGTGGTGATGCTGACCTTCATGACCCAGCTCCGGGTCGATGCCGGCTTCCTGAAACAGTTGCCGCTGCAGCATGAATACATGCAGACCTTCATGGAGTATGAGCGCGAGTTCGGCGGTGCCAACCGCGTCATGGTCGCGCTCATGGCCGAAGAAGGCGACATGTTCACCACCGAGTTCTTCGAGCGGTTCGAGGAAATCAGCAACCGGGTGTTCTTCGTGCCCGGGGTGGATCGGGCCAGCGTCCGGTCGATTTTCACGCCCAACGTCCGCTTCGTCGAAATCGTGGAGGATGGCTTTGCCGGCGGGAACGTCATTCCGGCCGATTTTGCGCCGTCGCCGGAGGCGTTCGAGCGGGTGCGATCCAACATCGTCGCCTCGGGCGAGACCGGACGCCTGGTTGCCGAGGATTTTTCCGGCGCCCTGGTGTCGGCCAACTTGCTGGAGCGCGATCCCACGACCGGGGAGAGCCTCAACTACCAGGATGTAGCCCAGCGCCTGGAAGACATCCGGACGGAATTCGAAGGGGATGGCTACACCGTTCACATTATCGGGTTTGCCAAGATCGTCGGTGATATTGCTGATGGTGCGCGCGGAGTGGTTGCCTATTTTGGGGTGGCCTTTGCCATTACCGCGCTGCTGCTGTTTTTCTACTCGCGCTCGGTCTGGCTGACTGTACTGCCGCTGGTCTGTTCGGTTACCGCCGTGATCTGGCAACTGGGCCTGCTCAGCCTGTTGGGCTTCGGCATCGACCCGATGAACATTCTCACCCCGTTCCTGGTGTTTGCGATCGGGGTCAGTCACGGGGTGCAGATGATTTCCGGCTGGAACGCCGAAAAGCTGTTTGGCGGTAATTCACCCGTGGGCCTGGCCGACGACGGGCATCGACTCGAGGACATCAAGGTGCTGTCCAGCCTGGAAGCGGCCAAGCGTACCTTCTCGCGCCTGCTCGCTCCCGGTTCGATTGCCCTGCTCAGCGACACCATCGGCTTTCTGACCATCCTGCTGATCAATATCCGCATCATTCAGGAGTTGGCCATCACCGCCAGCATTGGCGTGGCGGTGATCATTTTCACCAATCTGCTGCTGCTGCCAATCCTGCTGTCGTATATCCGCCTGCGCAACCCCAAGAAGTTCCGCGAACGCCAATATGAAAACGGCCGCAAGACCGGTCTGATCTGGGTCGTGATCGCCAGCTTCACCCGCCCGCGCGTGGCCACCATCGCCGTTCTGGTTGGCGCCATTCTGTTCTCGTTTGCCTGGATCAAGAGCCAGGATATGCAGATCGGCGACTCCCAGCCGGGTGTGCCCGAACTGCGTCCCGAGGCCCGCTACAACCAGGACGCCTACCTAATCGCCGAGCGTTTTTCGCTGGGTACGGATTTGATCTCCATCATTGCCGAAACTCTGCCGGAAGCCTGCACCGAGTCCTACGCGGTGATGGAGGCCATCGACCGCTTCTCCTGGCGCATGGCCAACGTGGAGGGTGTCCAGCAGGTGGTGTCTTTGCCGATGGTGGCGAAGGTGGTCAATGCCGGCTGGAATGAGGGCAATCTGCGCTGGAAAGTCCTGCCCCGCAACGAGTTCATCATGCGTCAGAACCTGCAGGACGTCGAGACCGCCACCGGGCTGCTCAATGAAGACTGCAGCGCGATGCCGGTCATGCTGTTTACCAGCGATCACAAGGCCGAAACCATCATCCGGGTGGTGCAGGCGGTACGCGAGCTGCGCAAGGAAATCTTCATCGAGGAACTGGATTTCACCCCGTCGGGCGAGGTCATGGGAGACCTGGTCGGCCAGGAGAACGAGCCTTGCGAAGAATGTCTGCGTTTCCGCCTGGCGACCGGCAATGTCGGCGTCATGGCCGCGACCAACGAAGAAGTCGAAGCCGCCCAGCTGCCCATGCTGCTGTATGTCTACTCGGCGATCATCATCCTTTGCCTGATCACCTTCCGGACCGTGCTGGGAACCGCCTGCATCGTTCTGCCATTGGTGCTGGTCAGCTATCTGGCCTATGCCTTGATGACCTTCATGGGTATCGGGCTGAAGGTCAATACGCTGCCGGTGGTCGCCCTGGGCGTGGGCATCGGCGTGGATTACGGCATTTATATCTTCAGCCGCATGCGCAGCTTCATGCAGGAAGGCTATGATCTGGATGAGGCCTATCTGCGCACCCTGCGCCTGACCGGCAAGGCGGTGTTCTTCACCGCCATCACCCTGGCGGTGGGCGTTGGCACCTGGCTGTTTTCCGCGCTGCAGTTCCAGGCAGACATGGGCGTGTTGCTGGCCTTCATGTTCCTGTTCAATATGGTCGGTGCCATGCTGCTGCTGCCAGCCCTGGCGCGCATGCTTCTGGCCTGGAAAGAGCCGAAGGCAACAACCGTCGCCAGCGCGGACTGATCAGCGCTTCGGATAGAAGCGCGGCTCGCCGTCCGGGCGGCGGCTGAAGCGCTTGTAGATCCAAAGATACTGGGCCGGGGCCAGGCGGATGCTGTTGGCCAGCCAGTCGTTCATGCCCACCAGGGCTCGCTCGGGATCCGGATCAGCGATCTGATCCGGCGCCGGCTGGAAATGCAGGGACCAGCCCCGGCCGCGCGGCAAGCGAATCCCACGGCAGAAGATGACTGCGCAACCGGTTTTGCGAGCCAGGCGGTTGACCAGGGTCATGGTCAGGGCCGGCACTCCGAACAGCGGTACGAATACACCGTCACCGGATTTTGGCTGGATGTCGGCGGCAATGCCGACTGTGCCGCCGCGGCGCAACTGGCGCAGCAACTCGCGCATGGACGCGCCACCGCTGGCGATCATTCGGCCGCCAAAGCGGCTGCGGGCACAAGTGATCCACTGATCCATCGCCGGGTCGTCTGGTGCAAGGTACAGGGTGACCATGGCGGTGCGTCGAGAGGCCTCCAGATTGAGGATTTCCCAGTTGCCGAGGTGGCCGGAGACCAGCAGGACGCCGCGTCCGCGCTTTAGTGCCGCCTCGACGTGGTGCCAGCCCTCGATGGTTGGCAGGTGACGATCAAGACGGTTGCCGCTCCAGCAACTCAGGGCTCCCGCTTCGGCGATCAGGCGCAGCAGCTCAACCCTTTGGCCTCGCGCAATGCGCTTGCGCTCTTGTTCGGTCCGGTCGCCGAAGCAGGCGTCGAGATTGCGCCGGACGACCGCGTGTTTCTTCCATGGCAGCCCACCCAGCAGCCAGCCCAACGGCACCGCTGCGGCGTGCAGCCAGGGTAGCGGAACCCAGCCCAGCAACCGAGCCATGGCCTGCAGTCCGCGGGCTCGCCAGCGGCTGACTGGGCGGTTTGCTCTCATCGGTTTGTTGTCATGCATAGGGCCCGGCCTGCCCGCAGGGCTGGAGGGCAAAGCGTTTGTACAGCCAAAGGTACTGCTCGGGCCGGGTCCGGATGTGTTGCTCCAGGACCCGGTTCATGGCGGCGGCGGCTGTCTCGAGGTTCGTTCCGGCGACCAGTTCGGTAACGGTCTCGAAATGCAGATCAAAACCTCGGCCGCCCGGAAGTCGCACACTGTGGCCGAAAATGACGGCGCAGTCGGTGTGGCGGGCAAGCCGATGAACCAGGGTCATGGTCAGCGCAGGGGGGTCGAAAAAGGGCGCGAATACACCTTCGCCCTGGCGCGGTTGCTGGTCCATCAGCAACCCGACGATACCGCCCCGGCGCAGCTCGCGCAGCATGTGGCGCATGGCCGGTGATCCAGCGGCCACCAGTCGGGCGCCGAAACGGCTGCGAGAGCGGGTCACGGCCTCATCGACTGCCCGATCACGCGGTGGCTTGTACAGGCCGGTGAACGGCCCGCGCAGACTCACATAGAGGGCATCGACTTCCCAGTTGCCCAGGTGCCCGCCGATCAGCAGCACGCCCTGGCCGGCTTGCTGTGCCTGTTCGACCTGGTCCCAGCCGTGGACTTTGCGGATACGGCGCTGAATCCGCTCGGCCGAGCCGTGCCAGACCAGTCCCGACTCCAGCGCCAGCCGAACCATTTCCAAAATGTTGCGGCGATGCAGAGCGCGCCTTCGCGCCGGGCTCATCTCGGGGAAGGCGAGCGCAATATGAGCGGCAATGACCTTGTGCTTGCGCCACGGCAGCACATAGAGCACCGTTGCCGGCAGCCAGGCCAGCCGGTATAGCAGCGGCAGCGGTAGCCGGCTCAGGACATGGATCAGCAGCAGCGCCAGTTGGATCTTCATCAACGAATCATTGGTCCGTGACAGTTGGATCTGCTGAGGATACCTGCTACAGCGCCGTATAATCCGACCCGGCAAGGCGCCCACGGGTCGAATACAGGAGTCGGAAACATGATTGGACTGATGCAGCGGGTGCGCAGCGCCGCGGTTGAAGTGGCCGGCGAGCCGCTGGCCGCCATTGGGCCCGGCGTGCTGGTGCTGGTCGGTTTTCGGCGCGGCGATCGGGCCGAGCGCCTGGAGCGCTTTGTCGATCGGCTGCTCAACTACCGCCTGTTTAACGATCCGCAGGGTCGCATGAACCTGAGCCTGCGCCAGGCCGGCGGCGGCTTGTTGCTGGTGCCGCAGTTCACCCTGGCGGCCGACACCAATGCCGGCAATCGACCCAGCTTTACCCCGGCGGCACCACCGGCCGAAGGCGCGGTGTTGTTCGAGCAGCTGGTGGCACGCGCCACGGCGGCATGGCCTGGCACGGGCTGCGGCCGCTTCGGTGCCGACATGCAGGTCAGCCTGATCAACGACGGCCCGGTGACCTTCTGGCTGGAAGTCGACTGATCGTGGCTCTCCATGACGAAGCCTCCCTGGCCGCCGCGGTGGCCGCCTTCGACGAAGGGCGCCTGGTGGCGATCCCGACCGAAACCGTCTACGGTCTGGCCGCGCCGGTGGATCGTCCGGAGTTGGTTGAGCGAATCTTTCAGCTCAAGGGAAGACCGCCCGGCAATCCGCTGATCGTGCACGTGGCCAGCCGGGAGCAGGCTCGGGCCTGTGTGTCCGAATGGCCAGACCTTGCCGAGGAACTGGCCAGCCATTTCTGGCCCGGCCCGCTGACTCTGGTGCTGCCGAAATCGGCCTGGATTGCCGACCGAATCAGCGCCGGCCAGCCGACGGTGGCGCTGCGCATGCCGGACCACTCGCTCACCCTGGCGTTCATCCGGGCGCTGGGACGGCCAATCGTCGCCCCAAGCGCCAATCTCTTCACCCGACTGTCGCCGACCACGGCCGCGGACGTAGTCGCGACATTCCCGAATGATCAGGTACTGGTGCTGGACGGAGGTGCTTGCCAGGTGGGGATCGAATCGACCATCGTGGCGATCGATGGGCCCGCGCGAACCTTGTGGTGGCTGCGGCCGGGCCGGATTGGCCGCGCTGCACTGCGCGCGCTGCTGCCGCCGGGGTGGCGCCTGGCCGAAGCCAAAGAACGGCCAGGGGGGGAACTAGGCTCACCTGGTCGTATGCAGGCCCATTACCGGCCCGACAAGCCGCTGCGGGTGCACGTGGTCACCGATCCGGAGCAGGCTGGACGCCTGCGTTGCCGTCTGGATCAGGATCCGCGCACCTTCAGGATGGAATTGCCGGGCCATCCCGAGGCGGCCGCGCGCTGCCTGTATGCGAGCCTGCGCCGGGCTGAGCTCGGAGACAACGAATGCATTGATCTGATCGTCCCGCAGGCCTGGCTGGCAGCACCGGTCTGGGAGGGAGTGATCAACCGGCTGCGCAAGGCGGCATCGGAGTGGCGCGAGCCCGTCCGGTGAGCGCACCGGGTAGCTGGCGTCACGCCTCGTCGGTCAACGCTTCCTGCTCCTTGAGCATCCTGGCCAGGGTGTTGCGGCTGATGCCCAGCTTGCGCGCGGCCTCGGACTGGTTGCCCTGGCAGAACTCGACGGCGCGTCGGGCCATGTGCCGCTCGAACCGGGTCTTGAGGGGGTCGTACAGGTCGGACTCGCCGCTGGTAAGCCGATCCTGCAGTTCGCCGGCCAGCAGTTCCTGCCAACCAGCGCTCTCAGCGGCCGGCAGTCGATGATCGGGGTGCAGTTCCGGCGGCAGGTCATCGATGCCGATCACCGGTGCCGGCGCCAGAGCGGCCAGCGACTGGCACAGATGGCGAAGTTCGCGCACGTTGCCCGGCCATTCCAGGGTCGAGAGATGATCGAGCAGGGCACGGTCGGCCATTTTCGGCGGCAGGCGGAACTCGCGCCCGGCCTCGCGCAGGAAATGACGCACCAGTGCCGGGACATCTTCCAGCCGTTCGCGCAGCGGCGGCACTCGCAGCGTGATCACCTTGAGGCGATGATACAGGTCGGCGCGGAAATGGCCGTCTTCGACCAGGGTGGGCAGGTCGCGGTGGGTTGCGGTGATGATGCGCACGTCCGCACGAACCAGATCATGGCCGCCCAGCCGGTAGTATTCGCCTTCGGCCAGGACACGCAGCAAGCGGGTCTGCAGCGACAGCGGCATGTCGCCGATTTCATCGAGAAACAAAGTGCCGCCGGCCGCCTGCTCGAAGCGGCCGAGGCGCCGGTCGGCTGCGCCGGTGAAGGCTCCGCGTTCGTGACCGAACAGTTCGGATTCCAGCAGATCATCAGGAATGGCGGCGGTATTGATGGCCACGAAGGGGCCGCGCGCGCGCGGGCTGTGCTGATGCAGCGCACGGGCCACCAGTTCCTTGCCGGTGCCGGTTTCGCCGGTGATCAGTACCGGGATGTCGCTGCCCGACAGGCGTCCGATGACCCGGATCATGTCCTGGAACGCCGTTGAGCTGCCCACCAGGCCGTCGCGAGAGACTTCCTCTTCGTCGGCGCCGGAATCGGTGTGCAATGCCTTCCGAACCAGGCGGCCCAATTCGTCAAGGTCGAATGGCTTGGCCATGAATTCGAATGCGCCGCCCTGGAATGCGCGCACCGCGTAGTTCAGATCCGAATAGGCGGTCATGATGATCACCGGCAAATCCGGGCACTCGCGGCGCAACTCCTGCATCAGATCAAGGCCGCTTTTGCCTTCCAGTCGGATGTCGGCCAGAACCAGATCGGGCGCACCGTTGCGGAACGCGGCATTGAGTTCCTCGCCATTGGCGAAAACCCCGGGCCGGAAGCCCTCGCCGCGCAGGTATTCTTCCAGCACGTAGCGAATCCCGGGGTCGTCATCGATTACCCAGATTTTTTTAGTCATGCAAACTCTCCTTGGCCGGAATCAGCGGCAGTCGGACGACAAATGCGCTGCCGTTGGCCTGCGGCTGGTATTCGACCAGGCCGCCGTGTGCGCGCGCGATCTGCTGCACGATCGCCAGGCCGAAACCCGAGCCTTGGTCACGTCCCGATACCAGCGGCAGAAACAGGCGCTCGCGCAGTGCTTCAGGTACACCGCACCCATCGTCGATCACCTCCAGACGCACCGCATGCCGCGCCGGCCGGTCGATCAGCGGCGAGTCGTGGTCAATCCGGGTCATCAGGCGAATCGTACCGGCCTCGGCCTGGACAGCGTTGCGCACCAGGTTCAGGGTCAGCTGATGCAGGCGGTCACCGTCGGCCATCAAGTCGGGGATGCTGGGATCGAAGTCCTTGATGATGGTCAGCTGGCCGTGGCGCTCGGCCAGGACCAGCTCAGCGGTTTCTTCGATAATCCGGTGCAGGTTGATGGCGGTGGGCTCGAGCTGCTGGTCGCCAGCGAAGCGATCGATCAGTCCGGTGATGCGGTCCACTTCACGCTGGATCATGGCCGCATGTCGTTGTAGTCCCGGTTCATCGGTCTGGCCGCCAATCAATTGGGCGGCCGCACGAACGCCAGCAAGCGGGTTGCGCAGCTCATGGGCCAGGCGCCGCGACAGCAGATGGATGGCTTGCTGCTGGTCGGCCCGGTTGGCCAACTGGCGCTGGCGCAAACGTTCGGCGATCGGGTGCAGCTCAATCAGGATTGCGTCGTCGAGCCGGCTAAAGACTGCGTCGACCGACTGACCACTGGCGCTCAGGCTGGCCTCCGGCGCCTGGAAGCTGCGGTTACCGCGAGCGAGACGACGAACCCAGAGAGCCAGCGCCGGTTCGACCTGTTCCAGCGGCCTGCCAACCAGGCTGGCGGGTGAGTTCCCAAGGTAGTCCGCGGCCGGCTGATTGAGCCAATCGATTCGGCCGTCGCTGTCCACCCGGACAATGCCGGTGTAGAGAATGTCCGGGTCCAGCGATTTCACCGGTCCGTTCAGCGCGAGTCCACGGCAATCAGCCGCGTGGTGATTTCTGCGGTTTCCGCCAGCACGCGTCCGGACGGGGTCTGTAGCTCTGCTCGCAGACGATATTGATCCGGGGCCAGGTCAGTGAAGCTGATGGCGGTGGACTGAACCGCCGGTTGCGGCCGGTCGTTGATGTAAACGACCAGCTCGGCAGCCGGAGGAATCTCCATGTTGCTCGTAACGGTCAGGTCAATCCGGCCGTCTTCGTTGGCGATCAGGCTGCCGTCGGCTGGTTCGCCGATGGCGATCTCGAAAATTTCGGGCTCGGCGCTGGCCTCACTGTCGGCGACCACGGCTTCGACTTCCGGGCTGTCGGCGCCCACCACGTTGACTTCAGGCAGGGTGATCGGTTCGGCATCCGGGGCCGGCTTCTGGTCGGTATAGGTCACGTTGCCGCGTTCGTCCTCGACCTTGTAGATGGGCTGGGCGAAGGCGATGCCGCACAGGAGCAGGGCAGCAATAGTAAGGAATGTTTGGATGGGGTGCATGGTCGACTCGTGGCGTCCGGGGATCGTGCCAACCATTCTACTGCGCGTTTGCATAATTTTTGAGCAGCCGCGGTACTCGCCGGAATGCGACCGCCGCCGGTGGGCGGCGGTCGCGGGCAGTGGCCGGGTCAGGAGGAGTAATACATATCGAACTCGACCGGGTGGGTCGACATCCGAAAACGCGTAACTTCCTGCATTTTGAGGGCAATGTAGCCATCGATGAGGTCGTCGGAAAAGACATCACCGGCCTTCAGGAAGTCCCTGTCGCTGTCCAGTGCCTCCAGGGCCTGATCCAGCGCGTGACAGACCCGCGGGATGTTCTGTTCTTCTTCCGGCGGCAGATCGTAGAGATCCTTGTCCATTGGCGCGCCCGGATCGATCTTGTTGACGATGCCGTCGAGGCCGGCCATCATCATGGCCGCGAAGGTCAGGTACGGGTTGCCGGCAGCGTCGCCGAAGCGCACCTCGATGCGTCGTGCCTTGTCGCTGGAGACCCATGGCACCCGGCAAGACGCCGACCGGTTACGGGCCGAGTAGGCCAGCAACACGGGGGCCTCGAAACCGGGCACCAGACGCTTGTAGCTGTTGGTGGCCGAATTGGCAAAGGCGTTGATGGCCCGGGCGTGCTTGAAAATGCCGCCGATGTAGTGCAGGGCGGTTTCGCTCAACCCACCATATCCATCACCGGCAAACAGGTTGGTGCCACCCTTGGCCAGCGACTGATGGACGTGCATGCCCGAGCCGTTGTCGCCGACCAGCGGCTTGGGCATGAAGGTGGCGGTGCGCCCGTGCAGATGAGCCACGTTCTGCACCACGTACTTGAGGATCAGCAGCTCGTCGGCCTTGCGGGTCAGGGTATTGAAGCGGGTGCCGATTTCACACTGACCGGCGGTGCCGACTTCGTGGTGGTGAACTTCGACCGGAATGCCGACGCTCTCCAGGGTGGCGCACATCATTGAGCGCAGGTCGGCCAGTCCATCGACCGGCGGAACCGGGAAGTAGCCGCCTTTGACCCGCGGTCGGTGGCCGTGGTTGCCATCCTCATACTCCTTGGCCGAATTCCAGGCCGCTTCCTCGGCGTCAATCTCGAAGAACGCGCCACTGATTTCGTTGCCGAAGCGCACCGAGTCGAACACGAAAAACTCCGGCTCCGGGCCGAAGAAAGCGGTGTCGGCCACGCCGCAGGCCTTCAGGTAGGCTTCCGCGCGCTTGGCCAGCGAGCGCGGGCATCGGCTGTACGGTTGCATTGTCGCCGGCTCGAGAATGTCGCAATTGATATTGAGCGTCTTGTGCTCGGCAAACGGATCAAGGAAGGTCGACTCGCAGTCCGGCATCAGTACCATGTCGGAATCGTTGATTCCTTTCCAGCCGATGATCGAGGAGCCATCGAACATCTTGCCCTCGGTGAGCAGTTCCTCGTCGATGGCCGAACCCGGAACGCTGACGTGCTGTTCCTTGCCCAGCGTGTTGGCGAAACGAAAGTCGACGAACTCGATGTCTTCGTCGCGGATGCGCTTGATGATTTCAGTCGGAGTCATGTGCTTCTACGGTTCCCTTAGCGGTTTGGATGAATACGGCCTCATGCAATGCACAAACCATACCAAGTTTAAAAACTGCGCAGCATGGCGTTTTGTGGCTTGTGAGATCGGCAGGCCGCCCAGAAATTGGGCGGAATTTTGCTGCATCTGCTCTTTTTCTGAGCTGTGGGTGGTTCGTACTGCTCAGGCAGTCTTGATTTGCGGGTTGAGCGTATAGGTGCCGGTAAGGCTGGCATCGGCCAGGACGTGGCCTTGCATGGCCTGCAGTGCCTCCGGGCCGGTAAAGTCTTCGGCCAAGTCCAGTCGGTCGACGTCCAGCGCGTAGACCGTGAACACATAGCGATGCAGCAACTCGTCGTTCCAGGGCGGGCAGGGGCCATCGTAGCCCCGATAGGTGCCGGCCATGTCCGGGTCGCCGGCCATGAAACTCGTGTAGTCGTTGACGCCCTGGCGCGCGCCATCGGGCCCGGGTGGATTGTCCTTGCCCTTGGGCGTGATCCCATTGCTGCACTGGCCGGTACGGAGTTCGGTCACGGCGGGGTCGACATCGACCATGACCCAGTGGCAGAAGTCCACCCGCGCCAGGTCGGCTGGCAGGGTCTTGCCCTCCTGGTTGACATCATCGATCCGGGAAGGGACGTCAATGTCCACGCACAGCACGGCAAAAGATCGTGTCGCCGGGGGGGTATCGTGCCAGGCCAGATGCGGCGACAGGTTGTCGGAAAGAGCCATCGGTGCATCGTCGGCCAGGCGGCCGAAGGCAAATCGCGGATCGATAGGCTGCTGGTCGGTCAGGTCATTGGAAGTCAGTTTCACGTCGGCATTCCCATGCGGTTCGGATGAACCGTTATGCTATCAGTCCAGTTCACACCCCGTCTGAATGCCGTGCCTGCATTGCCCCTGCGTTTTCTCACCCTTGTTTTGTGCTTCAGCCTGAGCGCTGGCCTGGCCGCGGCGCCGGGTCTGCCGGCCGATTTCGATCCGGATCCGGACCTGCGCAGTCCGGCCGAGTTTCTCGGCTTCGAGCCCGGTCAGTGGCATCCACGTCACGACCAGGTCGCCGCCTACATGGCCTACCTGGCTGAAGCGTCCGACCGGGTCACGATCGAAGAGATTGGCCGCACCCACGGATTGCGACCGCTGCAGTTGCTGACCTTCACCACGCCCGAGCGCCAGCCGGAACTGGAACGTCTGCGTGCCGACCGGGTCCGGGCCAGCCGCGCCGGAGAGGGCCCGCCGGTCATCTGGCTGGGTTATTCGGTGCACGGGAATGAGGCTTCGGCGGCGTCCGCGGCGGTGGTCATGGCCTGGTATCTCGCTGCGGCGCGCAATGAGCAGGTGGTCGCCTGGCTCGAACAGGCCGTGATCGTCATGGAGCCGGTTCTCAATCCCGACGGGCTGGATCGCTTCGCCCACTGGGTCAATATGCACCGGGGCATGAACCGGAACGCCGATCCGGCCGATCGCGAGCATCACGAAACCTGGCCGGGCGGCCGGACCAACTACTACTGGTTCGACCTCAATCGCGACTGGCTGCCGCTGGTCCACCCGGAATCACAGGCCCGTCTGGCGCACTATCATCTTTGGCGTCCGCACGTGCTGACCGACCACCATGAGATGGGGCCCAACAGCACCTATTTCTTTCAGCCGGGCGTCCCGGAGCGCAATAATCCCGTTACCCCGACGCGCAATTTCGAGCTGACCGCGGCCATCGCCGAGCACCATGGTCGACTACTGGACGAAGCCGGTGAGCCGTATTACACCCGCGAGACTTTCGATGACTATTATCTCGGCAAGGGCTCGACCTACCCCGATCTGACCGGCGGGGTCGGGATTCTTTTCGAGCAGGGCTCTGCCCGCGGTCATCGCCAGGACACCATCTATGGAGAGCGCACGTTCACCGACGCCGTGGCCAACCAGGTCCGAACCAGCATCTCCACGGTTGAAGGCGGCGTGGCGCTGGCCGACGAACTGATTGCCTACCAGGCTGAATTTTTTGCCGGTGCGCGGCGCCAGGCCAGTGCCGATCGCAATGCCGGCTGGGTCTTCGCCGATGACGGGGATGCTGCTCGCGGGCGCGCGCTGGCCGCCTTGTTGCTGCGCCATGACATCACCGTGATGCCGGTCACCGAGGAGGTGACCGTGGCCGGCCGGCAGCAGCCGGTGGGCACGGCCTGGGCGGTCCCTGCCGATCAGGACCACTACCGTTTCCTGCGCTCGGTGTTCGAGTTGGTGGATGAACTGCCCATGGAAACCTTTTATGACGTCTCGACCTGGCCGCTGGCGCTGAGTTTCGATTTGCCGCTGGAACCGGTCCGGCGTCTGCCGGCGGTGGGTGAGGCCCTGGCGGCAGTCGAGCCGGTCCGGGCGTCAGCGCCGCCTGAGGATGCCGTGGCCTGGGTGGTGCGCTGGGATCAGCGCGCTGCCGCGCCGCTGCTGGGTGCCTTGCTGGCCGATGACTACAGGGTTCAGGTCATGACCAGGCCGACCCGGTTGCACGTGGGCGCGAACGCTGAACGTGAATTCATCCGCGGCAGCCTGGTCATTCACCGCGGTCTGCAGCCAGCCCAGGCGCCCCCGGTGGCCGAGCGACTGGCCGAGTTGGCCGAGCGTCACGGCGCCGAAGTGCATGCGGTTCGCAGCGGTCTGGCCGTCGCCGGCTCCGATCTCGGAGCGCCCTCGGTGCCGCTGGTCGACCCGGTTCGACCCGTGCTGCTGGTCGGCAGCGGCCTGCGGGCGACGCATGCCGGTTATATCTGGCATTGGTTTGATCAGTATCTGCAGCAGCCGCTGACCCGGATCGATTGGCAGCGCCTGGGCCGGATCAATCTCACCGAATACACCCACCTGATCCTGCCCGACGGCAGCTATTCGATGCTGCCTGAAGAAGCTGCAGATCAACTGGCGGAATTTGTCCGCGCTGGCGGGGTTGTGCTGGCGGCCCGGCGCGCGGCTGCCTGGGTGGAAACGCTGCCGCTGGGCTGGGAGCTGGTCGAGCCGGATGCGGCTGAAGACGAGGCCATGGAGCCGTCGGAACGTCGCCCCTACGAGGCCTTTGAGCTCGACCGCGCGCGCGAGCTGATCGGCGGCAGTGTCCTGGGGGTGGAGCTTGACGTGTCGCATCCCCTGGCCTTTGGCTACACGCGCGAGGAATTGCCGGTGATGCGCCGGGGACGACACCTGCTCCAGGCGGCGACCAATCGCTATTCCAGCGTGGCGGTCTACAGCGACGAGGTGCGCTTGTCCGGCTACTTGGGAGAATCCAATCGCGAGCGTCTGGCCGGCACACCGGCCTTGAGCCTGACGCGTCATGGCCGCGGCGCGGTCGTGCGCATGGCCGATGACTACCTGTTCCGCGGCTACTGGCCGGGAACCGAGCGGCTGTTTGCCAATGCCTTGTACTTCAGCCGGATCGTCGGACCGACCCGGTTGCCCTCGGAAGAGGACTGATAAGAGGGGATGGGCAGGGTCAGCCGGTGGCTTGACGCCGGCCGACCTCGTCGGCCTTCATGGCCATTTCTTCCAGCACCGACCGGTTGAGCACGCGCACCAGTTTGCCGCGGACCTCGATCACCTCCTCGCGCTGCATGGCGCTCAGGGTGCGCGAGACCGTTTCGATGGTCAGGCCAAGATAGTTGGCGATGTCACGCCGGTCCATGGTCAGGCGGAACTGATCCGGATCCTGGTTGCGGCGCGCCAGCCGCCGGGACATGCTCATCAGGAACAAGGCCACCCGGGTGCGGGCGTCGAGACGTCCCACGACCAGCAGCAGTTCGCGTGTTTCGGCCATTTCCTCCGACAGCAGCCGCAGCATGACCTGGTTGAGCTTGGGGCTGGTTTTGAGCATGCTGACGAAATCCTTGAACGGAATTTCGCAGGTGCGGCTGTCTTCCAGGGCAACGGCGAAGCCCGGGTGACGCTCGCCGGAGATTGCGTCGAGCCCGATGATTTCGCCGGGGAGGTAGAACGCAGAGACGATTTCATCGCCTTCCTGGGACAGTTGGTAGGCCTTGACCGAGCCGGATCGAACGACTGAAACCGTTTTCGCCGTCTGGCCACCGTGGAACAGATGGTCGCTGCGTTCCACCGGCTGCTGGCGCTTGAGAACACGGTTGATCTCTTCGCGCTCCTCGGCAGAGACGTCGTGGGCGAAACACAGACTGAACATGGAGCAGTCGTCGCACGAAGTCTCTTTCTGGCCGATTTCCGAAATTTTCGGCTTATCGCTCACGCATCCACTCCAACTCGATCCATGGAGGAGGAGTATATCAGCAGTCGGTCACTTTCCAAGCAAAACCCGTGATTACCGCATCACGGGTCCACTACACAATGCGAGAAAATCGACCCTGCTGTTCGCGGTTGGGCACCAGGTAGGCGTCAAAGACCTTGGCGATGGCGCGCAGGAACATCAGTCCGGCCGCGGTCACCCGGAAGCCACCTGGCTGCCATTCGATCAGGCCGTCGTCGGCAAGAGGCTCCAGGCGTTCCAGTTCCGCGCTGAAATAGCTGCGGAACGACATCTGGAAAAATCGCTCGACCTCCTGGTAGACCAGTTCCCCGGTGCACATTACCCGCTCGATGATGTCGGCCCGCACCCGGTCATCGGTGGTCCGCGTCAGCCCGCGGCAGGTGGCTGGCTGGCCCTGTTCGACAGCCATTCGCCAGTCCTGCAGCTTGCGCTGGTTCTGGGCAAAACTGTCGCCGATCTGGCTGATGGCGCTGGGGCCGAAGCTGATCAGGTCAAGGCCGCCGTGGGTGGAGTAGCCCTGGAAATTTCGCACCAGGGTGCCGTTGGCGCGTGCCTGAACCATGGAATCGCCCGGCAGCGCGAAGTGGTCCATGCCGATGAATTCGTAGCCTGAATCCAGCAACCGGCTCAAGGTATTGCGGAAGATGGCCAGCTTGGTCGAGGGCGTTGGCAGTTGGTCGTTCTGAATCCGGGTCTGGCCTTTGAACAAGTGCGGCAGATGGGCGTAGTTGAACAGCGATAACCGGTCGGGCTTCAGGCTGAGCATGATTTCCACGGTCTGGGCGAACCCGGTGGTGGTCTGGAGCGGCAGGCCGTAGATCAGATCCACGCTGATGGAATCGAAACCAACCGCCCGGGCCGCGCCAATGGTGGCGCTGACAACGGCGGTATCGTGCACCCGGTTGACAGCCTGCTGCACCGCCGGATCAAGATCCTGCACGCCGATGGAGATGCGGTTGAAGCCGATTTCATGCAGGCGTTTGATGCCGGCCGGGTCGACCGTGCGCGGATCGACCTCCAGCCCCAGTTCGCCGTCACGGGCGAAGCGGAACCGGGAACGAAGCAGATCCATCAGGTGCGCAAGTTGGTCCACACTCAGAAACGTGGGTGTGCCGCCGCCCAGATGCAGCTGGCGTATCCTGCGGTCGGCATCGAAGCGTGGCGCAATCAGATCCAGTTCGCGTTCCAGGGTGGCCAGAAATTCATCACCAGCGCTTGGCGAGCGCGTGATGACCCGGTTGCAGCCGCAGTAAAAACACGGGCTGGAGCAGAACGGGACGTGCACATACAGCGACAGGTCAGGCGGTATCGGCAGCCGGTTGCTTTCATCAATGGCGCCGAGCAAAGCTTCCGGGCCGAAGCGGTCGCTGAACTGCACCGCGGTCGGGTAAGAGGTATAGCGCGGCCCTTCGCCGCCGTAGCGCTCGATCAGGTCGAGGTCGAAAGTGGGGCGTAGAAGTTCCGACATCAGATGGTTCCCCGGTAAAACACCTTTGTAGATGAGATGGAAGCTTAGCGCTCTGCTGCCCGGGGTGATTTGATCAGTATCAATAAGCGCGGCCAATCTGATAAATTGATGCGTTCTAGCCGTTGCACCAAGGAAAAACGCATGCCTGATGCCTTGCGACCCAGCGCGGTTCTCGCTGTTGTATTGTGGCTGTGGTGGTCGCCACCGGCCTGGTCTGCACCAGACGTTGCCGTCGACAGCGTCCTGGCGCTTACGCCTTTGACGGTCGTTCTCGATGGTCATGACCACGGCGCCAAGGCTGCTGACATTCGCCGCGCCCTGGTCATGCAGCTTGCCCGCAACGGTCTGCCGGAGCCGGGTGATGAGGTCAGCCTGTTCGGTCACAGTGCCCAGTGGGATGCGCTTGAACTGGCTGTGATCGCCGAGCCTTCGAGCCCGGCGCTGTGGGTGTTTCACCTTGAAGCGGAGCGATTCGTGCGCGGTCATTTGGCGATGTCCGGCCTGGTCGCGCCGGAGCTTTGGCTGGACGGCGAGCGCCGGACATTCGAGGATGACCGCAGCGCCCTGGACCTGGCTGCCGGCACCCACACCGTGTGGCTGATTCACCACGGCGTGGAGCCGGAAACGGTACCCGAGCTGCGCTGGATCGGACGCGCCGGGCACGATCGGGTCAGCCCTCACCTCGAGCCGCGACGGCGGGTGTCGGCGCGCTTGCTGACCAATGCCGAAACGGCAGGGTCGCTGGCGCTTTCGCCTGACGGACGCTACCTGGCGGTGGGTTTCCAGGCCCGCAATGATGCAGCCGACCTGGACCTGGCGCGGGTCGAGGTTCGTGACCTTGTGCAGGATCGGATCGTGCGCCAGTGGACGTCCTCACCGCCGCGCAGCCTGGCCTGGAGCCCGGGTGGAGAGCAATTGGCCGTGCACGAAGGCGACAATCTGTGGCTGCATGATCTCGCCAGCGGCCAGGCGCGCCTGGTGCTGGCCAACCACGAACGCATCGGCAGCTGGCGCTGGCATCCGGACGGGGCCTCGATCCTGTTTGCCTGGACCGACCCCTACGAGTCGACCAACCCGAAACGCCGGCGACTGCGTTCGCTGGAAGACCGCTGGGGGACTTTCCGCGACAACACGCAAGTTTTCCAGGTCGATGCCGAAAGCGGTCTGATTCGGCCGCTCACGACTTCTGAGGTTTCGGTCAACCTGCTTGATGTGCATCCGGATGGCGACCGCCTGTTGCTCTCGGAGCGAGTCATTGACTACGCGGAACCGCCGCACAGTCTGTTTCGCCTGTTCGAGTTGGATCTGGACACGCTTGAACAGCGCGAAATCGGCCGCTATCGCCAGCTCAATGCTGTCCTGTTCGCCGACGACGGCTACTGGCTGCTGGCCGGGCCTGGTCTGGCCCAGGGCGATGGGGCGACCAGCGCTGGAGAACTCACGCCCAACGAGTACGACACCCAGCTGTATGCCTTGAGCGCCGATGGCGCCAGTGCACGCAGCCTCAGCCGGGATTTCGACCCGGCCTTCGGCAGCATGCACCGCCTGCCCGACGGTGATCTGCTGTTGTCGGCGACCTGGGGCGAGAGCGTGGCGCTGGTGCGCTACCGGGTCAGAGACGGAGAGTTTCAGCGCCTCGATACCGGGCTCGAGGTCATGGAGCAGTTCGTTGCCAGCCAGGGCGAGGCCCCGGTTGTGGTCGTTCGCGGCACCGACGTCGCCGCCCCGCAGCGGCTGCACCGGATCGATCTGGCGGCCAACCGGCCGGAACTGCTGCACGACAGCCGTGCCCAGGAGTATGCCGGGGTCCGGTTCGGCCCGGTTCGTCCCTGGTCGTTTGTCAACGCCGCCGGAGACAACATCGAGGGCCGCTACTACCTGCCGCCCGGCTTCGACCCCGACCAGTCCTATCCGCTGATCGTTTATTACTACGGTGGCACCACCCCGGTCAATCGCCAGTTTACCGGCCGCTACCCGTTCCACCTGTGGGCGGCCAAGGGTTACGTGGTTTACGTGCTCCAGCCGCGTGGCACCATCGGTTATGGACAGACCTTCTCGGCTCTGCACGTCAATGCCTGGGGGCGGTACACGGCCGAGGACATCATCGAGGGCACCGATCGGTTTGTCGAAGCCCACCCGTTCATCGACGCCGAGCGCGTTGGCAATATCGGCGCCAGCTACGGTGGCTTCATGACCATGCATCTGGCCACGCTCACCGATCGCTATGCCGCCTCGATTTCGCACGCCGGCATCAGCGCGCTGACCTCCTACTGGGGTCAGGGCTGGTGGGGCTACGGCTACTCGGGTATTGCCAGCCGCGGCTCGTTTCCCTGGAACAATCCGGAGCTCTACGTTGGCCAGAGCCCGGTGTATTCGGCGGATCGCATCACCACGCCGCTGTTGCTGGTCACCGGAGATTCCGACACCAACGTGCCGCCCGGCGAAAGCCACAACATGTTCACCGCGCTCCAGTTGCTTGGGCGCGAGGTTGAACTGGTCGAATTTCCCGGCCAGGATCACTGGATCATCGACCGCGAGCAACGTTACGTGTGGTGGGACACCATGCTGGCCTGGTTCGACAAGTGGCTCAAGGATGAGCCCGAATGGTGGTACCACCTCTACCCGGAAACCGCACCGGAGGAGTGAATTTCTGCCCAAGCCATCAGGCGATCTGGCTCAGTGCGTGGTTACGCAGTCGGCGACGAAGTGCATCCAGGGATGGTCGATGAGATGGGCTAGCCAGGGACCAATGGCGACCAGGATTCCGGTCACGGCCATCAGGGTGGCCGCCACATAGCGGAGGCTGCGCCGGTTGACCGCCGAGCGGGCCTTGAGTGCGGCCAGGCCGGTGCCTAGCAGCAGGGGCACGGTGCCGATGCCGAAAGCGATCACCATGGCGGTGGTCGCCAGCGGGTCGGCCAGCAGCACGGCGGCGGCAACCACCGAGTACAGCAGACCGCACGGCAGCAGGCCCCACAGCAGGCCCAGACCGAGGGCGTTATCCAGCGACTTCACCGGCAGGAAGCGGCCGAGCAAGGGAATGAGTTTTTGCGTCAGTGGTTTGGCCAGCTCTCCGGCTCGGTCGCGGAAGCGGCCGGGCAGGGCAATGTAGAGCGCCATCACCACCAGCAGGCCACCGAGCAGAAAGCGCATCAGGGTGGGGGCGCGGTCCGGCATGAGTGTTGCTGGCAGCAGGCCAATGGCGGTCGCAATCAGCGCGATCCCCAGGTAGCTGGCAATCCTGCCGACATGGAACCCGGTGGCCAGCCATGGCCGGTCGCCGGGCAACTGGGCATGCAACAGACCGGCGATGCCGCCGCACATCCCCAGGCAATGGGTGGATCCGAACAGGCCGGCCAGAAAGCCGGCCAGCAGCGCCGCTTCGGGTGTCATCCCTGCTTGGAATCCGGATCGGTGCTGTCCGGTTTCGAGTCGGCCTCATCCTCATCGAGGATGTCCAGGGCCGGCGTGTCGAGATCGTCGAACTGATCATTGCGCACGGCCCAGAAGAAAAACGCAATCGCCAGCACCATCAGAATGATCGACAGTGGAATCAGAACGTAGATGATGTTCATGTACTGGCCGCCGGCCGCGACGGCATGGGCTCGATGGGGTGAGCGCCGGTGGCTGTTTTGCGCGGGCGCTGTTGCCGGGCCAGGCGCTGGCCGTTGAGAACCACCAGCAGGCTGGAGGCCGACATGCCAATGGCGGCCAGCCACGGCGGCACGAAGCCGGCGGCGGCAAAGGGCAAGGCGGTGATGTTGTAGGAAAAGGCCCAAGCCAGGTTCTGGCGCACGATACGGCGCACCCGCGGCGCCAGCCCGAATGCCGCGCTGACCCGGCTCAAGTCCTTGCCCGTGATTACCAGGTCGGCCTGGGTGCGGGCGATATCGGCGCCTTCGGACAGGGCCAGCGAAACGTCGGCTCCGGCCAGCACGGGGGCGTCGTTGATCCCGTCGCCTACCATGGCCACGCGCTTTCCAGCGGCCTGCAGCGAGCGCACCAGTTCCAGCTTGTCGGCCGGTGAGCAGGCTGCGCGGGTATGTTCGATGCCCAGTTCCCGGGCCACTGCATCGACGTTTTCGGACCGATCGCCGGAGGCCAGCCAGACGGTCAGCCCGGCTGCCTTGAGTTCAGCAATCAACTCATGCGCGCCGTCGCGCAAGGGGCTGTCGACCCGGAACCAGGCCAGCAACTGTGCGCGCGAAGCCAGCGCGATCCACTGGCCGTCGCCGGGCTCGACCGGCACCTCGCCCAGCCATTCGGCCACGAAAGCCGGTTTACCGAGCCGGTAGTCCACGCCGTGCTGGCGACCGGCGACGCCGGCGGCGGTCACCACCTCGGCCTGGTCGATGGCCGCACCGTCGTCGAAGCGGGCAAACGCGGTTGCGACCGGGTGGCGGCTGACCCGCTCCAGGCGACCGGCGAGCAGGCGCGCGCGGTCGTCGTCGATGCCATCGACAACCCGGACCTCGGCCACGCGCATGTCGGGGCGGGTCAGGGTGCCGGTCTTGTCCAGCACCACGTGGCTGATTTTCGGCAACAGCTCCAGCGTGTCGGGGCGGCTGATCAACACGCCCAGGCGAGCGAAACCGCGCGCGGCTGCGGCCAGCGCTACCGGGGTACCCAAGGCCAGTGCGCATGGGCACGACACCACCAGTACGGCCAGCACCACCGGCAGCGAGCGCGACGGATCAATCTGCCACCAGACCATGCCGGCGACCGCGGCCCCGGTCAGGACGAAAGCCACGAACCAGGAGGCCAGGTGGTCGGCCATCCGTGCCATGCGCGGCTTGAAGGTCCGGGCCTGGTCGAGCAGGCGCACGATGCCCGACAGCACGGTGGCCTGACCCAGGTTTTCGATGGCCAGGGTCATTTGGCCGTCGCGCACCAGGCTGCCTGCGAGAACCCGTTCACCGGCACTGCGGCGGCGCGGAATCGATTCACCCGACAACAGCGACTCGTCGACCATCACCGTGCCCGACTCGATCACGCCGTCGGCCGGCACGGTTTCGCCGGCGCTGACCTGCAGGCGGTCCCCGGCGGCCAGTTCGATCAGGGCGACCATTTCGCTGCCGCCTTCGGTCAAGCGTCGGGCCTGGACCGGCAGCGACCGAGCCAGGGCCGACTGCAGCTGGCCGGCGTTCTGGCGTGCCACCAGCACCGCGTAGCGGCCCAGCAGCAAAAAGAAGATAAACATCACCACCGAGTCGAAGTAGACATCCCCCTGGCCGAACAAGGTGATGAAGACGCTTGAAAACAGGGCCAGCAGCATGGCGGCGGCCACCGGCACATCCATACCCATGCGCCCTTGCCTGAGCGTGCGCCAGGCCGATGTATAGAAAATCTGGCCTGCGTACAGGCACACCGGCACCGCCACCACCATGGAAATGAGCACAAAGAAGCGCTCGGTCTGGGCGTCGAGTCCCTGCCAGGCTCCGATGTACTTCGACAAGGCGAAGCTCATGACCTGCATCATGCCCAGACCGGCCACGACAATGTATTTCAGCATCTGGCGCCGTTCGGACTGATTGCGCGCCACGCCCGCCTCGGGCGAATCCAGGTGGGGGCGGTAGCCCAGGGTGGCCAGGCGGGCCGCGATCTCGCTCAGCGGCGTACGCTCGGAATCAAAGCGCAGGTGAGCACGACCATCGGCTACGTCCACGCGCAACTCGGCGACGCCGTCGAGACTGCCGACAAAACGCTGGATCAGCCAGGCGCAGGCCGCGCAATGAACGTTCTCCAGCACCAGGCTCAGGCGCAGCAGACCATCGCAGTCGGCATGCCCGTAATGTTCGCGCACGGCCGGGCGATCCCAGGCCAGAAAGTCCCGTGCGCTCGCTTCGGCCGCCCCTTCCGGCCTCTCGGGCAAGGCATCGCGGAAATCGTAGTATCGGGTCAGACCAGCCGAGTCGATCAGGGTCGCCACGGTCTGGCAGCCATGGCAGCACATGGCGCGCGCCCGGCCGCCGATGTCGGCCTGGATCTCCACACCCGCCGGGATGGCTTCTCCGCAGTGCCAGCAGCCACCGTGCTCGTGCCGGTCTGTCTGGGTCATGGGCGTCCGGGTTCGACCGCCGCTGCGCCAGCGCTGTCCAGACGTCCGGCCAGGCTCCAGGACTGTCCCAGGTCGGTTACCAGAATGCGTGCCCGCGCGTGCGGTTGCTCGCCGGCCAGGCCGCGGTAGCTGCCGCCGCCTGCATGGACCAGCAGCACGACGCTGTCGCCGGCGCTGGTGGCCGGGTGCTGAAACTGCACCATCAACTCATTCGGCAGCTTGGTCAGGTCACCGGCCGACAGACGCAGCTCTACGCGCTCGCCATCCAAACCCAGACGCCCGGCCAGACCCAAGGCACGTGCTTCGGCCGCGCGGGTAGTGTCTTCGGTCAGAAACTTGCCGAGCGAATCAAACTGGCCGCTGACGATTTCGGGCGGATTCGACAGGCCGATGTAGGCCAGCGTCGAGCCGGCAACCACGCCCAGGCCGGTAATGCTGATCAGGATGAACGGCCAGGGTTCCTTGTACCAGGGATTGGGAGCGCTTGTTTGCATCAGAATTTCAGTCCGGGTTGGTCGGGATGAAGAACCGGGTCTCTACCCTGGAGTGGCGTTCGCCGTCGCGGGTACTGGCAATGATGGTCATGGGCTGCATCCCGGGGTCGGCGGCCGTCAACGGCAAGGCCACGGTCAGCGGCAGATCGGCTGTCTGGCCCGGCGCCACGCTGACCGTGCGGGTTGGTTCGACCACGCGAATATCGGTCAGGCCCTCGGCGCGGATGTCGAGTTCCATCACCTCATCGCTGCGGTTGGTCAGCTTCAGGCTGTAACTGTTTTCCAGTTCGGCGCCAGCCAGGCGGTACAGGGCAGTGCGGTCGCGCAGGACATCGATGATCAGCGGGTCGCGCCCGGTCAGGAACACGCCGATGATGGTGGCCAGCAGGGTCAGGGCGGCCAGGTAGATGAAGATACGCGGGCGCAGAATCCGGGTGGGCTTGTTGTTGACCGCGTTGTCGGTCGTGTAGCGGATCAACCCGCGCGGGTAGCCCATCCGGTCCATGACGTCGTCGCAGACATCAATGCAGGCGGCACAGGCAATGCACTCGATCTGCAGGCCGTCGCGGATGTCGATGCCGGTCGGGCAGACCTGGACACAGGCCGTACATTCGATGCAGTCGCCCAGGCCCAGGGCCCGGTAGTCGGCGTTCTTGCTGCGACCGCCCCTGGGCTCGCCGCGCTCGGCGTCATACGAAATGACCAGGCTGTCGGCATCGAACATGGCCGACTGGAAGCGCGCGTACGGGCACATGTACTTGCACACCTGCTCGCGCATGTAGCCGGCATTGCCGTAGGTGGCAAAGCCGTAGAAAAACATCCAGAAGGTTTCCCAGCCGCCCATGTCGAAGCTCAGCACCCGCGGACCGAGCTCGCGGATGGGCACAAAGAATCCGACGAAAGTAAAGCCTGTCCACAGCGCAAAGGTGATCCACAGAAACTGCTTGGACGACTTGCGCAGCAGCTTGTCCTTCGTCCATGGGCCCTTGTCGAGCTTGATGCGCTGGTTGCGGGAGCCTTCCGTGACCCGCTCCATCCACAGGAACACTTCGGTCCACACCGTCTGCGGACAGGCGTAGCCGCACCACAAGCGCCCGGCCAGGGCGGTGAAAAAGAACAGGGTCAGTGCCGCCATGGCCAGCAGCAGCGACAGGACGAACAGATCCTGCGGCCACAGAGTGATGCCAAGGAAGTGGAACTGGCGTCCCGGCAGGTCGAACAGCACGATCTGCTGCCCACCCCAGTTGATCCAGGGCACGACATAAAACAGGCCCAGCAGCAGCCAGGCGGCAATCACCCGCAGGCGCGAAAAGCGACCTCCAGTCTCGCGCGGATAGACCTTGGGCTGCTTGACATACAGCGGGATGGTCTGGGTATCGGAAGGTGAGTCGGCCATGCAAACCTGTCAGCGTTTGTGATCGTGGTGATTGAAGTGGGTCGGCGGTTCCAGCAGGATGCGGGTAAACAGGCTCGACGAGGCGGTGGCGGCCCAGAACATGAAAAACGCGACTGTATATCCACCCAGGCGCGAGATTTCCAGTTCGGGGAAGGTGATGTCGCGCAGCACCAGCGGGTCGACCACGATGAAAAATACCACCGTGGCCATGCCGGCAGCAAAGAACGAGGGCCATAGAATGGCCCCCAGGATTTGAACCAGCGGGCGGGGCGAGGCGCCGGCCCGGTTTGCGCTGCTCTGACTGGATTCAGCCATCACTGCCGTTCGCGTTCAGGCTGAGCACGTAGGCGGTCACCAGGCGGGAGCGGGCTTCGCCGAGCAGGTCGCGCTGGGCCGGCATCACGCCGTTGCGGCCATTGCGGATGGTGTAACGCAGGTCGTCAATGCTGCTGCCGTAAGTATAGATGCCCGCGGTCAGATCGGGCGCGCCCAGCCACGGGTTGCCGGTGCCGTCCGGGCCATGACAGGCCGCGCACAGCAGATCGTAGTGACGCCGGCCGGCGGTGGCCATTTCGGAATCTACCGACTGGCCGGCCAGCTGCTGCACGAACACCGCGGTGCGGGTGATTTCCTGTTCGTCCAGCGCGCCCTCGAAACCGGGCATGGCGGCGATGCGGCCCTCGTAGATGCTGGTCCACACCTGTTCGGGTTCACCCCCCCAGATCCAGTGATTATTGGTCAGATTGGGATAGCCGCGCGCGCCCCGTGCGTCTGAGCCGTGGCAGGTCGAGCAGTTCGTCCGGTACAGGTTGCGCCCGGCTTCCAAAGCCTGGGGCTGGAGCGCAAGCTCTTCCAGCGGCAACGCCACCAGTTCGCCGAAGCGGTCCTCGAAGGCGGCATCGGCGGCAGCCCGCTCTTGCTCGTACTGACCCTGAGAAGACCAGCCCAGCACGCCTTCGAAACGGCCCAGGCCCGGGTAGAGAACCAGGTAGATCAGCGAGAAGATCACCGAGCCGTAAAACAACCACAGCCACCAGCGCGGCATGGGGTTGTTGAGCTCCTCCAGATCTTCATCCCAGACGTGTCCAGTGGTTTCCTTGCCCTCGCTGTTGGTGCCGGAGGGCACCTTGGCCTTGCCGGTGGCGATGAACAGCCACACCATGGCTGCGGTAAAAGCCAACGTGATAATGACGATAAACCAGTGCCAGAACGCACTCATGATCCCGACTCCTTGTCCCGATTGTTCTTGTCTTGTTCATCCAGCGGCAGGTGAGCCTGCTCATCAAAGTCTGACTTGTCCTTGATCAGGAACACCCAGACCGTGATGCCGACGAAGGCGAGCATGGCAAATGCCGTCCACAGTCCGCTGCTCATGGTTGGCTGAGCCCGTTCTGACCGGTCCATTGCGTGCCCAGGCCTTGCAGGTAGGCGACCAGCGCGTCGAGTTCGGTCTTGCCGCGCACGGCCTCGGCCGCGCCCTCGATGTCTTCTTCGCTGTAGGGGTGGCCCAGGCGTTTGAGCGCTCGCATTCTGCGCTCGACCGTGCTCCCGTCGACCATCCGCTCGGCCAGCCACGGGTAGGCCGGCATGTTCGATGCCGGCACGACCGCGCGCGGATCCACCATGTGCAGATAGTGCCAGTCGTCGCTGTAGCGTCCGCCGACCCGGGCCAGGTCGGGCCCGGTGCGCTTCGAGCCCCACTGGAACGGCCGGTCGTAGACGAACTCGCCGGCCACCGAGTAGTGACCATAGCGCTCGGTTTCGGAACGGAAAGGACGGATCTGCTGACTGTGACAGTTGTAGCAACCCTCGGCCACGTAAACGTCGTAGCCGGCCAGGCGAACCGCGCTGTAGGGCTTGACCCCTTCGGCCGGCTGGACAATGGCGCCCTTGAACATCAGCGGCACGATCTCGACCAGGCCGCCGAAGCTGATGGCGATGACGATGAGCACGGCCATCAGGCCGATGTTTTTCTCGATTTTTTCATGCATGGTTGTCTGCTCCTCGTGCGCGTGATCAGGCGTGGGCCGGTTCGGCAACCGGCACTTCCGAGGCCTTTTTCGGCGCCATCTGCCAGGTCTTGTAGACGTTGTAGACCATGAAGAACATGCCCGACAGGAACACGATGCCGCCGATCAGACGCAGGATGTAGTACGGCTGGGTGAACTGCAACACTTCGATGAAGGTGTAGGTCAGGGTGCCGTCCTCGTTGAAGGTTCTCCACATCAGGCCCTGCATGACGCCGGCAATCCACATCGCAACGATGTAGAGCACGGTGCCGATGGTCGAAGTCCAGAAATGCCACTCGATCAGGCGCGTGGAATACATCTCCTTGACCCCGAACAGGCGCGGGAAGAGCACGTAGAGCGCGCCAATGGAGATCATCGCCACCCAGCCCAGGGCGCCGGCGTGGACGTGGCCGATGGTCCAGTCGGTGTAGTGCGACAGGGCGTTGACCGTCTTGATCGACATCATCGGGCCTTCAAAGGTGGACATGCCGTAGAACGACAGGGCCACGATCATGAAGCGCAGGATCGGGTCGGTACGGAGCTTGTGCCAGGCACCCGACAGCGTCATGATGCCGTTGATCATGCCGCCCCAGCTGGGCGCCAGCAGCATGATCGAGAAGATCATGCCCAGGGTCTGAACCCAGTCGGGCAGGGCGGTGTAGTGCAGGTGGTGCGGGCCGGCCCACATGTAGATCGCAATCAGCGACCAGAAGTGGACGATGGACAGGCGGTAGGAGTACACCGGTCGTCCAGCCTGTTTGGGAACGAAGTAGTACATCATGCCCAGGAACCCGGCGGTCAGGAAGAAGCCGACCGCGTTATGCCCGTACCACCACTGCACCATGGCATCCACGGTGCCGGAATAGATCGGGTAGGAGTGGGTCAGCCCGGTTGGCAGGGCCAGGTTGTTGACGATGTGGAGCACCGCGACGGTCAGGATGAAGGCGCCAAAGAACCAGTTGGCCACGTAAATGTGTTTGACCTTGCGCTTGACGATGGTGCCGAAGAACACGATCGCATACGACACCCAGACCACCGCAATCAGGATCGCCAGCGGCCAGATCAGCTCGGCGTATTCCTTGCCCATGGTCAGGCCCATGGGCAGGGTAATGGCCGCGCCCACAATGACCAGCTGCCAGCCCCAGAAGGTAAACGCCGCCAGCCCGTCGGAAAACAGGCGCACGTGGCAGGTGCGCTGGACCGCGTAGTAGCTGGTGGCGAACAGGGCCGAGCCGCCAAAGGCGAAGATCACCGCGTTGGTGTGCAACGGCCGCAGGCGGCCATAGCTCAGCCAGGGAATCTCCCAGCCCAGGTTGGGCCAGATCAATTGGGCTGCGATGAACACGCCAACGAGCATGCCCACAATCCCCCAGACCACGGTCATGACGGCGAATTGCCGCACGACCTTGTCGTTATAGGTGCTTGGTTGGTTCACGGAATTCTCCCTTGAAGAAGATGCGCATTAGATGCGCTGAATATTGGCGATTTTGGCCGCGTGAAAAATTGATCCAGATCAAATTTCGCCGATTTGGTGCTGCAATAGTAAGCGACAACCTTATAATTCACCAACTGTCTCCCCCAGGGTCTGCGCAATCGACGTGAGCAAGGGCCGCCTTCCCGCCGCCGCCTGGCTGTTGACCGAAACCGTTCGCCTGCACGAGGAACGCCACGGTCGCATTCTTGAAGACGCCACGGCCAACGTGCTGGCGCGCGAAACGGCCGGAGGATTTGTTGATGGCTTGGCCCGGCGGGCCGCGGCCCTGCCGGACGCCGCTTCCGTGCGCGCTGATCTGCTGCGTTTGCGGGGCCTCGGGCGCTGGTTGGTGGTGCTGGTGTTGCTGCTGGCGGTGACGGCCGGCGCGCTGGCCGCGCTGTCGAGCGCCGCATCGCGCGAGGTCGATGTATTACTGGCTTCCGCCTCGCTGCTGCTGCTGCCCGGGCTGATGCTGCTGGTCTGGCTTGCGCTGATGTTGTTTTCTCGTCCCGGCCGGACCGCGCCCAGTCTCAGCGGTGGTCTGCTGGGCCTGGGCATTCGCCGGCTCGGGCCGCGCGTGTTGTCCGGGCCGCTGGCCGCGGAAACCGTTTCATCGGCCACCGGCTTGCTGCTCAGTCGCCCCGGGCGCTGGCTGCTGGGCAGTCTTACCCATGCCTTCTGGGCGCTCTACAGCCTGGCGGCGCTGATTCTGCTGGTGTTGCTGTTCAGCATCGCCCAGTACGAGCTGAGTTGGGGAACAACCCTGCTGACCGACGACAGCGTGATCCGCGTAATCCAGGGCCTGGCCTGGGCGCCGGCGACGCTGGGCCTGATTGAAGCGCCTTCGCCCGAATGGATTCTGGCCGGACGCGAAGGCATGAACTCCGGCGCTGTGCGCGGGGAATGGGCCCGCTTTTTGCTGGTGCTGGTGGCCGTCTACGGTCTGTTGCCGCGTTTGCTGCTGCTGGTGCTGTGCCTCGCGCTGGCCGTTCCGGGGCTGCGGCGGGTGCCGGTGGATACGTCCCGACCCGGTTACCTGCGCCTGGCCGGCATCCTGGTGGCCGATGGCGACATTGATACCCGTGGCCAGGCGCCAGTGGCGACCCGGCCGCCGGCGCGCGCCCGCCCGCGGCGCAGTGCCGGCCCGCCGCTGCTGGTAGGCGTGGAACTGGAGCGTGAAGACTGGCCGGTGGAGCTGCCCGGACTGGCGTGGCGCGCGCTCGGCCGGGCCGATACCCGCAGCCAGCGCGCCGGGTTGGTCGCGGCGGTGGAATCGCTGGCTGAGCCGCCGCCGGCGGTGCTGGCCCAGTGCTCGGCCCTGCGCACGCCGGATGAGGGCACGGGCCGCTTTCTTTCCGGCCTGGCTGACGCGGCCGGCACCGTGCTGGTGATCTGGCTGGACGAAAGCGAGGCCCTGCGCGACCGCGGCGGTGATCTGGCCGCGCGCCAGGCTGACTGGCACGACCTGGCCGGTCGCATCGGTGCCGAGCTGGTGGTGGTCGATGCCGATGCGCCCGACGAGGCCGCCCTGGCAGAACTTGTGCGCGCCGCCCGGGTGTCTGCATGAGCCGGTCAGCCAAGGCGGCTCTGCATCTTGCCGTGGTCGGCCACACCAATACCGGCAAGACCTCGCTGATCCGCACCCTGCTGCACCGGCGCGATTTTGGCGAGATTCGCAACCGCGGTGGCACTACGCGCCAGGTCGCCTCGGCGCCGCTGGCGGTCAACGGCGAGACCCTGATCACCCTGTACGACTCACCCGGTCTGGAAGACGCGCCCGGCCTGATCGAATGGCTGGACGATCGCCCCGGGACCCGCCACGATGGACCCGAGCGTGTCCATGCCCTGCTCACCGATCCGCAGGCGCGCGCGCGCTTCGACCATGAAGCCCGCGTGCTGGACCTGATGCTCAACGTCGATGTGGCGCTGTACGTGGTCGACGTGCGCGAGCCGGTGCTGGAGAAATACCTCGATGAGCTGGCCGTGCTGGCCCTGTGCGGCTGCCCGCTGCTGGTGGTGCTGAACTTCGTGGCCAGCGAACACGCGCGCGAGCAGGCCTGGCGTGACGCCCTGGCCCGGATCGGCCTGCACACCGTGCTGGCCTTCGACGCCGTTGTCCGCGACCCGGCCAGCGAGCGGCGCCTGTTTGAAAAGCTGGCCGCCCAGCTGGATGCCTTTGCGTCTGTGCTGGAGGCCTGGCTGGCGGTTCGTGAGCGCGAGGAGAAGGAGCGCCTGACCGCCGCTGCCGCCGCGATCGCCGAAATGCTGGTGGATGTCGCCGCCGCCCATCGCTTGGCCGCGCTGCACTCCGAGCACGACCGCGAACAGGCGCAGCAGGCGCTGCGCCATGCCGTGCGCGAACGGGAGCAGGCGTGCGTGGACACCTTGCTCGACCTGTACCGCTTTGGCCGCGAAGACTACGCCGATGACGACCTGCCGCTCAGCCAGGGCCGTTGGTCCGAAGACCTGTTCGATCCGGAAAGCCTGCGCTACCACGGCATTCGCGCCGGTGGGCATATCGGTGCCGGTGCCGGCGCCGGCGCCGTGGTGGATGTCGCCACCGGCGGCTTGAGCCTGGGGGCCGGAACCCTGGTCGGTGCCGCACTCGGTGCCGGTGTGGGGGTGGTGCGCGGTTTTGGCGACCGTATCGGCGACCGGCTACGCCGGCGCGAGCGCCTGATGATTGATGACCCCACCCTGCGCCTGCTGGCCTGGCGCCAGCTCGAACTGCTGGCCGGCCTGCGCCGTCGTGGCCACGCCAGCCAGGCCCCGCTGCCGACCGCCGAACGCGAGCGCTGGGCCGAAAAGAAATTGCCCGATCCCCTGCAGCGGGCCCGGCGCCAGCCCGGCTGGTCGGTGCTCAACGCCCCGGAGGCGCCGGACCCGACGCGCCAGCGCGCAGTGGCCGATCTGGGGCGGGTGCTGGAAGCGGCCATGCGGGCCAGTCAGTCAGAAGACGGCGCCGCGGCGGGTGCTGGAACGGAATAACGGGTCAGGCGTCCGGCGCGAGCAGGCGGATGGCTGGAAAGTAGGTCTTGTAACGTCGAGTATCCCGGGTCAATACAGGCAGTCCGCTGACCGCTGCATGGGCGCCAATGAAAAAATCCGCCAGCACATGGCTTTTCGTGCCGCGGTTTCGCCGGTCCTGCACAAACGCCTTTCCTGCCAGAAACAGCGCGGCTCCGGGAATCTCGACGATTGGCAATTCCATATCGTCCAGTACTTGGTCCAGCGCTTCGATGGTAGAAAACGTTAGCGACAGTTCGGAGTAAATGATCGGGTTGATGATCAGCTACCGCCATGCCCTTGTGGGCGCAGGAGCCGATTGCGATTGCGGTCGAACTCGATAGCTTCGATTCGTCAAATGTCGGCGGCGACAATTTTGACCCGTTGGCCTGAATAGCTATGAAGTGCATTGTGAAGACTGCCTGCTTTGTTTTGACTTTGTTGTGGTGTGCGCCAGTGCTCGCCATGCAGATTTTCGTACTCGATCTGGATCAAGGGGAGACCCTGACGCTGGATGTGGAGCCGTCCGATACGATCGAAAACATCAAGCAGAAGATCAGTGACAACAGCGAGCCACGAATCGATTCACAGGTGCTGATTTTCGACGGCAGTATTCTGGAAGATGGTAAGACGCTCTCCGACTACAGCATCCAGAAAGAATCCACGCTCTATTTGCTGATTCGGTCTGCTGACAGGCCGTCGGCCTGCAGTGAACGGGGCATTGGCGGTGAGATCAGTCTGATTCGCGCCGATGGGCGCAATTACTGCCTGCACCAGTTCACCAAGGTCGGACAGGGTGCGTTTGCTGTGCTCTGGTCTGAGGCCCTGGCGCTTGAGTATCTGCTTGTCGCTGGTGGGGGTGGAGGGGCAGGCCGCGATATTGGCGGAGGTGGTGGTGGTGTGGCTTACGGCCAGGATCAGCTTGATCCAAACCATGCCTGGCGTATCCATGTCGGTCAGGGTGGTGATGGTGGCACGGATGTGGCTGGCCACCGTCACGGCCGGCGTGGAGCAGATTCCCGGCTCGGCGAACTTGTGGTTCTCGGCGGTGGTGGCGGAAGAGGGTGGCAAACCGACAATGACAGCGATGAAGCCGACGGCGGGTCGGGCGGCGGTGGTGGCGGGCGCACCGGTGAGGAGAGTGGTGATGACCGGTGGGGTATTGACAGTCAGGGCTTGATTGCCGGGGGTACGGCGGCGGACGGTCAAGGTTTCGAAGGTGGTGCTGGTTCCCGTCGCTATGCGGATGCATCCGACACTTCATCGCAATTCGATCACTACGGCGGTGCCGGCGGTGGTGGTGCCGGGGGGGCAGGCAGCGATGCGGAGGATGGAAGGCGCGGTGGTCCGGGTTTCCCCAGTGCCATCCGTGGCCACGAGCAACACTTCCCCGGCGGCGGAGGTGGTGCAGGTCACCGGACTCATGGTAACCGTAGCCTGGGTTCTGGCGGGCTTGGCGGTGGTGGTGATGCTGGTATCCAGGCGGGCCAGGGCGGCTTGGCCAATACCGGTGGAGGCGGCGGTGCCAGTCGAAATACCGGATCCAGCGGCGGCCAGGGTGGCTCAGGTGTGGTCCTGGTTCGATACCGTCTGCCGGACGCGCTGGCGTTCGACGGAGCCAATGACTATATTTTATTCGGAGCGAATTCGCCGCCATATCCCGGTGAAACTTTTACGCTCGAGGCTTGGGTAAAAATTCCGGCCGGCACCAAGGCCGACTCCAATCCGATCATCGCCTGGGAAAATAGCAGTCCGTCCATCACGCATAACGTCCAGTTCCGTTCGTCCAACGGTAAACTCCAGTTGGGTCTGGATAATGGCTCATCTTGGTCGCCTGTGACCAGTGCGCAGGATATTGATACGGGCGATTGGGTTCATGTTGCCGTGGTCAGGGCAGGCTCCAGTGTCACGCTCTATATCGATGGCGAACTGGCTAATGCTGGCAGTACTTTCCATGCTCCCGATGTAGACCAGATGTTCATCGGCCGCTTTGTTGACGATGACACTTCCAACCACTTCACAGGACAGATCGGTGAGGTGCGCATCTGGAATACAGCGCGCACTGCCGATCGAATCAGTGAGAACAAGACACGCCAACTTGTCGGGAATGAGTTTGGCCTCTTAGCCTATTACCGTATTGATGAAAGCCTCGGTAGCGTGCTGAATGATTCGGCTACTGACTACCGGGGCGCCCTGATGGGTCAGCCGCTTTGGGTTTTTGGTGTGGATCAGGCTGAACCGCTGCCGACCTATGGAGTTGTTTATGAGCCCAATGCCGCGACCACGGGTACTGTCCCGGTCGACAGCAACGAATACCAGCAGCATGATGCTGTCAATGTGCTTGGTGTTGGTGATTTGGGACGCACCGGGCACAGTTTCGCGGGCTGGAATACGACCGCTGACGGCAGCGGCACAACCTATCAGGCGGGCGCGACCTTCCGCATGCCGGATAATAACGTCACCCTGTATGCACTCTGGTCGGCTAACCAGTACACGCTCAGCTTCAATACTGCCGGTGGCAGTCTGGTAGATTCGATTACCCAGGGCTTTGGTACGTCGATCATGGCGCCGGCCGATCCGGTGCGCGAGGGCTATACCTTTGCCGGCTGGAACCCGGTGGTTCCGGCCACGATGCCGGCCGAGAACCGGACGCTGACGGCGCAGTGGACGATCAACCAATATGCAATTGAGGTGAGCGCGAATCCGGTCGCAGGCGGCAGCGTCAGCGGTGCCGGTGACTACGACTTTGGCACAGAAGTTACGGTGATGGCCGAAGCCAATGAAGGCTACCGCTTCATCAACTGGACTGAGGACGGTGTCCAGGTGTCTGCTTATGCCAGCTACAGCTTCAGCCAGCCAGCCAGCGACCGCAGCCTGGTAGCGAACTTCGAACTGATCACGTATCAGCTGACCGTTGCCAACGGCAGCGGCAGTGGTGCTTATGTTCCGGATACGGTGGTCGACATCACCGCAGACGCACCACCGGAAGGCCAGGTGTTTGATGCCTGGAGCGGTGATGTGGCGTTTGTTGCTGATCCGAGCCTGCCCAGCACCACGGTGACCATGCCGGAAAGGGACGTGTCAGTCACTGCAAGCTACAAGGGACTGCCGGCGCAACTGACCATCTCCGTCCAGCCTGTGGGTGGTCCCAGCGGCCAGGCACTGGCCACGCAGCCGGTGATTGAGATTCTGGACGCGCAGGGCAACCTGACCGACAGCACGGCAGAGGTGACTGTGGAGTTGTTCAGTGGCGCGAACGGAACGCTGGCCGGTACCGTGAGCGCAGAGGCGGTCGATGGTGTGGCCAGTTTTAGCGATCTGACCCTGGCTGGCACGGTGGGAACGGACTACGTGCTGCGCTTTACCTCGCCTGAACTGACGTCAGTCGACTCTGCCAATGTGAACGTGACACCGGGAACGGGCAGCCAGCTGGCAATAGCCACCCAACCCTCGTCCCCGGCCAGCAATGACCAGGTCTTTGCCACCCAGCCGGTGATCCAGCTGCAGGATGCACAGGGCAATGCGGTGGCGAGTGCGGACATTACCGTCAGCGTTGACTTTGCCACCGGCGAGTTCCTGAAGACGGGAGAGCTTGGGGGCAACAACGAAGTCGTTACCGACAGCCAGGGCCGGGCCGTGTTTACCGACCTGAAGATCACCGGTGAGATCGGTCCACGCCAGCTGGTGTTCAGCAGCACCGGTTTGGGCACCGTGACCAGCAACACGATTGATCTGATGGCCGGCGATGCCCATGCTCTGCGCATCGTGCGCCAGCCCTCCAGCCAGGTACAAAACGATGTGGCATTCGTTGAACAGCCGCAGATCCAGATTGTGGATGTCAGCAACAATGCGGTCGCCGATGCCGATGTCGAGATCACGGTCAGTCTGGCCTCGGGTGATGCCGGAGCAGAACTCAAGGGCGCACCGAGTGCGACAACCGACGAGAACGGCCTGGCCGAGTTCACCGACCTGGTGATCGAAGGTCCGGAGGGTGATTACACCCTGTCGTTTGCGGCGCCGGAACTGACCGGGGTGAGTTCGCAGACCGTCACGGTCAATGCCGGACCACCAACCACCTTGTTCATTGCCACCCAGCCGCCGACCAGTGCGCATAACGACAAACCGTTCGAGCCGCAGCCGATAATCCAGTTGCGCGACAGTGCGGGCAATGATGCACAGGTAGCCGATGTGGCCGTGACCGTGGCGATTGCCTCGGGCAGCAGCGAGCTGCGCGGCACGCTGACGGTCGAGACCAACGAGGACGGTCAGGCGATCTTCACCGACCTGCTGATCTTCGGCACCGTGGGTACGCGCACGCTGAGCTTTACTGCCGATGGCTACGCCTCGGTGACGTCTGGCCCGATCGAGCTGGAGTGTGGGGCCTGCGACAGCCTGACGATTGTGATCCAGCCGGCGGATACCCCCAGCGGCCAGCCGTTCCTGGTGGCACCCGTGGTAGAGCGGCGTGACTCTGCCGGTAACCCGACGTTTACTGCGCGCAGGATCTCCGTTGCCATTGCTTCAGGTAGCGGCACTTTGTCGGGGACCACCACGGTGGATTCGGAAGATGGTCAAGCGCTTTTCGATGACCTGAGCATTGCCGGTACGGCCGGCCCCTACACGCTGACCTTTACCAGCGAAGACTTGAGCAGCGCGACCTCGGACGAGTTCCAGGTCCTGCCCGTGCGGCAGATTGGCGGTGATGTGACGGGCCTGGCCGCCAACGGTCTGGTGCTGCAGCTGAACGGTGCCAACGACCTGGCGGTTCCTGCCAACGGTAGTTTCCAGTTCACCCAGCGCGTCGCGCAGGGCAGCACCTATCAGGTCACAGTCAGCCAGCAACCGAACCAACAGATCTGCACAGTCATGCCGGACACTGCCGAACCTGCGGGTGAAGACGACATCCTGGATGTCCAGATCCAGTGCGTGACCGACTCCGAGGCCACCACCTACCTGCTGGCCGGTGACGTCAGCGGTCTGGCGGCCAGTGGCCTGGTGCTGTTCAACAACGGCGGTGATGCCTTGCCGATCTCGGCCAACGGTGCGTTTGTGTTTGACCCGGCCTACGTTGCCGGAACCACCTATGCCGTGACCGTGGGCGAGCAACCGATCGGTCAGACCTGCACGATTGATAACGCCAGCGGCACGCTCAGCGCCGATATCACCTCGGTTGCAGTGACTTGTTCCACCGACTTGGGCGTCGCGACCCGCACCATCGGCGGCACGCTGAGCGATCTGCAGGACGGCAGCGTGGTGCTGAGCCTGAACGACGGCTTTGACGAGTTGCCGCTGTCGGCCAACGGCGGATTCAGCTTTGCCGAAGGCCTGACCGAAGGCAGCAGCTACCAGGTCAGCGTGGCCACCCAGCCTGAAGGCCAGTTGTGCCTGGTCGACAACGGGAGTGGCGTGCTCGGTGCCAGCGACATCAGCAACGTGGCGGTCACCTGCCAGACGGTCGAAGGCTTCTTCGTGGTCTCGGCCATCGCCGGAGCCAACGGCAGCCTGGTCAGTGATCCAGTCTTGGTCGTGGCCCAGAACACCACGGCCAGCTTCACTGTCGAAGCCGACACCGGCTACAGCCCGGCTGCGCCGACGGGTAGCTGCCCGGCCGGCAGCTTTGACGGCAACGTCTGGACCACCGGAGCAATCACGGCCGACTGCAGCTTGAATTTCGCCTTCAACCTGATCACCTATCAGCTGACCGTGACCAACGGCAGCGGCAGCGGTGACTTTACGCCTGGCACGGTGGTCAACATCGGCGCGGCCGCGCCGCCGGAAGGCCAGGTGTTTGATGCCTGGACAGGTGATGTGGCGTTCGTGGCGGATGCGAACCTGCCCAACACCACCGGTGACCATGCCGGCTGAAGACATCAGCCTGACGGCGACCTACAAGCCGCGTGCTGAGCAGACCTTTGCCCTGAACGTGCTCAATGGGTCCGGCAGCGGCCAGTACTTCGCCGGAACCCAGGTGACCATCGTGGCTGCGTCCGCGCCTGAAGGCCAGGTGTTCGACCGCTGGACGGGCGATGTGGGTTTTGTGGCCAGCGCCGACCTGCCGACCACCGATGTGACGATGCCCGAAGCGTCGGTGACGGTGGAGGCGGCCTACAAGGATGCTCCAGTCGAGACCTTTGCCCTGACCGTCAACTCCGGCAGCGGCAGCGGCGAGTACCGTGCCGGTCGCGCGGTCAGCATTGCCGCTGATCCGGCCCCCGATGGCCAGGTATTTGATCGCTGGACCGGTGATACAGCACACGTCGAGACGCCGTTGAGCCCCAACACTACGGTAGTGATGCCCTCGGCCGATGTGGCGGTGACGGCGACCTACAAGAACCGGCCGGTGGAGAACTTCGAGTTGACGATGGGTTTCGGCAGCGGCAGCGGCAGCTACCCGGCCGGCCAATCGGTGACGATTGCCGCCAACCCGGCACCGGACGGCCAGGTGTTCGACCGCTGGCGTGGCCAGACCGGGTTCCTGACCAACCCCAATGCGCCGAACACCGAAGTGGTGATGCCGTCGGAGTCTGTGTCGGTGACAGCCAGCTACCGCGAGCGTCCGGCTGAGACCTTCGCCTTGAGCGTGACCTCAGGCACCGGCAGCGGCGACTACGAAGCCGGCGAGGTGATCAGCATTGCCGCCGAACCGGCCGAGGACGGCCAGGTGTTTGTGCGCTGGAGCGGTCAGACCGCCCAGGTGGCCAACGTCAACCTGCCCAACACCACGCTGAGCATGCCGGCCGCGGATGTGAGCGTCAGCGCGCTCTACGAAGCCATCGACGACGACGAGACCGAACCAGAGCGCCGCACCCTGACCGTGGTCGACGGCACCGGGGATGGCGACTACCGAGCCGGGCGCGTGGTGCTGATTGCCGCTGATGTGCGCGAGGGCGAGATCTTTGATCGCTGGGTGGGCCAGACCGCTGGGGTCAACAACGTCAACATCCCCAACACCACGCTGGTGATGCCGGATGCGAATGTGACGGTGACGGCCACGTTCAAGCCGGATCCGGAGCTGCAGTTCCGCCTGCGCCAGCAAGCCCGCCTCCCGGTGTCCGAGACCTCACAGACCGAGTCCGGCAAGAGTGACCCGGTCGCGGGTCTGCAGATCTTTGCGCCGCGCGCCAGCCGCGAAGAGACGTCGTTGCTTGACGAGCGCAATGTGCCTGCTGGGCGGATCGTGCGCCTGACTGCACCCGAGGCACCGGCCGGCTTTGTGTTCGACAAATGGGTGGGCCAGACCACGCATGTGGACAACATCCACGAGGCCAGTACCTTCCTGTACATGCCGACCGATGAGGTGGACATCACCGCAACTTACCGAGCCCAGGTCACTGCCCAGCCGCTGACGGTGGAGTCGGGTACGGGTAGTGGCGAGTACCTGCCCGGGACCGAAGTGACGATCTCGGCCAATGCGCCCGACGCTGGCTTTGTGTTCGAACGCTGGGAGGGCCAGACCGCCCAAATGGCCAATGTCAACCGTCCGAGCACGACGCTGCGTATGCCGCAGACTTCGGTGCGGGTGCGGGCGGTGTACCGCGATAAGCCGGAGGCTCCCTTCCGGCTGACCGTGCGCGGCAACGACAGTGTGCAGGATGTTATGGCCGGAGAGACGGTAACCATCACCAGTGCCACGCCGGGTCCGGACGAAGTG
Source organism: Gammaproteobacteria bacterium (assembly GCA_003565625.1). GTDB lineage: Bacteria > Pseudomonadota > Gammaproteobacteria > Xanthomonadales > Wenzhouxiangellaceae > Wenzhouxiangella. The sequence continues at coordinate 83,657 of PXBD01000032.1, forward strand.
TTCGCGCGCTGGACGGGTCAGGTGGGTACGGTAGACGACATCTTTGCCGCGCAGACCGCGCTCTATATGCCGGCTACGGAAGTGACGGTTCAGGCCACCTTCGCCACCCTCTACACGGTCACTGCGGGTGTGGATGGTGACGGTGGCACGCTCAGCCCGGCCAGCCAGGAGGTGGTGGACGGCGAACGAGCCGAAATCACGCTGACGCCGAACGATGGCTGGATCGTTGATGAGGTGACGGGTTGCGGCCAGGGCGGCAGCTTGAGCGGCACCATCTGGACGACCGGCCAGATCAGCGCGGACTGCGCCCTGACGGTTCGGTTCACCCGCCAGTTCGAAGTCAGCCCTGCTGGCTCGGGATCGGTCAGCTGCGAGGTGGACGGCGATCAAACGATCTGCACGGCGACGCCGATGCCGGGCTTTGCCTTTGTTGAGTGGACCAACTGCCCGGGTATCGTGCAGGGCAATGCCTGCGTGCTGGAAGGCGCAGACGCAACGGTGCAGCTGGGGGCCCGGTTCGAGCGTTCGGATGGCGCACCCATCCCGGTCCCGGTCAACCCCCCGCTGTTCCTGCTGCTGCTGGTGTTGCTGACCTTCGGTATGGGCGCAGTTGCGCTGGGCTGGCGGCGGGTTGGTTGATCCGGAGGGAGAGGAGGGCCGTGGAGGCCAGCGGAGAAATTCCGCTGGCTTTTGCGGTAACAGTGGGATACAATCGACATTGCCTGTAGATAATGGCAGTGAGAGTTCAGGTCGTTTCCCTCCCCGGTTTACCTCCGAAAACCCCCTTCATCGTCTGCAAGCACTTTTCTTTTTTGCATTTCACAAGGTAGTTAGAAACATGGCAACAGGTTCCGTCAAGTGGTTTAACGAGGCGAAGGGTTTTGGTTTCATCAGTCAGGACGATGGTGGCAAGGACGTATTCGTACATTTCAGCGCCATCTCCGGCTCCGGATTCAAGACGCTGGCCGAAGGCCAGAAGGTCGAATTAGACATTCAGGACGGCCCCAAGGGCCCCCAGGCAGCCAACGTACAACCTGCCTGAACGTCCTTTTCTCCCCTGGAGAAGATAAAAACCCCGCCTTGAGCGGGGTTTTTTGATCTGGGTCGGGTTTCGGCGTCGACGAGGTGTCTACACTCGGTCATCAGAACCACCGTTTATCGATGACCAACCTCATTACCCGGAACCGAAATGACTGAAGACAACGCGCGAATCGATTGCCCGCTGGACCCGCCGCTGAGCGCGGAAGAGGCGCGCGTTCTCGGCTGCCTGATCGAGAAGGAAGCCACCACGCCTGAAGCCTACCCGCTGACCCAGAATGCCTGCGTCACGGCCTCCAACCAGAAAACCAGCCGCTATCCGGTGATGAAACTCGATCCCGGGCGCGTCGGCCAGGCTTTGCGCCAGCTCGAGCAGCGCGGCCTGGTGCGCAGTGAATTTGGATCCCGGGCAACGCGCTATGCGCACCGGGCAGACAGTCCGCTGGAGCTTACGCCGCCACAGCGAGCGTTGGTGGGCCTGTTGCTGCTGCGCGGGCCGCAGACCCTGGCCGAGCTGCTGGCGCGCAGTGAGCGTCTGCACCGCTTCGACGATCTCGATGAGGTGCGCTTCAGCCTGGAGCGCCTGGCCGGTCGCGAGCCGGCGCTGGTGGTTCTCATTCCCCGCGGCCCGGGCCAGCGCGAGGACCGCTATGCCCATACCCTGACCGGCCGCATTGAAGCGCCGGCCCCGGCCTCTGCTCATCAGGCCTCGACCTCCGACCCGGCCGCCAGCGCCGAGATGGAAGGTCGGGTTTCGGCCCTGGAAGAGCGTGTGGCGGCCCTCGAGGCCGGCATCAAGATGCTGTTACCTGGCGGTCTGCCGGCTTCAGACTGAATCGGCAGCCGCCAGCAGTTCCGGCGGGGCCTCTCCCCGGCAACTCAGGCGCTCGAAATCCCGCTGCAGCCGGTACAGACGTGCCGACAGGCGGGTGCGATGACGCTCGTCGGCCAGGCGCAAGACATCGTCGAGGGCGGCCAGGGTCAACTCGCGGTTCCCTTCCATGACCTGCCGGTAGTCGTCGGACCAGGCCGATGCCGGCTGCAGCAGGGCGGTAAGCTCGGTGGTCAGGAATAGCCGGTCACTGCGCCGGGCCAGGGTTTCGGCCAGCCGCTCCTGCCAATACAGACGTTGACGCAGCTGATAGGGTTCGGTTGCTGTTACCGAGTGGGTCCAGACCGCCAGGCGCTCGCGCTGGTCGCGGTTCATTCGCCCCATCGCTCGGCGCAAATTGCGCTCCATCGAGGCCAGACGCTCGTCGGCCAGCTCGTCCAGGCTGGCGGTCTCGACCGCTTGGCGCACCTCGTCGGTGCGCTCGTCAAAAGCGGCCAGTAATTGCTCGACCTGATCGTCGTCCAGCGAGGCGGCCAGTTCCACCAGCGCGGGCAGAAGACGGTCGGTCATCACCCGGCCAAAGCCGACCATGGTCTCGCCGTGCCAGGCCATGCGGTCGCGGTCCAGACGCCAGGCCAGCAAATCCATGCGTACCTCTTCAATCCAGCCCTGGTACTCGGGCAGCTGGGTGGCGCAGTGCCAGTCCAGCAGTTCCTCCAGCAACTGACCCAGGCGCTCGCGCTGATCGGCATGTAAATCCACCTGCTGGTTGACCCAGCGCTGGGTCAGCCAGTCGAGGTTGTTGTAGGCCGTGCGCACGCCGCAGCCGCTCAAGGCAAGCAGCAGCGCAATCAGCGTTATGGCGCGAAGAAAACGTTTCATCGAAGACGAGGTTACGCCTGGCCCCGCCAATGGGATGTCGTCAGAAGCTGGCGCGTCCGTCGTCGACGGGGGCGCGGCGGCGCTCGTCCGGGCACCAGAATGGATCCCCATCGCGGCCGGCATGGTAGTGGTACTGCTCGCCTGCGGCCCGCAGCACCAGCGCAAAGCCCTCGACCAGGGCCTGGGTGTAGAACCGATCGGGCTGCGGACAGCCGAGTGAGCCGTCAGGCCAGGTCACGGCCCGGGCGCTTTGGACATCAACTGCGCCTGGATCGATCCCCAATCTCTCGGCCAGGTCGGCGACGGCAATGTCCGTGGCCCGATCCAGCGGCGTGTCGGAAGTCCGGGGCATGGGCGAGGTCTCGTGGTCGGCGGGCTCGGGGTCTGCCGCGGGCGGCGGGGCGCAGGCGGCCAGCACGCACAGCAGTGCGGCTGCCACCACCCAGCGCAGCCTTGCGGGCGTTTTGAGCCGATGTTGCCACGGTGCAGTATTTGCCATCCCGCGTAGTGTACTTTGATCGGCGCGATACCGTGCCTGCGTCACGCCGGGTGTGCGAGCATGCCAATCCAATTCTCACTGACGGAGGGCCGATCATGGTCACAGTCCATCATCTGGAAAACTCCCGCTCGCAGCGCATTCTGTGGCTGCTGGAAGAACTGGGCGTTGAATACCGAATCAAGCGCTATGAGCGTGATGCCAAAACCGAGTTGGCGCCCGACAGCTTGCGCAAGGTTCACCCGCTGGGCAAATCGCCGGTCATTACCGATCAGGGCGAGACCTACGCCGAGTCGGGCGTGATCATCGAATACCTGGCTCGCACCTACGGCGATCCACACTGGGCGCCAGCCCCCGGCGATCCGTACTACTGGCGGTTTGCCTACTGGATGCAGTACGCCGAGGCCTCGCTGATGCCGCCGCTGCTGCTCAAGCTGGTATTCAACAAGATCCGCAACGGGCCGGGGCCGTTTTTCATTCGGCCGATTTTGCGCAAGATTGCCGACGAAGTGGATAACGTCTTCATCAACCAGCAGATTGCCACCCACTTCAGCTACGTTGACCGGCACCTGGCCGAGCACGAGTGGTTTGCCGGTGAGCAGATCTCGGCAGCAGATGTCCAGATGAGTTTTCCGCTCGAGGCGGCGCTGGCCCAGGGCATTATCGACGAGGCCTTTCCGGCCATCGGCCGGTTCGTCGAGCGCTTCCAGGCCCGCGACGCCTACCGCGAAGCGCTGCGCCGCGGTGGCGACTACGCCTACGGGCCGGCACAGTGACTTTAGCGGTCGATGGCGTAGCTCAAGTCGACCCCGGTATCGCGCTCGCCTGAAACCATGCGCACGCCCCAGCGCTGCGACAACTCGTAGCGTCCGGAGAGCACGTTGCCGGCCTCGAACAAACCGATTCCGTAGCTGACGAACAGCCGCGGCAGCAGGTAAAAGCCGATGTTGACCGCCGCCTGGCCGCTGGCGTGATCGAAATTCGCGCCGGTGACCACGTAGGCCAGCGCCTTCTCCTCGCTGGTGGGGGGCTCGGTAAAGAGGCTGATGCGCGGGTCGCGCGCGTTGCCCCGGATGCGCACACCGGCGGCTTCGACCTGCGGGTCGCCGAAAATCTCGCGCACCGCCGCGATGTTCAGGCTGGGGTTGTCGACCGCATGACCGGTAAAAACGATCTCGCCGTCGTCGATTTCCAGGTTCTGGCCATAGGCCCGGTAGGAACCATCCGGGATCAGGATGACGCCGCGCGCGCGCGGCTCGATACTCTGTCGGTCCCACAGCAGTTCCAGCTCGCCGGCCAGGCGGGCCTGCATGCCCAGCGCGCCCAACCGGGCGTCGTCGCCCAGATCCAGTCCGAGCCGACCTTCCAGCTGCCGGGCCAGGGCGGTCTGATCGTCTTCATCGAGGCTCTCGCCGCGCACGCGCACGTCGGCCGAGGCCGGTACCCGCTGCTCGATGCCCGGCGGCATACCGGCGCGCAGGTGATCAAAACGGAAATCCCCGTCCAGCCGGACCAGGCCGTCGCCGCCGCGCTGCAACCGCAAGCTGGGGCTGGCGCGCAGGCGTAGCCAGTCGACGTCGGCGAAAGTGAACTGCTCACCGTCTACCGAGGTATCCAGCGACCACTGGTCGTCGATCAGTTCCAGTGCGCCCTCAACGTGCAGCTGACCGTCGCCGCCGCGCATGGAGCCTGTCAGGCTGGCGCTGGTCTCGGTGCCTTCCAGGCGCAGCCCGATCTGGTCGATGCGCAGCCCCAGCGGAGCATGGAAGATCAGCCCGTCGCTGAGCTCCATGTGGCCGTCCAGGCTCGGACCGAGCAAGGCACCGCCTAACTGCATTTCCCCGCTCAGTCGCCCGCCGAGCTGGTCGAGTTCGCTGACCAGCCGGTTGAACACGCCAATGTCGGGCAGGTTCAGGCGCGCGCGCGCATCGACCGTGGCCGAGGACAGATCATCCAGCTCGACCAGCCGGGCCTGGCCGGAGAGCTGGCTGTCGCCTTCCAGGGCGGCCTCCAGGGTAACCAGCAGGAGATCTGCCTCGGGCGTGAATGCAAGCCGGATGGAATCGATTTCCAGCAGGCTGTCCTCACCCCCCAGGGGGGTCAGCGCGCCGGCACCCAGGCGCAGCTCGCCGGCCAGTTGCTCGAGTCCGCCAGCGGCATTCCAGCCGGCCTCAATCTCGCCGGACAGCGGCGTGGTCAGGTGGAATACCGGATCCAGCGGCACCAGCAGCAGATCTATCGGCAATTGTTCGATGGCCACGGCCAGGCGTCCGGATTCGGCCGCCTCCAGCGAGCGCAGGCAGACGCGCCCGGTGCGCTCGGCGGCCTCGACCAGGCAGCCGCGGCTGGCTTGCAGCACGCCATCGGCCAGGGTGATCTCCAGCGGCTGGTTGAGTTCCCACTCCCCGGCGATGGTATTGCCCAGGTAGAAATGTTCGACCGCACCGGACCAGCCGCTGACTTCGGCCAGGGTGCAGCTGTCGAGCCGTCCGCCGGCGCCCAGGTCGACGCTGCCGCGCTGGCCGGTCAGGTTCAGTCTCAGCTGGTGGTCGGCGCAGTCACCGTCCAGGCTGAGTTCCAGCTGTTCAACGCGCTCCCAGGGATTGAGATCGAGTTCATCGAGGCGCACCATCAACTGCAGCCCGGGCTGCTCGGAGTGCCAGTCGAAGCTCGATTCGATCTCGGCGCGCTGCAGGAAAATCTGGTCCCAGGCACTATCGGTCAGGCTTGCGCTGGCCTCGCCGGTGCCCTGTTCGATGTCGATCAGGGCGCTTGCGGCCAGCCGCCCCGAGGCCTGGGGTACAAACTGCTGCAGGGCCGTGGCATCCAGCTCCAGGCGCCATTGGCGCCCGTCATCGCTGGCCAGTTCGATGCGGTTGTCGCCAAAGCGCAGCGCAAGACGGCCTGCTTCCGGACGTTCGCGCCGCAGGCTGATTCGTCCCTGGCCGGAGACGGCTTGGGCGCGCAGCTGGCCGTCGAGCCGGCGGAGATCCAGGACCATGTCTTCCAGCGAGTCGGCCGCGATGTCGAGATCGGCGCTGATCCGCCCCGGCAGGGCCTCGGCGAAGCGGCCGACGTCGAGATCGGCCACGCTCAAGGTCAGTTGTCCGCCCGGCTCGGGTTGCAAACGCAAGCTTCCGCTGGCCTCGACCCGGCCGGCAGTCCCGGCGTCGGCCACCAGGCGGGTGATCTCGGCGCGGTCCAGATCACCGCTGGCGCCAAGGTCGACGGCGAGCTCGGGTTGGTCCAGCAGCCGCAGGATGGTTTGCAGTTCCAGCTGCCAGTCGCTCAGGCGGCCGTGCAGACGCAGGTTCCCGGATTCGCTCTGGAACAGGGGTTCGACCGCCTGCTCTGCTGGCGGCCAGTTGAATTCCCGCCAGCGCAGATCCAGCGCCAGTTCATCGCTTTCCACAACCCAGTGTCCGCCACCGTCCAGCGCCAGGCCGGTCGGCGGGGCGGTCAGCTGCAGGGCGCGGACCTCGACCCGGTCGGGGTCGGCGGTCAGCTCGAAGCCGCCGTTGAGGCGAGCCGGTTCAGGCCACTGTTTGTGCAGCGGCGCCAGGTTCAGTCCGTCGGCAGCCACGCGGAGTGCGGCGCGCGGCGCGGGCGCCAGGGTCAGGTCGCCATCGATGTCGATCTCGCCGTCGAACACCTCGACCCGGCCCTCGCGAATCCGGACCTGTTCCAGATCGCCACCCAGCTCGAAGCGCCAGTGATTGTCGGGAATGGCGATCTCGCCGGCCTGCCCGTGAACCTGTCCGGCCAGGGCCAGCTGCCATGCCTCCAGCCCTCCCTGACCGGTGACAGTCAGTTCATCCACGGCCAGGTCCAGCCCGGGCCAGTCACCGAGGCGGCCGGTCAGGTCGACTTCGACCCGGGCATCCTCCAGCGGTGTGACCAGGTTGATGTTTCCGGAAAGCTGCGCCGGGCCGTGCGTTTCGAGACCGAGCTCCAGGCGCGCCAGGTCGCCGCGCACGGCAACCGAGGCGCCTTGCTGCAGGCCTTCCTCGATCTGGAATTCGGCTTCCAGGTCGAGTTGGCCGGCGAAAGGCTCGGCCAGGCCCCAGCGGCCGCTCGCCGAGGCGTCCAGGTCCGGCATCTGCACGGTCAGCCGTTCCAGTCTCAGTTCATCATCCGCCTGGGCGGCCAGGCTAAGGCGTTCGATCGGAATCGCTTCGGCGTCCGGTGCCGGATACACCAGCAGATCGTGCACGGCGATCTCGCGGATCCGAATGTCGACCGGGCTGCGCAGGTCGGGCAGCACCAGCGGCTCGCGTTCGGGCGCCGGCTCGTCGGTGCCCGGCGGCAGGTGCAGCTGGCCATCGAAGGCTCGCAGCCAGTGCACGTCCACGGCCAGACCAGGCGGCAGATGGACGCGCACGGCCAGCTCGACGCGGTCGAGGTCGGCCCGCACGCCGGCTTCATCCACTTTCAGCCCGCGCAGCACCAGCCCGCCGCGCAGGTTGCCCTCCAGCTCATCCCACTGCAGGGATGGTGCGAATACAACGGCTCGGTTGAGCAGCCAGTGGGCGCCGGACTGGGTGGTGGTCAGCCACCACCAGCCTGAAGTGGCCAGTCCGATCAAAAGAACCACCACCAGCGCAACGACAATGAGGAGCTTTTTCATAGCAGCCGGGTACCGATAGTGAAGTGCAGTCGCCAGGGCGTATCGATGTCGTCCAGGGCCTGGGCGATGTCGACCTGGATCGGGCCGATCAGGGTGTACCAGCGAAAGCCGGCGCCGACGCCGCGCTTGAGCTTGCGTTCGTTCCAGTCGTTGAACGCGTTGCCGATATCGTAAAACGCGGCCAGCGACCAGTTCTCACCGACCCGGTACTCGTATTCCAGCGAGGCGGCGAGGATGTGGTTGGCGCCGTTGCGATTGGTGCTGAGGGTCTCGAAACCATAGCCGCGCACGGTCCGGTCGCCACCGGTCTTGAACCGATAGCGTTCCGGCAGTTCGGTGATCGACAGGTCAAGCTGGCGGTCGCCCAGTTGCAGATCCAGCTGGCGCACCTTGGCCTCGGTATAGCCCATTTCGCCGCTGATCAGCAGCTTGTGGCGGTCGCCGAAGATGTGGTGCCAGCGACCGCGCACGTAGGCCTGGGCAAAGCTGACATCCGAGCCGACCGACTCGTCGGCGGCCAGCAGTCGAGCCTCGAAGATCTGGCCGGTGGTAAAAAACCCGGTGCCGGTAATGCTGGGCAGGCGCCATTCCGCGCCCAGGGCGAGGGGGTTGGTCTCGGTCTTGAGAAAGTCGGCCAACTCCGGGTTGGCTTCCAGCAGGGCTTCGTTTTCCGCGCTCAGGCGCGCTTCGCGAAAGGCGTCGAAAGACTCGTTGAGCAAGGCCAGAAACAGCCGTTCTTCCAGGGCCTGGAATCGATCCCGCCAGAACAAGCGCTCTTCCAGGCGGCCGAAACGCAACTCGACCTGCTCGCGGCTGCCGCTGAAGGGTTCGAACACTTCCTCGCGCCGGTTTTCGTCGTTGAGGCGAAAATCATCCTGCTGGCGGCGCAGCAGGGCGCCGGCGGTGAGGAAGTCGCCGGGTTCGCTGCCGCGCGGGTGCTGGTACTCGCTGCGCAGGACGAACTCGCTGTCGCTTTGCTGTACGCCGAAGCCGGAGTCCAGCCGGTTGCCGCGCGAGGACAGGTAATGCCGGATCCAGCCCAGCTGCAGACGCGCACCGGTATCGGTGCCGAAGCCCACGGTGGCACGGTAGGAGTTGGGCGGGCGGGCGTTGAGGCGGTAATGCAGATTGACCTGGCCGGTTTCGCGGTCGCGTTCTTCTTCGACCACGATGCGATCGAACAGGCCGGAACGGGCCATGATTTCACGCTGTTCGTCAACCCGCTCGCGGGTGTAGGGCTCGCCGGGTTCGACAATGGTCAGGCGATTGAGCAGGCGCTGGGTGAAGGGCGTCGGCTCGCTGGTGTAGCCGGCGAAGTGATAGCGCTGGCCGGTCTCGAAATGCAGCCGCAGATCAGCCCGGTTCCGGTCCGGGTCGACTTCCACCCGCCGCTGCTCAAAGCGATGATCGAAAAATCCGCGGCTGTCGGCGATGTCGGTCAGCCCGCGCCAGGCACCCTCCCAGGTCGGGTGGTGCAGGATGCTGTCGGGGGGCAGAGGCCAGCTTTCGCGCCAGGCGACCAGGTCAGGATGGTCTTGTCCCGGCCCGTTCAACTGGATGTCGGCCGTGGCAATCGTGACCGGGTCGCCGGGGTCGATGCGGATGTGAGCCCGCCAGGGCTGGTCGCTGGCCTCAGGTTCGACCAGGCGCACTTCCACCCGCGCGCGGTAGTGGCCAAAGGGCCGGAGTGCCTCGCGGGCCTCCGCACGCGCATCGGTGGCCATTTGGCGCAGGCGCCAGACCGAAACATCGTCCAGACGTTCGGCCTGAACCAGCGACAAATGAGCGCGCACGTTGGCCAGCATGGCGCCATCGACACCGCGAATCTCGGTTTCCAGCGGCGCGGCCAGGGCCGGGGCGAGGGTGGCAGTCGCCACGATCACCAGCAGGGCGCGCGCCATCAGTAGTGATGCTTTCAACAAGAGTCCACGCAGGTCAATCTCAAACCCCAATGCTACCTGTTTGGCCGGCGCTTGTCTGTCACGGGCTCGAAGGTGCGCGATCGAGTTGGCGGTAGCCGATTGCTTCGCTCAGATGCGGCAGTTCGATTTGGTCGCGTTCGGCAAGATCGGCAATGGTGCGCGCAACCCGGAGAATGCGGTGGTGGGCGCGCGCCGACAACTGCAGGCGTTCGCAGGCCTGCTCGAGAAACTGCGCGAGTTTCGGCGGCAGTGCGCAGTGGCTGCGGATGGCTCCCACATCCAGCCGCGCATTGATGCAACCGCGTACCTCCTGACGCTTGCGCGCGGCCAGCACCCGTTCGCGAACGCGCGCAGACGGCTCGCCCGGTTCCTGCCCGTTGAGCGACTGGCGCGGGACTTCCACGTGCAGGTCAATTCGATCCAGCAGCGGGCCGGAGATGCGATCACGGTAGCGGCGGGTCTGGTCGGGCGTGCAGGTGCAACGACCCGATGGATCACCGGCGTAGCCACAGGGGCAGGGGTTCATCGCGGCCACCAGCTGGAAGCTCGACGGAAACTGGGCCTGCGTGGCGGCGCGCGAGATGAGAATACGGCCCGATTCCAGCGGTTCGCGCAGCACTTCGAGCACATGACGACTGAACTCGGGTAATTCATCCAGAAACAGCACTCCGCCGTGGGCCAGCGAGATTTCACCGGGGCGAGGTTTGGAGCCGCCGCCGACCAGGGCGATGCCCGAAGCGGTGTGATGGGGGCTGCGAAAGCGGCGGGTGCGCCATCTGGCCGGCTCCAGGCCGATCCCGGCAATTGAGGCCACGGCCGCGGCCTCCAGCGCTTCGTCTTCGCTCATCGGCGGCAGGATGCCGGCCAGGCGCGACGCCAGCAGGGTTTTGCCGGTGCCCGGCGGGCCGATAAAAATCAGGTTGTGCTGACCGGCGGCGCAGATTTCGAGCGCGCGCCGGGCCCGGTGCTGGCCGAGCACATCACTCAGGTCGGGCAAGGGCTCATCGTCGACCGGCTGGACCGGGTCGGGCCGCGGGAGTTCGGCTTCGCCGTTGAGTGCGGCCACGACCTCACTCAAGTGCGAGGCCAGCACCACGTCGGCATCCTGGACCAGGCTGGCCTCCTCGGCATTGGCCGAAGGCAGCACCAGGCGTCGTTTGCGGCGCCGGGCCTGCAGGATGGCCGGCAGGCAGCCGCGCACCCCGCGCAGGCTGCCGTCCAGGGCCAGTTCGCCGAGAAACTCCCACCGGCCGAGCTGGCCGTTCGTGATCTGGCCCGAAGCGGTCAGGACCCCGAGCGCGATGGGCAGGTCAAAGCGCGCCCCTTCCTTGGGCAGGTCGGCCGGCGCCAGCGAGACCGTGGTTTTCCACTGCGGGCGACGGAAGCCGGCATTGTCCATGGCGGCGCGGACGCGATCCTTGCTTTCCCGAACCGCGGTTTCGGGCAAACCGACGATGCCAAATCCCGGCAGCCCGGGCCCCAGGTGCACTTCTACCAGTACCTCGGGTGCATCAATGCCCACCGCGGCGCGTGAGTGAATGCTGGCCAGTCCCATGATGTGTGCGCTGATTGACGAGAGTTGAGCGACAGTGTGCGGCAGCCGTCGAACCCGGGCCATGGCAAGCCACCCCGAACCCCTGTAGGAAATCTTCCCGGCGCAGGCACAGTATCCTTGGGGCCGATTCCGCTAGGCCAAGGCCGATGTCACTGCTCTGGATCGTCACGCTGGTATGGGCGTTCAGCTTTTCGCTGATCGGCGTATACCTGTCGGGCCAGGTCGATGACTATGTGTCGGTGTTTGTGCGCACTTTGCTGGCCCTGGTGCTGTTTGCCCCGCTGCTGGCGCGCGCTCGTCCGGGGTTGGCGGTTGCGCTGCGCCTGGCCGGAATCGGGGCGGTGCAGATCGGGCTGATGTACTTGTTTCTGTTCCATGCCTTCGCCCACTTGAGCGTGCCCGAACTGCTGCTGTTCACCATCCTGACGCCGCTCTACGTCACCCTGATCGATGAGCGCATTCTCGGCCGCCGAAAGCTGCCGGTTGCCTGGTGGCTGGCCGCAGCCCTCGCTGTGGCCGGTGCCGCCGTGATTCGCTTTGCCGGCCTCAGCGCCGATATCCTGACCGGTTTCCTGCTGATCCAGGGCGCCAACCTGTGTTTTGCCTTCGGCCAGGTCTGGTACAAGCGCACCCGGCTGCCGCCGGCGCTGTCGCAGGTCCAGGTGTTCGGGTTTTTCTTCCTTGGCGGGGTGCTGGTTTCGGGTCTGGCCCTGGTACTGTTTGGCGACCTGGGCAGGCTGCCGGCGACGCCGCTGCAATGGGGCGTGCTGCTGTGGCTGGGGCTGGGTGCCTCGGGCCTGGGTTACCTGGGCTGGAACATCGGCGCGCGGCGGGTCAATACCGGTCAGTTGGCGGCCATGAACAACATGCTCATCCCGGCCGGGATCCTGGTCAACGTGCTGATCTGGAATCGCGATGCCGACTGGCCGCGGCTGATCATCGGCGGCGGCCTCATCGTGCTGGCCGTGTGGCTGGCCTCGCGGGTGCGGCAGGTTGCCCGGATGTAGCGGCAGTCAATCTGCGGCGGTGTCTCCCCGGTCTTTTTCCGCCAGCAAGGTTTCCAGGCGCTCGAGCTTCTCGCGCGTGCGCAGCAAGACCTTTTTCTGGATCTCGAACTCTTCGCGAGTGACCAGGTCGAGACGGTTGAAGGCATTCTCCAGCACGCTGCGAAACTGGCCCTCCAACTCGGCACGGGCGGTCTTGAGTTCATCGGGGACGGATTCGGCCAGGCGGCGGGTGATCTCGTCGATGGTCTGGAAGTCGGGGCGCATGGTCGGGTCCCAAGTGATTCAATCGCAGAGTAACGCAGATGGACGCAGATCAGGTCAAAATCCGCCGCAATTCTGTCAGTGTCTCGTTCTTCCTCACCATTCAACTACGCCTCTGGCCGGCCGCGCGCCCCCATCCGCGTCCATCTGCGTTAATCTGCGGTTTCTATTAAGCCCTTCGAAGTCTGCCATGAAACTGATTACCGCCATCATCAAGCCATTCAAACTCGACGACGTGCGCGACGCCCTGGGCGAGGCCGGTATTTCGGGCATGACTGTCTCCGAGGTCAAGGGGTTTGGTCGCCAGAAAGGGCATACCGAACTCTACCGCGGGGCCGAATACGTGGTCGATTTTTTGCCCAAGCTCAAGCTCGAGATCGTCGTCCCGGACGACCAGGCCGAACGGGTGGTCGAGACGATTGTAGAAACCGCGGCATCCGGGCGAATCGGCGACGGCAAGATTTTTGTGTCATCGATCGAGCGGGCCGTTCGCATTCGCACCGGTGAAGAAGGCGACGGCGCCTTGTAGCCGCAGTGGAGTTGAACATGTTGTCCAGAATTCGTTGCGCGGCCCTGGCCGGCCTGGTGCTCTGCCTGGCCGCATGCCAGAATGATCAGCCGCCACCGGCGCTGACCGCTTCCCCGGAATACCGCGTGGCGACCGGCACCGACCCGCACAGTTTCGCCGAGTTCGAGAAGGTCCGGGTTTCCCACCTGGCGCTGGATCTGGATGCCGACCTGCGCGCCCGCACCCTCTCAGGCCACGTGGTTCTGAGCCTGGAGCGGCCCGAGCCGGGCTTCCAGCGCCTGGTTCTGGACAGCCGTGATCTCGACATTCACGACGTCAACGCAATCCAGCCCAATGGCGACTACCTGCCGGTGTCCTGGCGTTTCGGGGCCGACCACGGCCACCTCGGTCGACCGCTGGTGGTCGTGCTGCCGGCCGGCATCGAGCAAGTCCGGATCGACTATACGACCTCGCCGGATGCGTTCGGTCTGCAGTGGCTGGACGGGGCCCAGACCTCCTCGGGCAAGCCGTTCATGTTCTCGCAGAGCCAGCCGCACTACGCCCGCACCTGGGTTCCCTTGCAGGACACCCCGGCGGTGCGCTACACCTTTGATGCCACCGTGCGCGGCCCGCGCGATCTGATGGTGGTCATGGGGGCGGCCGGCAACGAGTTCGAGCGTAACGATACCGGCGAGTATCGTTTCCACATGCCCGAGCCGATCCCCTCTTACCTGATGGCGATCGCCGTGGGAGACCTGGTGTTTGCCGAAACCGGCCCACGTACCGGGATCTATGCCGAGCCGCAGTGGATCGAGGCTGCGGCCGAGGAGTTCGACGTGCTCGAAGAGATGGTCGAAATCGGCGAGAACCTCTATGGACCGTATCGCTGGGGACGCTACGACCTGCTCGTGCTGCCGCCGAGCTTCCCGTTCGGCGGCATGGAGAACCCGCGCCTGTCCTACATCACTCCGACCATCATTGCCGGCGACGGCAGCCTGCTGGCCCTGGTCGCCCATGAACTGGCCCACTCCTGGTCGGGCAACCTGGTCACCAATGCGGCCTGGCGCGACCTGTGGCTCAACGAGGGCTTTACCGTCTACTTCGAGGCCCGGATCATGGAGGCGCTGTACGGGCGCGAAGTGCGCGATCAACTCGCGCGCCTGTCCTGGGACGGCCTGATGGACACCCTGGCCACGGCCGATGAGCGGGATCTCCAGCTGGTGCGCGACCTGTCCGAACGAGACCCCGAGCAGGCGTTCATGCGCGTGCCCTACGACATGGGCCGGTTCTTTCTCGACTGGATCGAGGATCGGGTCGGGCGCGAGGTGTTCGATGACTTCCTGCGCAGGTATTTCGACCATTTTGCCTTCCAGTCGATCACCAGCGAAGATTTCCGGGCCTATGCCGAACAGCACCTGGTGGCGGCTGCTCCCGATCTTCTGAGCATGGCCGAGATCGATGAATGGCTGTACGAGCCCGGCCTGCCGCACATCGCTGCCGCCATCGAGCCGCAGTCGGATGCCTTTGTGCCGGTGGATGAGTGGCGTGAGCAGTGGCTGGCCGGCGAGCGCTCGCTCGACAGCCTGCCGGTTGAAGAATGGACGGTGTATCAATGGCTGCACTTTCTCGCCGGCCTGGCAGACCAGCTCGACGCCGGGCAGATGACCGCCATGGACGAACGCTTCGACCTGGTTGGCGAGCGCAACCACGAGATCCTGTTTCTGTGGCTGATGCGCTCCATTGAGGCGCAATACAGCCCGGGGATCGAGCGCCTCGAGACCTTCCTGCTCGAGGTGGGTCGCAACAAGTTCACCCAGCCACTCTATGCAGCCCTGGCCGCCAGCGAGTGGGGCCGGGACTGGGCCATCGAGGTCTATGAGCGGGCCCGGCCGGGCTACCACCCGCTCACCCGCCAGGCATCCGAGCGCGCCCTGGGGCTGTAGCTTGCCAGGTCGTCGGCTATAATAGGGACCAATTCAATCCTGATTCACGGATCGAGCCAAGCGCATGTTCAGCAACTCCTACACCCCGGTTCGCTTCGAGCGCGACTGCGAGGCCGTAATGGTTCCGGAGGGTACGGCAGTCGAACTGCCGAGCGGTACCACCGGTTACATCACCCAGTCTCTCGGCGGCAGCTTCACGATCTACGTGGACGGTCGCCTGTTCCGGCTGGCCGGCGACGATGCCGACGCCATCGGCAAGCAACCGCCGCCGCGGCCCTCGCTGCCGGATGACGCCAGCGACAAGGACGTCGAAGACCTGGTCTGGTCGCAGCTCAGAACCATTTTCGATCCGGAAATCCCGATCAACATCGTCGACCTGGGGTTGATCTACGAGTGCACGCTCGGCCTGGTCGAGCCGGGCCGGCGCCAGGTTGACATCGCCATGACTCTGACCGCTCCGGGCTGCGGTATGGGCGATATCCTGGTCGCCGACGTGCGCGACCGGATCCAGCTCATTCCAACCATCGAACAGGTCAACGTCGGCCTGACCTTCGACCCGCCCTGGAGCCAGGCCATGATGTCCGAGGAGGCCCGGCTCGAGACCGGCATGTTCTGATGTTTCAGCGTTGGTAGTTGAGCGCCACGAACAGTGACCGCCCGGCCGCGTTGAAACCGAAAGCCGGCTCGTACACACGATCGCCGGCGTTTTCCAGCCGTCCTTCCAGGCGCAGTGACTCGCTCCACTGCCAGCCGCCGCGCACGTTCACCAGCACATGCGAAGGCAACTCGACCTGGCCCACATCGAGGCGCCGGCCGATGTAGACCAGTTCCAGCCCCAGCCAGTGGCCACCGGCAAACAGCCGGTCGAGGCTGAGGCCGGCTTTCTCGTCGGGGCGGCGCAGCAGCGCCTGGCCGCTGTCTCGATCCTCGGCGTCCTGCCAGGTCAGTTGGGCCCGGCCGCGCCAGTGCTGCGAAGTCAGCCGGTAGGCCAGTTCCACGCCCTGAATGCGAGCCCGGCGCAGGTTGATGGCCTGGAAATTCTCGCCGGCAAAATCGATCAGGTCCTCGATGCGGGTCTGGAACACGCTGGCCTGCAACCCAGCGACAGAGCTGAACTGCCAGTCGGCGCCCAATTCCAGCGAGACCGAGGTTTCCGGGTCCAGTTCGGGGTTACCGGCGAACAGGCCGGAAAAGCCCGGTGAGAACAGTTGGTTGAAATTCGGCGCCCGGAAAGCACGCCCGGCCGAGGCGAACAAGCGCCAGTCCTCGCTCGGTCGCCAGCCACCGGCAACGTTGCCGGTGACCGCGCTGCCAAACAACTGGTCCCGGTCGGCGCGCAGGCTCAGTTCATAGTCGAAAGACCCTCGTCGGCCGTCCAGGCCGCTCCAGGCCCCAAGGTTGTGACGGGAATCCGCCCAGCTGTTGCGGGCAACCCCGGACTCCTGCCAGGCATCCGCCCCGACCAGCCAGAACGCGCCTGCGGTCAGCTCGCGTTCGCCCTGCACGCCGGCCTGGATCCGGCGGGTGATGTTTTCGCTGCGCCCAAAAGCGGTTCGGGTATCGAGCCGGTCGCGGTACAGGGCGCTGCTGCCGGACCAGCGCCAGCCGCCCGCTTCGCCTGCCTGGTATTCCACCCGGGCCGAGTAGTTGGTGACATCGGACACGCCCTGGTCGAATTCGATTTCGCCATCGCTGATGCGCGCGCTCCAGCCGAGCAGGCCGTTGCCCAATGGATGGGAGCCGCCGGCGGCCGCGCTGAGCAGTTCCAGGCCATCATCGTCCGGGTCGAAGGCAAAGCCGCGCTCGTTCTGGGCGGAAAACCCGCCGACCCGGCGGGCAGCCACGCCCAGACCGGCCTCGGCACCGCCCACGCCCAGCTGCAGGCTGCGATCGCGGTAGCGACCGTAGGCTGCGCGCAACTGCTGCCCCTCGGGTTGACGGGTAAAGATCTGGATGACGCCGCCGATGGCGTCTGAGCCCCAGCGCGCCGCGCGCGGTCCGCGCACAATCTCGATGCGCTCGACCAGGCCCGGGTCGATCAGCTCCCAGGCAAAGCCCCCGGTGCCGGCGGCAGCCACGCGCACACCGTCAATCAACACCAGCACGTGATTGGAGTTCGAGCCTCTGAGAAACAGACTGGTCTGCGCCCCGGGGCCGCCAGTGCGGGTCACGTCGACCCCGGCCTGCTGACGCAGCAACTCCAGTAGGTCAGGAGCCTGGGCCAGCTCGATTTCGGCCCGGGTAATCACGCTGGTACGGGCCAGCGCACGATCAGGATCCTGGGCCGAACGGGTCGCCGTGACGACAATGGTGTCGTCAGCGCTGGCGGCCACGGCCGGGTCGGTCAGAGATAGAAAAACAGAGCAGCTTGCGGCCAGGGACAGGCCGATGTGAAAAGATCGGGACATAGTTGGTGCTCCTCGCGCTCACCCGCGCATTGGTACCGGATGCGCGGGTTCAAGGAGACGCGCTGCCGGCGCAATGCGAGCGTCAGGCAGGCCAGGGAGTCTCCGTGGTCGCCCGCCGCAACCCGGTGTATCGATCAAAAAGCACAGGCCGGTCTCCTGACTTTCGGCGGGGACAGCAAGCTGTCGCGTTCCCGGGCCCGACCCTTCCCCTGTTGCCAGAGTGGTGTCGCCGAGCCTCGTCGATGAAGTCGCATCGACGCCGATTACAGTTGCGGGGGCAGCACCGGATTGTTCACCGGTTTCCCGTTTCACCCCGGCCTGCTCGGCCGGGACACCTGCGCACTCATCGCCGACTCCGAAGGGTCCGGATTCGGCTGAGGGCGAGTATAGCTCAGGCTGCCTCGCGGTGCTCGGCGCGGGCGGCATCCCCGGTTGGGGTCAGCCCGGACTGCAGCTCGGCATGGTCGAAATCGTCGACAGCGACAACTTCCAGACTGCGCTTGCGCACGTCCAGCAGCAATTCGGCTTCCTGTTCGGTCAGCAGATTCTGCGCGCGCGCCTGGGCCACCTGCTCTTCATAGGTGTGTCCTTGGACCTGTCCGGCACGCTGTGCCTTGAGCAACTTGCGCTCGATCGGCTCGGCCGCGATCACCTTGGGCAACAGGGTTTCCATCACCCCGATCGGGTGACCAGTACGGTCAGACTTGTAGACCCCGCGGGTCAGCCGGTCGCGGGTTTCGGACGGCGACAGCATGAGTGCCGCCACCTTGTGGCCGAGTCGATCGTTGGGGGTACGCTCGGCCCGGCCGATCGGGAATACCACCAGGCGCAGGAACGGCCGCAGCCACGGGAAGGGGTAGTTGTCGATAACCCCGGCCAGGGCGTTCTGGGTGCGGTGGATGGCGTCATGGAAGGCCCAGGCCAGGATCGGCTGGTCGGCGGCCGGGCGGCCCTCCTGCTCGAACCGGCGCAGCATGGCCGAGCAGATGTAGAGCTGGCTCAAGGCATCACCAAGGCGTGCCGAGATCTTTTCTTTCTGCTTGAGCTTGCCGCCATAGGTCAGCATGGCAATATCAGCCAGCAGGGCGAACGAGGCCGAGTACCGGCTGAGCTTGCGGTAGTACTTGCGCGTCCGGCGATCCCCGGGTACCGCGGCAAACCGCCCGGCGCTGACCCCGAGCACCATCGAGCGCACCGCACACGAGATGCTGTGGCCGACGTGACTGAACAGCACCCGGTCGAAGGTCTCGAGCTGCTCTTGCGGATCGCTGATCTGCAGGGCTTCGAGCTCCTTGAGCACGTAGGGATGGCAGCGGATGGCGCCCTGGCCGAAGATCATCATCGAGCGGGTCAGAATGTTGGCGCCCTCGACCGTGATCCAGATCGGCGCGCCCTGCCAGCCGCGGCCGAGGTAGTTCTTCGGCCCCAGAATGATGCCCTTGCCGCCATGGACGTCCATGGCGTCCTTGAGCACCTCGCGGCTGAGCTCGGTTGCCCAGTACTTGGCGATGGCTCCCGGTACCGATGGTTTTTCACCGTCGTCCACCGCCGAGGCGGTCTGGCGGCTGAGCGCGCTCATGGCGTAGGTGTAGCCGGCGATGCGCGCCAGCGCTTCCTCAACCCCTTCAAAGCGCCCGATCGGCATGTTGAACTGCTTGCGGATGCGGGCATAGGCACCCGTGGCCAGGGCCGCGGTCTTGGCCCCGCCGGTCGAGGAGGAAGGCAGCGAGATGGCCCGGCCCACCGACAGCGACTCGACCAGCATGCGCCAGCCCTGGCCGGCATACTCGGTGCCGCCGAGCAGGTAGTCGATCGGGATGAATACATCCTTGCCGACGATCGGGCCGTTCGGAAACGGATTGTTGAGCGGAAAATGACGCCGGCCGATTTCCATGCCCGGGGTCTCGCGCGGCAGCAGGGCCAGGGTAATGCCGATGTCTTCGGTCTCGCCCAGCAGGCTGTCGGGGTCGTAGAGGCGGAACGCCAGGCCCACCACGGTGGCTACCGGGGCGAGCGTAATGTAGCGCTTCTCGAAGTTCAGGCGGATGCCCAGCGTTTCCTTGCCCCGCCACTCGCCCTTGCAGACCACGCCATAGTCGGCAATCGAGGTTGCGTCCGAGCCTGCCGTGGTGCTGGTCAGGCCGAAACAGGGCACCTCGCGTCCGTCGGCCAGGCGCGGCAGGTAGTGGTCTTTCTGTTGCTTGGTTCCGTAATGCAGCAGCAGTTCGGCCGGTCCCAGCGAGTTGGGTACGGCAATGACCGAACCCAGGGTAGAACTCATGCCGGCCACTTTCTCCAGCACCGCGCGGTGGGCCACGGCCGAGAAACCCAGGCCGCCATATTCCTTGGGAATGATCATGCCCAGGAAGCCGTGTTTTTTCAGGTGATCCCAGACGTCTTCGGGCAGGTCGGCCCGATAGTGGCTGATTTCCCACTCGTCGATCATGTCGCAAAGCTGTTCTACCGGCCCATCCAGAAAGGTCTGTTCTTCCATGGTCAGTTCATGCAGCGGTTTTTTGATCAGCCGCTGCCAGCGTGGGCGGCCACTGAACAACTCGCCTTCAAAGCCAACCGTGCCGGCCTCCAGGGCGACCCGTTCGGTCTCCGAAATCTGCGGTGTCATCTTGGCGAAGGCCTTGAGCACCGGCCGGGTCAGGAACTGGCGACGCCACGGCAGGGGGTTCATCGGCACCGCTACAACGGCGAACAACAGCCAGGCAATGGTCAATGCCACCCAGCCAGGCTGACCGGCCACGGTAAAGGCCAGCAGCACGGCACCGACGGCAGCGGTCCAGACAATCACGCGGGTCTTGAAATAAGCGCAGGTCAGGGCGGTGGCCAGCACGGCGGCCAGAAACAGCAGGGTAATCATGACGATTTTGCTCCTTGTTCCGCCTGGCGCCGCAAGAATGGCGTAATGGCAGACAGAAAATGATCATTGGCATCGCCGGCGACCATGTGCGCGGCGTCGTCGACCTCGACGGTCTCGGCATGGGGGGCCAGCTTGCGGAACTCCGACACGTGCTCAGCGCCGATCAGTTCACTCATGCCGCCGGCGACCAGCAGGGTCGGGATTTTCAGGCGCCGACTGGCCGATTGCAGTCGCGACTGGAGGTTGGAAGACTTTTCGGCCAGGGCCAGCATGGCCGGATCCCAGTGCCAGTACCAGCGTCCGTTTCGGGCCTGGCGCAGGTTGCGGCCGAGACCCGTGCTGCGGGCATTCCGGCGGCGGTGCGGCAGAAACGCGCGTACCGCTTCCTTAGCCTCTTCGAGTGAAGCGAAGCCTTCCGGATTCTGACGCATGAAGGCCAGCATGGCCGCCACCCCGCGCTCGTCCCAGCGCGGTGCGATATCCACCAGCACCATGGCGCGCAGATCGACCTTGGGCTTTTCCGAGTGGCCCAGCAGGGCGGTCAACCCGCCCATCGAGGCGCCGATGACGATCGGTGGATTGGGCAGCGAGGCGCACACCCGGCGAAAATCCTCGACGAACTGCTCGAAATCGTACTCACCGCTGGGCGCTCGATCGCTTTCGCCGTGGCCGCGGGCGTCATAGCTGACGGCCTGCCAGCCAGCGGCGGCCAGCTGCCAGCCGGTGGCCTCCCAGGCGTACTGGGTCTGGCCGAAACCATGCGCCATGAGGACACAGGGCGCGCGGTCGTCGCCGTAGTAGCGAAGGTGCAGACGGATGCCGTCATCGGTCCAGATCTGACGGCGGCGAATTTCATCGTGAAGTTTGCGGACTGCTTCCATACGCTCCAGTATGGGGTTACCCCTTGGCAGAGTCAATATTCCTTCCGGATCGGCTACCATCGGTTCATGGACAAAGCCGAACCAGCCAACAGAAACACCGGTGACAGGGTCTCGTTGACGCCTGAAGACTGGGAGCAGGCCGCGCTTGTGCTGATCGCCGACAAGGGCGTGAGCGCCCTCGCGGTCGAGCCACTGGCGCGCCGCCTGCAAATCACCAAGGGCAGCTTCTACTGGCATTTTCCCGGTCGCGACGAGTTGCTCAGCAGCGCGCTCAAACGCTGGGAACAGCAGGATGCTGATCATCTCCAGCGCTCTTTGAAAGCCGATGAAGATCCAGCCGACCGTCTGGCCCGCTTTGTCTGGCGAACCACGCGCCAGACCCTCACCCACCGCGTCTACCTGGCCCTGTGCGCGCTGCCGGATGATGCGCTGATCGGCCCGGTGCTGCAGCGCGTTACGGCGCGAAGAATCGGCTATCTGGCCAGCGCCTTCGAAGAGCTGGGCCTGGTCGCCGACGCCGCCGAGCGGCGCGCCACCCTGGTCTATTCAGGCTACGTCGGTTACCTCCAGCTACAGGCCCAGAAGGCAGTGCCCGAACCCGATGAACCGGCCTTTGATGCTTATGTGGAGCACGTCATCGCCAGCCTCATCAGCCCGGATGCCCGGCGCGGAGAAGCGCTGAGCGCCTGAACTTCAGGGTCGGTGCGGCAGGGCCAGGTACTGATGGCTTTGCATTTCGATCAAGCGCGAGACGGTGCGCTCGAAGGGCTGGGCCAGGCGCTGGCCGGTGTAAATCTGCTCGATTGGAACCTCGGCCGCGATGATCAGCTTGACCGCGCGGTCGTAGCACTCGTCGACCAGGTGAATGAAGCGACGCGCGGCGTTGTCGTCGGGCTCGGCCAGGGCGGGGACGCCGTCGATGATCAAGGTGGCAAAGCGACGACTCAGATCAATGTAGTCAGCGCTGGCGCGGTGCCCCCGGCACAGGGTGTCGAAATCGAACCAGGCAACCGAGCCGGCGCGGCGGCGTGGCTGCACGTCGCGGCCGCGCAGACGCAGCGGTCCTTCGCTGATCTGTTCACCGGCCGCCAGGGCCTCGAATTCGGCCGCCAGCTCGGCGGCGCTGGAGTCGTCCCTCATGGATAGCCAGGTGGGATGACGAGTCAACTCGCGCAGCCGATAGTCGTCGGCTGCATCCAGCGCCAGGACCTGGCAGTGGCGCTCGATGGCGGCGATGGCCGGCAGAAAGCGTGCTCTCTGCAGGCCGTCGGCGTAAAGCTGGTCGGGCACGGTGTTGGAGGTTGCCACCAGGGTTACACCGCGCCCAAACAGGCCTTGCAGCAACTCCCCCAACAGCATCGCATCACCGATGTCGCTGACGTGGAATTCATCGAAGCACAGGACCCGGACGCGACCGGCGATGGCGGCTGCCATCGTCTTGAGCGGATCGCGTTCGCCTTCGCGCTGTTTGAGCTGGCGGTGGATCCGATCCATGAAGCGGTGGAAGTGGATGCGCTCGACTGCCACCCCGGCTTCATCCAGGCTGGTGGCCAGCAGATCCATCAGCATGGTCTTGCCGCGGCCAACGCTGCCGTGCAGGTACAGACCGGTTACCGGTTGATGGCGATTCAGCAGGCGCTGAACCAGGTTCGGGCGCGGTTCGATCAGGCGCTGAAACAGCGCTTCCAGTGACTCGAGCAAGCGCGCCTGGGCCGGGTCGGCGCTCAGCCGACCCTGGTCAACCAGGGCTTGCCAGCGGGCCAGCGGACCAGGAGTGTGCACCGCGGCCATGCCGAGTCACGGCAGGCTGGACTGGACGTGATTCTTGATCAGTCCGCGCAGGTCCATCAGGCGGCGATGAAAGAAGTGGCCGGCCCCTTCCATGATCACCAGATCGGGCGCCTGATCCAGGCCCTGGGCCCATTGCTCCACCGCCTCGGAAGAGACGACGTCGTCCTCATCGCCCTGAACCACCAGCCACGGGCAGTTGGGCGGCAGCAGGCTTTCAAAGCCGTACCGTTCCACCGGCGGGGCAATGGTGATCAACTGGCGTACGGGAAGGTCCCGGGCCGCCTTCAGGCTGATGTAGGCGCCGAAAGAAAAACCGCCCAGCCACAAGTCGCTGGCAGGGCTGGTTTGCCGTACCCAGTCGACCACGGCCAGCAGATCCTCGGTCTCGCCCTGACCGTCGTCGTATTCGCCCTCACTGTCGCCAACGCCGCGAAAATTGAACCGCACCGTGGACAAACCCAGCTCGCGCAGGGTCCGGTCCATGATGGTGACCACCTTGTTGCGCATGGTGCCGCCATGCTGCGGATGGGGGTGACAAAGCACGGCAGTCGCGGCCTGTTCAGTGCCCGGCTCGGGTAGATCGACCAGACACTCAAGACGACCGGCCGGGCCGGTCAGAAAGAACTCGGAGGTTTCGGTAGGAAACTGGTCTGGATCAAGCATGCGGCTACTTCCCTTCGGTCTTGCCGGCCCAAACGGCCTGCCATGATAGCTGAAGCAGATAGCCGAAGCAGATAGCCGAAACGGGACGGGCCGGCAGGGTGGGCTCAGTCGAGCATATCGAGCATGAACGCCACCGAGACCTCGATCTGCTCGTCCGACAGGTCCCTGCGGCCACCGCGCGGCGGCATGGCGCCAATGCCGTTGATGGCGTTGGCGACCAGCTCTTCCATGCCTTTTTCAACCCGACCAACCCATTCGCCGGCGACCATCAGCGGGGCTCCGCCAGCGCCTGACTCATGGCAGGTGCCGCAGGCGCGGTCGTAGATCAATTGACCGTCGAGCGAGCCGTCAAAAGCCACGGCGACTTCCTGTGAGGCGGCGGCTTCGCGCGCGGCCTGGGCAGCGGCGCGACCGGTCTCCCCGGCAAAGACCCCGGCTACCGGCATCAAGCGCTGCGCGCGGGCTTCCTCCCGGGCCATGGGTTCTTCACGTTCAACAGTGCCGTGCAGGGTGACGGCGATGATGATGATGGCTGCGGTGAAAACCGCCAGCAGCACCAGCACCAGGCTGAAACGTTGCAGAAACACACGGTCGTCGGCTTCGGACACGATTTCGAACCTCAAACTTGGGAAAAGGGTACCCGCAGATTATATCCCAGCGTCGGGGGCTTTAAGCAGGTTCGGCCCGGTCGCGGCGGACCAGTACCGCGGCCCCGGCACAGCCAAGAAGGCTACCCAGGGCCGGACCTGCCACAGCCACGCCGCCAACCGCGCCCGGCTGGCCAAAATACCAGCTCACCAGCAGCAAGGCGCCGGCCGGCAGTATTGCGCACGGCAGGGCGGCGCTCGTTCGTCCGCTCCAGCCGCAGGCCAGCGCGGCTCCGGCCGCGCTGGCAACCAGCCAGATCACCGCCAGCCAGGCCGGGTCTGCGGACGCGGCGGCGTCCGTTCGGGTCAGCGCCCACAGCAGGTGTTCGCCAGCCGTGACCAGGGTCACCAGGGCACAGAGGGTTTCGGCGATGGTCACGCTGATCAGGAGTCCGCCCACCGCACCCGTCAGCCATCGGTTCACTGTGCCCATCCCATGCCAGACCCGATATACTGCGTGAAGAAAAATTGATAACGATAATAAGATACCAGCATAAAGGGAGTTCGATGGGTGGTCGTCCGATACTGACACCCGGTCTCAGCCGACTGCCGGCAGCCGCGATTTCGGCCGTTGTGATGGCGGTTTTGCTGGGGTTGTCTGCCTGGCTGGCGGGGGAATTGCGCAAGTCCGGGCGGGTGGCAGAACAGGTTCGGCTGCAGCAGTTGGTCGACTATATGCAGGCCGACCTGGTCGGCGACATCGGCAAGAAAATTCGCGATCGCCAGCGTGCCGCGGCGAGCCTGGGACGGAACGGCCTGGAGCCGCAGCCGGCCGATTTTTCCATGATTGCACTGACCTTGCAGCAGACCGGGTTCTACCGCGCTGTAGCCGGGCTTGATCTTGATTTGCGGATCGCCTGGCTGGAAAACCCTGGCCGGGTCGAACTGACCCGGGGCGAGCGCTACCCGGTCGGGGCCGGTTTCGCAGAGCGCATGGAGGGCTTGATCGAACAGACCGGACTGGCGATCGATCGTCCCCTGCCGCTGGCCGACGGCGATCGCGCGGTCAGCTGGTTCCAGCCCTTGACCCTGGATGATGAGCGGATCGGTTACCTGGTCACCGTCTTTGCGATTGCCGACGCGCTGGAGTCTTTCATCCCTGAGCAGTTCCGGCGCGAGCTTGACATTGTGGTGCGCTCCGGCGACCAGGTGCTCAAACCGGTTGGTGGCGAGTTGCCGGCGGAACTTGATCAATGGCCGGGTCATTTTCTGCTCGACATCGACGGTGACGGTTCGGGGTTTGATGTGCACGCCCGTTTTTCCGACCAGGCCACGCGGGTTGCCGGTACCCAGCTTCCCGCCCTTGTGCTGATGAGCGGATCCATCTCGTCGATTCTGCTGGCGCTGGCCCTGTTCCTGGGTCTGCGCAATGCCAATTACGTCAGAGAACTGGAGGGGGGCAATCAGCGCCTGCAGGAAGAAGCCGAGTCGCGGCGGCAGGCCGAGAGCGAATTGGCGTTTTTGATCGGACACGACCGCCTGACGGGGTTGCCCAACCGCAGCGGCAGCATCAGTCACCTGGATGGGTTGATCGGGTCCTGTGACCAGGCAGTCGGCGAACTCGCGGTGCTGCTGATCGACCTCGATCGTTTTCAGGACATCAACGATTCGCTCGGACACGAGTTGGGCGATGAACTGCTGCGTCAGGTACCGGAACGTATTCGTGATGTGTTGGCGGCCGATGACTTTCTCGGTCGCCAGGGTGGTGATGAGTTCATCGTCATTTGCCGTCGCGAAGAGCGCGCGGCTGCAGAGCGGTTGGGCGAAGCCATCATCCATGCCCTGGACCGGGGTTTCATGGTGGACGACAACCAGATTTTCGTCTCCGCCAGTATCGGCATCGCCTTTGTCGATGCCCAGATGTCGACTTCGGAGGCCCTGATCCAGAACGCTGACACCGCACTGTTCAAGGCCAAGACCGCCGGGCGCAGCCGCTGCTCGGTGTTCGCTTGCGACATGCTGCAGCGCGTGCAGCATCGCCTGAGCATGAGCCATGATATCCGCCGCGGCGTGGACAACGGCGATTTCCGCGTGGTGTACCAGCCGATCGTGGACACCATCACGATGGATCTGCGCGGGTTCGAGGCCTTGTTGCGCTGGGATCACGAAGACGGCCGGGTGATTTCACCGGCCGAGTTCATCCCGGTGGCCGAAGAGACTGGCAGCATCGGTCGCCTGGGAGAGTTCGTTTTGCGCCGCGGCCTTGCTGACTTGGCGCAGTGGCACGCGCGTTTCGAACAGGCACCCTGGCTGGCGGTCAACGTCTCGGCGGTGCAACTGCAGCAACCGGCTTTTCTGTCCACCCTGAAACGCGTGCTCGGCGAGCATCAATTGCCGCCGGCCCAAGTGCATCTGGAGATCACTGAAGAGGTGTTGATCCGGCATGAACGGGGCCATCACGGCAGCCTGAATGAACTCAAGTCACTGGGCGTGCAGATCGTGGTGGATGACTTTGGCGTCGGCTACTCCGCGCTGAGCTACCTGAAGGACTTCCCGGTTTCGGTGGTAAAGATTGATCGCAGCTTCGTGCGCGATATCGTTGCCAGCCGGGAAGACCAGGCCATTACCCGCACCATCTGCAGGCTGGCCGGCGATCTGGGCATGACCTCGGTTGCCGAGGGCGTGGAACACCCTGAGCAGATGCGCCTCCTGCAAACCTTCGGTTGCACCTATACCCAGGGCTTTCTCCTGGCACGGCCCATGGAACGGCGTGATATCGAGTCGTTGCTGGATGGTGCCCGACCGTGGTCGGCCGTGCTCAGCGAATAAAGAACAGCAGCAATACCAGCCCCAGCGCCACCCGGTAGATGACAAACGGCTGCATGCCGATGCGCCGGATAAAGGCCAGGAAGTAGTGGATGCAGGCATAGGTGCTGATCAGGGCGACAACAAAGCCAACCGCGAGCACGGGCAGTTCGGTTTGCATGCCGTTGCCAATCACCGAGCGAACGCCGAGCAGGCCGGCCGCGGCAATGATCGGCACCGACAGCAGGAACGAAAAACGCGCGGCCGACTCCCGGTTCATGCCCAGAAAGAGCGCGGCGGTGATGGTGATGCCCGAGCGTGACGTGCCCGGGATCAGGGCCAGCGCCTGGGCCAGGCCGATGATTACCGCATCGCGGACGGTGAGGCTGTACTCGTCCCGCTGGCCGCGGTGGCGCCAGTCGGCCCAGCCCAGCAGCAGGCCAAACCCGATCAGGGCCGAGCCCATGATCAGCGGGCTGCGCAAGGCCACTTCGGCTGCATCCTTGAACAGCAGCCCGAAAATGCCGGCTGGAATTGTGGCAATGATGATCAGCCAGGCCAGGCGTGAATCCGCCGTGGCGCGACCGCCGGCAACCGAGCCGGTCCAGTCGCGCGCCATGGCCCACAGTTCGGCCCGGAAGTACGCCATCACCGCCACCAGCGAGCCGGCGTGGAGGATGATGTCGAAATCCAGGCCCTGGTAGTCGGTGCCGGTAAACAGCGAGTACAACACCAGGTGAGCCTGGCTGGAGACCGGCAGGAATTCGGTCAGCCCCTGGATCAGAGCGAGGAGGGCAGCTTGGAGGGCGTCCATGGCCGGGGAGTCTACCCGATTGCCAGCCTGACCCGGCCATCAGAATCGGTACGATGCACTCGCGCCCAGGGTACGCGGCTCGCCGAACTGGAAGTAGGGCTCCACAGCATAGCCCTTGCGCGGGTCATTGCCGAAACTGCCGAAGCCGCGCTGCTTGACTTTCTCATCGGTGATGTTGCGCGCCCACAACGCCAGGTCCCAGTTGCCGACCTGGTAGCCGAGGCGGGCGTGGAACAATTCGTAGGCATCAGAACGCAGCTCGTGGCGGCTGGAGAAAAAGAACGCATCCTTGCCTTCGATTTCGGTTCGCAGGTACCAGCGATCGGTCAGCTGGAAACGGACGCCGGCGGCAAACATGTAGCGCGGTGCGTAGGGCAGGTCGCGCCCGTCCATGTCAAACGGTTGGCCGGTTTCGGGGTCGGCATCGACATGGGAGAAATTCAGAAACCCGTCGAAGCGCGAGCGCAGCAGGCCTGCGCTGGCAAAAGCCTGAACGGAGTTGCTGACCGCCCAGTTCAGCTCGGTCTCGATGCCGTAACTCTGCCCACCGGTGGCGTTGGTCTTGAACTCGATGAAGCGGCACGGACAGACATCCCCCTCGATTGGAACCACCAGCGACTGCTGGGTCTGGATATCGTCACGGTCCTGGAAAAACAGCGCGGTGCGCAGGTCGATACGGCCCTGCCACAGCCGGGTCTTGAGCCCCAGTTCATAGTTCCACAGGGTTTCGGTAGCGAACTCGCGCTGCGCGTCGGGGATGGCCGAGTCGCTGTTGACACCGCCGGCCTTGTAGCCGCGCGCGGCCAGGGCATAGAGCAGAGCGCCGCCATCGGTTTGATAGGCCAGCGCCAGGCGCCCGCCCCACAGGTTCTCGTCGGGCCGGAAGCGGGCATTGTCGCTGTCGCTGTAGCGCACGTCTCGCTGTTCATGGCGCAAGCCGGCCTGCAAGGTCAGCCGGTCGGTCAGCGGCAGGTCGAACTGGCCATACACGGCCCGGTTTTCGGTATTGAAATCGCTGAAGAAATCCTGCGCCTGGAAGGTGTAGATGCGCTGCAGGGTCTGGGTCTGATCGCGGTAATAGGCGCCGACGACCCAGCCAAACTGGTCGGCGGCGGTGCGCGAGATGGCGCGTACATCCACGGTGGTGTTGCGGTTTTCACGCTGGTACTCATCGAACGAGGAATACGGGCGGGCCAGGCACTCGAATACCTCGCAGAAGCCGATGAAACTCCAGTCTTCGTCGTAGCCGTATTCCAGGTCGGCATCGGTGCGGCTGAGCAGCGCCTCGATCGCGAAAGCGGAGTGGGCGTTCCACTGCACTCGGGCCGAACCGGCCAGGGTTTCCTGGCGATCGAATCCAGGTTCGTCGGAGAACGTGGTCCGGGTATTGTCGAGCGAGAAGGCGTCGTAGCCGTTGTCGATGTCCAGGTACAGCCCGGTCAGGTCAACCTGCACATCCGCATGCGGCTGCCAGCGCAAGCGGGCGCGCAGGGTTTGTTCATCGATGTTGGCCACGTCGCGGGTGCCGAAAAAGGCGTTTTTCTGAAAGCCGTCGCTGCGCTCATTGGCATAGGCCAGGCGAAAGCCCAGGCCGTCGCTGACCGGGCCGGAGATGACGCCATGGACCACCCGCGTGCCGCGTTCGGCCAGGCGCACATCGAAGCCGCCAGCCAGGGTGTCGGTGGGGCTGCCCGAGACCATGTTGATCATGCCGGCCAGGGCGTTGGCGCCCAGCAGGGTGCCCTGGGGGCCGCGCAGAATTTCGATCTGCTGGATGTCGAGCGTGGTGGCCGCACCGCCGATACCGGTCATGTCGATGCCGTCGATGACCAGGCCGACCGCCGGATTGGTTGGTTCGACGAACTGGCTGCGCTCGCCGATGCCGCGGATCTGGAAAAAGCGGCCGCGCGAGGCACCGCTGGAAAAATTCACGTTCGGGGCCAGGTTGAGCACCTGGTCCAGGTGGCCGCCCTCGCGCTGGCGGATGGTTTCGCCGTCGACGACGGTCGCGCTGCCGGAGAAATCCGACAGGTCGGTACGGCGGAAATCGGCCGTGACCGTGATCCGGTCTTCGGTTTCGAGCGCGTCGGAATCGGTTTCGGCCAGGGTGATGCCAGGGGCGATGGCCGGCAGTGCCAGCAGCGCACCAGTAAAAAACAGCAGGGGTTTCATCGAGAGGTCTCCGTAGAAAAAGCCAAAAGGGAGACCCGGAATGCACGTCGGGGTATCGAAGCCAACCAAAGCTCTGGCTTCCGTTCCTGTCCCTACGCCGGCATTAACCGGATCAGGTTCAACGGGTTCACCGAACGTAAGGTGTCTCAGGCCGTCAGGCCGCCCCGCGGAACTACGGTGAAAGCCTATCGCGTTGCCCGGTTTGGTGCAAGCCCAAACCGGGCAACGACGCGTCCGCCAGTCTTTTTCAATCGAACTCGGGCGTCGGCCAGGGCACCTGGGCGCGGGTCAGCTGCATGGCCGGTGGCTGGTTCGGCGCGGTGGCTGCCGCCTGCAGGTGAATCCATTCGGTGCGGGTGAGGTGATCCATCAGGTGATCATCGCGCACCATGCCGGCAATATCAGCCTCGGTTCCCAGGCCGGTTTCGATAACGATATCGATGAACGGAGCACCCGGCGCAACGCCCTCGCGCGGCTCGACGCCGCGCCAGGTGATGCGGTCATTACGCCTGGCCGCACGGGCTTCCACCAGCAGCAGGTTCAGCAGGGCGGCGGCCGAGGGAATGCCGTTTTGTTCAGTGAGGTATTCAGCCTGGAAATCCGTGTCAGGTGCCTCGGCTGGCTGCCACTGCAGTTGTGGTGCTGACTCCAGCGGTGCCGCCGCGGTGCAAGGGGTGCCCAGGCAGTCCATGTTCTCGGCGAAGGCCTGCGGAATCTCGGCGCGGCTTGCGGCTTCGGTCATGGCGGTGGTGCCCATCACCGGCCGCATTGCGAACCGCCACGAGACATGCCTGGCGTCGGAAAACGAATCGGCGCGGACATTGTCGGCGCCGTGGGTTTGCTCCAGCGCAGTCCGCTGCGCCGGGCCCAGGTTGAAGCGGTCGACCTGGATCAGGCTGACGGTCAAGCGCGTGGCCTTCGGTGGGTTGGGCAGGGGCGCCTGTCCGTAGCGAATCCGGTAACGAACCGGGGAAATCATGCCCTCTGCAGCCTGCAGCTTGAGCAGCGCACGGGTGGGTGGCGCCAGCCGCGAGCCTGCCAGAAAGACCGAATCCGGGTCGCTTGCAAGTGTTTTCCGCAGGGCTTCGTGCAGCGGCTCCAGCGGCTGGGGCTGGAAGGGCTCCAGAGTTGTGAAGTCCTCTGCGACCGGGGTCAGCCCAGGCTCGGCCGATGCCGACCAGGGGACGCTGAAGAACGCAAGCAGCGCGCTCAGCAGTACCCACCGGATCTTGACAATCTGCGGCCGGATCCTAGTCTTCCTCGCTGTGTTCGACGATCAGGCGGTGGGCGGTCAGCCGCAGCGCGTTCAGGCGGATGAAGCCGCGCGCATCCTGCTGGTCGTAGCCGCCGGCAACGTCCATGGAGCTCAAGTCCTGATCGTACAGCGAGCTGGAACTCGAGCGTCCGTCGACAATCACGTTGCCCTTGAGCAGGCGGAGCCGGACCTCGCCGTCAATCAAGGCAGCGGACTGGCCGAAAGCGGCCTCGATGAAGTCCATTTCGGGCGAGAACCAGAAGCCGTTGTAGATGATCTCGGCAAAGCGCGGCGAGAGCATATCGCGCAGGCGCCGCACTTCGCGGTCCATGGCAATGCCCTCCAGATCGCGCAGCGCGGCGTGGAGAATCGTGCCGCCCGGGGTTTCATAGACCCCGCGGGACTTGATCCCGACAAAGCGATTCTCGACGATGTCGATGCGGCCGATGCCGTGCTTGCCGCCGACCTCGTTGAGGTATTCGAGCAGCCTGACCGGGTCGGTGACCCGGGTGCCGTCGTCCAGGTGCTCGACCTCGACCGGCATGGCGTCCTTGAACCGGACCACGATGCGGTCGGCCGTGTCGGGCGTGTCCTCGATCGCCCGGGTGAGCTTGAACATGTCTTTCGGCGGTGCTGCTTCCGGGTCTTCCAGCAGGCCGGCCTCATAGGACCGATGCATGACATTCTCGTCGCTGGAATAGGGTTTCTCGGCCGTGGCCTCGACCGGGATGTCGTGCTCGGCGGCAAACGCGAGCAGGTCGGGCCGGCCCTGGAATCGGGCCAGGAAGTCCGGGTCTTTCCACGGCGCGATCACTTCCAGGTCCGGGGCCAGGGCGGCAAAGGCCAGCTCGAAGCGGACCTGGTCGTTGCCCTTGCCGGTCGCCCCGTGGGCGAGTGCAGTGGCGCCGACCTTGCGGGCCACTTCGACCTGGCGTTTGGCAATCACCGGCCGGGCCAGCGCCGTGCCGAGCAGGTAGTGGTGCTCGTAAACGGCTTTCCCGGCGATCGCCGGCCAGATGAAGTCGGCCACGAACTCGTGCTGCAGGTCTTCGACGAACACCTCGCTGGCGCCGGTTGCGCGGGCGCGCTGCTCGATGTCGTCAAAGTCTTCCAGCTGGCCGACGTTGGCTACGAAGGCGATGACCTCATGGCCCTGCTGGAGCAGGGTCTTGAGGATGCAGGCAGTGTCCAGGCCGCCGCTGTAGGCGAGAACGACTTTATGTCGAGGCATGACGGTCTAGGACTGCGAGCAGGGTCTACTTGTCATGAATCAGATGGCAGCTGGCGCACTCGAGGTCCATGGTGTGGGCCGATATGGCCATGAAAGCCTCGTTCGGACGATGACACATCGCGCAGATTGCGTCTTCGACCGGCTCCGGCGGTACGCGGATGTTGGCCATATGTTCCTCGGCCCCATCGCTGTGGCAGACCATGCAGTTCTGGTGCGCCTGCACCGGGGTTTCGGCCATGGCCCGGTGACACATCAGGCACTGGTCGTTGTCGGCCCATGCCGGTGCCAGCAGGAGAGCCAGCAGCAAGGGCGTAAAAAGCGTCAATGAACGTTTCATGTCAAATCTTCTCCGACTCCGGGGGCGAATAATCCAAACACTCGGCACCCATTAGATCAGATTTTTGCGGTCTCCGTCATCGGAATCAGTTCTGCATGGGGATGGCCTCGTCCCATCGAAAGCCCACGCCCCCGGACTGCCACACGCCGGGACCAAACGGGCTTGCCCCGCCAATCCTCAGGTACTGCGGCAAACCGTATCCGGGCGCGAGGTTGTCAACCCCGCGGACGGTGCTGCGGTGCATGATGCGCAGGCCTTGTTCCTCGGCCGGCAGGTGTGCCTCGGGCGAAGCCCGATGCGCCACGGCCAGGTTGTCGATGAAGATGCAGTCGTGTTCCTGGTACTCGTAGGCGATGGCGTAGCCGTTGTCCAGGCCGGCATCGAGCAGGTCGTTGTATTCGTGGCACAGCTGGCTGAGCTGTTCGGCATCCAACAGGCGAAAGCCGTCCTGGTTCGGCAGTTTCTCGACTACCGCACCGGTCATGCCCAGGTGCAGCCAGACGCTTTTGCGCCCCGACAACGGATGCTCGTGGACCGCCGGGTGGACAACGCCGGAGGCGGAGTTGACCGACGACAGGCGGCGCCAGAATTCCTGCCGGTGTTCTGGCAGCGCGTCGTAGGCGGCTCCCTGGTGGGCGAAATACGTCCCGCCGCCTTTTTCGGCCGGCCGGATGATGTGGTAGCCGGCATGCGAAAAGGTATCGGCATTGAAGCTGCCGTCGTTGTGCCACTGCGGGCCGACGCCGGGGATGCCGTGCCGGCGATCGTTCGACAGGCGGAAAATATGCCGGTTGCCGCCGGGTGTTGCCGGATGCACGCCGTGGGTGCTGTGCAGCGCCTTGCCGCCCCACCAGCTGCTGGCGCGCAGGAAATCGTCGGGGGTCAGCTGCTGCTCGCTTTTGAACACCAGGAAGCCGCGCTGGGCCATTTCCAGTTCGAGTGCTTCGATGACTTCGCGCGGGGGCAGGGTATCCGCGGACAGATCAATGCCGTGCACTTCGGCGCCGATCGGGTCGAGAGGAGCGATTCGGCCGCCAAACCGTTCGATGGTTTGGACCCGCGTCGGATCCAGAGTGGGAATATCTATATCAATCATAGCTTTAAGGATAACCCGCGTGACGTGAGAACGAAAGGGGGGTGCCTTGACGACGAGTGCATTCAAGGCCGGGTCAGGGCAAAGCTCAGCAACCAGCGGTTGCCACGCTCGATCCTGGAAACGCTGTGCTGATAGAGATCCGGCCGGAACAGGATGACGCGGCCGAACCAGTTGAAGATATTGCGCTCGCAGCAGAACTCACCACCGGCCCGCGGTTTGACCAACACGCAATTGAGTTTGTACAGCCGGCCCTCGGCCACCATGTCCACGTGCGGAATGATGCGGTGGCCCGCCGAGTAATGGACCAGGTAGATGCTCAGGCGCCTGGACTGAAAGAGCACCCGGTTTTTGACCTTTCCCGACATCGCTACTCAAAAAACAGCAGACAGCGTGTTTCCAGGCTCTCGCGAGGGGCGGCGTTGGCGGGTGCGCGCGGGTCCTTGCACGACGAGTGCGGCGTGAAACGCGTACGTCCATCGAGCGCTGAATCGTAGGTCTTGAACAGCAGCACTTCGTCCCGGTTCATGCGCGGGTAGTAGTACCAGCGCTGTCCGGGCTGGTGGAGGGCAACCTGGAGCTCACCGGTCCGATCTTCGCCGCGACGTTCCACCGCCACTAGATCATCGTCGCCGACCGTGCGCGCATCGCAAACAACCAGCGGATGGTCGACGACCGGCTCGCCAATCGGCCGCCAGGCATTGACGATGGCAAAGCGCCGCTGTTTCAGCCGCGCCGCTTCATCGGGTGCATCGCTGAAAAAATCATCCAGCCGCCGCGGGCCGGATTCGTGCGTGTAGTCGTTGTGCACGATGTTTGCGGGGTCCCGGGCGCCATGCTGGCGCTGCTTCGAAAGCGAGGAACTGCGCCGGGTGTCGTCAAAGATCTCGACCCGCCGGGCGCCGGTTACGCGCTGCAACAGGTCAATCAGCTCGGCGTGGTAGGTCGAGCGCAGTGCCGCATCGTCATAGAAGTCGCCGACGGCACTTTCGTGGGATACCAGCATGAAGCCTTCGCCATCAAGATCCGGCGCCGGCAAGTGTTCACGGGCATCGTGAATCTCCACCTCGTGGGTCCGGTAGTTGCCCACGTGCTCGGTTTGGTCTCCGCCGCCCTTTGAGGGCACATAGACCAAGGGTGCGGAGAGATCGGCCAGAAACTTCAGCTTCGCGTGCAGGGGTTGTTGCATCACTTGATTCATGCTGACCAAGGGTAAAGGTCTGCTGCCCGGCTCGCAACACCCCCCCTCCTGGCGCTCTCGTCCCCGTGGCCACCAGCGTCCCGGGGCTTCCTGACGCGGCTCCGGGCAACGTTGCCGCGGGCTGTATAGTGGAGCAACTTCTCCGATCAGGTTCCAGGCGATGCAAACTTTTGAGTGGACGGCCCGATTCGAGACCAAGCTGCCGTCGGTCGATGGTCAGCATCGCCATCTGGTCGACCTGATCAACCGTCTCGGGCAGGCCCTGAGCGAGCAAAAGATCAGCGCCAGCACCTTGACGCCGATGGTTGCCCAGTTGGTGGACTATGCCCGCTTCCACTTTGCTGACGAAGAGCGGCTGATGCGGGAGTCGGGCGTCGATCCACGGCATATCGGTCAACATTCGGCCGACCATCGGAGCTTTCTTGACGATGTGGCGGCGCTGAACCCGGCCACGAACGAATCTGCCGTAGGCCAGGGTGCCGAGATGCTCGACTATCTCGTGCATTGGCTGAGTTATCACATTCTTGGCCGGGATCAAGACATGGCCAACCAGATTGCCGCCGTCCGCGCCGGCATGGAGCCGGCTGCAGCCTTCGAGGCGCACGAGCGCGAGCAGGAGGCAGCGCTGCAGCCTCTGTTGTCCGCCCTGCATCGACTGATGCAGCAGCTGTCTGCCCGCAACAAGGAATTGCTTGAGCTGAACCACAGCCTGGAGCAGCGCGTGGCCGAACGCACGCAGGCGCTCATCAAGGCCAATCAGGAACTCGAGGTGCTGTCCCGTACCGACGTGCTCACCGGCTTGTCGAACCGGCGTCATGCAATGCAGCAGCTCGAGGCCCTGTGGCAGGAGTCCCGGCAGACGGCCAAGCCGGTGTCTGCTCTGATGATCGACGCCGATCATTTTAAGGAGGTCAACGACACCTACGGGCATGACGCCGGCGACGAGGTGTTGATTGCGCTGGCAACGGAGCTCCAGCACGCACTGCGTTCTGACGACCTGATCTTCCGCCTGGGCGGGGATGAGTTTCTTGTTCTGTGTCCGGCCACCGACTGTAAAGGCGCAATGCAGCTTGCTGGCGCCTTGCTCCAGCGAGTGGCGAACATGCGGGTGGCCACGGGATCGGGGTTCTGGAAGAACAGCGCAAGCTTCGGTGTGGCGACACAGACAAGCGAGATGAAAGGCCCGGATGATTTGATCAAGGCGGCCGACGAGAGCGTTTATCTTGCCAAGCAGGCCGGCCGCGGTTGTGTTCGATCATGCCAGCCGATCGGAGCTGCCTGATTCGCTAGCCTGGAACGAATGATTGCTCTCCGAAGGCAGTTGGCAGTGGTCATTCGGTTTCCTGTATACTTCCCTACCCCCCGCGTGCGCCTGTAGCTCAGCTGGATAGAGTACTGCCCTCCGAAGGCAGGGGTCACAGGTTCGAATCCTGTCAGGCGCGCCAAATTCCTTAATTTTTCAAGTGGTTATATCAGTCGCCCCGAAAGATCTTGTTGACGTTTTTGCTGTCAACGAAAAATAAGTGGTCATTTTTCGCGAGCCTTTCACCCAGCGATCTTGCCAGTGGAAAAAAGGCCGAATTTTGCCCGATGACGAAATGTTGACGTTTCAGTGACGTCACCGGTGGTCAAAAATCGACCGTTTGACCACAGTCCTCAATGACCAAAAACGGGGCTTAAAAGCCGGCTTCCAGGGGCGAAGAGCGCTTCGCTATTCAGAGGGTCGGTTTTCTGCTGCCTGCCGCTGGGCCCGTCTGAAGAAGTGCTTCGTGGCCTGCTCGCGTGCATCGCTGTCGGTCATGACGATGTTGCGCATTTCGTTGTCCTGCTGGAACAGCTTCACCATGCCTTGGAAGAACGCTCGGGAGAACGTGTTGTAGACCACGTCCGTCGGATTATTCCTGAGCAGTTCTTCCATTTCATCATCGAGAATCTCGCGGTTGACGCGCTCGAAGCGCAGGAAGTCTTCGCGACTGAAGCTGGTGCCGTGGCGGTCGTTGAAAGACTCGATGATTTCTGAAAGGGACTTCTCTTCCTCTTCCGTGTAGGGATTGGCGCCGAACTCGGTGATGGGCGCCAGGCCTCGGGTCTCACCGACACCGAGGGAGGCGCTGCCGGATTCTCCCGACTCTAGACGGAAGGCGGCGAGCTCCAGCATTTCATCGCTGACCGTAATGTCGGCGGGTACATTTCGCGACGGCAGCAGGCGCGATAGCCAGGCGGTGTAGCCGAACAGCTTTTCCAACCAGGTGTCGCGCAAGCGAACGACCTGAGCAACGAAAGAATAGAAACGCTGGTAGCTGCGCAACAGTTGCCGGAACTCCTCCTGCTGGGCCTCGTCCTCATCGCTTTCGAAACGCCCGATGCACAGCTTGACCAGTCCTTCCAGCGCCACACGGTCGTAGTTGTCCAGCCCGTCCCGGAAAAATCGCTCAGCAAAGCGCTCGATCTCGTCTTTGTCCAGATAGCCCATCCCCATCAGGCGTTGCTCGAGATCGTAGATCTGGTTCAGATCCGTGCGCTCCTCAAGCGCGGTCACTTCGAAGAACGGCCGGAAGGCTTCCTTGATGTCCTCAATGGAGTTGCGGAAGTCAAGCACGAAGGTCGGCTTGTTGTGGCCGAATCGTCGATTCAGGCGAGACAGCGTCTGGACGGCTTGTAGGCCGGCCAGCTTCTTGTCCACGTACATGGCCACCAGCTTGGGCTGATCGAAGCCGGTCTGGTACTTCTCGGCGACCACCAGGATCTGGTATTCCTCGCCATCGAAGCGCCGGGGTAGTTCCTGTTCCGAGAAACCATTGACGGCGGCCTCGGTCCAGCTATTGCCGTCGATCTTCAGCTCCCCGGAAAACGCGACCAGCGCGCGTAAGCCCTCATAGCCGTTCTGCTCCATGTAGGCATTCAGGTGCTGCCAATAGCGCAGCGCGTGCTCCCGGCTCTGGGTGACGACCATGGCCTTGGCCTGTCCATCCAGCTGCCTGGCCACATGGCGCCGGAAGTGCTCGATGATGACTTCGACCTTCTGGTCGATGGCGGTCGGGTGCAGCGAGGCAAAGCGGGCAACCCGAGCTTGGGCGCGGCGGCCCTTGAAGGCCGGATCGTCCTCGATTGCCTTTTCCAGCTGGTAGTACGCCTCGTAGGTGATGTAGTTCTGCAGCACATCAACGATGAAGCCTTCCTCGATGGCCTGGCGCATGGAATACAGGTGAAACGGCTGGGGCAGTCCATCCGGCCCCGGCCGCCCGAAGCGCTCCAGGGTGACGTTGCGCGGGGTGGCGGTGAAGGCCAGAAAGGAGATGTTCTTCTGCGGCCCCCGCGCGTTCTGGAAGGCCAGCACCAGGTCCTCGATATCCTCGGATCGGACCGCATCACGGGTCAGCGCGTCGGTCATCGCCCGGGCGGCCTTGCCGGACTGGGAAGAATGGGCCTCGTCGATGATCACCGCGAAGTTCTTGCCGGACTGGCCGGAGATCGTCGCCAGGTGCTCAGTGCCGAACTTCTGGATGGTCGTGATGATGATCCGCGCGCCTTTCAGGATCGCGTCCTTCAGATCGCGGGAGGGGCCGTCGATCTTCTTCACCACGCCTTCGGTCTGGGCAAAGCCGCCGATGGTGTTCTGCAGCTGCCGGTCCAGCACGATGCGGTCGGTGACGATGATGGCGGTGTGAAACAGCGGCCGGTCGTCCTCGTCGTGCAGGTTGATGATCTGGTGGGCGGTCCAGGCGATGGTGTTGGACTTGCCGGAGCCTGCGCTGTGCTGGATCAGGTA
>PXBD01000035.1 GCA_003565625.1 Gammaproteobacteria bacterium
AGCCAGCACAGCAGGCCGCTGTCCAGAAAAAAGAGCTTGGGGCTCTTGACCAGGCGTTTGCGGATGTTCCCCGACCATGGCGGCAGCGTGGCGACCAGAAAGCTGGCCTCGAGTATGGAAATCCACGCCTTGGCGGTCGGTTGGCTGATACCGCAGTCGGCCGCCAGAGTGCTGTAGTTCAGCAGTTGTCCGCTGCGACCGGCACACAGGCCGAGAAAACGCTGAAAATCGGTCAGGCTTTCCACGCGCGAAATGGCCCGGACATCGCGCTCGACGTAGGTAGCAACGTAGGCGCTGAGCCAGTCTGCAGCACGAAGTGATTGATCGTGAATTCTGGGGTAGCCGCCGCGCAGCAGCACATCCTCCAGTTTGCCGGGTGCGCCGTCGAAACGCTCGACTTCGCTGTAACTCAAGGGGAGCAG
This sequence comes from Gammaproteobacteria bacterium, assembly GCA_003565625.1. Classification (GTDB taxonomy): domain Bacteria; phylum Pseudomonadota; class Gammaproteobacteria; order Xanthomonadales; family Wenzhouxiangellaceae; genus Wenzhouxiangella. The sequence goes on from PXBD01000035.1 coordinate 423, forward strand.
GTGCAGGATGGCCGTGCGGCCGGCCAGTGATTGGCTGATCGACTGGGTGATGGCCAGGTTCTGCGAGCCGGTGAGGATCCAGCGACCCGGCTGCGGGTCTTCATCGATGAGCACCTGCAACCACGACGCCAGCTGCGGCGCGTGCTGGAACTCATCGATGATCACCGGCCCGGGATGCGTCGCCACAAAGCCGCGTGGGTCTTCCAGCGCGAATTCACGCAGATCCGGCTGTTCGAGATTCAGATAGGCGTGGTCGGGAAACAGGGCCTTGCACAGCGTGGACTTGCCGCTCTGGCGCGGCCCGGTGAGCGTCACCGCCGGAAATTGGGCGGCGGCGTGGCTCAGCCGGGTGGCGAGGTTGCGTTTGATCATACTCTAATTGTAGCCGTATAATTGACAAATTCAAGATCACATTTTGAATATGTCGGCAATTTCCCTTAACCCAGCCGCCCTGCGCTCCGGTGTTTTTCAGATTCTGTGGCATGGGTAAAAAATAGTGAACTGGAATCGCGTCTAGTAGCATCCGGCAGATTTCCTGGCTGAGCGCGAAGATCATGCTCCCCAAGAGCGCGACTGCAAGTCAGTCGCCACTTTTGACGACCGACGCTTCGCCCGGCAGTGGTTTGAAGAACAATCCCTCGGATTTTGTCTCCAACCTCTCCCGCCTGGGCTTTCCGGTGGTCAATCTGGATGCGACGGATGCACAACAGGACATGGAGACGTTGGACGAATGGCTGGCCTCGTCTTCTTGAGTTAGTCAGGTTTTATCAGATGCGCTTTCTTCCGGAGGGCTTTCCTCTGGTTCAGCCTCCTCCTCTTCAACCTGCTCCGGATACATCTCCAGCGCCACCGGACTGGTGGCGAACTGCGGGACGTAGTCGCCCTGGTCTTCGGCCTCGACCGGGTCGCTGACGACCATGCGGTAGCGGATGAAGACCGCCGGGATCACCGCGGCCACGGCCAGGAACGGCAGGAAGGCCATGGCCCCGGTCCACTGCATGAACAGCCCGGCGATGATCGGACCGGCGATCGCGCCGCTGCCCCACAACAGCTGCAGGCTGGCGGTGGTTTCGAGCATCTGGGAATACTCGACGTGGTCGTTGGTGTGGGCAACCGACAGCGAGAAAATGCTCATGCTCACGGTGCCGTACAAGAACCCGCCCAGCAGCACCCAGGTGGTGTCGATGCGGGTCAGCCACAGCGCGGCGATGGCGGCGAGGGCACTGGCCACGCACACCCACAGCAGCACAATGCGGCGGTCGTAGCGGTCCGACAGCTTGCCCACCGGCCACATCATCACGACCGCGCCCAGAATGGTCAGCCCCATGAAGCCGGAAACGCCGGTGGTGCTCAGCCCGACGCCGCTGGCAAATACCGGCCCCAGGCCCCACAGGGCACCGGTGCCCAGGCCGGCAAACAGGCAGCCGATCACGCCCGATGGCGATACCTCGTAAATCTTGCGCAGCCCCAGGCGCTCGACATCCTGGATGACCGGCTCGCGCACTCGGGTCAGTGCCACGGGCACCAGCCCCAGCGACAGCAACACCGAGGCCAGGGCAAACAAAAACAGGGTGTCGACGGCGCCGGCCAGCAGCAACACCTGGCCCAATCCCAAGCCAATCAGGTTGGTGGTCATGTAGGCTGAAAACACGTGCCCGCGGGTGGTGTTGTCGGACTGGGTGTTCAGCCAGCTTTCAATGGCAATGTACATGCCGACAATGCAAAAACCGGTTACCGCCCGTCCCAGCATCCAGGCGAGTGGATGGACCAATAAGCCGTGGGTCAGCGTGGCGATGGAGGCAATCGAGGCCAGCGCGGCAAACAGCCGGATGTGACCCACGCGCCGGATGACGTCGGGAATGTAGATTGTCCCGGCCACGTAGCCGGCAAAGTAGGCCCCCATGATCAGCCCCAGCAGCGAGCTGGAAAACCCCTCCAGCTCCCCGCGCACGCCCAGCAGCGTGCCCAGCAGACCGTTGCCGACCAGGATGATGGCGATACCGACTAACAGCGTGGCGATGGCGATGATGGCTTGCATACAGGCTCAGTTACTCTCGAAGCGGTCGGTAAAGATGCGGTTACCGCGGATGGGGATGGATTCGGTACTGGTTTCGATGGCTTGCTTGATCAGGGTGATCTGGACATCGTCCCAGCTCATGAGTTCGCCGCCGCCGAAGTCGTTGCGGAACTCAAACTGCCAGAAACCCTCGTCGTCCGGGCTGGCGCCCAGGTCGCTGAACAGGGTCGGGTGCTCGCTTTCGTAGCGGCCATCGCTGCCGGAGTCTTCGCCGTCGAAAGCCCAGGCCTGGTCGGACTCGGTCTGGAACCCGCCCAGGCTCACCCGGGCCCCGTCCGGTGCGGTCACGGCCAGGCGCAGGTCGGAGGCAAAGCTCGGGCTCTCGCTGATGCCGGAAACGCTGCCGGCAAAGGCCAGGCCGGTGACGGGCGAGCTGCTGGCAAGGCCGGCGGCGGCCTGGCGTGTTTTGGTCTGGAGAGTGCCCAGGCTGAATGGCTCGATGTCCAGCGGCTCGTCGGCGCGCAGCACCGCGCGCAGGCCGAATGTGCCGTCGGTCTCGGCGCGGATGCCCAGGTCATCGAAGGTCGCCACGCCCGCGCTGACCTGGCGGCTCAGCGTGCCGGTCAGTTCGGCGCCGTCGGCGGCGTCCTCCAGAATCAGTTCGACCTGGCTGTGGTTGTCGCCGCTGGTTCGCTGACCGGCGGTATCGAGAATCTCGACTTCGACGGGCCCGCTGAAACCGCCCTCGCGGTCCGGATCGGGCGGGGTGAGAAACGCCAGCGCCGCGGCCGGTCCGGGCCCGGTCTGCAGGGCGAAAGTGTCGGAGACCGCGCCTTCGCCGCAGGCATTGCGGCCGCTCACCCGCCAGTAATAGGTGGTCTCGCCGGCCAGCCAGTTCGGCGGCTGCCAGCTTGCCTCGTCGAGCAGCCGATCGTCCACAATCTGGCTGAACTGCGCGTCCCGGGCCAGCACGAAACGGTACTGCTCGGCCCCGTCCAGCGCGGTCCAGGCAAAGCCGGACGCGATCGAGGCGGTCTCGCCGGGTGGCGGCGAGACGGCTTCGGGGCCGCTGGTCAGGGGCGCGTCCAGCCCCAGGCTTAGCGTGCTGGTGATGGTGCCGGCCTCCGCGGCGGTGCCCTGCACTTGTATCCGGTAATCACCGGCCTGTGCGTCGACGGTGTCGATTGACAATGCCCGGCTGTAGGCTGGAACGGCGCCTGATGTTTCCAGCGCCAGCGTGCCGCCGAAACCGCCCGACGCGCTTCCTACCAGGGTGACCTCTTCGTCAAAACCCAGCACCGGCCGCACGGTTGCCTCGGCCGTCAGCGGGCTTTCGTCCAGGCATGCGCGGATGACCTGGGGTGACAGATCCAGGGTGAAGTCCGGCGCGCGCTCACAGTTGCTGCAGACCAGGGCAAAATCCTGGGCCGGATCGGCGGGGTTCCACGGGTCGAGCGCGTCGGCGGCCAGGTTGGCGGCCAGTACCTCGATGCGCACCGGCTCGCCGGCGTGCTGGTGCCAGCCGATTACGACGCCTTCGAGATTGTTGCGAACATCCGGCGTGCCGTTGGCCCGGCTGAAGCCGTCGCCCCCGAAATCGTTGCCGTAGAACGCGTCGTTATCCTGGTGGACGATTAGATCGAGGTCGTTGACCCATGCCGGCAGGTCGCCACCCAGTCCGTGGCCGGGGGCGTCGGTCCAGGCCAGCATGATCTGCATGGGTGCTTCGGGGTCGGCCGGGGCGAAGCGTCCGGTCCAAGCCTGGCCGGTTTCGGTGAGGATGCGGGTCTGGTCGAGCAGGACCACCACGGCGTTCGGGTTGATCAGCGCATCGGCATCCAGCCGGCCCCAGCCCTGCTTGCGGTCGGGGCGATGGCCGAGGGTGGCGCCATCGGCATCGCGGAAACCTTGCAGGTTGCGTGCGCTGGCAGTGATGCGGGCCTTGATCAGGGCCGGGCTGGGGGTCCGGCCGTTGTGGGTGTTGCGGTATTGCTCGACAAAAAGCGCGGCCGCGCCGGTGACCATGGGGGCGGCCATGGAGGTGCCGCAAAAGTTGCTGCTGTAGGCGCTGTCGCTGCTGGCAACCGGGTTGTCGGTAGCGCAGCCCGGGGCAATCAACTGCGGTACCCGGCGGCCGTCGCAGGCCGGGCCGTGGGCGCTGTTGAACGAGATGTCGAACAGGTCCCCGCGCTGGCTGCCATCCCCCAACTGCAACTTGCTCGAACCGACTGCCAGCAGGTTCTTGGCCTCATCCGGTGCGCCCAGCGAGGACGGGGCGCAGACGCTGTCAGGGTTGTCGCCACTGCCGTTCATGATGGCCCATACCGGCAGAATGGGAAAAGGGTCTGATCCATCCGGCAGGGCATTACGGGTGATCAGGTCGACCTCGCGGGTCGGGATGTCGTAGCCCTGCGGCGTGACGCTGGGGCCCCAGGAGTTGTTGGCCAGCACGGCGCCGCTCAAGGCCGATTCGGCAAAAATGGTCAGCATGCTGCCCGGCAGCATGCCGCCGGGGCCGGCGCCGAGCAGCTCCGGATAGCGCTGCTGGACCAGGCGGACACCCGGGGCCATGCCCAGCCCGCGCAGGAAGCCGTTGCTGTCCACGACATTGCTGGCCCCCGTGCCGGCGATGGCAGCGGCGACGTGGGTGCCGTGGTTGTCGTCGTCCTGGCTGCACGAGCTGGGCAGGTTGGGCCCGGGCGTGCAGTCGACAAACTGCCCGGCCAGGTCCTGGTGGGTTTGGCGGATGCCGGCATCGACTACCGCAACCGCGACCCCAGTGCCATCCAGCCCGCTGGCTTTGAGCCACTCGCGGTAGCCGGGTATGAGGGTCTGATCCGGCGCGTCGAGCGCGACCACCGACTGGTTGGCCAACTCGCCGCGCGGGCCGGTGTCCTGGCTGACCTGCTGGAGGGTCAGCACCCCGTTGATGCCGAGCAGTTTGGAATGGCGCTCGGGCGCGATCTGCAGGTCGACGACCAGGAGCTCGCCGCCGACCGCGCGCCAGTTGCGCACCGTCGCGCCGGCCGCGCGCAGGGCGTTCAGGGTCTGGGTGGCGGTGGGGGCATGAATCATTGCCCGGGCGTGTTCGTGCGGATCGGGAGCCCGTCGCAAGGGGTTCAGACGCGCGCGATCCGGCAGGCGCACGGCCAGGCGGACCGGGTCGGCCGGGCGGCCACTCACCGGCGGCAGCTGATCCTCGCGCCCCCAGACCAGGTAGGCGTTGGGGGCGATGAACTGAACGGGTTCCAGGCCGCGGGCGCCTAGCCGGGCCAGCCAGGCGTTTTGCACCGGTCCGCGGAACTGAACCAGGTGGAACCCCGGCTCGGACGGGTCGGTGATCCGTTCGACGCCCGGCGGGTCGATTGGCAAGTCAATCGGGCGCTCCATCCGGTGCACGCGCGCCTCTGCCCGGGCCGCGGCGGGTAACACCCGTTCCGGCATCCAGACGAAGCGGCCGTAGTCGATGGCTTCGGCCGGGAGTTGTTCGCGCAGGACCGGATCGGGGGCGTCGATGCGCACCCAGGCCTCGTCAGCCCCGGCGGAAGTGGCCGCGAGGACGGCCAGCAGCGCTGCCGCCAGGCTTGTTCGAATTCCGGTCCGGATCGTCATCCGGCGATTCTACTCCTCACGGCAGAAACAGCGCCTGCAAGTCGTTCAGGTAGCGCTTGCCTTGTTCGTTGACCCGGTAGTGCGCGCCGGCGCGTTCCAGCAAGCCCAGGTCCAGGGCGCGCTTGAGCGGCTGCGTGACGGTGCGGGGCTCCAGCCCGGTCAGGGCGCTGAACTCGGCCAGGTCGATCCGCTCGCTGAGCCGCAGGTGGTTGAGGAAGTACTCGAAGGCCCGGTCTGCGGGCGCGACGGTGGTCTCTTCGGCGATAAAACTGCTGTCGTCCAGCCCCTTCAGGTAGGGCCGGGGATGCGATTTGCGCCGGGTGCGCACGATCCGTTCTTCGGCCGGCAGGGTGATCTTGCCGTGGGCGCCGGCGCCGATGCCGATGTAGTCGCCGAAGCGCCAGTAGTTGAGGTTGTGGCGGCTGATCGCGCCGGGCCGGGCCCAGGCCGAGACTTCGTACTGGGAAAATCCCGCATCGGCGAGTTGTTTGCCGCAGGCTTCCTGGATGTCCCAAGCGGCGTCCTCGTCGGGCAGCCGCGGCGGACGGGCGGCAAATACGGTGTTGGGCTCGATGGTCAGGTGGTAGTGCGACAGGTGGCTGGGCGAAAACGCCAGGGCCTGGTCGACATCGGCCAGCGCCTCGGCCAGGGTTTGTCCGGGCAGCGCCCACATCAGGTCCAGGTTGAAGTTGTCGAAACCGGCCGCGCGCACCGCCTCGATGGCCTGAATCGCTTCTGCGCCGCCGTGAATCCGGCCCAGCGTTTTGAGGTGGTGGTCGTGGAAACTCTGTATCCCCAAGCTGATCCGGTTGATGCCGGCGGTACGGTAGTCCTCGAAGCGGTCGTGCTCGACCGTGCCCGGGTTGGCCTCCATGGTGATCTCGGCGTCCGGGGCCAGGGACAGAAGCGCGCGCACCCCGGACAGCAGCCGGTCCATCGCCGTGGCCGGAAACAGGCTGGGCGTGCCGCCGCCCAAAAACACGCTGTGCACCACCCGCCCCCACACCCGCGGCAGCTCCAGTTCCAGATCGGCCAGCAACGCATCGATATAAGCCTCTTCCGGCAACGGCCCGGACAGCGCATGCGAGTTGAAATCACAGTACGGGCATTTCGCCACGCACCAGGGGAAGTGGATGTACAGCGAGAGTGGCGGCAGTGTCAGCACGAGATTATGTTTGCCGGTTTCCGGAACCCCTATCCCTTCAGTTCCTCAATCAACGCTTTCAGCGCCTGGCCGCGATGGCTGACCTGGCCTTTTTCGGCCATCGACAACTCGGCGGCGGTGGTGCCCAGCTTGGGGTCGAAGAACAGCGGGTCGTAGCCGAAGCCGCCCCTGCCCTGCGGGGCTTCGAGGATGGTGCCGTACCAGCTGCCGGTGGCGATGATCGGGGCCGGGTCGCGGTGGTGGCGCAGCAGGACCAGGCAGCAGTAGAAGGTGGCTGAGCGGCGTTCGGGGATGACGCCGGAGAGTTTTTCCAGCAGCAGGTCGTTGTTGTCGCGGTCGCTGGCGTTTTCGCCGGCAAAGCGCGCCGAGTAGATGCCGGGCTGGCCCTTGAGGGCCTCGACCACCAGGCCGGAATCATCGCCGAGGGCCGGCATTTTGGCGGTTCGGGCGGCCGCGCGCGCCTTGAGCAGGGCGTTTTCGACAAAGGTCAGACCGGTCTCGGCCACCGGCGCAACCTTGAAGTCGGCCTGGGTATGCACCTGGATATGCAGCGGCTTGAACAGGTGGCGAAACTCTTTGAGCTTGCCCTTGTTGCCGCTGGCCAGGACCAGTTGCTCAAGCGCCACGGAGCGCGGTCTCCTGGGCCTCGACAAGCTCGCTGATGCCTTTTTCGGCCAGGCCGAGCATGGCGTCGAGCTCGTGG
>PXBD01000080.1 GCA_003565625.1 Gammaproteobacteria bacterium
CTGCTATCCGGGTGGGTTGGCTGAGCACAGTCTGGAGGTGGCTCAGTCAGTCTATGCCGTAAGCAGCAGCTTCTCTGAGCATGAGCGCTGGCTGGCCGCGCTCGCTGGCCTGCTCCATGACCTCGGCAAGGTACGAAGCATGCAGCCAGATGGGCGACGAACAGAAACTGGATATTTGGTGAGTCACGAGCTGCTGGGATATGAGCTAGCTATTCCGGCGCTAAACACGCTGGAAAAAGAATGGCCAGACGGCGCCAATGGGCTTCGCTACCTGTTTGAGTGGCTGATCAAGCCAAAGCAGCAACGACCAGTATTGCCCGTTGCCCTGGCCATCAAGCAGGCAGACATCATGAGTGCTGCCGCCAATAACCGGCAAAAAGTCTTCAGTGATAAGCCTGTCTGGCAGACCTTTGCCCGATGCGATGGACCTGGCCCCGAAAGTACCTTCTGGCTGCCAAGGCCGCCGCACGCTGACTAAGGGAGATCAGTGCTTCCATGGTTTTACGTCAGCCGCGAGCTTGACTTAGGCGAAAGCCATGCCAGTATAAATACTGATTATCCATACAGCTTTATAGCGAAAGGTAAGCCTTTAGCCCGCTATCAGTTTCCTATCGGAGCTTAATATGCCCACTCTCAATGAAATGACTAACCTGCTGTTCGGCGATGGAGAGCCAATGCAGGGTGCCACCTTCACGCTGGAAGAGGCGATTGAACAAGCCAAGACCTATGCCACGCACAAGCCCTTCAGGATTGTCCGTGACTGGATATGGGCTGATCTGGATGTGGGCGAGAAAATCGCCCTGGATCTGGAGTCACGAGGTATCAACCCGGTGATGGTCTATGCCCATGAGGTCATGTACGACAGCACTTCGCGCTTCGAACCCGGCAATTGGGTAAGGACCACACCTCTTATACGGTTTACTCCACCTGGCTTTTTTGAAACCCGAAACACGGTCTATGTCTTGATAGGTGAAGGCAAACGTAAAACAACATCGCTGGACGCCATTATGAGTATTCACTGACCCAGCGAACGGCATGCGTTTGGAGGGTGCAGACATTGAGGCGGGTAGTGACAGCTGATGGAAGGCTGCCCTGCCCGCTGTACTGAGACCCTCATTCTTACCCACTAGGGCCTATCAGTAAGGAGCCAGAACCATGGAAATTCGTGATGGATTGTCGGCATCAATTCAAGCAGATTTTGAAAAGTCGCTTGGTGAGGTGCCCCGTCTGCTGGAAAGCCTTGATGACCCATCTAGCAAAGATCTACTGGCAGACATTGCCGCCACAGAAGCTCTTGCACTTAGCCTGCTGGTGTTTGGCAGTACGGCAAAAGCAAAGCACTACCTGCAAAAATCCAACTCTCGTTTTGCTGGCATGCCCCCACTGCAGGGCATCCAAACTGGCGCCAATGCGCGAGATCGTGTCATCGCTGATCTGATCAGGCTGATAGAAGGCTATGTTTTCTGAGCAGGCGCGGAGTATTACGGTCTGTATTCAAATAACTCACATAAAGAGCAGCATGCAGATGGTTACGCAAGAAAATGACCTGCCGGGCGAGAACGAGAGCCACATGATTGGCTTGCGTGCGGCCATTACAATCCTCAAGGGTTGGAAAGCCAGCCGAAGCCAGATTCAGAAAATATTGGGCATTTCCAGCTACGCTCTGGACCGAGTCACCGCCGGAAATGCTCCATCCAAGCTGGATGGCGAGCAGGCTGAGCGCATCAGCATGGTGCTGAACATCCACGCCGCCATGCGCACGCTTTTTGAAAATCCAGCAAACGTATACGGTTTTATGAGACGCCCCAACGACAATGATTTTTTTAACGGCCGCGCACCGCTCGATGTTATTGCTGAGGGCCGCCTGCAGGACCTTGTCGAAACGCATCGGCGCATCGAAAGCCTTAGCAATGGCACTTGGTGAGGTGTCCATGACAACGGCACCGCAGCTTGCTGCACGACAAGTACGTGAATGCGATAAGTCGCGAACCCCAATAACCAGGACAAGTGCACTGCCATTGCAGCTCCGAGGCTGGTCGGTTCCATTAGCAGCATAAACGCAATACTCGCGGCTGCTGTGAGAAAAGCCGCATAGTTGCAAGTTTTCTCAAGGGTTCGGCAGTCCATGGTCACTGAAGGTCCCTTGATCCGTGAACTGATTTATTGGAAGCCAAACCTCAAATACGCGCTGGCTCGCCAAAAGCAGCAGCCTGCCATGCGCATCATTGCTGATAACGTAACGCACAGGAGAGACCCCATGAAAATCCGCGAGACAAAAAACGTTCTGGTCACTACCGATGTGCTCTGTGATGTATGCGGCACATCCACCACAAAACCCGGCACCCCTGCGCAGTATGGCGTGCTGTCAGCCCACTGGGGCTATGGTTCGCAGCATGATGGTGAGCGGTATGAGGTGCCCCTGTGTGAGGGCTGCTTTTTCAGCACCCTGACAGGACTGCGACGTCAGCGGATGGTTGAGCATTTGTTCGACGAAGTATCCGATCAGGCGATAAAACCTGACGCACCGTTCGGTCTGGTTGAACGTGATAACTATTTCAAGGACTGAGTGATACCGCACCGCAGCAACCCTCAGCCATACGGAGAACTGGTAAAGCCCAAGAAATCGCGCTAGGTTTGTTACATCAAGGGATCCAAGAGCAGCGACATGGACATCGCCAACGAGCAATCACAGACTTTTCAAGTGACCAACGGCCACCTTCAGGCCGGCGTTTGGATTGGTTGCGCAGATCCTATAAGCCATGCGTCAAGATCCAAAGGAAAATGAGTTAACGTTTTCTAACGTTAAAATTTTCGGCAGAGGTGGATAGCTATTCTGTAGTGGTCTAATGAAACCGGACATCCACTTAGGCGACAATGCTCGCCATTGAGAGGTGTTCGATGACTAGAAAGCGACGTACGTTTACCCCTGAATTCAAACAAGAAACAGCCAGCCTAGTGCTTGATCAGGGCTACAGCATTGCCCAGGCCTGCACATCCATGGGCGTTGGCGAATCAGCATTGCGCCGCTGGGTTCAGCAGCTCAGCGATGAACGGCAAGGTGTCACTCCCAAAGGCAAAGCTATAACGCCGGAGCAGCAGCGAATTCAGGAGCTGGAAGAACGGTGCCGGCGGCTTGAAATGGAGAAATCCATATTAAAAAAGGCTACGGTGAGTTCAACCGGTCAGTGCAACTATTTCGTTTAGTTTCTCAGCTGGTGATAAGTATCTCAACGTTTTCCGTGGGCGTTGATTCAATCGCAAGGCTATTTCATCCAGCTGCGCTTGTGTCCATCCTGATAAGTCTGTGCCCTTGGGGAAATACTGGCGCAGCAAACGGTTGGTATTCTCGTTGCTGCCTCTCTGCCAAGGGCTCTGGGGGTCACAGAAGTAGACCTGAACGTCAGTGGCTACAGTAAATTTTTTGTGGCCACCTAATTCGCCGCCTCGATCCCAGGTTAACGTCTTTTTCAGAGCTGCAGGCAGTTTGTTAACCTCTCTGCAGAGAGCGGACACAACGCTCTCTGTATCTTTTCCGTTGACCTGTACGAGCATTGTGAATCGCGACTGGCGCTCCACCAGCGTGGCAATATGCGAGTTCTTAGAGCCCGAGATCAAGTCACCTTCCCAGTGGCCGGGTACTGCACGATCTTCTACTTCAGGCGGACGCTCCCGAATAGAGATGGCATCAACGATACTTGTCTGTAAGCGCCTCTAAATCGACCCACTTGCCCTTAATCGAGCTGGGCCACTTTTTTCACAACAGGCTCCAGTGCCGTATTCCATGGCAGCAACTGCTCGAGCTTCTCCAGGGTGTCAGCCTCAGCAATGTGCGTTAGCACATGTTCAATGTATGCAGATGGTTCCAGGTTGTTGGCCTTGGCCGTTTCGATCAGTGAGTAACAGGTGGCGCTGGCCCGTGCACCCTGGGGCGTATCAGCGAACAGCCAGGCCTTGCGACCGAGTGCAAACGGACGAATCGCGTTTTCGGCCAACACATTGCTGATATGCAGGTCACCGCGTTCGCAGTAGCCGACCAGCGATGTCCACTGATTCAGCGTGTATTCCATGGCTTTACGGGTGAGCGAGCCTTTCATCACTTTGCCGACGTTTGCCTCTAGCCAGGTCTTGAAGGCTTCAAGGCGTGGCAGGCTCATAGCCTGACGGATGCGGTAGCGCTCGGCGCTGCTCAGATCTTTGATCTGGCGCTCAATCACATAGAGCTTGTTGATATGGCTCAGCGCGATATCGGCTTTGGACGCTTTGGCCTGCTTGCTTTTGCCTTGCGGCTTGGCCCCTTTGGTGGCTTCAACGAACTTGCGGCGGGCATGATCCCAGCAGCCAATGCGTGTAATGTTGTTGGCTCGACACACCTGCCCGTAGCCGGAGTAGCCATCGGCCTGCAGGATACCGGCAAAGTCATCCAGCAGACGCACGGGTACACTGCCAGAGCGTGATGGATCATAGGCAAACAACACGGTGGGATGGTCCGGTGGACCACCCCGGGTGACCCACATCCATTTATCCGATTGGGCTGTCTTGCCGTCCTCTTTCAGTACCTGGATGCGGGTTTCATCAGCCTGCAGGTAGTCACTGCTGTTCTGGCTTTCGCGCATCAGGTTGATCAAGGGCTTGAACACCTCATCCAGCCGGATAATCCAGTGAGCCATGCTGGTGCGACTCACTTCGTGGCCCAACCGCTTGAGCATCTGTTCCAGTCGATACAGTGGCAAGCCATCGGCGTACTTGGCAGTAATGAGGTAGGCCAGCAGGGAGGTGGAGGCGACACTCTTGCCCAGGGGGTGTACTGGGCGCGGGGCAGCTATGATCTGTTCCTGGCCGTCCTGCTCGAACACCGCCTTCTCCTGCCAGTATTCGAGCACTTTCAACTGGGCAGGTATGAACTGAAGCTCTTCTTTCACCTTGGTGAAGAACACCTTGCTGGCTCCGACTTTTTCTTCTGCACTGAGCGTCAGTTCGATCCGTTCGCGCAGCAGCTTGTCAGAGAAGCCACGCTGCCGGCGCTGGCGTGACGCTTTGGGCGCATCCGCTTCTTCCAGGTCGTCCGGGAGCTGATCACGCAACCGTTCAATTTCAGCTTCCATCTCGGCTTCGTCGAACAGATGAACCTGGTGGGGCTGTTTTTCGCTACTGGCGGCAAATTGCTGCGTACGCTTCCAACGCAACAGCTCTTCAAGGATCTGGATGTAATTGTCGCGGTGTTTGACCGCTTGGCTGTGATGTTGAATCTCAGCCTCTTTATCAACCAGTTTTTGCTGCAGATCAGCCACAACCGACAGTAGCTCAGCGGCGGACAAACCGCTGATATCGGGTGTATTGAGAGGCTGTTCTGGCGGTCTTTTCATGCCAGAAATTATAGCAAAAACAGGCAGTTGGAGCACGAAAAAAGTGTTAGCCAAGGGCCTCATAGTGCAGCATTTTATGGCCCTTGAGCAGGCTGATATCATAGCCATCAAGCAACCAGTTGATCTGCTCGCCGGTCAGCGGCATCAGTTCATCTGCCGGCTTTGGCCACTTGAATTTCTCCTCAGCCAGCGCCTTGTAATAGAGCACGAAGCCGTTGTCTTCCCACATCAGGCATTTGATCTTGTTGCGCTGGCGATTAGTGAAGGCATACAGGGCGCCAGTAAAAGGGCTGCGCCCCAGTTCCTGCTCAATCAGCAGTGCCAGGCCGTTAGCCTGCTTGCGAAAATCAATCGGCGCCCGATACAAAAAGATCTCTGGCATCTCCCGTGCTGGTCGCAAATACCGGGGCTGCATTACAACTGCCTCAAAATCGCACCTAGAACATCGACATTGCCAGCGTGTAATCCGGTGATGGCGATGCCACCAGGCAGCCTCAGGGTTAATTCGCGCATTGCTACGTCTGGCAGGCTGGTTACCCGAGCAAACCCGGCAGGGCTCTTGGTCTGAGAGGGGGCTTTATCTGCTTTAGATAACTTGCTCCGCCAATAAGCGAACTGGTGATAAACCAATTCGTGCTGCTTGCAGAAAGCGGCCCCTGAAAGCCCGGAGTCAATCCAGTTATCAAGTTGTTGTTGCCAGTAGTCTGTTCGCTGCTGCATGGCCATATTTGATTCCTCGCGTAGGTGACGATGGAATCAGTGTGGTATGGAAATTGAACGGGTAACAGGTGCTGATTTGTTGGCGCTTACACTTGTCTTTCGCTCCGTCGCCTCTGTGGTCGAATGCTTTGACCTTCGCATCCCTCGTCGAGAACGCAGGTGCTTTACCAGCTCTTTTTTCAGCACACCTCTGGCCTGGACAAATAAGCTGCGGTAAATGGTTTCGTGGGATATCTGCATCGCTGAATCGTCCGGGAATTGGCGCTGAAGCCAACCTGATATTTGTTCAGGCGACCAGTCTAGCTGAAGCTTCTTCGCTACAACTTGCTGAAGCACTTGGTTTTCAGCCAGCAAACACTGTTTGGGCCGCTTCGCTTGATCCCATGCTCTTTTATCAGCGGTGTTTGCACGATATTTTGTGCGACCACCGTTACGACCAACCTCCCGGCTTACTGTCGAAACGGATCGGTCAATCAATTTGGCTATGTGCCGCAGCGAAAGCCCGGCAGACAATCCCCGCGAAATCTCTTCTCGCTCCGACAGAGAAAGAACGAGATCGGACCGCGTCCGATTTGGAGGCGAGATACCACCATGAATGGCTAACACGCCGCTGATGGAGCCTGCGTGTTTACCCAGCGCTCGGCCTATTTCACTCAGAGACTGTCCTTTTCGCCATCTAAGCCAGAGCTCTCGCTTTTGTGAAGCTGAGAACCCGCGCGCCTTCATCGTTGCCATGAGTGAATGCCCAGTTTTGTGATAAATGCAGTATGTTGCATTCACCGGTTGAACTCACCACCGCTCTCTTGATGTCGGACGACTGGAAACGTACACGCTGATTGACCAGTTGAGAGAGCAGGCCCCAGTCGACATGGTTTGCGCAGCTTTTGGTATCAACCGTTCGTGCTACTACGAACATCGCCAGAGGATACAGTGTGTGGATGCTGAGCGTGTGGCCCTGAGAGCCCGGGTTAACGAGATGTTCAACAAAAGCCGCAGCTCCGCAGGCAGTCGCACCATACAGGGCTTGCTGAACGACCAGGGCATCGAGATCGGTCGATTCAAGGTGCGCCGGCTGATGGGCGAGTTAGGCCTGGTCTGCAAGCAGCCAGGACCTCACGCCTATAAACGCGCCACAGTGGAGCGGATGGACATTCCCAACCGGCTGGATCGTGAGTTTGATGTGTCACAGCCTGATCAGGTCTGGTGTGGTGATATTACCTATATCTGGACTGGCCAGCGCTGGAGCTATCTGGCGGTAGTCCTGGACTTGTGTGCCCGTCGCGTGGTCGGCTGGGCGATGTCTGATACGGCAGATGCGGACTTGGTTGTTCAGGCCTTGGATCATGCCTGGGAGCAGCGAGGACGTCCGGAGAAGCTCATGTTCCATTCTGATGTTAATGGCCAATTAATCTGACCCACCCCCAAGTGGGTCAAAATTAATGGCCATTGACATCTGATCAGGGGTCTCAGTATGTCAGCCGCAAGTTCCGGCAAAGGCTCTGGCGCTACCGAATGGTGCAGAGCATGAGTCGCCGAGGCAATTGCTGGGACAACGCGCCAATGGAGCGCCTGTTCCGGAGCCTGAAAACAGAGTGGGTGCCAGCGATGGGCTATCAAAGTCTGGCGGCAGCCAGGAAAGATATCAGCAGCTATTTGATGGGGTATTACAACACTGAGCGGCCACATGCCTTCAATGGTGGAATCGCTCCGGTGCTGGCGGAAGAAAAACTTAAATCCGTGTCCGGAATCAGTTGACCACTACAGTTCATGATAAGTGTCCACTAAAGAA
>PXBD01000026.1 GCA_003565625.1 Gammaproteobacteria bacterium
CTTGGGCCCATCTCCTACCAGGGCGGCACGGTCATCGCCGAGTTCCATGTCGCCGATGGACAGTGGTTCCCGGAAGATGACCGTGGCGAGGGGGTCACCTTTTCCACCGTCAATGGCTCCCTCACCATTCCAGACGAAGACCTGCTGTGGTCGGGCAGATCGCTGCCGACCATGGGCCGATCCCGGGCTCGGGATTTCAGTCGATTTGAAGCCGAGGGACGGCTGCGCCGCGGCCGTGGTCATCTGTGGGATCTGCACGAATTCGACATCACCGAAGCGTTCGGCGGTGTAGATGGTGAAGTGACCCTGCATCTGGAAGGGATGACCGAACCACGCGACTGCAAGGCCCTGATCGCACTGGCCCTGGGTCTGGAGGCTGGCAGTGCGCCAGCGGCGCCGGAAAGCACGGCCCGAGTCGAGCCGGTGCAGCCGGCACAGCCCGCACCGGAGCCGGCACCACAGGTGGCCGATACCGCACCACCCCCAATGCCGCCGCTGGAACCCGAGATTCTGCCGGAACTGAATATCAACAAGCCGATTCTCGCAGTCGCAGAGTTCACCAACGATGCCACCAACGCCGGCTGGTGGGGCGGTGGCATCGGCCGGGATGTGGCCAGCATGCTGGCTACCGAATTGGCCGCAATCGATGCTTTTTTTGTGGTCGAGCGCGAACGCATTGACCGCGTGCTCGAAGAGCAGGATTTCGCCGCATCCGGCCGCGTCCGGCGTGACACAGCGGCTCCGATCGGTCAACTTGTCGGAGCCGAATACATCGTTCTCGGCACGGTGACCGACTACAGCGAAGATGCAGGTCGCCGGGGTGGTGGTGTGAGCATTCGCGGTCCGAGCATCGGTGGTCGCCGATCCAGCATCGGCATTGGCGGCGGGCAAAGCGAGGCCTACATCGCGGTCGATATCCAGGTCATCAACGCCACTACTGGCGAACTGGCCCATGTGCGCACCATCGAGGGCCGCACGCAGGATAGCGCGGTGTCGCTGCGCGGCCAGGTCGGACGCCTCAGCGGCGACATGGAACAGCAGGAAAACACCCCAGCTGGAGAAGCAATTCGGGCTGCGCTGATCGAGATCACCGATTACCTGGAATGCCAGATGGTGTTGCAGACCTCGGCCTGTCTTGCACGATACCAGGAGCGTGAAACCCGCCGGCGCGAACGCACGAGGGATGCTCTTCGGTTCTGACCAACCGGCCCGAACAGATGCAACACATTGCTGAATGCAAGGAGATGACAATGAAACCTGGGACCAGGTCGAGTGTTTTCGCGCTGGTGCTGGCGGCAGTACTGACCACGACCGGAGCGAGCGTGATGGCCGCGCTGCCCTTGAACCCCGACGATCCGGGGCTTTCGGACGCAAAGCGCCACGCCGAGATTCGCAAGATGGCCGATTTCTGGGCCGAGGTGGATGCCTTGGTGGATCGGTCCCAGACCCAGCCCAACCACCTTGGACGCGAATTGGGCACGATCGAGGCCGCCTTCGAATGGGTGCGCGACCACACCCGACCGGTTCCCTACCGGGGCGTTCTGCGCGGTGCCAACGGTGTCCTGCAGGACCGGCAGGGAAACAGCCTCGATCGCTCGCTGCTGCTGGCCGCGCTACTGACGGCCCAGGGTCATGAAACGCGCCTGGTTCGCGGCACGCTGACCGACCCCGATCACCTGCACGCCCTGGAACAAACCTGGCAGACGCCTTTTGATCCGCATGCAGCACAAGCGCAGAGCCTGGATCGGTCGATTGAGCAAGCCATGGCAGAACACGGATTCGAAGAGGCCCTGGATTGGCAGGTCGCAGACTTCCTGACCGAAGCGCAGCGACTGGAGGACCACTGGCAGTCGGTGCAAAGGGACCTGGGTCGGCAGCTCGCTGGACTGGTCGGGAACCAAATCGATCTCCGCCAGCCGGTCATTGCCGCACCGGATCCCGACAACTGGCGCGATCACTGGTGGGTGGAAGTGGACCATGAAGAGGGCTGGCGGAGCCTCGACCCGGCCCTGCCGGATGCCCTACCCGGTCAAACGCTAGCCGAGGCTGACCAGCACCTGTCCATCGACGAGTTGCCGGACAAAATGCGCCATGCGCTGGACATCAGCGTGGTAGCCACGGTCAGCGAGGGCGACGAGAAGACCGAGCACGTGCTCGTTGAGACTACCGTCTATCCCTACCAGCTCAATACGCCCGTGGTTTCAATCAACATGGCGCCGGTGAGCGGCAGCGCGGTCGACCTGATTCAAAAAGCCCGGAGCAGCCTGAGTCCGGACTCGAGCCTGATCGACCAGCTGATGTCTATCGAGGAGTGGCTGCCGGTAATCACGGTCGATGAATACACCATCGTGGAAAAAAGCATCTTCAGCGACGGCCGAATCCGCGAAGACGCTAATGAACCACCGGTCGGCCGGGTGTTTCGTTCCGCTGCCGGCGCCCTGGGTGGGCTGAGCATCAGCGGGCGCAGCCGAAGCGAGCCGGAGAGACGCTGGGAAGCCTTGCATGTCGACCTGGTGCGGCACCAGCCCGGCCAGCAGCCCGAAACCTTTCGCCAGACCCGCTTTGACCGACTGGACGACCGCTGGCGGCAGCCTGTAATGGCCGCGTATGGCCTCAGCGATGAAGACCTGCTGGTGTTCGGAGCCATTGCCCACGAATCGCGTTTCTACCTGGACTTCTTTTCGCCTTCCCCGCAGTGGTATCTCGATCACATGCTGAGTGCCTTCCTCGGTAACGAGGAGCTTGTGGTGGCGGCCCTGATCGATCCTGGGTTCTCCTTTACCGACGACATGCTGGGCGCACTTCCGCTGATCCCCAATGAAATCTTCGAGCTCCTGACTCTGCGCAGTGCCGATGAAGCGTTCACTCGCCTGAGCGCTGCGGACCGGATCGGTTTGCTTGCGCTCCATGAAGGCCGGCTTCCACAAGACCGCCAGACCCTGCGCGGATACCAGACGATCGACGTCATCAGCCACCAGCGCGCGCAGCGCGTGCCGTCATCGCCCGAGCTCTCGCCCGGGCTGTTGATGAGCGTGCTGGAATGGCGCGCATTGAACGGTGCCGGCAACGTCGAATCCGCCGCCCGGCAACTGCTGGATTCTGCCGACGAAAACCAGTGGGTGCTGCTCAAGTCATCCGGCGACTGGCGCTCGATTGCTGGCAGCGGCAATGAGCCGGCACCGTGGGCCTTCGACCGAACCTGGGATCGGCAGCACTGGGTTTTGGCCAAGCGAGCGGCGGATGGTTCTGCCTATCCGCTGTCGACCCAGTGGTGGGAAATCGACCCGCAATCAGGTGACGTACTGGCCCGCGACCTCTTCGGTCACGGCGGCGCCACGCTGACCTGGTTTGCCCCCGCGCTGCAAATGCCGCTGATTGCCGCCAGCCCGGCAGCCGAATGGCTGTATTGGACCTCACTGGTCAGCGCTGCGACGTTCGGCACCTTGGGCTTTCACGGCTGCATCGAGCAAAACAAGAACGATGCCTGTTGCTTTCTTACCCTGGGCGCGGGAACGTTAATCGGCCTCGGAGGGGGTATTGCCATGAGCCTTGCCAAGGCAATACCCGCTCTGGTGGCATTTGAGATTGGTGTCGCATTCGACATTGCATCGGCAAAGATCCCCATCTGCAAGTAGGGAGGAATCAACGTGAAGAATCCGACACACAATCGAATGCGCCCGCTCACCCGGCAGTTGTGCCGGCTGCCCCTGACCCTACTACTGCTTGCCATGGGGTTGTCTGCGGCACAGGCGCGCGATACGGTTTGGATCACCGGCGATGTCCGTGGCGCCTACCTGACCAGCGGCGAGGAGTCATTCCGGCCGGGCCTGGCACGATTGGCCTCACGCTGGGGCGGACTGCGGCGTGACCAGGGCTTGCTGGTCGATGCCGGCAACCTGTTTTTTGGTCATCACCTGCTCGATGAACCGCTGGAAACAACCCTGTCCATACCCGACCTGCTCGGCTACGACGTGGTCCACCTGTCCTATATGGACCTGGCTTTTGGCATTGAGCCACTGCGTCAACACCTCTCCGAGCAGTCGTTCGAGGTGGTCACCGGCAACGTTTTGCCTCGGCACGGCGATGCACTTGCACCAACCTTTGTGGTTCGCGAAACCGGCAATGAAACGGTTGCGATCACCGGCCTGAGTGGGCTGGGTCCGCCCTTGGCTGACCAGCCTGTGATCCAGCGCTTGCTGGAATGGGTGGAAGTGCGCGATCCGATCGCCCAGCTCGAGCAGCTGCTGCCAACGATGCGCGCCGAGGCAGATCGGGTTCTGGTGCTCTATGCCGGCGACCTGAACACGCTCAGAACCCTGATTGCCCGTCTGGGTGACCAGATTGATCTGCTCGCCGTATCGGTGACGCTTTCCGGAAGCAACGAGCCGCTACCGGAGGGCGCGGCGGACGCGCGCGGCCCGTTCGGCAGCCGGGCTGTACAGTGGCAGGTGCGCCGGAACCGGGTGCGCCAGGCACAGGTCGACTCCGGCGCGCGCGAGGATCGACGGGTCGTGCAGGCACTGGAGGCAGCCGGCGTGCCCAGAGAGCCGGCCTTCAGCGAGCACATGCCGCCTCAGCAATGGCCGGAGGACGGGCTGCCGGAAGATGAGCGGGTCGCCGTGCGGCTCAGCGGATCCAACCGGGCGATGGGATTGAACATCCGCGGCCTCACACGCAGCCGCCAATGGCAGTCGCAAGCAGCCCCCGAAGGCTATCAGTTCCTGGCGCTCGACACCGTGGCCGAGAACCGCAAGCCGCATGACCTGATCGCTCAGGACAACGGCCAGACGGCCATTCTGTTCGGTCACCTGTACGAAGCACTGGTGCTGCGCCATGATGATATGAGCGTGATTCCGCTGCACCCGGACCAGGAAGATTTCGAGAACGCATTTCTCCATTCCTTTGTTCTTTCGGCGCCGCGTAGCCGAGCACGGCGGGATTTCGTGTTCCTGATTCCAGAGGGTGAACCGGAGTCTCTGGTATTGCACCATCACCACATCGAGTACGACCCCATCATCATTCCGCTAACCGGGCCGGAAAACCGTCGCACTGGTCGCCGGGACCGGCGCCTGGACCTGCAAGACAACGAGTTCCTGGCGCTGGGGGTGAGGTCAATCGAAGAGCTGGACAGCGACGATCCGAACATCCGTTTGCTGGCCGTCGACCTGGTAGGCCGCAGCAACCTGGTTCGTGAAAACCCAGCCAACCATTACCAGCAGGGCGCCGACCCGAACGATTGGGGGCAATCACCCCGCGTGATGCGCTACCTGTACGCCGATCAGCATCTTCAGCTGGTGACGGCGGAAGGCTATTCTTATTTGCCTGACTGGTCGCGCAGCACGCTGTCAGCTGACCCGCTATTTCTCCCCGAGCACCTGACCGGCGGACAACTGGTGTTTTCAGTGCCCGCAGCGACAGCATCCCACGAGTTCGTGGCCTATTTTCCAAATATCGGGACTGCGACCGGCGGACTTGCCGGCTACCAGGATCCCATGCGGTTTTCTGCATCCGGGCAGGGCATTGAGTACGAAGATTGGCCGGTGCTGATTGATTTCGAACTGGACACGTTGTCAGTTGTCGCCAACCACGTTGAAATCGTTGAAGAATGGAAAGGAATCAAGCCTGGGATCGGCGAGCAAGTTCTCGCAGTTGACCTGACCATAGTGAACAAATCCGACGAGCCCGGCTTCTGGGATATGGAAAATCGCGTGGGGCTGAGCCTGGAACGCGGCAACCGGCAGACCAGCGCGGTCTTGACCGACCGCCATGGCATTGACTTAGCCGATCCGATCCATCTCCCACCCGGCGAACCACGCCGGTTCCGTCAGGCCTTTGTTGTGCCAGACGATGTGGGCAGCGCTCTGATCGATGTGCGCGGGGTCAACGAGAACCCTTATCTGGAAATCGTTTGGCGCTAGTGGGCCACGCAGGTTTGAGGTCTCATTATCAAGTCCACTTTTCATCATTGGAGATGACTATGCAATTAGCGAAATTTTCGCGCAAATCCCATCTGGCTCCCAGTAGCACCGCAATTCTTGTATTGCTCTGCCTGGCTCTTTTGCTTTCCGTCGGCAGGATTGGTACCGCACAAGCAGGACAGTCGGATTCAGACCAGCACCACCGATACTATTTGGATGTAACAATCGGTGGTCAGACAGTTGGCTGGACGGTCAAAAGCAGCCCTGCGTTGACCGTCGTCGATCCGCCGGCACCCGATCAGCAAACCCGGTTGACCGGCTTTGAGCCCGTCTATACCGGTGCACAACTGGGCGGCGATTCATATCGAATCGATCGCCGCCTGGATGCGCTGGTCCCTGTCTTTCGGGCGCCGGTCGCCGAACTGCCCTTGAGCTATACCGATGCCCGAGACCGCAAACACCAATTGCGGGATATCCAGGTTCGTCTTTACCCCACCGACGAAACTCGCCAGATCGATGGCCATCGGGCCCACGGCTATTCCCTTGCGGTGCTCAGCGATCTGAGCAGCCTGCGCAACGATGAGTGGCATGATTCAACCGCGCTGCGCTATGGCATCGTGTGGGTGTGGCCGGACCGCCCGTTTTCACCGGTTCCGCTGCAAATCAATCGTCACGCTCTGGTCGCCTTTGCCGCGGAAATACCGAGCGGCAGTGCACCGCTTCTTCAGGACCGGCTGATCGCAGCACTGGAACCTGTCGGGATGATCGCGGCCGTGGAAACGGCCAATTACCGGCTGGCGCCAAATCAGCGGTCCGCGTTCGATGACGCACCCAGCGACCCGATGCGCGAGGATGACGAACTGGCCCAAAGACTCGGATACGCCGTTGAGATGGCGATTCGAGACTTTCGCTCTTACAGTGAGCCAGTGGTAGAAACAGACCTTGAGCGCATGCCGCGACTGGATGCCGCAGATAGTGTGTTTCTCGACACGGCTCTGACGACGGTTTCCCGCATGGGCTTGTGCCAGCGACTCGATGCCGATGACCTGCTGGGCCTTACCCAATTGCTGGCCGACAGCCCACCCTTCGAAGGCAGCGTCACCGGTCCTTTTGAGGGCACGGCGCGCGGCCAGGCCGCGTTCGGCTTCGAAGACGATGATTTTTTTGGCCAGGGCTTTTTGATTGCGATCGAAGCTTTCGACCAAGAACTCGATGCCGTCATTTGCATGGCGCTACTGCGCATAAACGATGGGCGACCGGCTGAACCGACCGCGCTTGCCGTTGTGGCTGACGACAGCCTGGACTCTGACCAGAACCGGCCGACTGACGGGGACATGGTGGCCCACGTAGTCGTAGCCGACGTCGACGACGATGGCCTGGTACATCTTCGCTCTGCCGGGATGGCCGAAGAAGGTCAGATTAACTTGACTTTGGCCGATGAGGAGCAGATCAGCGGCACGCTGGCAGTTTCCGGCCGCCTGCGCTCGCGCGATGGCGAGCGCGCCGAGATTTTCTCGCTCGATGGCGACTTCGATGCCGAACTGGTGTGGGACCGGGTGCCGGTTAGGCGCTGACTCCGCAACCTTCGAAGCAGCTGGCCCGACCCTATGAAGGCCGGCGCCGACGAGTGAACATCACAATCGCGGCCAGCAGCACAGAAATCAGCCACACGCCGATGGACTCAACCTGGCCAAACCGGGGCTGGTAGGCCCGCTGCACGTCAAGCGGGCCTTCTGTCTTGCGCAGAGCCGCGTCGTACAGAGGAGCGGCCGCGTCGCCCACGCCGCTTTCCGGCACGCCGCGGATTTCCAGCCAGCACAAGCTGCCCTCGCCGGCCTGTTCGGCCATCTCGCTCATGTCAGCCGGGACCACCCGGTAGGAGACCCCGTTTACGTTGAACTCTTCAAGGCGCCTCTCCAGCTCAGCGCA
>PXBD01000050.1 GCA_003565625.1 Gammaproteobacteria bacterium
GCACGCCGCGTCCCCAGTTCGGGTTTCCGGGGCTACAGCCTGGCGATCAGTGGTGTCTGTGCGCGGCTCGCTGGGCAGAAGCACTGCGGGCCGGCTGCGCACCACGCGTGGTGCTGGAGGCCACCCATCAGGCCGCGCTGGAATACGCCACTCTGGACGAACTGCGCGCGCACGCCGCACGCACCCTGCACTGAATTTATGCTGGCGCGCCCGCGACTAAACGGGCTCCTGCAGGCGGAGTGAAAATGAAACGGCCCCGCTGGTGACGGGGCCGTTTCCTGAACGAAGATGGTGGGCTTGTCAAGGGGCAGGGGTTACCGAAACCCGCACGCGCAGGCTGTCACCCGGATGGTGTCGCATCTGGGTTTGATGGACCGTGCCGTTATAAAGATAAGACACCCGGTAGCCCGTGATAACGGTCTCTTCCTCGAAATCACGCTGCACCGTGCAGCGTTCTTCATGCACCGGGACATAGCGCGCAGGCTGGCTGGACCGGCCGGCGTCGCGGCCGATGGAGCCGCCGAGCGCTGCACCGGCGACCGTGGCCGCTTTCTTGCCGCTGCCGCCACCAAACTGGTTACCGATCACACCCCCGATGATCGCCCCGACGACGGTTGGGGTGGCGGAGCTGCGCGAATCGGCCGTGCGCTGATAGCTTTTTTCTTCCCAGCACACGGTCCGGTCCACCGGGGTACGCGTCACCGCGTAGCGCGGCTCGACTTCCACTACCGGCACGGTCTGGTATTGAACGCCACCGGCATGAGCCAGGCTGGCGGTCAGGACGAGGGCTGCAAGGGTCGCGGTTCTGGCTAGCATGATGGTTCTCCTCAGAAAAGGTCATCCAGGTAGATCAGAAAACTCCAATAAGCATCGCCGGATTCGGTAAGCTTGGATACATTCGACATCCAGTGTCAGGGTCAAGGATAGACTCGCCAGGCTGAATTCCTGCTGAATCCATCACCCCGGCCTCGGATGGACTTGAGGGCCTTTGCTTGCACGGAGACACAGATGGCGGCGCACACCACACAACAAATCAGAAACCTCGCTTTTTTTGGCCACGACGGTGCCGGCAAGACTTCGCTGGTCGATGCGCTGATGGTCAAGGCCGGCATGCTGGGAGAATTGGGCAACCTCGAGCGCGGCACCATGACTACTGATTTTGACCCGCTCGAGCGCAAGTACCAGTATTCGCTGGTTACCGGGCTGGTGAGCATTCCCTATCAGGATGCCCTGATCAACCTTCTGGACACCCCCGGAGACCCGGACTTCCGTGGCCAGGCGTTGTCGGTCCTGAGCGCGATCGAGACGGCCGTGATTGTCATCAACGCGACCACCGGCATCGAAATGTCCACCCGCAGCATGATGCGCCGTTCGAAACAGCGCAAGCTGTGCCGGATGATTGTGATCAATCGGATGGATATGCCCGAGGTCGACTTGGTCGCCCTGATCAAGGAAATTCGGGAAGAATTCGGGCCGCAGTGCCTGCCCATCAACCTGCCGGCGGAAAACTTCAGCACCGTGCGGGACTGCTTTTACCGCAGCGAAGGCGAGACCGATATCCTGTCGGTTGCCGATGCCCACACCGAGATTCTTGACCAGGTCGTGGAGGTGGATGAAGAACTCATGGGCAAGTACCTCGAAGGTGAGGAAATCGGTTCCGAAGAACTGCACGAGGCGTTCGGGAAGGCCTTGCGCCAGGGTAACCTGGTGCCGATCTGTTTCACCTCGGCCCACACCGGGGCCGGCTGCGAGCATCTGTTGCGCCTGGCCCATCAACTGCTGCCGAGCCCGGGGCAGGGCAATCCGCCGCCGTTTCGCAAGGGCCCTGAGCGCGAGCGGGTGACGCCCGAACCAGATCCGGACGGCAACGTCCTGGCCCATGTATTCAAGATTGCCAACGATCCGTACGCCGGCAAGCTGGGCATTTTCCGCGTCTACCAGGGCACCATCCGGCCTGATACGCAGCTCTACATTGGTGATAGTCGTAAACCGTTCAAGGTCTCCCACCTGTACCGCATGCACGGCAAGGAGCATCGCGAGATTGATATCGCCGTCCCCGGTGATATCTGTGCGGTGGCGAAGGTGGATGAGGTCTACTACGATGCCATCCTGCACGACTCACACGAGGAGGATCACTACTTCCTCAAGCCGGTGGATTTCCCCCAGCCGATGTTCGGGGTCGCGGTGGCCGCCCAGACCCGGGGCCAGGAGCAGAAGCTGGCCGCCTCGCTGGAGCGTCTGAGCGAGGAAGATCCGTGTTTCCTGGTCGACCAGAACCAGGAACTCAATGAAACCGTGGTGCGCGGACTGGGCGAAATGCACCTGCGCGTGATGCTCGAAAGACTCAAGACACGCTACGGGGTCGAGGTCGATACCCGGCCACCGAGTATTGCCTACCGCGAGACGATTACCCGGCGCGCTGAAGGGCACCATCGGCACAAGAAGCAGACCGGTGGCGCCGGCCAGTTCGGGGAAGTTTATCTACGTGTTGCTCCGCGCGGGCGCGGCGAGGGTTTTCGCTTCGCCAGCGAGGTGGTTGGTGGTGCCATCCCGACCAGCCTGATCCCGGCGGTTGAAAAGGGCGTCCGCCAGGTGATCGAAGAGGGAGCGATTGCCGGTTACCCGATGCAGGATGTCGAAGTCGTGATCTACGACGGCAAGTTCCATGCCGTCGATTCAAAAGAAATCGCCTTCGTGGTTGCCGGACGCAAGGCGTTTCTCGATGCCATCGGCAACGCTGGCCCGCAGATTCTTGAGCCCATTGTCGAGCTTGAGGTGACCGTTCCCGATACTTTCATGGGCGATGTCACCGGCGCGCTGGCGGCCAAGCGTGCGCGCATTCAGGGCACCGACAGCCATAGCGGCCTGACGACCAGCATCAAGGCGGCCGTGCCGTTGTCGGTGCTCAGTGATTTCCCGACCGAGCTCAAGAGCCTGACCGGCGGCCAGGGGCGTTACACGATGTCGTTTTCGCATTACGAAGCCGTACCGGGCGACATCCAGAAGCAGTTGGTTGAAGCCGCTCAGCGCCCGGGCGACGACGAGGACTGAATCCTTTTTTAGGAAAATTCAGCCATCAACTGTTCGTGCAGTCGTTCGACGCGAGATCGAAGCGCCTCGATCGAACCCCGGTTATCGATGACCTCGTCGGCCCGCGCCAGTCGCTGACGGCGCGATGCCTGCGCGGCCAGCATGCGCCGGGCGGTATCCTCGTCCATGTCGTCGCGACGGCGCAGGCGCTCGAGCTGATCTTCTTCCGGCAGGTCCACCACAACCACCCGGTCAGCGTCGGCAAATAGCCCGGTTTCTACCAGCAGGGGAACCACCAGCAGGCAGTAGGCTGGGTTTTCAAGTTGCCGGATGCTATCGCGTGCGGCTGCCTCTATCCGCGGATGCAGCAGCGCCTCCAGCTGTTGGCGAGCTGCCGCGTCGCTGAAAATGCGTCTGCCAAGGCGTTTCCGGTCGAGCTTGCCGTCTGCCCCCAGTATGTCGGTTCCGAAAGCCCCGACTACGGCGGCCAGTCCCGAGGTGCCGGGCGCGACCACTTCGCGCGCCAGCACGTCGGTGTCGATCACCGGAACGCCCAGCCGGGCGAAGTGGTCTGAAGCCGCGCTCTTGCCGGAGGCGATACCCCCGGTCAGAACCACAACCGGGGGCGATGAGCCGGCGGTCATGGGTCCGGGTCAGCCGGCTGGCGAAATCCGGTACACGGCACCCTCTGCATGGTCTGTGGCCACGTAGATATTGCCGTCCGGGCCTACTCGCACGTCTCGGATGCGGCCGATTTCGCCTCGAATGAGTTCTTCTTCGTGGACCGGGATGCCGTCCTCGAACACGATGCGTCGAATTTGCTGAGCGCGCAGCCCGCCGGCCAGGAAGTTGCCCTGCCAGGCGGGGAAGTGATCTTCGACAAGCACGGCCAGGCCGGAGGCGGCGATGCTCGGCGTCCAGTCGATGACCGGGTCGATCATGTCGGGGTGGTGGCGAAGCGTATCCTCGAAGTAGGGCTCTTCAGTGCGGTAGTCACGGCCCAGACTGACCACGGGCCAGCCATAGTTGCCGCCGGGCTGCATCAGGTTGAGTTCATCGCCGCCCCGCGGTCCGTGCTCATGGCTCCAGATTTCCCCGGTTTGCGGATGCACGATCAGGCCCTGGACGTTGCGGTTGCCGTAGGTGAAGATTTCCGGCAGCGCTTGCTCATGCTCAAGGAACGGGTTGTCGTCCGGGATGCCGCCGTCCTCGGTCAGGCGAATCAGGGTTCCGGCGCTGTCGCTCAGATCCTGCGCCCGCGGTGGCTCGGGACCACGGTCACCGATACTCATCAAAAGAGTGCCATCGGGCATCCAGGCCAGCTTCGAGCCGTAGTGGCGCCCGGGAGCGGAGTAGCGTTCCTGAACGTAGAGGTCTTCCAGATCATGCAGCTGGTCATCGTGCAGCCGGGCCCGGGCCAGCGCCGTTGCGGTCTGGCCGGAGTCGTCGGCCTTGGCGTAGGTCAGGTAGACCCATTGATTTTCCTCAAAGCGCGGGTGGAGCAGCACCTCCATGAGTCCACCCTGGCGAATGGCGGCTACCTCGGGTGTTCCACTGACGGTGGTCTTGCTGGCGTCAGGCCCGATGATATTGAGCCGACCGGGACGTTCGGTGACCAGAAGGCGGCCATCGGGCAAAAAATCGATGGCCCATGGATGCTCCAGTCCGTCGGCTATGCGCTCGAGATTGATGGGCTGATATTCGGTGCGCAGCACCCTTGTATCGGCGCTGCCCACACCGGCAAGGGTCAATGTCAGCAGCAGGGCGATCGCATGGAGGGCCAGGGTCGGTTTCATTGAAGCTCCTGTTCAGGTTTGGTCGAAGACAACGGATTGTAGCGCAGGTGCTGCGAAACCCGGGTCGGAGTGCTCCTGCGAGCCGGCATGCGCGCTACGCCTTTCTTGCGCGGCCGATTTCATGTAAAGTTAAGGGAGCGTTCAAGTATGGGGATTTCGACATGATTAGACTGATGATTGTCGAGGATCATGAACTTTTCCGGACCGGTATCCACAACATCCTTGCCGGCATGCAGGGTGTGGAGGTGGTTGGTGAAGCGGCTACCGGGGAAGAGGCCATTGCCATGGCGCGTCGGCTCGAGCCCGACCTGATTCTCATGGATGTGGGTCTGCCGGGGATTTCCGGCCTGGAAACAACAGAACGGATTTTAAAGACCCAACCCGGCATTCGGATCATTGTTCTGACCGCCCATTCCGAGCCGCCGCTGCCCGCGCGGCTGCTGGATATTGGCGCCAGCGGTTACCTGACCAAGGGCGCGAGCGCCGGAGAATTGATTTCAGCGGTCAATGCGGTCCATCGTGGTGAACGCTACATCGGTTCGGAAATTGCCCAGCAGCTGGCATTATCCCTGCTGCCGGGAACCCCCCAGTCGCCCTTCCAGGAACTGACCTCGCGCGAACTGGAGGTAACTTTGATGCTGGTGCAGGGCATGAAGCCGGTGCGCATTGGCGAGGTCCTCAAGGTCAGCCCGAAAACAGTATCGACCTACAAGTACCGGATCTACGAAAAAGTCGGGGTCAACAGCGAAGTCGACCTGCTGCGGCTGGCGATTCGCCACGGTCTGATCAAAACAGAAGTCTGAGAAAACCCCTTTTGCCCCGCGAGGGTATCCCGGCAGACAGGCCTGCCTGCCGGGAGAGAGCCCTATGGTCGGGTGTCCTTCTCGGGGCCGGACTCGACCCTGTAGATGCCGTCCTCGCCGCGCACTGCAGTCCCGGATTCGCCGCTTTTCTTGTCGTCTGCGGCGGCAGGTTCGCTCGGCGCCGGTTTCGGCTTTTCGGGCGCTGGCGCCTTGTTTTCCTGATCTGCTGTCGGTTCCATCTTTGCCGGCGGCGAAGATTCCGGTCGATGGTCGATGCGGCGCGGGCTGGTTTTCAAGTCGGTTGAACCCTTGTCCGGGTTGGCCTGCTCGGGCGCTGATCCCTGGCTGTCAGAAGCTTGCTGATGAGTTCCGGTTGCATTCTCATTTGCCTGGGACGAGTTGCTGCGGCGTTTCTTGCCGCCGCGCCGGCGCCGTTTTTTTCGCGCCGGTTTGCTGCCCTCGGCTGCGGGCACCTGATCTTCCGGTCCGGACTGGGTGGGTCCGGCCTCACTGGTCTGAGACGTCGCGGTTTTTTTCTTTTTCTTGCGTTTCTTGGTGTTTCGGTCGACTGGCCGGGATGAACCGCTGTCAGAGGGTTTGCCGCGCTTGCGGGTCTCGCTGTTGTCCTGGGCGCGCGGGGACGCGCGCTCGGCGCTGCGGGTCGGCTTCCGGCCGCCGCCGGAACGGGCGCGGGTCGATCCCTTGTGATCCTCTTCGTCCGGCTTGCCGGCGAAGAATGCGGCGAGACGGGTCATGAAGTTGCGCCAGAAAGTACCCGGACCCGCCGGTTCGGGACGTCTTTCGGGCGCCGGCGTGGCCGGGCGAATGCCGCTGACGGCTGCCTCGGCCGGGCGCGGTGCGGTGCTGCCGTCGGCGGGAACGGAACCTGGTGCCGGGTCCGGCGGCTCGCTCCCCGGCAGGGTATAGCTGGGTTCGTCCAGGGATTCGCTGGAGCGCAGCCGCTGGATTTCAAAACGCGGTGTTTCCAGCCAGCGATTGGCCACGACCGTGATCGGCAGCTTGTTGCGGCGCTCCAGGTCAGCCATCACGCTGCGCTTTTCGTTAAGCAGGAAGTTGGCGACCTCGGTCGGCGCCTGGACGATGACGCGTGAGGTGTGATCTTTCATCACCTCTTCCTCGGCCAGCCGGAGGATGGCCAGGGCCAGCGATTCCACCGACCTGATCGAGCCGTAACCGTCGCAGCGCGGGCAGGTGATATGGCTGGATTCCCCCAGCGACGGGCGCAGGCGCTGGCGCGACATCTCCAGCAGGCCAAAGCGCGAGATCCGCCCAATCTGCACCCGGGCCTTGTCCATGCGCATGGCTTCACGCAGCCGGGTTTCGACCTCACGCTGGGCATCCTTGCTGAGCATGTCAATGAAATCGATGACGATCAGGCCACCAAGATCACGGATACGTAGCTGGCGACCGATCTCGTCGGCGGCTTCCAGGTTGGTCTGGAGGGCGGTTTCCTCGATGTCGGCGCCCTTGGTCGCGCGCGCGGAGTTGATGTCGATCGATAACAGGGCTTCGGTGTGGTCGATGACCAGCGCACCGCCGGACGGCAGGCGTACCTCGCGCGAAAAAGCCGACTCGATCTGGCTTTCGATCTGGTAACGGGAAAACAGCGGCGTGTCATCACGGTAGATCTTGAGTTTGCGCAGGTTGTGCGGCATCACCTGTTGCATGAACTCGCGCGCGTCTTCGAAAACGCGTTCATCGTCGATCAGGATTTCGCCAATGTCTTCACGCAGATAATCGCGCAGCGCCCGGATGATGAGGTTGCTTTCCTGGTAGATCAGAAAGGGCGCAGCACGGCTTTTGGCTGCCGCCTGGATGGCCGACCACAGCTGGAGCAGGTAATCCAGATCCCATTGCAGCTCTTCCTGTTCCCGACCCACGCCCGCCGTGCGTACGATCATCCCCATGCCTTCGGGGACTTCGACCTGCTTGAGCGTGTCGAGAATTTCCTTGCGCTCGTCGCGCGAAATCTGGCGCGATACGCCGCCGGCGCGCGGATTGTTGGGCATCAGGACCAGGTAGCGACCGGCCAGGCTGATGAAGGTGGTCAGTGCTGCACCCTTGGTACCGCGTTCCTCCTTGTCGACCTGGATGATGACTTCCTGACCGGCCCGAACGGCGTCCTTGATGTCGACCCGATTGCCTTCGTCAAAGTTTTTCTGGGCCTCTTCGGAGAAGTATTCGCGGGCGATTTCCTTCATCGACAGAAAGCCGTGACGCTCGGAGCCAAACTCGACGAAGCATGCATCGAGGCTGGGTTCGACGCGCGTGATGCGGCCTTTGTAGATGTTGGATTTTTTTTGCTCCTGGGCGGGCACCTCGATGTCGAGGTCGAGCAGGTTCTGACCATCGGCGATGGCTACGCGGACCTCTTCGGGTTGGGTCGCGTTGATCAGCATTCGTTTCATTGTTTTTTATTCCTCCGCCGCTCCGGCCGCAGCGCGGCCCGGAACCGGTGACGGAGACACCTTGTCGCGCCCCGAATCCAGCCGGAACCGGCGCTGTCGCCCCGGTCGCGGCCGGGGCGTGTTGTCGATGGAGCCACTGCCGTCAGCGCGAAACCTCCTCCAGTTGCCTCGAGGCGGATCGCCGCTGCAGGCGGGCCGCGAACTGCACGGCCGACCAAGATGTCCTGCTTCACCAATCCCGGCCGACCATAGTCCGTGCTGGCAGCCGGGAACGGGCTTTATGTTGAGTTCAGGCCGGTTCATGCAACCGGCCGAAGAAATGCATTTGAAGTTCGGGCCTGCGATCCGGTCTGTGGAACGGCGCGAACCCTGATATGTTATCACCAACGCTCTGCATTCGATAGAGCGCTGGATTTTTTTGTATGCAGTGCAATTGCTTATGAGTTCGCAGCGGGAGCCTGGCTCGGTCCGGCATGTTGAGGTTGGCGAGGACCGGGACGGCCAGCGTCTGGACAACTTTCTCATCGGCCAGCTCGACGGCGTGCCCAGGAGCCTGGTCTATCGACTGGTCCGAACCGGCCAGGTACGGGTCAACGGCGGCCGCGCCCGGCCGATGCAGAAGTTGCGTTGTGGCGACTCGGTCCGGATTCCTCCGGTGGCCTGCAAGCCACCCTCTTCGGGGGCGCCGCCGGAGAAACTGGTCAATGAGATCCGGCGCCGGGTCATTTCCGCCACCGCCGAGTACTGCATCGTCGACAAGCCGGCGGGGCTGGCAATGCATGCCGGTTCGGGCCTGAGCTACGGTCTGGTCGATGTCATGACTCGGCTGGACTCGGCCTGGCGTCCCGTTCATCGACTCGATCGGGCCACCAGCGGTCTGGTCGTTTTTGCTGCCACGCGCACGGCCCTGGCCACCCTGCAGCGGTGTTTCGCCGAGCGCGAGGTGTCCAAGCGCTATCTTGCCTTGCTGTCTGGTCAGCTGGCGCAGGACCGGATTACGGTGGATGCGCCCCTGGCAAAGATCCGCGACGCCAGCGGTCAGCACCGGGTTGTGGTGGATGAGGCGGGTCAGCCAGCGCGCACCCACTTCCGGGTTCTTGAGCGCCTGGCCGGCCATGTCTACGTGGAAGCCGAAATCGAAACCGGGCGCACCCACCAGATCCGCGCTCATGCTCGCCACATCAATCACCCCGTGGCCGGGGATGAACGCTACAATCCCGAGGCTTGCCCGGACGGACTGCGACGTCTGTTCCTGCACTCGCATTGTCTGCACCTGCCGTGGCCGGAGGAGCAGGTTTTCAGTTCACCGCTGCCGCCGGAACTGGGCGCGGTGCTGGATCAGTTGCGCCGCACCGGCCCCTAGCAACCGAGCGAATCGCATGTACCAGCCTCTTCCCCTGTTTGTCGGCCTGCGCTACCTGCGCGCCAAGCGCCGCAACCATTTCATTTCCTTCATCTCGCTGATTTCCATGGCCGGTATTGCCCTGGGGGTGATGACGCTGATCACCGTATTGAGCGTGATGAATGGCTTTGAGCGTGAACTGCGTGACCGGATTCTGGGCATGATCTCGCATGCGACCATCCAGGGTTTCGACGGCCGCTTCCCGGACTGGCCCGGCGTCGTCGAGCAGGCGATGGAAAACCCGCGCGTGCTCGGTGCCGCGCCGTTCGTGGAGCAGGAGACCATGCTCAGGGCGCGCCGGACTGCCGGTGCCATGATTCGTGGCATCGACCCCGAGGCCGAGCCAAGGGTGTCGGACATTCTCGAGATGATGCGCGCCGGCAGTCTGGACAGTCTGGAGTCGGGCCGCTGGCAGGTCGTGCTCGGGGTCGGACTGGCCACTCGCCTCGGGGTGGGTCCGGGTGATTCGGTGACGATCTTTGCGCCCGAAATCCGGGCCACGCCGGGCGGGGTGATGCCCCAGGTGCGGCGTTTCGAGGTCAGCGGCCTGTTCGAGGCCGGGGTGCACGAATACGACACCGCTCTGGCCCTGATCCATTATCAAGATGCCCAGAGGCTGTTCCGGCTGGGTGACGACATCAGTGGTATTCGACTCAAGCTCGATGACATGATGCGTGCGCGCTGGATTGCGCGCGATCTGAGCGCCGAACTGCCCGGGCTGTACCAGGTGCGGGACTGGACCCAGCAGCACGCCAATTTTTTCCGCGCCGTACAGACCGAAAAGACCGTGATGTTCATTATCCTGTCGCTGATTATTGCCGTGGCCGCGTTCAATATCATCTCCACGCTGGTGATGGTCGTCACCGACAAGCAGGCCGACATCGCGATTCTCAAGACCATGGGCCTGACCCCGCGCAAGGTCATGGCGGTGTTCATGATCCAGGGGTCGCTGATCGGCGTGATCGGAACCCTGGTCGGCGTGGTCGCGGGCATTGTGCTGGCCCTGAACGTCGAGTCGGTGGTCGCGACAATCGAGAACGTCATGAGTATCGAGTTCCTGTCGGCCGAGGTGTACTACATCAGCGATCTGCCGTCGGAACTGCGCGCAGGAGACGTGGTTCGTTTTGCCGGCCTGGCCCTGGTGTTGTCGTTGCTGTCGACGGTCTACCCGGCATGGCGCGCGGCCCGCACCGAGGCAGTGGAGGCTTTGCGCTATGAGTAGCTCGCGAGCGCTGAGCGTGGTCAGTTGTCGTGGCCTGGTCAAGACTTTCCGCCAGGGCCCGGCCGAAGTGCGTGTCCTCACCGGGGTGGATCTGGATGTGGCGGCCGGCGAACGGCTGGCCATCGTCGGTGCCTCGGGAGTCGGCAAGAGCACCCTGCTGCACTTGTTGGGGGGTCTGGATCAACCGACAGCGGGCACCGTGCGGGTGGCTGGTCAGGACATGGCGGTGGCCGATGAACGCCAGCGCGCCCTGATCCGCAATCGCTCGCTGGGTTTCGTGTACCAGTTTCATCACCTTCTGGCCGAGTTCAGTGCCCTCGAAAACGTGGCCATGCCGCTGCTGATTGGTGGTGAGCCCGCCGCCGTGGCCGAGCAGCGCGCGGCCGATTTGCTTGCCAGGGTCGGGCTGGGTGAGCGCCTGCACCACAAACCGGGTGAACTCTCGGGTGGAGAGCGCCAGCGCGCGGCCGTGGCGCGGGCATTGATCAACCGTCCGGCCTGTGTGCTTGGAGACGAACCCACCGGCAATCTCGATGAACGCAATGCCGATCAGGTCCATGACTTGATGCTGGAACTGAACCAGGAGTTTCAAACCAGTATTGTGCTGGTGACGCACGATCTGCGGCTGGCCCGGCGCATGGATCGGCGCCTGGAAATGACCGGCGGTACGCTGCAGCCGCTGGATTGACGGCGGCGCCGGGGCGGCCGATGCACTGGCGATACGCAGTTGCCTTTGCGGCCGGCACCCTGCCTGCGGTGGCCGCACCCTGGCTGCCGCCGCTGTGGGTGATTCTGGCAGTGGCTTTTCTGTCTGTCGTAGCCGTCTGGGCTGCACCAGGTTTGCGTCTGCCGCTGGCGCTGCTGCTCGGCATGTGCTGGTTTGCCGGCCATGCGCAACTGCACCTGTCTGCGGCCTGGCCCGAGGAACGGGCCGGCGAGGAGGTTCAGCTCGCCGGCCGGATCGTCGGCTTGCCCGAAAGCCGCGGGCAGTCCCTGCGTTTCGTGGTGGCGCCGGTGGGCGATTCGGCCCGGCATCTGCCGGACCGGATCCAGGTCAGCTGGTTTCGCCCGGGCGAGTATCTGCGACCGGGTGAAGTCTGGGCCTTTGAACTGCGCCTGAATCCGCCCCACGGAAGACTCAATCCGGGTGGTTTCGATCTGCGCCGGCACTTGCTGTCGGAACGGGTCGGCGCTCAGGCCACGGTGCGGGGTAGCCCCGCGCGGCTGCAGCCCGGTGGCTGGCGCGGTGCGGTCGATCGTCAGCGCCAGGTGCTGGCCGAGCGTCTGCAGGCCGAGACCACGCGCCTGGAGCATGCCGCCCTGCTGCGCGCCCTGGGACTGGCCGATCGCACGGCCATGGAGGCAGACTTGCGCGATCTCCTGCGGCGCACCGGCACGGCCCACCTGCTGGCGATTTCGGGCCTGCACATCGGGATGGTGGCCGGTCTTGCCGCGCTGCTGGCCGGCGGGCTGCTGAGCCCGGTACCAATCTGGCAGCCGGCGCTTGATCGACGGCGGCTGGCGATCTGCGCCGGTCTGCTGGCCGCCCTGGGTTATGCGTGGCTTGCGGGTTTTACCCTGCCTACGGTGCGCGCCCTGATCATGCTGGGCGTGGCGGCCACGGCTCTGACCCTGCGGCGTGGCATTCGTCCGGCCCATGCCTTGTTGCTGGCCTTGCTGGCGGTGCTGCTGATCGACCCGGTCGCGCCGCTGGCGACCGGATTCTGGCTCTCGTTCAGCGCGGTCGCGGTGCTGATCTGGGCCTTTGCATGGCGGCCGGCGCAGGCAGTTGGCTGGATTCGAGGCCTGGTGCTGGCCCAACTGGTGATCGCGATCGGGTTGCTGCCGCTCAACGTGGGCGTGTTTGGCCAGTGGATTCCCGGTGCGATGGTTGCCAACCTGGTCGCGATTCCGCTCGTCGGTTTCTGGGTCTTGCCGTTGCTGCTGCTGAGCCTGCTGTTGCTGCTGCTGGGTCTTCCTGTCGATGGGCCGATCATGGCTGTCGAGGCTGGCCTGGCGGTGCTGCTGGAATTCCTGCAGTGGGTCGACGGGCAGGCATGGAGTCACCGCGAGGCGGCCGCAGGTGGCTTGCTGGCGCTGGTCCTTGCTGTGATTGGTGCTTTATGGCTGCTGGCACCGCCGGGCTGGCCGGGACGTTGGCTGGGCGCATTTTTGCTGCTGCCGTTGTTGCTGCCGCGCGCGGAGGTTGCAGGTCCCGACGTTCTGACCCTGTGGATGCTCGATGTCGGCGACGGCCAGGCCATCCTGCTGGAAAACGACGGCCGCAAAATTCTCTATGACACGGGCCCCGGGGACGGCGAGGGCAGCGATGCCCTGAGCGGTCTGGTGCGCGGTCTGGCGGCTACGTCCCGGCCGCAACTGCAGGGACTGGTGGTTGGGCGCAGTCATCGCGGTCATGCCGGTGGTGTTGGGACGGCGCGCGAATGGGCCCATCCGCTGCGCATCCGGATGGCGCCAGGGGCGGGCGAGGGCCGCACCTGCCGGGCCGGTGAG
Source organism: Gammaproteobacteria bacterium (assembly GCA_003565625.1). Lineage (GTDB taxonomy): Bacteria > Pseudomonadota > Gammaproteobacteria > Xanthomonadales > Wenzhouxiangellaceae > Wenzhouxiangella. The sequence goes on from PXBD01000050.1 coordinate 13,197, forward strand.
TCATGGCGCCTGGGCCGCTATCGGCTGGCGTTTTTGCATCCGTCGGCGGCGCTCCCGGATCTGGGCGACAACAGCAGCTGCGTGGTCCTGATCGACGGACCCGGCGGACGGGTGCTGTTATCCGGGGCGATTGACCGGCAGGTCGAGCAACGCCTGCTGCTGGAGCATCCCGGACTGGCAGCCGAGGTACTGGTGCTCTCGGCTGGCGGTCATCGCCGCGCGGCCGGCGGTCCGTTTCTCGACCAGCTGGAGCCGACGCTGGCGCTGGCCTCGGTGGCTCGCCAGGACCGTTTCGGGCGGCCTCATCCAGAGCTGCTTGAACGCTTGCAGAACCGTTCCATCGATGTGGTGACGACCGGTGCCTGCGGTGCCCTGCGGCTTCGTCTTGCGCCAGGCCGGGACCCGGAGCTGCGTTCCGAGCGCACCCGCCGTGCCCGTTTCTGGCTCCCCCGCGAGCAGTGTCCGTGACCGCGCGACCGGTAAACCCGGTATCATCGGGGCGGGCACAAGAACTGGCCGAAACTGTCGGCAAGTGGTGAACAGATGCTTGAAATCGTGATCGCCGGCGGCTGGTTGATGGTGCCAATCCTGCTGTGCTCGGTGCTGGCCGTCGCCATCATCCTGGAGCGCTTTCTGGCCTTGCGCCGGTCGCGGGTCGTGCCCGGCGGTCTGCCGGACCAGGTTCGCCAGTGGGCAGCACAGGAAGAACTCGACCAGCAGCACATCGAGCAACTGCGGCTGAGTTCCCCGCTTGGCGAAGTGCTGGCTGCTGCCCTGGAGCATCGCGATCGACGCCGGGAAATCATCAAGGAAGCGGTCGAAGACACCGGTCGCCAGGTCGTCCACAGCCTGGAGCGGTTTCTCAACACGCTGGGCACGATTGCCGGGGTTACCCCGCTGCTGGGGCTGCTGGGCACCGTGATCGGCATGATTCGGGTCTTCAGCGCCATCATGGTGCACGGTGTCGGCGATCCAAACGAAATGGCCGGGGGTATTTCCGAGGCCCTGATCACGACCGCGGCCGGGCTGAGCGTGGCGATTCCTACCTATTTTTTCTACCGCTATTTCCGCGGGCTTGTGCGTGATTACGTACTCCAGATGGAGGCCCAGGCTCTGAAACTCCTGCAGGCCATCGAGTACGGCCAGATCAGCCGGCAGAAATTCCACGGCCGCGGCAACCCCTAGGCAGGGCCGACCATGCGACTCCAGGAAGAGGGACCGGAAGAACCCGACATCAACCTGACCTCGCTGATCGATGTGGTCTTCCTGCTGCTGATATTTTTCATGGTCTCGACCACTTTTGATCGCCAGGCTTTGCTGCGCCTGGAACTGCCCGAGGCGGAGACGGCGGAGGCGGAATCGGTGCCCCGGGTCATCGAGGTTACGGTCACCGAGGACGGGCGCATCCTGGTCGGCGATGATCTGCTGACCGAAAACAATCGTGCCGCGCTGCGTGCGGTTCTGGATCAGCGCCGGGCCGATGACGATGCTCCGCTGGTAGTACGGGCCGATACGCGCGCTCCGCACGGGCTGGTGGTGCTGGTGCTGGATGTCGCGGCGGCAGCCGGTTTCCAACGGGTCGGGATTGCTACCCTGGAACCGCCCGGAGAGCCGGAGTGAACCCGGCGCCCGCCGCGCCGCCGCGGCTGTACCGGCGGCTGCTGGGGTATGTCGGGCGCCAGCGCGGCATCTTTGCCCTGGCCATTCTGGCGGTGGCGCTGGACGCGGCCGGGCAGGGGCTGTTTTTCTATCTTCTGCGGCCGCTGATCGACGACACCATTGCTGCACCCGAGCCGGCGCTGGATTTGTGGCTGCCGGGGCTGGTAATGGTGGCGGTTCTGGTCCGCATCGCCGGCAATTTTGGCGGTGTGTTCGGCATGGAGTGGGTTGGCCGGCGCCTGATCGCAGACCTGCGGGGTGATCTGTTCGCGCGCTACCTGGATCTGCCGGCAGCCTACTTCGACCGCCATTCCTCGGGCCAGATGATTTCGCGGGTAACCTACAACGCCGAGCAGGTGGCACAGGCGGCGACCACCGCCCTGATCGGCGCGGCCCGCGACGTCCTCACCGTGGTCGCCCTGGTCACGGTGATGCTGATCCAGTCCTGGCGCCTGACCCTGACCATGCTCTTGCTGGTGCCGGTGATCGCCCTGGTCGTGACCGTCATCAGTGGTCGCTTCCGACGCATCTCCACTCGCATCCAGGACTCCATGGGGGATGTCACGCACGTCACCGAAGAGGCCGTCAACGGCCACGAAGTGATCAAGCTGTTTGGCGCTAAAGAGAAAGAAAAACGAATATTTTCAGAGACAAATGAGGGAAACAGGATACTTCACTTAAGGTTGACCGCGACCCAGCTCCTGTCGTCTTCCCTGATCCAGCTGGCGGCGGGGCTGGCGGTCATCTTGCTGCTGCTGCTGGCGGCCAGCGATTTCATGCGGGCCGAGGTCACGGCCGGGATCTTCATGTCGGTGCTGGCGGCGATGGTCGCCTGCATCCCGCCGCTCAAGCGGCTGACCAAGATGCATGCCGTGATCGAAAAGGGGCTGGCCGCCGCCGACAGTATCTTCCGCGTGCTCGACACGCCGGCGGAGCCGGATGACGGCACGGCCGATCCTGGACGAGCGCGCGGCCAAATCGTGTTCGAGCAGGTCGCATTTCGCTACCCGGATGCGGACAGGCCGGTGCTCGAGGACATCAGCCTGCGCATCGAGCCGGGCACGGTAACCGCGCTGGTGGGTCGCTCGGGGTCGGGCAAGACCACCCTGGTCAAGCTCCTGCCGCGATTTTACGAGCCGGCCAGCGGCCGCGTGCTGCTGGACGGCCTGGCCTTGAGCGAGTACCGGCTGGAGGCCCTGCGCCGCCAGATTGCGCTGGTCAGCCAGGACGTTGTGCTGTTCAACGACAGCGTGGCGGCCAATATTGCCTATGGCTGCGCCGGTGAGACTTCGCGCCAGCGGGTGGAGGAGGCGGCGCGTGCGGCCCACGCGATGGACTTCATCGAGCGTCTGCCCGCGGGTCTGGATTCGCGCATCGGCGAAGACGGTGCCCTGTTGTCCGGTGGCCAGCGCCAGCGCCTGGCCATTGCCAGGGCGCTGCTCAAGGATGCCCCGATTCTGATTCTGGACGAAGCCACCTCGGCCCTGGACGCGGAGTCCGAGCAGGCCGTCCAGGCTGGCCTGGAGACGCTGATGGCCAACCGCACCACGGTGGTGATTGCCCACCGGCTTGCCACCGTACGGCGCGCCGACCAGGTACTGGTGCTGGATGGAGGACGCCTGGTCGAGGCCGGCACGCATGAATCGCTGCTGGGTCGGGAAGATGGCATCTACCAGTACCTGCACAAGCTGCAACTGGTCGAGGGATAAAGCGGGGCCGGAGGATGCGCGCGCAGCTGGAACGCTATGCCAATCGGCTGTGGTACGAGCGCCAGCGTCCGCCGTGGCCGTACCAGGTCCTCGCCCGGGTTCATGAGCGGCTGTATGGCGCAAGCTGGGCCAGGCCGTCCGCCCGCCCGCCGGTCCCGGTCGTGGTAGTCGGCAACCTGACCGTGGGCGGCAGCGGCAAGACCCCGGTGGTGATTGCCCTGGCTCGGCACCTGATGGCGGCCGGGCGCCAGCCGGCGCTGCTCAGCCGCGGCTACGCTACGCCGCGTTCTGCCGGCCTGCGCCGGGTCCGGGCCGATGACGACCCGGCGCTGAGTGGCGATGAGCCGGTCTTGCTGGCTGCAGCCACCGGGCTGCCGGTCTGGGCCGGGCGGGATCGCGCGCGCGCACTGCTGGCTGCAGTCGCCGCGGGCGCCGACGTGGTGCTGGCCGACGATGGCCTGCAGCACCAGCGCCTGGAGCGCAGTTTCGAGATCGTGCTGATCGATGGCGAGCGTGGTTTCGGCAATGGCTGGCTGCTGCCTGCCGGGCCGCTGCGCCAGCCGGTCAGTCGCCTCGACACTGCCGATCTCGTCCTGCATCGCGGTGCGCCCGCCGACCCCAGCCTCCCGGGTCGGCGCTTCGACCTGGTCGTCGATGCGCTGCTGAGACTGGGCGATGCCGAGCCGGTGGCGCCGAAATCTCTGGCCGGTCAGCCGGTCAGCGCCTTGTGCGGTATTGCCAACCCTGCGCAGTTTGCCCGCACGCTGGAGGATTTGGGAATGCGCCCGCGGCTGCATGCATTTCCTGATCACCATGCGTTCAGCACGGGCGACCTGGCTGGTATTCCGCGCCCGATCGTCACCACGGCCAAGGATGCGGTCAAGCTGGGGCGCCTGGTTTCAGGCCCGGCAGCCGAAGGCATCCTGGTGCTGCAGGTCAGCGCCGCCCTGCCGGCGGACACGCTGCATCGCGTTACCGAGCATGTGCAACAATTTGCGCCATCATGACCGATGTTCACGTCCTCATCCCGGCGCGACTGGAGTCCACCCGGCTGCCGCACAAGCCGCTCGCCGACCTGGCCGGGCGGCCACTGGTGGTGCGGGTTCTGGAGCGGGCACGACGCTGGGGAGCTGCCAGTGTGCATGTCGCGACCGACAGTGAGCAGGTTGCCCGGGCCGTGCGCGCGGCCGGCGGTGAGGTGGTAATGACGGCCGCCAGTCATGCTTCCGGTACCGATCGCCTGGCCGAAGCAGCCGCCGTGCTTGGCCTGCCGGAACGCTCGGTGGTGGTCAACCTGCAGGGCGATGAGCCGCTGATGCCGCTCTCGGCCCTGCAATGCGTGGTGGATACGCTGATCGAAGACGAGGCGGCGCACATCTCGACCTTGTGGCGCCCGCTGGTCGACGAGCAACAGTGGCGCGACCCGAACGTGGTCAAACTGGTGGTCGACGATCACGGTCGGGCGATGTATTTTTCGCGCGCTCCCCTCCCGCACGTGCGCGGGCGCGGTTTTGATCCGGAACTGGCGTGTCGGCACGTCGGTCTGTATGCCTATCGCGTCGATGCCCTGCTGGCCTGGCGTGATCTGCCGCCGGGCCGGCTGGAAGTTGCCGAAGCGCTGGAGCAGTTGCGGGCTCTTGCAGCCGGCTGGATCATTGCCTGTGCCCCGGCGCCTGAGAACATTCCGGTGGGCATTGATACGCCCGCCGATCTGGCGCGCATTCGCGCCGAGCATGATTTTACCCAGGAGGCCGAACCATGAAGAGCGTTCTGTTTGTCTGTCTTGGCAATATTTGCCGCAGCCCCACCGCCAAGGCGGTGTTTGACTACAAGCTGGCCCGGGCCGGAATGGTCCTGGAAACCGACTCGGCCGGGACCGGCGACTGGCATATCGGCAAGCCGCCGGATCCGCGCTCGCAGGCCTTTGCCCTGGACTGGGGTGTGGATATGGGTGGACAACGGGCGCGCCAGGTCTGCCGTGAGGACTTTCATCGCTTCGATCGCCTGTTCGCCATGGATCGGGCCAACCTGGAAGACCTGCATCGGCTGGCACCGCCCGGTGCCAGGGCCCGCATTGACCTGGTGATGAGCCTCGCGCCCGACTACGGTCTTGATGAGGTACCGGATCCTTACTACGGGGGCGAGGCCGGGTTTCGGCGGGTGATTGACATGCTCGAAACGGCCGCCGATCGCCTGATCGCGCAGCTCGATACCGGGGTTTGATGAGCGCATTTGACGGGGCGGCTTTCGCCCGCAGCCTGACCACCGGTCCCGGCGTATACCTGATGAAGGACGACCAGGATCGGGTGCTGTACGTGGGCAAGGCGCGCAATCTGCGCCGCCGTGTGGCCAGCTACTTCAGTCGCCACGACAAGGGCGCGCGCATCGGGCTGATGGTTCGCCGGACCGCGGCCATGGAGGTCAGCCTGACCCGAACCGAGGCCGAAGCCTTGCTGTTGGAAAACGAGTGGATCAAAGCCTATCGGCCGCGGTTCAACATCAATCTGCGTGACGACAAGAGCTATCCCTGGATTCGCCTCGACACCAGCCACGAATTCCCGCGCATCGCCTTTTATCGCGGCAGCCGCAAACCGGCCGGGGAGTACTTCGGACCCTATTCCAGCGCGGGTGCGGTGCGCGAGTCGCTGAACCAGATCTACCGCCTGTTCGGCCTGCGCCAGTGCCGCGACAGCGTATTTTCCAATCGCTCCCGGCCGTGCCTGCAGTACCAGATCGGACGGTGCTCGGCGCCCTGCGTGGGCTATGTGTCTGCGGCGGACTACGCGCGCGATGTGGAAGCGGCCCGGCGCCTGCTCAAGGGCGAAGACGCGGCCGTGATCGATTATCTGGCCGAGCGCATGCAGGCGGCGAGTGCCGCCCTGGATTTCGAAAATGCGGCGGCGCTGCGTGATCATATCCAGTCGCTGCAGCGGGTTCGTTCCAGCCAGTACGTGGCCGGCAGCAGTGAAACCCTGGACGTGGTCGCGCTCAGCCGCACCGGCGGCCAGGCCGCCCTGCAGCTGGTCGAGTTCCGCCAGGGCCGCAACGCCGGCGGTCACTGCTTTTTTCCCGCCAATCTGCACGAGGAATCCAGCAGCGGCGACATCATGGCCGCGTTTCTGGGCCAGTACTACGCCGAACGCGTTCCGCCGGCCCAGATCCTGCTGTCGCACGAGCCGGCTGAAGCGGCCCTGTGGGCGGAGGCGCTGGGGCGCAAGCGCGGTGCCCAGGTGGCGCTGCGCTGGCGCCTGCGGGGCCAGCGTGCGCAATGGGTCAAGCTGGCGCTGACCAATGCCGAGGATGCGTTGCGACGCCGTCTGGTCGAGCGCGACCAGGTGGGCAGGGGGCTTCAGGCCCTGACCGAGCTGCTCGATCTCGAGGCCTGCCCCGAGCGGGTCGAATGTTTTGATATCAGCCATATTTCCGGCACCGAGACCGTCGGTGCCTGCGTGGTGTTCGGCCCGGGCGGGGCGTTGAAGAAACAGTATCGCCACTACAATATTCGCGGCATCGAGCCGGGGGATGACTACGCCGCCATGGCCCAGGTCCTGGAGCGCCGTTACCGGCGCGCACTGGAACAACAGGAGCCTTTGCCGGACCTGGTCCTGATCGACGGCGGCCGCGGTCAGCTCGGCCGCGCCCGGGCAGTAATGGAAGAGCTCGGACTGGACGCCATTGCGCTGGTCGGCGTGGCCAAGGGAGCAGCACGCAAGGCCGGCCACGAACGCCTGATGGTCGGCCAGCAGGAGGTGGTGCCAGGGCCGCATCATCCGGCCTCTCACCTGGTCCAGCAGATTCGTGACGAGGCCCACCGGTTTGCGATACGCGGGCACCGCCGGGCGCGCCAGCAGCGCGCCCAGCGTTCTCCGCTGGAAGCCATTCCAGGGGTTGGTCCGGCGCGCCGTCAGAAGCTGCTCAGCCACTTTGGCGGCCTGCAGGGACTGCGCAAGGCCGGCAGCGAAGAGTTGATGAAAGTGCCGGGCATCCAGCGGGCGCTGGCCGAGCGCATCGTCGAACATCTGCGAAACGCCGAAATCCAGGGATAGATCCTGTTCCGGAGGCGGAATTGCGAGATAATCAAGCCCTGACTTTGAGGATGTTCGCGCGTGCAGTTGACGATTCCCACCATACTGACCCTGCTGCGGATCGTCATGATTCCGGTGCTGGTGGTGGTCTTTTACCTGCCGGTGGAATGGTCCAACCTGGCCGCGCTGCTGGTGTTTGCGCTGGCAGCCATCACCGACTGGCTCGATGGCTGGATCGCGCGCCGTTACGGCATGGCCATCGCCTTCGGCGCGTTTCTTGATCCGGTTGCCGACAAGCTGATGGTGACCGTGGCGCTGATCCTGATCGTGCAGCGCAACCCGGAATGGCTGCTGGCGCTGTCCTCGGCGATCATCATCGGGCGGGAAATTACCGTTTCGGCGCTCCGGGAGTGGATGGCGGCGTTGGGCGAGAGCGGGCGAGTCCGGGTAGCCTGGACCGGCAAGATCAAGACCATTCTGCAAATGGTCGCGATCGGTTTCCTGCTGTTCCGGGAAAATTTGCTGGGGCTGCCGATCCTGCAGATCGGAATCGGCCTGCTGGTGATCGCCGCCGCCCTGACCATCGCATCCATGATTTCCTATCTGCGCGCCGCCTGGCCGGCGGTGCGTCGCCAGCAGTGAGAGTTTGACCATGGGATTGACCCGCTCCAACGCCCGCAAGCGCGCCAGCCAGGCTGACCGCGCCGATCGCCACGCCTTGTATGAAGCCAGCGTGCAGGATCCGGAGACCGAGCTGGAGTTCGTCGCCGAGACCTTCGGCGCCGTGGCCGGCCGCCCCTTGCGCAGGCTGCGCGAGGACTTCTGCGGAACCGGCAACACGGCCTGCGCCTGGGTGCGGGCGGGCGCATCCAATGAAGCCATCGGGGTCGATCTCGACGCCAACGTACTCGATTGGGGACACCGGCATCACCTGGAAGCACTCAAGCCGGGCCAGCGCAAGCGCATCCGGCTCGTGGAAGGCGACGTGTTGAGTACTGCTATCGAACCGGTAGACGCCATTCTGGCGATGAATTTCAGCTATTACCTGTTTACCCGTCGCGATCTGCTGCGCGCGTATTTCGAGCGCGCCCGGGCCGGGCTGGTCGACGACGGCGTGTTGTTTCTCGACGCCTTTGGCGGCTATGACGCCCACCGCGAAATCGAGGAGCGCACCGAGTACGACGACTTCACCTACGTCTGGGACCAGGCCAGCTTCGACCCGATTCACCACCACATGACCTGCCGGATTCACTTCGAATTTGCTGACGGCTCCAGGCTGGACAACGCGTTCGAGTACCACTGGCGCCTGTGGACCCTGCCCGAAATCCGTGAACTGCTTCTCGAGGCCGGCTTCGCCCGGGCCACCATTTACTGGGAAGGAACCGACGAGGACACGGGCGAGGGCGACGGTATCTACACCCCGGCTGAAATCGGTGACGCCGATGCTGGCTGGATCTGCTACCTGGTGGCGGAGAAGGGCGCCGGACCATTCTGATCCATCGATAATCAAGCACAAAGGGAGAGCACCATGACGACTTACCGCACCGAACGTGACAGCATGGGCGAGCTGCAGGTCCCTGCTGACGCCCTGTGGGGCGCGCAGACCCAGCGCGCGGTGGATAACTTTCCGGTCAGCGGCCAGCCCATGCCGGCCGCCTTTATTCGCGCTCTGGGCTTGATCAAGGGCGCTTGTGCTCAAGCCAACGAGCAGCTGGATCTGCTCGATTCGCCGCGCGCCCGGGCCATTTGCGCCGCCGCCGCCCGGGTTGCCGCCAACGAGGTCGACGAACACTTCCCTGTCGATGTCTACCAGACCGGATCGGGCACCAGCTCCAACATGAACGCCAACGAAGTGATCGCCCGACTGGCCGACCCGGATGGTGCCCTGGGCGTCCATCCCAACGATCACGTCAACATGGGCCAAAGTTCCAACGACGTGGTGCCGACGGCTATTCAGGTCAGTGCCTGCCTGCAGACCAGCGAGCATCTGCTGCCGGCAGTTGACCATCTGCTTCAGATCCTGGGCGAGCGCGCCAGGGAACTGGCCGCGGTAGCCAAGACCGGGCGCACTCACTTGATGGACGCCATGCCGGTCACGCTTGGTCAGGAACTCGATGCCTGGGCGGCCCAGCTGACCAGCGCGCGGGCGCGCCTGGTGGACGCGCTGGGGCGTATGCACAAGCTGCCGCAGGGCGGCACCGCCGTGGGCACGGGCATCAATGCGCATCCGGATTTCGGCGCCTCCGTTGCCGGCGCCCTGACCGAGGCCAGCGGTTTCGAATTCGTTTCGGCCGACAACCGGTTCGAAGGCATCGGCAGTCAGGACGCCGCGGTGGAGTTGTCCGGCCAGCTCAAGACCCTGGCCGTGTGCCTGATGAAGATTGCTAATGACCTGCGCTGGATGAATTCCGGCCCGCTGGCAGGGCTTGGTGAAATCGAGCTGCAGGCCCTGCAGCCGGGCAGTTCCATCATGCCGGGCAAGGTCAACCCGGTCATTCCGGAAGCCGTCTGCATGGTCGCGGCCCGGGTGATCGGCAACGACAGCACCATTACCGTGGCCGGCCAGTCCGGCAATTTCCAGCTCAACGTCATGCTGCCGGTGGTCGCCGCGACCCTGCTGGACAGTCTGCACATCCTCGGCAACGTGGTCCGCCTGCTGGCCGACAAGGCGATCGCCACCTTCCGCGTGCGCCACGAGACGCTCAACGAAGCCCTGGACCGCAATCCGATTCTGGTGACTGCACTGAACCCGGTCATCGGCTATGAGAAGGGCGCGGCGGCGGCCAAGCAGGCCTACGCCGAAGGTCGACCGATCATCGATGTGGCGCTGGAGCTCACCGACCTGTCGCGCGCAGAGCTGGAGGCCCTGCTGGATCCGCTCAAGCTCACGCGCGGGGGACTGTAAGCCGGGCGCCATGCGCTGGCGTCCGCCACCACAGCGTTCCAGCCCCTACATCACCGAGGCCGGTCTGCGCCGCCTGCGCGCCGAATTGACCGGGCTGTGGCCGCAACGGCGCGAGGTGGTTGCAGCCCTCAGCGCCGCCGCGGCCGAGGGCGATCGCTCGGAAAACGCGGAATACATCTATCGCAAGAAACAGCTGCGCGAGATGGATCGCCGCATTCGCTACCTGCAAAAACGGCTCGACCAGCTGCAGCCGGTCTCTGCCAGGCCGGCCGACCGCACCCGCATTTTTTTTGGCGCGATGGTGGAAGTCGAAGATGGTGAGGGCGATTGTCAGCGATATCGGATCGTTGGGGCCGACGAGATCGGTGACCAGCCCGAGGCCGTTTCGGTAGACTCTCCGGTGGCTCGGGCTTTGCTGGGGAAAAGCGTCGGCGCGGAAGTGGGATTGGAGGCGCCCGGGGGAAGGCGCTGCCTGCGGGTGCTTTCGGTTCGGTATCCGGAGGACGACGGCCAGGACAATGGGGCTTGAAACTTTCCCGGGCCATTCCCATCTAAGTTTGCGAAGGCGCCGCAAGGGCCTTCACCTGATCCGGCCTGATGGGCAGGCGGATCGCAACCTTTCACTTATTGCTTCTCATATGGAGGATAAGCATATGACCAACTTTGATCTCACCCCCCTGTACCGCACCGCAATCGGTTTTGATCGTCTGGCCGACATGCTGTCGAACGCCTCGCGCGTCGATTCCGGCGGTTATCCCCCCTACAACATCGAATCTCTGGGCGAGGATCGCTACCGGATCACCATGGCGGTGGCCGGATTTGCCGAGGCAGATCTGGACATCGTCACCGAACGCAACACGTTGACGGTGTCGGGCAGCAAGGCCGACAACGCACAACCCGAGGAGGGCGAACTGCTCTACCGCGGGATTGCCACCCGTTCGTTCGAGCGTCGCTTCCAGCTGGCCGATCACGTGGAAGTTCATGGAGCACGGCTGGAAAACGGACTGCTCCACATCGAGCTCAAGCGCGAGCTGCCGGAGCAGATGAAACCACGCAAGATCGAAATCGGCGGTGGTCGGTTGATCGACGAGGAGCGCAAAGTCAAGGCAGCCTGACTGCCTTTGGCGAGCGCGTCTGGTGGACGTCACTACAGGGGCACCCGTCACGGGTGCCTCTTTTTTTGGATAATGGGGTGATGTCGACTACGCTCGAAAAACCTCCCGTCTGGCTGCGTCTTTACCCGCTCTGGCAGTGGCTGGTGTTCATTCCAGTGGCCGTCGTTGCCACGATTTTCGCTGGGCTTGCAGCGGTGCCGACCGCGCTCGTATCGCCGCGCGCGGCCAACCTGCAGATTGCGGTCCGATGGAGCCGGCTGCTGGCCTGGCTGACGCCGGCGCGGGTAGAAGTCGAGGGGGCGGAGCACGTCGAGCCGGGGCAATCCTACGTCGTGGTTGCCAATCATCAGAGCCAGTTCGACATTCCGGTGATCTATGGTTTTTGTGGTCTGGATCTGCGCTGGGTGATGAAAGCCGAGCTGCGCCGAATTCCCTTTGTTGCGTCGGGTTGTCGGGCGATCGGCCATATCTTCATCGATCGATCCAATCCTGAACAGGCACGGCAGGCGATCAATCTGGCCGTATCGCGTCTCCAGGCCGGCACCGGTATCCTGTTTTTCCCCGAGGGCACACGCAGCCGCAGCGGCGAACTGCTGCCCTTCAAGAAGGGCGCATTTCGGGTTGCCGTGGACCAGGAGCTTCCGGTCCTGCCGTTGACCGTCAGCGGCACGCGCGAGGTCATGCCGGCCGGTTCCCTGAGCCTGTGTCCGGGGACGGTTCGTCTGCAGATTCATCCGCCGGTGTCTACGGTGGGCAGCACGACTGCCGATATTGAACCGCTCAAGGAGGCGGTGCGCGCCACGATCGCCTCTGGTCTGGGGAAGTCGAGCTGATGCGCCTGGACATGCCCGATCCGGACTATTCCGCCTCGGGCCGGGCGCGGTCGAATTTTCGCCTGGCCGTCAAGCTGTCGCTGGGCTTTGTCGGTCTGGTCTGGCTGATGTTCGGCCTCCAGCAGTTGATCGGGCCACAAATGACCGCGCTGGGCTTGCGCCCGCGCGATCCGGCCGGTCTGCTGGGGCTGGTGACGACCCCGCTGCTGCACGGCAGTTTTTCGCATCTGCTGTCCAACAGCCTGCCGCTGTTTGTCGGCGGCGTCGCCATGCTGTTTCTCTACCCCAATTCCAGCCTGCGGGTTCTGCCTGCGCTGTACCTGGGCTCGGCCGCCCTGGCCTGGACTTTCGCCCGGCCGAGTATTCATATCGGTGCCAGTGGCCTGGTCTACGGCATGCTCACCTATGTCTTCGTTGCCGGCATTCTGCGCCGGGATTTACGATCGGTCGGGGTCTCGCTGATGGTCTGGTTTTTTTACGGATCGATGGTCTGGGGCGTGTTCCCGCTGGCTCCCCGCATGAGCTGGGAGTTGCACGCCAGCGGCCTGGTCCTGGGGCTGGTGCTGGCGTTCGTGTATCGGCGCTGGGATCGCCCCCCGATCAAACGGTATGACTGGGAAGACGAGGACGATGACTGGCCCGGTTCGGGCTTGCACTAATGGCACATTAGCGCCGCAGGGCAAGAAAGCGTTCGTGCCAGCTTCCCACCCGGTCCGGTCGGTCGATGCCCGCGCGCAGCACGGCCCGGAATTCATCGCCGCTGAGCAGGCGCACGCCCATGCGCTCCAGATGAGGGTTCCATACCTGGCAGTCGGCCAGCAGGAAGCCCCAGTGCTCCAGAGCCTGCATCAGCGCGACCAGAGCGATCTTGGATGCGTCGCGGCGCCGGTGAAATTTCGATTCAGCGAAAAATACTTTGCCCAGGCTGAGTCCGTACAGCCCGCCAACCAGCTCACCGTCGAACCGAACCTCCACGCTGTGGGCGTGGCCGGCTTCATGCAGATGGAGAAAGGCGCTGCGCAGTTCAGGGGTGATCCAGGTGCCGCCATCGTCACTTCGAGGGCCAGCACAGCCGTCGATGACGGCGGCGAAATCCTCGTCCATGCTGACTTTGAATGTTCCCTGGCGAATGGTGCGGGCAAGCCGGCGGCTGACGTGCACGTGCCCGGGCAGGAACACGGCCCGGGGTTTCGGTGACCACCACAGGATAGGCGAATCCTCACCGTACCAGGGAAAGACGCCCTGTCTGTAGGCATTCAGCAGGCGGTTCGGGTGCAGATCACCGCCCCAGGCCAGCAGCCCGTCCGGATGGAGGTTGCCGGCCGGGTTGGGGAAGGGCGCGTTCGGGTCCGGTGGCAGGCAGGGAATGGGGTAGCGGTGCACGACGGCTGGTCAGGCGAAAGGGTCCAGGCGATCAAGCCCGGTCCGATACTGCTCCAGCGACTCGGCCTCCGCCTGCAGGTAGCGGGCGATTGCGCTGCGCATGCCCGGATGACGGATGTAGTGAAACGAGCGCGTTCGAACCGGCAAAAAACCGCGTCGGATCTTGTGCTCGCCCTGGGCGCCGGGCTCGAATGCTGACAATCCCCGCCGGATGCAGAATTCGATGCCCTGGTAATAACAGGCCTCGAAGTGCACGTCGCGGCAGTCGACCAGGCTGCCCCAGTAGCGCCCGTAGAGACGTTGCCCGTCGTGCCAGAAGACGGCTGCGGCCAGCGCCTGGCCGGCGCGTTCGGCAATGCAGACCTGCAGCTGGTCGCCGAAACGTTGCGCCGCGTGGGAGAAGAAATCGCGATTGAGACTGGGCAGATTGCCGTAGAGTTGAAAAGTGGTCAGGTAACAGCGGGTCACCAGGTCGATATCTTCGCCATCGAGCTGATCGCCGCCTTTCCAGCGCAAGCTCCACCCGGCCTCGGCCACCTTGCGCCGTTCGGCGCGGATATTCTTGCGCGCCTTGCGTCGGAAACGGCTCAGGAAGTCGTCAAAATCTCCGTAGCCCGGGTTGGTCCAGTGAAATTGCCAGTCAAAGCGCTCGAGCCAGCCGCCGGCGCGCAGAACTTCGGAATCGGCCGGTTGGCAGAAGTTGACCCCGGCTGACGATAGCGCGCGTCTGTGGACGGTCCCGACCAGTTCCTCCACCAGCTGCTCGGCGGCGGGCCGATTGTTTTCCACGCCCAGCAGCCTTGGTCCGGTCACGGGCGAGAAGGGCGCTGCGACCAGGAGTTTCGGGTACCAGCGCATGCGCGCCTGATGAGCGGCCCGGGCCCAGGCCCAGTCGAAAACGAACTCGCCGTGCGAATGCAGCTTGAGCCAGCCCGGGACGGCTGCGGTCAGCTGTCCCGAGCGCTCCGACTTGAGAAAAAACGGCTCCCAGCCGGTGCCAGCGCCAATGCAGGCTGACCGCTGCAGGCTGTCGATGAAGTCCCAGTGAACGAACGGTCCGGTATTGCGGGTCAGACCCTGCCAGGCGTCTCGCGCGGGCAGAGCGGCTGGGTCTGGCCAGGTCAGTTCAGGCGGATTGTTCGTCAAGGAACTTTTCGGCATCCAGCGCCGCCATGCAGCCGAATCCCGCCGAGGTGACGGCCTGGCGGTAGACGTGGTCGGCGACATCGCCGGCGGCAAACACACCCGGCACGCTGGTTGCGGTGGCCATGCCGTTCAGGCCACTGCGAATCTGGATGTAGCCGTCGTGCATCTCGAGCTGGTCTGCGAATATGGACGTGTTGGGATCATGGCCGATGGCGATGAAGACGGCATCAAGGTCCAGTGCCTCGATTGCGCCGGTCTCGCTATGCCGAATGCGCATACCGGTGACGCCGTCGTCGTCTCCAATGACCTCTTCGAGAACGTGGTTCCAGCAGATTTTCACCTGGCCTGCCTCGACGCGCTGGAACAGCCGTTCCTGGAGAATCTTTTCCGCGCGCAGCTCGTCGCGACGATGGACCAGGGTGACCTTGCTGGCAATGTTGGCCAGGTAGAGCGCTTCTTCGACCGCGGTGTTGCCGCCGCCAATCACGGCAACCGGCTTGTTGCGATAAAAGAATCCGTCGCAGGTGGCACAGGCCGAGACACCGCGCCCCAGAAAGGTCTGTTCGGAGTCCAGGCCGAGGTAGCGGGCCGAAGCGCCGGTGGCGATGATCAGGGAATCACAGGTGTAGCTGCCGCTGTCGCCGTCCAGGCGAAACGGACGGCTGCCCAGATCCACGCTGTGGATATGGTCGAAGATGATTTCGGTCTGGAAAGCCTCGACGTGGGCGGCCATCCGCGCCATTAGCTCCGGTCCCTGCAGATCCGGGTAGTCACCGGGCCAGTTTTCGACGTCGGTCGTGGTCATCAATTGCCCACCTTGCTGGATTCCGGTAATGATGGCGGGCTCCAGATTGGCGCGTGCTGCGTAGACGGCGGCGGTGTAGCCGGCCGGGCCGGATCCGAGGATCAGGAGCCGGATGTGACGGGGTTCGGACATGTATACTTCTCCAGGTTTCAGGGCTCTCGGGGCAAGCTCGAGAGGTCGGGTCGGTAGGCCGTGAATGCAAGCATTGGAGCTACCGGGTCCAGAATAACAGCAGCAGTCGGTTACTGGTCCATCCAGTAACGATCCGCGGAGGGATTTGCATGCGTATCGGGATACCAACGGAAATCAAGACACTGGAAGGTCGGGTGGCCCTGGTGCCGGCGGCTTGCGGCGATCTGGTTCGGGCCGGGCACGAGGTCTTCGTCCAGGCAGGTGCAGGCGTCCAGAGCGGCTTCTCCGACGAGGATTTCGGGCGCGTCGGAGTCACCCTTGTGGCCGATGCCGCCGCTGCCTACGGGAGTGCCGATCTGATCGTCAAGGTCAAGGAGCCGATTGCCGGTGATCTTGAGCACTTGCGTTCCGACCATCTGCTGTTCTGTTATCTGCACCTGGCCGCCGAGCCGTCCCTGAGTGAGCGTTTGCTGGCCATTGGGCTGACCGGCGTGGCGTTCGAAACGGTTGAGGAAAACGACGGCACGCTGCCGCTGCTCGCTCCCATGAGCAACATCGCCGGGCGCATCGGGGTCCAGGTCGGCACCCATCTGTTGCATTTGCCGCAGGGGGGGCGCGGAGTGCTTCTGGGCGGTCTGCCCGCGGCCGACCGGGGTCATGTGGTCGTGCTTGGGGCGGGAGCTGCGGGCGGCAATGCAGCGCGCCTGGCCGCGGCCGCCGGGGCGCGTGTGACCGTGTTCGACAAGCGCCAGGATCGACTGGCAGAGATGATGGCCATAGGACCCAACGTGACCGCCCTGTATCCGTATGCCGAGACGGTCGGGGACTTCGTCGCCCGGGCTGACATGGTGATCGGCGCGGTTCTGGTAACCGGCGCGCGCGCGCCGCATGTCGTCACCCGCGACATGATTTCGGACATGGCCGACGGTTGTGTGGTCGTCGATATTTCGGTCGACCAGGGCGGCTGCTTCGAGACCACGCGCCCGACCACCTACGCCGACCCGACCTATGTGGTCGACGGTGTGACCCATTTTGCCGTCACCAACATGCCCGGCGCGGTGCCGCGGACGTCCAGCCAGTCGCTGTCGGCGGCAATCCTGCCGTATGTACAGCGCATGGCCCAGTCAGACTGGGATGCGGTTGCCTCCCTGGCGCGAGGAGTCAACGTGCGCGCCGGCGAAATCGTTCATCCGGCATTGCGCTGAGCTGTGCCGCCGGCAGGTTAGCGGATATGGCTCCCAGGAACGTCCCTGACACGACGCTGGCAAGAAGGCTGAGCGAGGCGGCATTTCTCGTCCTGCTGGTCAGCGCGCTGTACCTGGTGCTCAGCCTGCTCAGTCATCATGAGGCCGATCCGGGCTGGTCGCGCGCGGCCGCCGGGGACGGTTTGCACAACCTGGGCGGGCGTTTTGGCGCCTGGCTTTCGGATTTGTTCCTGTTCCTGTTTGGCTACATGGCCTATGCCGCCCCGGTGCTGGTCATCGTTCTGGGTTTGCGCCTGCTGCGCGAGCGCACCGAGCCGGCCGGACTGATCGAGTGGTCGGTGCGCGCCTGCGGGTTGCTGCTGATGGTGGTTACCGGATCTGTGCTGCTGGCCCTGCAGGCGCGCGGCAGCCTGCCCGCGGCCGGCGGGGTGCTTGGCGAAGTGCTGGCCGCGCCGATGATCTCGGTATTTGGTCTGACCGGGGCGGCGTTGATCCATCTCACCCTGCTGCTGGCGGGCGTTACCCTGCTGACCGGCTTGTCCTGGATCGTGGTCGTCGATCGGACCGGGTACTGGGCCTTGTGGCTGGCGGAGCGGTTCGGTCAGGAACTGGGCCGTCTGCGCCAGTGGTGGCACGGGCGGCGCGCCCGGGCAGTGCGCGAGGAGGTGCGCAAGCTCGACACGATCAAACGCAAGGGCCGGGCCGAGGTGCGTATCGAACCCAAGGACGAACCCACGGTAGCCGCCCGCGAGGACGGCAAGACGCGCCAGCAGCCACTGTTCAAGAACCTGCCTGAAGGCGGGTTGCCGCCTCTTGATCTGCTCGACGAGGCGCCCGTACAGCGCGCCGGCTACTCGGAAGATGCGCTCAAGGCAATGAGTCGCCAGGTGGAACTCAAACTGGCGGATTTCGGGGTCGAGGCCGAGGTCGTGGCGGTCCATCCCGGGCCGGTGATCACCCGTTTTGAACTGCAGCCCGCACCCGGGGTCAAGGGTGCCCAGGTGTCCAACCTGGCCAAGGATCTGGCCCGGGCGCTGAGCGTGATCTCGGTACGCGTGGTCGACGTCATTCCCGGCAAGAGCGTCATTGGCCTGGAAATTCCCAACCAAAACCGCGAAATCGTGCACCTGCGCGAAATTCTCGCCGCCGAGGTCTATCACAAAGCCAGTGCTCCGCTCACGCTGGGCCTGGGGAAGAGCATCTCCGGGCGCCCGTTGACCGCGGATGTCTCCCGTATGCCTCACCTGCTGGTTGCGGGAACGACCGGATCGGGTAAATCGGTGGCCATCAACGCCATGATCCTGAGTCTGCTTTACAAGGCGACTCCCGATCAGGTACGGCTGATCATGGTCGACCCCAAGATGCTGGAGCTATCGGTTTACGAGGGTATCGGACACCTTTTGACACCGGTGGTGACCGACATGAAGGAGGCAGCCAACGCGCTGCGCTGGTGTGTGGCGGAAATGGAGCGGCGCTATCGACTGATGGCGGCGCTGGGCGTTCGCAATCTGGCCGGTTACAACCGCAAGGTGCAGGATGCAATCCGCAAGAATCAGCCGGTTCCCGATCCGATGGTGCCGGCCGAGGCCCTCAGTGAGGGGGAAGACCCTCCGACGCTGCAGCCTCTGCCGTTCATCGTGGTGGTGGTCGATGAATTTGCCGACATGATGATGATCGTCGGCAAGAAGGTCGAGCAGCTGATTTCGCGCCTTGCCCAGAAAGCGCGGGCGTCGGGCATTCACCTGATTCTCGCCACCCAGCGGCCGTCGGTGGATGTCATTACCGGTCTGATCAAGGCCAATATTCCCACGCGCATGGCTTTCCAGGTGTCGTCCCGGATCGACTCTCGCACGATTCTTGATCAGCAGGGCGCCGAACAACTGCTCGGGCATGGCGACATGCTGTACCTGCCGCCGGGTTCGGGCCTGCCCGAGCGCATCCACGGCGCCTTTGTTGATGACCACGAGGTCCACGCGGTGGTGGAGTGGCTGAAACAGCAGGGCGAGCCGGACTACCTTGAAGAGGTGCTGGCTGAAACCCAGACCACCGCGGATGGCCAGACCATCGGGGCCAACGGGCTGCCCGAGGCCGGCGGCGGCGATTCCGAGGATGAACTTTACGACAAGGCCGTTGCCTACGTTCTGGAGAGCCGACGGGCCTCGATCTCCAGCGTTCAGCGCCAGCTGAGAGTCGGCTATAACCGCGCTGCTCGCCTGATCGAGGAAATGGAGGCCCAGGGTGTGGTCAGCCCGCCGGAGCACAATGGTCAGCGCGAGGTGCTGGCTCCGGCTCCGCCCCGGGACTGATCCCGGGCTTTTCCTTCCTTGAGGTGCACATGCTGCGTTTGTTGTCTGTGGTTCTGCTGATCTGGTCGCCGCTGTTGTCGGCCGACGCTGTGCGCCAGCTGGAGCGCTTTGCCGAAGGCCTGGAAACCCTGTCCGGGGCTTTCCATCAGGTGATTTTTGATGACGAGGGTTTCATCGTCGAGGAGTCGAGCGGCCTGCTGTACTTTCAGGCGCCCGACCGGTTTCGCTGGGACTATGCCGAACCTTTCCCGCAGCAGCTGGTGGCCGACGGCGAGCGTCTGTGGCACTTCGATGAGGGTCTGGACCAGGTGACCGTCCGCGATCAGCCGCCGCCGAGCGACTCGCCGCTGATGGTGCTGACCAGTCCGCATCTGCTCGAGCGCTTTTATCGCGTCGAGGACCACGACAACCCGGACGTGCTGCGCTTCCTTCCGCTGGCGCCGGAGGCCGGTTTCGAGCGCGCCTTGATGCGTTTTGCCGATGGCGTGCCGGTAGAGCTGGAGCTGGTCGATAGCCTGATCGGGCAAATCACCCGGATCGAGCTGCAGGAACTGGTTCGCAACCCGGAATTGTCGGCTGATCGTTTTCTCTTTACGCCGCCGCCCGGCGTTGATGTGCTCGAAGGATATTGAAGTTTCCCGTTCAGTACCCGTCCGGACGGTGAAACAGGCGCCGGACGCGGGCGGCCAGGTTGTCGGCGTTGACAACCACGATGAACACCTTGCGCAGGCGGTCCTCCGGGCAGTCCAGTTCGCGGACACCGTGCCAGGAATTGCCCTGCCGCTGGAACAGCAGTGATCGATTTCCCATGGCATCAGCCACCCACGATTGCTCGAAATCGTCGAAATCCGGAGCGCTGCTGCGGGCGAAACGACCACCATCATCCAGAATGACGGTCTGGCCTCCCCATTCGCGCTTCCACTCATCCTCGGTGTTGAAGTAGAAAATGTGGGATCCGAGCTTGCGCTTGGCGTCGCAGTGTGGCGAAACCGAGGCACCGCGCGGGGCATAGTGCCAGTGGTAGCTCAGAGTGAATCGCCGGGTTGCAAACAGCCGCGCCAGCCAGCGCTGGTATTCCGGGCCATTGAGTTCGGCGACGAACTGGTGCCAGGCCGGGTGGATGTCCAGGTCCGGTTGATATTCCAGCGAGTACCGATCGTGCGGCTTCTGGCCGTGCGCTCGTTTACGCCCGAAGCTGGCCTTCATCTGCTCAACCGCCGGCATGTTGTGGCGCAGCAGATCAAAGGCCTGCTCTGTGAGCACGCCTTCGGGGTTGAGCCACGGGTAGGGGTGGGCGTCGCGAAAGGTTTCAGTCGCAATTCCGGCGAGACGGGACTGGTCAAGTAGGGGTTGTGCTGAGTTCATGCGCTTGGGAATCAATGGGGGTGGACAGGGGTTGATGGGGCAGTGCAATGCCCAGTCGCTGCGCGGCCTGCACCAGTGTCAGATCGAGTTCGTCGGGCGCGGCTCGAAAGCCTTCGGGGGCCGGTTCACCAAACGGTGCAGCGAGCCCGGCTTGCTGAAGTTCGCGGTGCAGCGCCGGCATGTCGCGCGGCGGCAAAATCCAGCCGCGCTCCAGTGCGCGGGCGCAGAGATAGGTCTGACCTTGCTGGGGTCGAATGCTGCCGCGTCGGTTGAATCGCGGTCGAACAGCTCGGAGCGCAACCTCGCGAGCCAGGCGTTGCCAGGGCCCGGCCTTGCGCTCGGCTACCGGCCAGATCAGAAAACCGCGTCCGCGCGAGGCGGCATCAGCGAGCATGGATTCGCTCTCCCCGGTGACAATCAGTTCATCCGCATGCTCCAGCGCTAGTGCGTAGGGATTGTCGGGGTCGCCGGACTTCCAGCGGTAGCAATGATCCTGCGGCGCCAGCGCCTGCACCAGCGCATTGTCGAGTTCGGTACTGCGGCGGCTGCCGACGACCAGTAGCGCCGCTCCTTGCTGATCGGCGAGCTGACTGGCCTTGCCCGCCAGCGCGCGCGCGTCCTCGCCCGTCATTCGATGTGACCGCGAGCTGCCGCCGACCAGTACCGCAATCTGGCGGGGTGCCTGCAGCCACTCCTGCCAGCGTTCCACCGGCCCGGCCGCAGGGACGTGTCCTGCGTTCAGCGGTAACAGGGTGGTCAGTCGGTTCGGGTGCGGCGGCAGGCCGAAGTGCCGACACTGAACGAGGACGGTTCCCAGTGCCTCGGCCGGACCGGCCTTGCGGCCGCTCAGCACCAGGCGCAGATGCGGCATGCGCTGCTGCAGTTGGCGCGCCACCCGGGTTGCCAACCACCCTCCTGCGACCAGGATGCGGGTGTCCGGAGATATTCTGGGCAATGGCGTTCGGCCCAGCCATCGGCCCAGGAAAAAGCCGGCCTCGCTGCAGCCGATGATGCCTTCACGCATCGGCCGGCCGCTCCATTGGGCCAGGCGCTGGCCCAGGGCGCGCGACTGGTTGGCGTGACCCGGCTTGCGGTGGGTCAGGACGACAATGGCACCGGCTTCGACCGGGCCGCCATGGAAAATCTCGCGGCGACCCCAGGGATGGCGGTAAACCAGTTGCCAGCGGGTGTCCGGGTGCAGCTTCCCGGCGGCCATGAAGTGCTGCTGCCAGAACCACAGGCTGCGGCGCGTGCGCGTCTGGCCGTGCCGGCGCGGTTCGCGAATGTGGATGGTTAGCTCGGCGGTGAGCCCGAACAGACGATCCAGTATCCAGGCGACGTCCTGATCGGGTACGGCTTCGAGCAGATCCCGCACATCCAGCGGCTCGGGCGCGCTGGCGGGAGGCTGGGGCCCGAGTAGCGCGCGCAGTGAACGGTCGGCAAGACCGGCGCTCGCTTCGCCCCAGGCCGGGGAGGGGCGAGCGGCGCTGACGGGCAGAAAACGATGGCGATCGGCCTCGGCTTCGAGATCCTGCCAGAGCGGGTCGGTCGGATTGTCGAAATACACCAGTTCTTCGGGGAAAGGCCGCCAGGGCTGCGTATGCAGGGTGGTGAAGTGAACCAGGTGCGAGCGTTCCGGGTGGTATTCGCTGTCGCGTGCATTCCAGCCGCCGTCGAGCGGGCCCCAGAGTTCAGCCTGGCGTGCCCTGGCTTCCAGTGCCTTGCGCCCCAGCCGGCGGACGTCGTGGGCATTCCAGACCTCGCGCATGCGGGCGCAGTCGATCAGCATGACCGAGGTATCGCGGTCGTTGATCGAGAGGAATCCGGCCCCTTCCATCGGTGTGTCAAACAGCAGGGCCGGGTCCTTGAGATAGATCTGATCGGTGTCGTTGTAGATCGCACGACCGCTGAAACCGGCAAAATCAGGGATGGCAAAGCGGTAATTAGTGAAACCGGTCAGCCAGAATCTGCGCCGGAAACCGGCTAGATCACGCATCAGATATATCTCATAAATCCTTGAAGGATCTCGATGTTTGTCCACAGACCACAGAAAGATGCGCTCGGCTCGGAATTGGCCACGCTCGGTCCCCAGGTAAATCCGGACCGGCGGCCGGCTCGACGGCCGAACGCCGTCGCGAACGCCGAGCACAATGCGCTCGGGAGTGCGCCGATCAGCCGGTGGTCGGCCGGGGTGAAAAGCCGCAGGCCGCAGGCCGCGGGCAATACGCTGGATCAGCAGGGGCATTTCAACTCCTCGTGAGCCGGTGATTCAATCTGGCGCAGGATTCGGGCGGGGATGCACGAATGGATGACGTCGCCAGCGGCGCTGGTGCCACGTCCACCACTGGGGATGTTCAAGAATATGCGCCTCCATGACATCAGCGAGCATTTTAACCTCCTCATCCAGCGGCCGCTCCCGGTCCAGACGGATCGGATCGGCGAAGCGGAAGTGCCAGGACTCGTCGACTCCCTCCAGCAGCGCGGGCACCAGGGGCGCGTGAGTGCGACGAGCCAGTTCGGCCGGACCCGGCGGCATGTCCAGTTCCTTGCCGAGAAAGCGCACCGGAATGCCGCCGCGCTTGCTGGCCTGGTCCATCAGAATGAACACAATCCGGTTGGCGCGCAGTGCGCGCACCATGGCGCGGAACCCCGCCGCCGCCGGCATGGCGCCCACGGCGTCAATGCCTTGAAGGCGAATGCCATCGCGGAAAAATCCCGGGCTGATCTTGTTGGACTCGCGATAGACCACGCTGATCGGATAGCCGCGGGCGGCCAGGGCGATGGCCATGGCAACGCCGTTACCCATGTGCATGCCCAGCAGCACAACGCCTTTCCCGTCGGCCAGCGCCTTATCCAGGGCCAGCGTATTGTCGAGTTGACAGGCATCGGCGACCTGTTTCGGGCTCACCGCACCGCTGTAGGCGGCCAGGATTTCGAGAATGGCGCGGTCGTTGACCTGGTAGGCGGAAAGCAAGTGCTTCTTCAGCTGGCCGCTGGCGACAGCGCCCGGCAGCAGTTGCTCCATTTGCGCCAGTAGCTGGCGGCGCTTGGCTCGGCCCAGGGCAAAATGCAGCCGGCCGAAGACGGCGCCGCCGCGTCTTAGCAGGCCCATACCGCCGAGGGCCAGCACGCGTGCCAGCCCTCGCAGCACGTGGAAACCAAGCCGCCGAAGGGTGCGCCGTTTCATGTTCGGCTCATGCTCGCTTCAAGCTCGATTTACGAGCCATGCTCGATTCGCCCGTCGCGCAGCCGGATGACGGCATCGGCAGCCTCCACCAAGGCTTCATCATGACTGACCGCCAGCATGGTCAACTTGCCCTTGAGCTGGCTTATGGTCGCCACCACCGCGGCTTCGGCCTCGCTGTCCAGATTGCTGGTGGCCTCATCAAGGATCAGCAGCCTGGGGCGATGGATCAGGGCGCGGGCGATGGCCAGGCGCTGGCGCTGACCTCCGGACAGGCGCCCGCCGCGCTCTCCGAGTGCAGTTTCCAGGCCCTCCGGGAGGGTTCGTACGAACTCCCAGGCATCGGCCATGCGCAGCGCCTGTTCGGCATCGGCCGGCCCAAGGTCGGGATCACCCAGGGTGAGATTGCGCAACACGCTGTCGTTGATCAGCAGCGGATCCTGGGGCACGTAGCCGATCAGCCGGCGCCAGCGCCGATGGTCGATTTCGGCCAGATCGATCCCGTCGATTTCGATCCGGCCCTGGTCGGGGTGGAGCAGGCCTGCAACCAGGTCAATCAGGGTGGTCTTGCCCGAGCCCGAGGGGCCGGCGACAACACTCAGCTGGCCGGCTTTGAGGGTGAGGTTCAGCGCGTGCAGCACCGCGCGCGACTCGTAGTGAAAGGTGACGTCGCGAAACCGGATATGGTGTTCGAGGGTGGGGGTGCGAAATCCGCGCGGCGGTTCGGTCTGGGCACGCGCCTCGGCGATGGTCGCCGATAGCGACCAGTACGCGCTCTCGCTCAGGGCCATGTGTTGCCAGGCGCGCTGGCCCTTGGCCAGGTGGTTGACCGAGCGGGCAATCAGGAAAATCATGATCATGACCGTGGCCATGGGCATGTGCATTTGGACGAGGAAGAAAAAGAACCCGACCCCGACCAGAATCGCCAGCATCGGTTCCTGCAGGGCAATCAACGCCGCCTTGGCGAACACCTGGTTTTTGAGCGCTTTTTTCAGCTGTCGGGTCTGGTTGGAGAGCATATCGTCGACATGGTTTTCGCGCCCCATGGCCTTGAGCGGCTTGACTGCGCCCAGCTGATCGGTCATTACCGACAGCAGTGATTTCAGCAGGCCGGTCTGGCGTCGTCCGGCACCACCGGCCATGCGGATCAGAAAGTGAAGCAGGCCCAGCAGAAAGCCGCCGAACAGCAGAGCGATCAGACTGGCCTGCCAGGAAATCAGCAAAGCCAGGCTCGCGTAGATGACCGCACTGATGGTCTGGGTGGCCATGACCGCGCCGTGGTAGAAACCTTCCGAGGCACGATGGGCTTCGGTGGCCATGGCATTGGACAGCTTGCCGACCGGTTGGGACAGGTAGTAGCGCCAGCGGCTCTCCATGACCGCGCGCACCAGGTTCAGGCGCAAATCGGTCGCGACATGGGCCACGGTGTAGCCAACCTGGCGGTTGGCCAGAAGCACGATCCCCGCCTTGACTGCAATCATGCCCACACCCAGCCCCAGCAGGGTGGTCAGCGTGGGTTCCAGGCCCAGCGCTGCAACCACGTCCAGGGCCAGTTGTTCCGGCAATGAGGGTTCATCTTCGACACCGGTGGCCAGGTTGAGCATGGACAACAGCAGCGACAGCCCGAGTCCGTCCAGCAATCCGGCCACGACCAGCGCGGTCAGCGCAAGGGCGGTGCGGACCGGGTAGGCGCGAACGAAGTCGGCCAGCATGGCCAGCGCACCCTGCCGTTTCTCAACCGCCTCGGGCGCGCTCATCGGAAGCCGCCCTGGCGCCACATGCGCCAGGCCAGACCCCAGGCGGCCAGGCGCGGGTAGCGGCGCATCTGCTCGGTGGGTTCTATGCGCACCCCGCTATGGCGCTCCACTTTCCAGGTGATGTAGTCAATCCCGTTGCTGAAGGTGCCGGCGGCCTTGAACAAGCGGGCAAGATTGAAGCATTTGCCGCTGATCTGGCGTAGCCGCCAGTCGATCCTGGCCCGGGCGCTGCGCCATCGACCGGCCTGTCCCTGGAAGCGCGAGCCTTGGGTCTCCAGAGCGCTGCCGGGTTCGGCCGCCAGCGCTTGGGTCAGCGCCTGCCAATAGCCCGGGTCGGCCGCGATCAGTCGGCTGGCATTACTCGGCGATTCGGGACGAAGCTCGCAGCGATAGGTCGCGGCCAGGGCCTGCGTCCAGAACCCTTCGGCATCGACAGGCTGCCGGATCATCGGGGCAAACCGGGTGCAGAAGGTTCGCGCGGCCCGGACGCGGGCTGCGGTCAGGGCATCGGCCAGGGCAGCTTCATCGGCCGCCCACAGCAAGCGACAGGGTTGGGTGAAGCGAGCCCAGAAGTAATGATCGGCTCGGCTGGCGCAGCGACGAGCGAACTGACTGATCGAAACCAGCGCGTATTTGCATCGCACCGGCTGGCTGTCTCCAACCTGCAGGAAATACACGTTGGGCGGCAGCAGCTGATTGGCGAGTGCGCCGGGCCAGCGGAGGACGGCTCGATAGCGCTCGACCAGCACCAGCAGGTCGACCACGCCGGAATGGATGTCCACATCGCGTCGGCAGGAACCGTAGATCAACACGCCGCGCAGTGCCTGTCCATAGCGCTCGTGGAGCGCGGCCAGCAGTCCTTCCAGTCCATCCGGCGCCGGTTGCTGGAGATCGCGGCGAATAATGGCAGCGAGGCTGGTCATGGCGCCAGGAAATGAATGTCCGGCCCGGCCCGCACGATGATTTCTTCGGTCGGATCGAGCTCGAATTCCTGGCCGTCAAGACAGAACGTATTCAGCCCGCGCAGCCGCAACTGGCCGGTCCGACCGCTCAGGTAGCCGGTGCCGGGCTGCCAGCCGTCACGGAAACGTCCCCGCAGAAGCCTCGGCAGGCGTCCCCAGAAGCGATGCGCGGATGCACTGACGGCGGTCACGCGCAGGGCGCCCTGGCCGCGTTTCGCGTAGGGATCGAGCCAGCCCTCGGCATGCTCCAGCGAGGTTGCGATGAGCAGGCGCAGCGAGCCCTGGAGTGAACCCAGCGATTCGGCGTCGACGCGCGCCTGCGGTGGCTCGAAATGATAGCGCCCAACCATGCCCAGCAGCGCGAGCTGAGCCACCCGCCAGGCCGACGAGGGGTGACCGGTGCGCAGCCAGCCGCGGTGGCGGGTGCGGTAGCGATGACAGTCCCGGATTACATGATCAACCAGGGCTGCGGCAACGAAGAAGCCATACAGCGGGGCAGGCAGGTGAGGATGGGTAATGGCAAGCACGGGACGTGACGCCACCCGCCAGCCCTGCGGCCGGGTCAGGGCACGCTCCAGCAACTGGTCCAGACGCCGGTCGGTGCCCAGGTCACGAGCGGTAAAGTTGGTTCGCCCACCGCCCAGGGCGAGGACTTTCGGCGGCGAGTTCCAGCTGTTCCCGGCCAGCGCGGAGGCAAGGGCCTGCAGGGTGCCGTCACCGCCAATCACGACCAGTGTCTGAGCCTCCCGGGGAGCGTTTTCGCTCAAAACTCCGGCGATATCTTCCGGTTCTGCGACCACATGAACGGGTATGCCGGTCGCGGCCGCCCGCCGCTGAATGGAATCAAGCTGACCTTTGCCGTTGACTCGAAAGCTGCGCGGGTTGACGAGGATACGGGTAACCGGGGCTACCGTACGGCCGGTGGCATTGTCTGAGGTCAAGGCGGCGCGCGTTTGCGACACTGGAGAATCGCAGCCGAATGGAGCGAGCCAGCGTGCGCGGCTCAGGCCGCGCGGCTGGCCCGCCAGGTCGAGATTGCCGAGTCGGCAGGGCGCACGGCCCGGGCCCGGCGGAACAGCGTGGCTACGACCCGGAAATAATTGTCGTGACAGGCTGCAGCGTAGGGTGAGTCGGGCCCGAAGTGCTGGATCAGGCGGCGATGGGCCTGGCCCATGTTGTGATAGGGCAGCCCCGGAAACAGGTGATGCAGGGCATGGTAGCGAAGCCCGACCGGAAACAGCCACACCGTCAGCCAGGTCTGGCCGGTGATGTTGACCGAATCCTCCAGCTGTTCCAGGTGCGACATTGCGTCACCGCGGCGCGAGTAGCTGTGCGCGGCCAGGTTACGGACCCAGTTCAGACCCAGGGTCCAGGCGTGCAGGGCCCAGGCCATCAGCCAGTGGACCGGCTCTACCGGGCCCAGCAAGGTCAGGCCCAGCCAGAATGCGATCCAGGCAAAAGTCAGCCACTCGACCAGCAGCAGATGGGCTTTCTCCTTGTTCGGAAAGGGCTTCTCGTAATAGGGGTTGGAGACATAGGCCGAACCCCGGCGCAACAGCCAGCGGCGCCAGGCCGGGTGTAGCTGCGATACGGGGCCGGCGATGCCAAAGCGCAGCAACGCCAGCAGCGACAGGACCGGAATCTGCAGCATGTAGCGCACCGTTTCCCGCAGGGGAGCCGCCGCCAGCGGGAGGTACTCGCCGTCTCGTGGAGTGCCGAAATGAGCCCGCGAGTGGTGTTCGATATGATTCCGGTACAGAATCCACGGCATCAGCAGCGGGATACCGACCAGCAGGTTCCAGGCGCGCTTGAAGCCGGTGAGTTGGCCACGCGGCATATGTATGATTTCGTGCATAAAGGTGCCGGCACGGTAAAAGGCCACCCCGGCGACCAGCCCGGCCAGTATCTGGGTCAGGGACCAGGCGGGCTGGGTGAAATACAGCCAGGTCGCGGTCCAGGCCACGGCCGCGCTCAGCAGCAGGTCCAGCCAGTAGACGGAGGCGCTGTGCGTAAACAGGTCCGAAACCTGTCCATGGGCTTCGCGAATCCACTGTTTCTGGGCCGTTGCATCCATGCGGACTCCTTGAGATCTGACAGCGCGGCGAGACAGCATAGAATTATACTCGCTCGGACCTGCTGCATCGTGTCAGCGGTTCCGCCGCGGCGTGTCAGATCACCTAAAATGGACAGATGAATCGTTTACGCTTGTACCGCGCCGGCATCTGGGCGCTTACCGCGCCGCTGCCGAAGCAACGGCGCAAGGCGCTGCGCCATCGCATGCGGGCCGGTCTGGATAACCGTCGGGTACTGGCCGCTGATCTGCTTGTGCTCTCGCGCGCCAAAAGCGGACGCACGTGGCTGCGCGCGATCCTGTCGCGGTTGTACCAGCAGCGTTACGGCCTGGCTGAGCAGCAGCTGCTCGAGTATGACAACTTTCATCGCCAGGCCGGCGAGATTCCGGTGGTTGCCATGACCCACGGCCACTATCTCGACCGACTGGCCGGGCACTCACGCCATGGCAAACGGCTCAAGTCCATGCCGGTGGTTTTCCTGCTGCGTGATCCGCGCGATATCGCTGTCTCGGAGTATTTCCAGTCCACCCGTCGGGCCAGTGCCTACAAACGCGAACTTTACGAGGTCGACGACGGGGCCTCAATGTTCGCTTTCGTCATGCGCTCGCCGCTGGGGCTGCCCGCGATTTGTGACTACCTGAATTTCTGGCACCGGGAGCTGGATGAATGGCACCGCGTCTACCGGCTTTTTTATGAAACCCTGCGCGCCGACACCGAGGCTGAACTGACCCGCCTGCTGGGCTTTCTGGGCCAGTCTTTCAGCGCCTCGGAGATCGCGGCGGCGGTCGAGTTCACCTCGTTTGCCGCTCTCAAGCGCAAGGAGCGCGACAACTACTTCCACAACAGCCGTCTGCAGGCGGCCAATGTCGAAGACCCGGATTCCTACAAGGTCCGGCGCGGCAAAGTAGGCGGCTACCGCGACTATTTCGACGACGCCGAGCTCGAACGCATAGACGCGTTTGTCGCCGAACGCCTGGACGAGGACCTCGTGGGCCGGTTTTTTTCGGCTGATTGACATGGGGCCGCTGATCCTTCCCTGCGAGACCCGGGTTCGGGAGTTCGACGCCAAGCTGTTGCTGGCACTGGTGGCCGCGACCAGCGGCCGCCGGGCGATTGTCGGCAGCAAAAAGCCGCTGGATCTGCGCCTGGCAATGATCGAACCCGGGGTCTATGTCGGCAAAAGCGTGACCGCTCGCAGCCGCCACAATCTCCAGCTGGCGCGGGCCTGCGGTCACGCCGTGGCGCTGTGGGACGAAGAAGGCCTGGTCTGGGCCTCGCGCGAGGTCTACTGGAAAACAAAGGTGGATGCCGAAACGCTGAATACTCCGGACTTGCTGATCGCCTGGGGTGAGGAAAACGCGCAGGCCTGGTCCGACCATCCAGGGTATGGCGGGCCGCCGATCCAGGTCCTGGGCAATCCGCGGACTGATCTGCTCGCGCCTCGTCTGCGACCCCTGTTTGCCGACGAAGTGGAGTCCATCCGGCGCCAGCACGGCCGTTTTGTGCTGATCAACACCAACTTCTCGCGCGTCAACCACGTCCAGCCGCGCCAGAACCGTCATCTCAAGTGGTTGCGCGAGCAACGCCCGAATGACCCCAGGGGCGGTTTCGCGGCCCACAAGTACGCTCTTTTCCAGGCGTTTTGCCAGATGCTGCCCGAGCTGTCCCGGCGCCTGCCGGAGGTCGAGTTTGTCATTCGCCCCCATCCCAGCGAGAAGCGCTCGACCTGGGACGCGCTGGCTGCCCAACTGGACAACCTGCACGTAGCCCAGCACGGCAACGTGGTGGCCTGGCTGCTGGCCTGCGACGGTCTGATTCACAACGGCTGTACCACCGCGGTCGAGGCCTTTCAGCTTGGCCGATCTGCGTTGGCCTATCGCCCGGTGCGCTCCGAGACCTATGACCATCCGCTGCCCAACGGGATCAGCCTGTCCTGTGCCAGTCTCGAGGAACTGGTCGAGGAGTGTCGCGCGCTGACCCTCGACCGGGAGGCGACATTTGCCCGCCAGGCCGACGGTGGCGGCAGGCATCTCATGGCCCGGGCCATTGCCGGCCTGGACACATCGACCCTGGCGGCTGAGCGGATCAGTGCGGCTGTGGCCGAGTTGGCGCCGGCACAGGCCGGCCGACGCGGTTTGATCGGCCCGGTTTTGCGCCTGCGAAGAGCAATCCGGATGGTCGAGGAACGCCTGCCGGGAACCGCCAATTACCGCCCCTACCTGGCCCACATGTTTCCTGATATCAGTCTGGCGGAAGCGCGCGGCCGGCTTGTCGAACTTGGCCGCTGCCTTGGGCTGGAACGGCTGCCGGAGCTGATCGAGCTCGAACCCAACGTGTTCCGCCTGCAGCCGCCATGACTGGCGTCAGAGTATTCCATTCCCTCTTGAACAGGACCAAGCAATGACCGCGGTGAAGATCATAGGCGCCGGATCGATCGGCAATCATCTGGCCCACGGGGCCCGTCAGCTGGGCTGGTCGGTGACCATGACCGATGTCGATGCCGGCGCCCTGGAGCGCACCCGCAGCGACATCTATCCGGGTCGCTACGGACACTGGGACGACGCCATCAGGTTGGCCTCACCAGAGCAGACGCTGGGCGAGGCCTTCGACGTGGTGGTGATCGGGACACCGCCCGACAGTCACATCCCGCTGGCAGTCGACGCCATCGAGGCGGCATCGCCGGCCGTTGTGCTGATCGAGAAACCGCTTTGTCCGCCCGAACTGGGCCCGTGCAAGACCCTGCAGGAGGCGGCTGTGGCCGCTGGCGCCCGGGTACTCGTCGGCTATAACCATCGTCTGACCCGGCATACCCAGGTGGCATCCGAGTGGCTGGCCGAGCACTGCATTGGCGAAATCACCACCATTCGGGCGATGACCCGGGAACATTGGGGCGGTATTTTTGCCGCCCATCCGTGGCTGGCCGGTCCGGCCGACAGCTACCTGGGTTTTACCGCTCGCGGTGGCGGCGCGCTGCTGGAACACAGTCATGCGGTCAACATCTGGCAATATTTCGCGGCCATCGCCGGCGCCGGGCGGATCTGCGAGGTCTCTTGCATGCTCGACGAGGTGGAGCGCGAAGGGGCGGCCTACGATCGCATCGCGCAGCTTGCGGTGCGCACCGGGCATGGACTGGTCGGCACCATTGTGCAGGATGTCGTGACCCGGCCGGCGCGCAAGTGGGCGCGGGTCGAGGGAACCGAAGGATACCTGGAGTGGCAGGTCAGCGTCGACCCGGATCACGACCTGGTCCGATGCGTCCGCCACGATGGAGACAAGCGCGAGGAATGGGTCAACAAAACCAGACCGGACGACTTTCGCGGCGAGTTGGAGCACGTCGACCGACTCTTGCGTGAGCCCGAGTTGCCGTCACCGATTGACCTGGAGGCCGGCATGGCGACCATGCAGGTGCTTGTGGCGGCACTGATTTCTGCGCGCGAGGGTCGCGTGGTCCGGGTCGAGGGCTGAGCCATGCGTTCGGGATTGCGCATTCTCGTTGTGGTTCCGGCCCGCGGCGGCAGCAAGGGCGTGCCGCTGAAAAACCTCCATCCGCTTGCCGGCAAGCCGCTGTTGGCCCACACCGCTGAACTGCTGCAGCGCCTGCCCTGGGTCGATCGCGCGGTGGTCTCGACCGATCATTTGCTGATCCGGGAGACTGCCGTCGAGGCCGGGCTGGAGGTGCCCTTCATGCGACCCGAGGCGCTGTCAGGCGACCGCATTGGCGACGTGGACGTGCTCGCTCATGCCCTGGCCGCTTCCGAAGCCGATGACGGTCAGCGCTACGATCTGGTCGTGATGCTGCAGCCGACCTCACCGCTGCGGCGCGCGCAGGAGGTCACCGCTGCCGTCGACAAGCTCATTAAGGATGGTCTGGACAGCGTCTGGACGGTCAGCCCGACCGACCTGAAAGCGCATCCACTCAAGCAGTTGGTGGTCGATGACCACGGCCGCCTGGACTATTTTGATCCGCGCGGTGCCGATATCATCGCCCGGCAACAGCTCGCGCCGGTGTACCACCGCAACGGCGTGGCCTACGTCGTGCGTCGCCAGGTGCTCGAGGCCGGTCGCCTGATGGGCGAGCGCAGCGGTGCACTGATCCTCGGCGATGTGCCGATCAGTATCGACAGCCTGGCAGACTTCGAGCGCGCCGAGGCGCTGCTGGAAGAATCCACTCCGGCCCACAGTGCGCCGGACGATACCCGGCCCCGCCCGCGCAAGCTGGTGGTTGATATCGACGGCGTGATTGCCCAGGCCCGGCCAGAGCTAGACTATGCTGCGGCCGAGCCGATGCGCGATAATATCCAAAGAATCAAAGCGCTTTTTGATGCTGGCTGCCACATTACTCTTTTCACCGCGCGCGGGTCCGGCACCGGCCGGGACTGGTCGGAGACCACGCGAGGGCAGCTGCAGGAATGGGGCGTGCGCTACCATGAGCTACGCTTTGGCAAGCCGGCAGCGGATTTCTATATTGACGATCGTCTGGTGACCCTGAGTCACGTGCTGGCCCTGTGCGGCCAGCCGGACCCGGTAAGCTGCAGCCGCCAAAAATCTGAGCCGAACGGGAGTGAACCATGACCAAGATCTTTCATGATCTCCACATCTTCGAGATGGCCAACAACCACCAGGGGAGCGTGGAGCACGGCTTGCGCATCATTGATGCAGCCGCCCAGCTGGCACGCGAGCACCGGGTGCGCACCGCCGTCAAGCTCCAGTTCCGCGAGCTCGACAGTTTCATTCATCCGGAAGCGCGCGGCCGCGACGACATCATGCATATCCCGCGCTTTGAAAGCACGCGCCTGGATGAAGGTGAATTCCGGCAGCTGGTGGAGGCGACCCGGGCGGCCGGTTTGCTCAGCGTGGCGACGCCGTTTGACGAGGCTTCTGTCGGGTTGTGTCAGGCGCTTGGGGTCGAGGTAATCAAGGTCGCCAGCTGTTCGGCAACCGATTGGCCCCTGCTGGAAGAGATCGCGCGCGCTGGCCGGCCGGTAATTGCCTCCACCGGTGGGTTGTCGATCTATGACATCGACAACCTGGTTACTTTCCTGCACAAGCGGGTGCCGGCCCTGGCCGTGATGCACTGCGTATCGCTGTACCCGACCCCGCCCGAGCAGCACGCGATGAACTTCATGGCGCGCATGGTCCGGCGCTATCCCTACGTCACGATCGGCTATTCCGGCCATGAGGCGCCCGACAATACTGAGGTTGTCATGGTGGCCGTGGCCAAGGGCGCCCGACTCCTGGAGCGTCACTTTGGCGTGGAAACCGACCAGATTTCGCTCAACAAGTACTCCATGAACCCGGAGCAGGCTGGAGCCTGGATTGCCGCGGCCCAGCGCGCCCGCGCCATTGCCGGGATCGACGATGACAAGCATGTCAGTCAGGGCGAGCAGGAATCGCTGCTCCAGCTGCAGCGTGGAGTGTTTGCCCGACGCCCGATCCGTCAGGGCGAGGACATCACTGCCGAAGACGTATTTTTCGCGATGCCGTGTCGCGAGGGTCAGCTGACCTCGGGGGAGTTCGGGCAGTACCGCGCCCACTTTGTGGCCGCTCGCGACTATGCCGAAAACGAGGCCTTGTTCGAGCATGCCCAGGCCGATCCCTATACCCAGGTTCGCGGTATCCTGCACGATGCCAAGGGCCAGCTCTACGAGGCCGGCATCGCCCTGGGCGACGAGATCAGCATTGAAATTTCCCACCACTACGGTATTGACCGGTTTCGGGAAACCGGCTGCGTGCTGATCAACTCGATCAACCGCGAGTACTGCAACAAGTTCCTGATCATGCTGCCAGGGCAGAAGCACCCGCACCACAAGCACAAGGCCAAGGAAGAAACCTTCCACTTGCTGTGGGGCGACCTGGAGGTGGATCTGGAAGGCGATCTCATCCACCTCAAGCCCGGCGACAAGCTGCTCGTCGAGCGCGACCAGTTGCACGCCTTTCGAACCCGGACAGGCTGCGTGTTCGCCGAGATTTCAACCCGCTCGATTCGCAGCGACTCCTACTACGCCGATGAATCGATCGCCCGGATGGACCCGATGGAACGCAAGACGATTGTTGAGAGCTGGTAGCTCAGGCCGATACCGGAACCGAAAGCTCGGCCAGGGCGGCGATGATGGTGTCCACGTCTTCGTCGCTATGGGCCGCGCTCATGGAAATGCGCAGCAGGTTCAGACCTGCGGGTGTAGCCGGCGGAATCATCAGGTTAGCGTAAACGCCTGCCTCTAGCAGGCCATGCCAGTGCGCCAGGGCGGTTTCGCGGTCCGGCAGAATGATTGCCGCCACCGGTCCCGGCGTGGTGCTGCCCAGCTGGTATCCCATATCGGCCGCCGCCGCATACAGGCGCCGGTAATTTCGCTCCAGCTGGGCGCGCAGTGCCTGACCGTCGAGGAGCAGGGCCAGTGCCTGGCGCGTTCCGGCAATGGTTGCCGGTGACGGCGACGCGGTGAAGATATATGGCCGGCTGGCCAGTCGCATATGGTTCATCTCGGGGTGAGGCGAGACACAGAATCCACCCAGGCCGGCCAGGCTCTTGGAGAAGGTGCCGACCACGAAATCGACCCGATCCAGCAGGCCGCAGGACTCGGTCAGCCCCAGGCCACGTTCACCGAACACACCAAACGAATGGGCTTCGTCAACCAGCAGCCAGGCACCATGGCGTTCTTTGACCTCGACAAACTCGTGCAGCGGCGGCTGGTCGCCGAGCATGGAGTACAGACCTTCGACCACGATCAGTGCCTTGCTGGCGTCTGTGCCCAGGCGGGCCAGGCGCCGGTCGAGGTTGTCCGGGTCGTTGTGGCGGAAACGAATGGTCTCGGCCTGGCTCAATCGGGCGCCGTCATACAGACTGGCGTGACTGTCGGAGTCGAGCACCAGGTACTCGCCCCGGCCCGCCAGCGTGGACAGCGCGCCCAGGTTGGCCTGGTAGCCGGTCGAGAACACCATCGCCGATGGCCAGCCAAAGGCCTCGGCGAGTTCCTGTTCCAGCGCGCGATGGCCGTCATAGCTGCCGTTGGCCATGCGCGACCCGGTCGTGCCTGAACCCAGCCCGCGTAGCGCCGATCCGGCCGCTTCCAGCACGCCTTGATCGAAGGTCAGGCCCAGGTAGTTGTTGGTTCCTGCCAGCAATACTTCGCGCCCGTCGATCCGGCCACGGGTAGCCGAGTGCACCGACTCTATCGGTGTCGCGATGGGGGCGGGGCCTTTGCTGTCCAGGGCCTGGCGGGCGGCCGCAACGCGCTCGAACTTGGCAAACAGGCTCATGATCGGGACTCCAGCAAGCGCTTGAGCTGGTTGGCTAATTGGTCGAGCGTGGTCACCTCCGCCAGCAGATCGACCGGCACCGAAAGATCGAGTTCGTCCTCGATTTCCATCACCAGGTTCATGATCTGGACCGAATCCAGCCCGATGTCGCCGGTCAGAGCCGAGAACCAGTCGATATCGGCATGCTCGGGCAGCGCGCGCGGCAACGCTGCCGAAATGGCCTCCTCGGCCTGTTTGCGCAAATCACTCACTTTGATCTCAGTCTCCATCCGGGTAGTTCGGCCAGCGCGGTCTCCAGTTGCCGCCGCGGCTGCCAGCCGGGAATCAGGCTGTCGAGATTATCACCGCAAACCCAGTCACGATGTGTGAGTTCACGAACCTTGCCCGGTGAAAGTAGGGGCTGGCGACCCAGCAGGTAGCTGGTGGCCAGGTTCAGTCGGGCGGCCAGACCCAACGCGGTCCGAGGCAGAGGCACGATGCGCACGGCTCGCCCCGAAGCCGCAGCGGCGATGTCCGCCAGATCCGTCCAGGCATAGCCGCCGGCGCGTCCGTCGTGAACGCAGCACAGGCCCGGACCCAGGCGTGATCGGGCGATGGCCTGAACGATCGCATCGGCGAGATCATCGACGTGCAGCAGGGAGAAGCGGGCCTCTGGCGGGGCGGCGCGCAGCAGCCATCCGCCGGCCAGGGCGCGCCACAGCGGAGCAAGAGCCGGATCGCTGGGGCCATAGACCGCCGGTGGCCGCAGAATCAGCCAGTCCAGCGCGCTGCTCTCGACGACTCGTTCGGCCGCGCGTTTGCTGCGGGCATAGTGGGACAGTTGCGGACTGCGTGCCGCGAGGCTGGACAGCAACAGAAAGCGACAGCTCGGGTTGGCTTTTTCGGCGATGGAGATCAGCCGGCTGGTGCCGACCGCATTGGCGCGCTCGAAATCCCGGTAGCTGCGCCCGGCAATGGCGGCGGCCAGGTGCACGACCAGGTCGCTGCCGCTCACGAGTTGGTGCAGGGCCGGGGCCGACTCCAGCGAGCCAGGGATTTCCGTCAGACGGGGATGCGGCGGCAGGCGACCCGGTTGACGCGCCAGGGCCCTGACCTGGTGGCCGTGGTCGAGCAGCCTCTGCAAGACCACACCGCCGACGAAGCCGGTGGCGCCGGTCAGAGCGACGGTCTGGCCCGGCAAGGGTATGCCTACGTTCGGGTGGGCTCGGCCGCTTCGGTGTGCGGCGTCCGGTCGACCAGTTCGCGCGGGAGGATGGGGCGGTTTTCCAGGTTGTTGCGCTGGAGGAAATCCAGGCGGGCGCCGCTACGCGACAGTTTGCCGGAGGAGGTGCGGGGCAGGGTATGCAGCGGTACGAGTTCGATCAGGCAGGCGATACCGAACTCCGACTGGATGCGCTGCTTGAGTCTTTCGACCAGGTCGGCCTGACGGAACGTATCCTGTTCCCGGCATTGCACGACAAGGACGGCCACTTCGCTGCCGTCTTCGCCGGGGATCGAAAAGGCCGAGGCATCTTCTGGTCGCACCTCGGGCTGCTGCTCGGCCAGGTATTCCAGATCCTGGGGCCAGATGTTGCGCCCGTTGATGATCAGCAGATCCTTGGCGCGCCCGGTAATGAAAAGGGAATCACCGGCACGGTAGCCGACATCCCCGGTGTTGAGCCAGCCGTCGGCCGTCAGCGCAGCCGCGCTGGCCTCCGGGTTGTTGGCGTAGCCGCGCATGACGCTTTTGCCGCGAAGAAAGATCACGCCGCATTCCCGTTCGGCTGCATGGGCTCCGTCGGCGGTGCGGATCTCGACCTCGTAACCGGGCAGGGGGCGGCCACAGTTGACAAATTCGGTGAACCGCGTTGCGTCGGGAGCATGGTCGGCCGGTTCGGCAATCCGGTCACGGGCAAGGCGATCCGCATCCAGCCGGTCGGTCTCCAGGCCCTGGCCCAGCGGTGAAAAACTGACCGCCAGCGAACATTCCGCCATGCCGTAACAAGGCAGAAAAGCGGTCGGGCTGAAACCGGCCGGCGCCAGGGCTTCGGCGAAGCGCTGC
The DNA here is from genome assembly GCA_003565625.1 of Gammaproteobacteria bacterium. Lineage (GTDB taxonomy): Bacteria > Pseudomonadota > Gammaproteobacteria > Xanthomonadales > Wenzhouxiangellaceae > Wenzhouxiangella. Next base: position 51,058 of record PXBD01000050.1, read on the forward strand.
AGCCACGGTGCCCGGATCATTTCGGCCCCGACGCCGGCCACGCGCCAGGCGCCGAGGTCGAATTTTTCAACGTCGCCGCGGCGCAGGCGGCGGGCGCACAGCGCGTAGCCGAACGGCGGGCTGAAGGAAATGGTTGATCGATTGGCCGACATCAGACTCAGCCACAGGCGCGGCCGCATCGCGAATTCCCGCGTCCCCAGGTAGTCGACCGACAGCTGCGAGACGACCGGGCCAAGAATCAGGCCGACCAGGCCCATGTCGTGGTAATACGGCAGCCACGACATGAAGCGGTCGCCGCGTCGAATCTGGACGCCGAACTGGAGAATGCCGGCCAGGTTGGCGAGCACTGCAGACTGGGTGATCATGGTTCCCCGCGGGAAACGGGTGCTGCCCGAGGTGTACTGCAGGTAGGCCAGTTCGTCAGGCTGCGGCGGCGCGGGCAGGGCCCGAGCGCGCGGCAACTGCTGGAACGCTTCCAGGGTTCCGGCCACGCGCAATTCCATTCCGTCGGCGGCCTCGGCCAGAAAGCTTGCGAACGACTCGGGCGCGAACGCGGCCTGGGCCTGGCAGTCCTTGAGCATTGCCCGCAGGTGGGCGACAAACGCCTGGCGTCCGCCCAGGTGAACGGCTGCCGGCAGCGGCACCGGCACCAGGCCGGCATACTGACAGGCGAAAAACAACACCTGAAAATCCGGGTGGGTGTCCGCGACCAGGGCAATCCGGCTGCCGCGCTCCAGCCCCATGCCGTGCAGGCGCAAGGCCAACTCAACGGCGCGCGTGCGCAGTTCGGAGTAGGGCAGGACACAGGTCAGGTCGCCGCGGCCATTGTAGAAATTGCAGCCGGTCGCACCCCGGGAAGCGTAGTCCAGAGCGTCTGCGAGACTGCGATAACCGGAGGTCTTGAGCGGCAGGGAGTTGTCTGTCGGAGTTGGCTGCGGCATCAAAGCTTGTGGTTCCCTTCTTTTGGCGTGGCCCGCACTGCACCTGCTTTGAGAACGGACTAATCCCGCATTATAGGTCGGGATGGGCATAAAGAAAACATTCATGATGAATTTGGCCGGGATTGATGCGGTTCCGGTTGCCTCGGCGCGGTCCTTTGCGGTTACATTGCACACTATCCAGACCGCCACCCGCCGCCCGGAATGAGTAACGAGATCACGGTTGCCGCGCTGACTTCCCGCCGCCAATGGCGGGAGGTGTTCGAGTTGTCGCGCCAAATCTACGCCGACGACCCGTGTTGGGTGGAGCCGCTTCGGGCCGAGCGCCGCGCCCAGTGGTCGGCGCGCGCCCCGTTTTTTCGCCACGCCGAAGGCCAGCTGTTTCTTGCGCGCCGGGAGGATCGGCCGGTCGGGGTCATCAGTGCCCAGGTTGATCAGTTGCAGCCGCCTGAAAATGGACGCCGGGTCGGATATTTCGGCCAGTTCGAGTGCCTCAACGAGGACAAGATCGCCGCGGCGCTGTTCGAACGGGCAGCGACCTGGCTGCGGGAGCGTGGTTGTCGATGGATGCGCGGGCCCTACGATCTCGGCATCAACCAGTCCTGTGGCCTGCTGGTCGAGGGACGCGACAGTCCGCCCATGATTCTGATGGGCCACGCGCGCGAATACTATCCTGAGCTGGTCGAAAGGGCCGGGTTGGGCGCTGAAATGGACCTGCTTGCCTACCTGCTGCCGCCTGATTTTGCGGCACCATCGAGCATGCGCAGATTGCTCGAGCGCAGCGCCCGGCGCCTGACATTCCGAGCGCTCGATCGACGCCGCTACCCTCAGGAGGTGCAGTTGCTGCGCCGGTTGTTCAACGATGCCTGGTCCGGCAACTGGGGTTTTGTTCCAGTTACGGAGGAGGAGTTCGCCCACACTGGCCGCGAAATCCGCCCGATCCTGTCGCCGGATCACGCCTGTATCGCCGAGATGGACGGCGAGCCGGCCGGTTTCATCATCGCCTTGCCCAATATCAACGAACTGATTGGCGACCTGCACGGGCGTCTGTTTCCGACCGGCTGGGCGCGCCTGCTGTGGCGCCTCAAGCGCCGCCGCGGCACCACGGCAAGGGTCCCGCTGATGGGGGTGCGGCGCCGGTTTCAGCGCGGCCCGCTGGGTGCAGCCATCAGTTTCGGCATGATCGACCACATCCGCCATGCGCTGCATCGGGACGGCATCCGCCAGGTTGAATTGTCCTGGATTCTGGAATCCAACCAGGGCATGAACTCCCTGATTCATGCCATGGGCGGTGATCTGTACAAGCGCTACCGCATGTATGGGGCAGCCATTGACTAGGGCGCGGGCGAAGGTGGATGTGCTGGTACTGGCGGGCGATCGCGGTCGCGATGACCCGCTGGTGCAGGGCACGGGGGCAATCGGCAAGGCCCTGGTGCCGGTTGCCGGTGTGCCGATGCTCACCCGCGTGCTCTCAGCGGTGGCCGCGTGGGGCGGAACCGGCCGGCTGGTGGTGGTCGCGCCGGACGCCCCGGCCTACCGGGCGGCGGCCGCAGCTGCCCTGCAAGCGCGTGGCATGGAGGCAATCTGGGTGGCGCCGGCGGCATCGCTGGTGGAAAGCGTCGAACAGGGTCTGGCCAGCCTGGACAGCGAGCTCCGGGTGCTGCTGACGGCCGACCATGCGCTGCTGCGCCCGGTCTGGCTCGATACCCTGCTGGCGGCCGCCAGCCAGCGGCCGGCATCGGTTTCGGTGGGGTTGGCAGACTGGCAACTGGTCATGCAGCGCTTTCCGGGCAGCAGGCGCACGCGCTACCGTTTTCGCGACTGCTCGGTTTGCGGCACTAACCTGTTCGTGCTCGGGAATGACCCCGGTGTGGGCCGCATTCTTCAGACCTGGCGTGAAGTCGAGAGCGAGCGCAAGAAACCGTGGCGCATCGTTTCCCTGCTGGGCTGGTCCAACCTGGGCCGCTACCTGACCGGCAGGCTGACGCTGGAGGATGCGTTTGGCGCGCTCTCGGCGCGGGTTGATGCGGTTGTGCGTGCCATCCCCATGAGCGACCCGCTGACCGCGGTCGACGTGGACAGCCTGGCTGATCTTTGCCTGGTCGAAGAGGTGATCTGCGCCGAGGAGCGTGCGTCATGTTGATCGAGCGCTACCTGGCGCGCGAGATTTTGCGCCCGGTCATCGGTATTTTCGTTTTTCTGATGGTGGTCGTGCTGGTGTTTTATGCCAGCCAGCTCCTCGGACGCGCGGCTCTGGAAAATCTGCCCATGAGTATTGTCCTGCGCATGGCTGGTTTGCGCCTGGGCCTGTTTCTGGACGTGCTGGTGCCGGTTTCTCTGCTTTTGGGGATTGTGATCGGCCTGGGTCGGCTGCAGGCCGCGCACGAAATCACCGCGCTTGCGTCGGTGGGAGCGGGCCGCCGTCGGATCGTGGCCGCGCTGCTGTGGACCGTTCTGGTCCTGGCGTTGCTGGTGGCCTTTGCCTCCATGCTGTTTCGGCCGTGGGCCTACGCGACCCTCTACGACCTGGAACGCGAACTGGCTGCGGAGCTGAATCTGGAGCGCGTTGAGCCGGGGCGATTCCAGGTCGGTGACGACCAGTGGCTGATCTATGCACAGGGCCGTGGCGAAGCGGTATTGACGGATGTCATGGTGCGCCAGCGAGCCGACCGGTTCAGCGGCCTGATCCGGGCCCAGCGTCTGCGTCAGGAGACCGAAGAGCCAGGTGTCGTCCGCCTGATCTTCGAAGGTAATGTGCACAGCTACACCATGGCGCCGAGTGACCAGCCCGACATGGTGGCCCGGTTTGAACGTTTCGATATTTTGCTGCAGGTTGGTGATCCACCGCGACGCGCGCAGCTGCGCCGGGCGATGTCGATGGCCGAATTGCTGGACCATCCGGCACCGATCGAGCGCGCCGAGTTGCAGTGGCGGCTGGTTGGCCCGGCCAGCGTGCTGGCGCTGGCGCTGGCCGGGCTGGGCTTGAGCCGAATCAATCCGCGCAGCGGTCAGTCGGCTCGGGTGCTTTCCGCCACCCTGGCCGGAACGCTGTATTTCAGCGCCATGGGCGTTGTGATCAACTGGCTGGAGCAAGATCAGTTTCCGGCCGTGCCGGGGGCGTTCATTGTGCCGCTGGCGGTGCTGGCGGTGCTGGCCGTGCGCTACTGGATGGTCCAGAGAGGCCCGGGGGCACCGCTGTGAGGATTCTGCGCGAGTACCTGGTGCAACGCCTGCTCGGCGCCTACCTGGTGACCACCGCGGCGCTCGCTGCCTTGCTGTGGTTGCTGGAGATGCTGGATCGGCTCGAGGACGGTCTTGGTGGGGCCACGGACTTGCTTGGCATGGCATTTGCCGCCGCCCGCGTGGTCCCGGAAGGGCTGATTGATCTGCTGCCGGTGATCACCGTGCTGGCTACCGCCTCGGCCTTGAGCGCGCTGCAGGTGCGCAGCGAATTGACCGTGATGCGCGCAGCCGGGATTTCGTTGTGGCGCCTGACCACTGTGGCACTGCTGCCCGGTCTGGTCGTTGCCGCGCTGGCCCTGGCCAGCCTGCAATGGCTTACGCCGCTCATGCAGCAGGGCCCGGAGCGACTGGTTGGTGCCTCACTGGGAGAGAGCGGTTTGTGGCACCCGGCACACGGTCTGTGGGTGCGCAGCGAAGATGAATTTCTCAACGTGCAGGATCTGCGCCTGGGGCGCATTCCCACCGAGATCAATCTGTTTCGTTTCGATCCGGGCGGTGGAGTGAGCGAGCATCTGGAGGCGGCTACGGCCACGGTGCTGCCCGACGGTCGCTGGCGAATGGAGGAGGTGCTGATCCGAACCTACGGCCCGGCCGCCGAAGAGCAGATTCGCAGTGAGCCCGCCATCCTCTGGGATTCGTTTCTTTCGACCCGGCAGCTGGAACTGCTGCTGAGCCCACCGGCGAGCCTCGCCCTGACCGATTTGTGGCTGTACGTTGATGGGCTGAAAACGCGCGGTCAGGAATCTGCCGAGTTCGAGATGGTGCTTTGGCGCCGTCTGGCCATGCCGCTGGCCTGCCTGGGGATGGTGCTGGCGGCCATGGCAACCGCCGCAGTTCCATTGAAAAGCAGAGCCGTCAGTGTCAGGGTCGTTGCTGCGCTGGCCCTGGGTCTCGGCTTTCAGCTACTCGCTGAACTCGCCGCCTACCTTGGCCTGGTCTTGCACTGGCCGGTGTTGCCGGTGGCAATCGGCCCGCCAGCGGTACTGGCGGGCGTTTCGTGGTGGTTGCTGGCGAAGGCCCGCTGATCCGAGGATGACGGCCGGTACTGGCGCGGGTCATCGGGCCAGCAGAAAACCAGTCAGCGGCGGGCTACCCAGGCGCTGCACCAGCCTTCGTTGGCCACCTGCTTTCCGGGGAAGATGCTGCAACCCATCCATTCGGCCGACAGGTCGCCCTGGGCGAGCTGGCAGTTGGCGCAGATCTGGCCTTCCTCGTAGCGCGGGAACTGAGCCTGATCAACTTCGCTGTAATGGTGGACGTAGCCCAACGCTTTGGCCTGCGGGGATTCCGGATCCAGGCGGTCGTCAGCCCAGGCGGTTCCGGCCGACATGCGGGTCATGGCGGGCAGCAGCAGCGCTAGGGAACCGGCGCCGGCAAGACGGAACAAATCACGGCGTGAACATTGCTTCATGGGTAGACTCTCCTCTTTCGTCGATTTCAGGCGGCATTAATGCCGGCGGCGTATAGTACCAACAGTTTTGCTTAAAAAGCGTGAAACACCCGGATTCAAAAACTGCGCCCCGGATTGTTCCGCTCTCGCCGAACGGGCAGGTTCGGTACTGGGCTGATCTTCTCGACAAGGAAGCTGCGGCGAAAGCCTTTGCGGCCCTGCAAACCGGGCTGGACTGGCGCCAGCTCCCGGTCCGGATGTTCGGCCGCTCGATTCCGCAGCCCCGCCTGACCGCCTACTACGGTGATCCGGGTTCGGATTATCGCTACTCCGGTCTGAGTCTGGCACCGCAGGCCTGGCCAAGGACTCTGGCCGCGCTGCGCGACCTGGTCGCGGCAGCAACGGGAGCGCGCTTGAACTGCGTATTGTGCAATCTGTACCGCGACGGCAGGGATTACATGGGCTGGCATGCCGATAATGAGGCTGAGCTCGGTCCGGAGCCGCTGATTGCCTCGCTCAGTCTTGGTGCGACCCGTCGGTTCGTTTTCAAGCCGCGCGCAGGGGATGGCGAGCGTCGGAGCTTCGAGCTCACTTCAGGCAGCTTGCTGGAGATGAGCGGGGAGGTGCAGCGCCACTGGCTCCACCAGTTGCCCCGTGCGCTGCGCGTTCTTCAGCCGCGCATCAATCTGACCTTCCGCTACATCGACTCCCCGCCGGGCTCGAACGGCTGCTCTGAGTCCGGTTGATCCGGGTCGGTCAGCATGGTGACGGTCTGGCGCGCCTCCTCCAGCATCCGATGGCACTGTCGGCTCAGGGTTACGCCGCGCTCGAAATGAGTCAAGGACTCGTTCAGCGAGAGTTCTCCATTTTCCATTTTTTCAACCAGTTGCTCAAGTTCTTTTATTAAAGACTCGAAGTCTGTCTGATCGCTTTCCGGAACTTTTTTGCGGCTTTTCGTCATACCGCCAGTGTAGCTTAACTGGTGACCAGATCGCACAGTTGCGAGCACCAGACCAGCCTGCATCCGTGCTCCTGAAGGCGGGTCGAGAACGCATGATCCAGCCACTGATCGCCGACTGCAACCAGTTCACCCCGCCACCACAGCCGCGGCCAGTGCATGCGCAACCACGGTGGCACTCCCTGACTGGCCAGCAATTTCTTCACCGCCTGATGGCCCGAACGCGGGCTCGGGCAGACCCGTTCTCCAGCACCGCCGGAACAGACTTCGAGCTTGAGGTCCGGCCGGTTTCCGTCGAAATGGAGGGTGCCGGATCGACCGGGGAGAACCAGGGTGCCGCGGCCGTCCCAGGGCAGGCTCCACGGCTGGTCTGCCGGCTCGATATGATCCAGCCAGACCGCATCGCCGTGGCGACGCAGACGCCCGTCATCCCATCTCAGCTCGGGATGACGGTCTTCGGCGGCGTGTTCAAGCTGGCGCATGAATTCATCCAGGCGGGCGCCCGGCGGAGGGCTCTGGCCATTGCTTACACACCAGCTTCGCAGTGCCTCGGAACGGCGGAATGGATCGAGCCGCCGCAATGCCTTGAGATCCAGCCGCGGTCCGGGTTTGCGGGCTTGAACAACGTCCTTGGCCGCCAGGTCTGACAACACACCGGCGGCCGACTGGTTGAGTGCGGCGCTGCGGGCAAAGCCGTTGATGCAGCCGGGAAAGCGTTCATGGAGCAGGGGCATCACTTCATGGCGGAGAAAGTTTCGATCCATGCTGAGCAGGTCGTTGGCCGGGTCGTGGGTGGCGTCCAGTCCGTGCGCCCGCAGATAAGCCAGAATCTGTTCGCGACGCCAGCGCAGCAGCGGCCGCAGCAGCCAGCCTCCGGCGAAATTGCGCCGGCCCGGAATCCCGCCCAGGCCGCCGGGCCCCGATCCGCGCAGCAGGCGCAACAGCATGGTTTCGGCCACATCATCAGCATGGTGCGCGGTCAGCAGGATCTCTTGGGCTTCAACGTGTCCGGCAAGTGCCGCGTAGCGCGCGCGTCGGGCATTGGCCTCGATCGAGCCTGAACGCCGCACCCTGACCCGTTCCACCCGGCATTCCACGCCCATGGTTTCGGCAATTTCGACGGCCTGCAAGGCTCGGCGCGAACTGCCACGGTCGAGGCCGTGGTCGACGTGTACGGCCAGCAGCAAGCGGCCTTCCGGTCGGCATTCAACCAGCAGATGCAGCAAGCAGACCGAGTCCGGGCCACCGCTGAAGGCCACCACAATCTTGCCGGCACCGGGCCAGCGCTCCGGATGCGGTTCGAGCCTCAGGCCCGGACCGGAATTCGCCTCAGGGTTGTTCGAAGGCACCGGCGGCCATCAATCGATCGTAGCGCTCGGCGAGCAGTTCTTCGGCCGGCTTGCGCGCAAGCACCTTGGTCTGCGCAATGATGGTTTCGCGCAGCAGGGTAGCCACACCCTCGGGGTTGCGGTGGGCGCCTCCGGCCGGTTCCTTGATCACCTTGTCGATCAGGCCCAGCGATTTGAGCCGTGGTGCGGTGAGCCCCAGGGCTTCGGCGGCAGTCGAGGCCCGCTCGGCGTCTTTCCACAGGATCGAGGCGCAGCCTTCCGGCGAGATCACGCTGTAGATCGCGTACTGCAGCATATTGGTTCGATCGCCGACGCCGATCGCCAGGGCACCGCCTGATCCGCCCTCACCGATGACGTTGCAGATGATCGGCACCGGCAGCCGGGCCATGACGGCCAGGTTGCGCGCAATGGCCTCGGACTGCCCGCGCTCCTCGGCACCTACGCCCGGATAAGCGCCCGGGGTGTCGATGAAGGTCACCACCGGCAGGCGAAAACGACCGGCCATTTGCAGCAGTCGCAGCGCCTTGCGATAACCCTCGGGTCTTGGCATGCCGAAGTTGCGCCGGACTTTTTCGCGCGTATCGCGTCCCTTCTGATGGCCGATGACAACGAAACTGCGGCCATCCAGTTCACCCAAACCGGCCACGATGGCCGGGTCATCCTGGTAGGCGCGATCACCGTGCAACTCCTCGAAGCGATCGAATACCAGGGCCAGGTAGTCCAGGGTGTGGGGCCGTTCGGGGTGCCGGGCCAGCTGCGAAATCTGCCAGTCGCTGAGTTCGGCGAAGATGGTTTCAGTGCGCTCCCGGCACTTTTCCTCCAGGCGCCGGATTTCTTCGTCAATGTTGAAGGCGTTATCGGTGTCGACGTTGCGCAGTTCCCGAATCTTGGCTTCCAGTTCGGCGATCGGTTGCTCGAAGTCGAGGTAGTTGGCGGGCATGGAGGGGGTTACCGGCGGTCTGCAGTCATTTCGGAGTATAGCGCTCGATCTGCCCCGAATGCACGGTCATCGGGCTGTTCGGAATGCGCGTCGGATTCCAGGCCGCCAGCGCCCATGACCAGATCGACTCGATGGTCGGCAAGTTGGCCGGGGGCGAATGACCCAGCACGGTCAGGGCGAGACGCAGCGCTTGCTGCGGCTGCTGTCGACAAATCGGGTCGTCGCCGCTCGACTTGCTCAGCTTGCGGCCATTTTCGTCGACTACCAACGGCAGATGCAGGTACGTCGGCAGCAAAAGCCCCAGCGCTCGATGCAGCAGGATCTGGCGTCCGGTGGACTCGAGCAGATCGCGACCGCGCACGACTTCGGTGACGCCGTCGGCGGCGTCATCGACCACGACGGCCAGCTGGTAGGCGATCAGGTCGTCGGCCCGGCGGATGACGAAATCCCCGGTCTGACGCGCTGGTTGCTGACTCTGTTCACCGCAGATGTGGTCGCGGAAGCAGACCCGCTGCTCGTCAACCCGTAGCCGCACTGAGCGGCCAGTCCGACCCGGCGGCAGACCGTTGCGACAGGTGCCGGGGTAGATGCCGCTGGCCGGCAGATCGCGCCGCGAGCAGGCGCATCGGAAGGCCTGACCAGATTGCAGCAGCCGGTCGACGGCAGCTTCGTGCCGGGATTTGTTGGCGCTCTGATAGAGCACGGGCCGGTCCGGGTGCAGCCCGAATCGGGCCAGGGCCTGAACCTGGCGAGCAGCGGCACCGCGGACTGCGCGTGGCGGGTCGATATCCTCGATCCGGATCAGCCATTCCCCGCCCCCCGATCGGGCCTGCAGAAAGCTGCCGACCGCGGCCACGAGCGAGCCGAAATGCAGATCGCCGGTGGGCGAGGGCGCGAACCGCCCGACCGGCTTGCGGTCAGAGGGCTTGCTGCGCAGCTGGTCTGCCTTGGAAATTGATGTTTCCGAACACATATCTGCTGCCAGACCGTCCTAATCACTTCAATCGAGACTCAAGGATAAACACAGATGCAGCGAATCCTGTTGTTCGTTGGAACCAACCTCGCGGTTCTGGTCGTGCTGGGTATCGTCATGACCCTGCTGGAGCCATGGCTGGTGGCCCAGGGGATCAACGTAAACCATGCCGGCACCTTGCTGTTTGCGCTGATCTTCGGCATGGGCGGGGCAATGATCTCCCTGCTGATGTCCAAGCGGATTGCGCTGATGAGCACGCGCGCGCGCATCATCACCCAACCGTCGGGCCAGACCGAGCGCTGGCTGCTTGAAACCGTGCAGCGCCAGGCGCGGGAATCCGGCATTGCCACCCCGGATGTGGCCATCTATGACGCTCCCGAGCCGAATGCTTTTGCCACCGGCGCGTCGCGCAACAACTCGCTGGTTGCGGTCAGCACCGGCCTGCTGCGCAACATGCGCCCGAACGAGGTGGAAGCAGTACTCGGTCACGAGGTGGCGCACGTGGCCAACGGCGACATGATTACCTTGACCTTGCTGCAGGGCGTGCTCAACACTTTTGTCCTGCTGCTGTCGCGCATCCTCGGCCAGATTATCGACCGGGCCGTATTCCGATCCGACCGGATGTACGGTCCGGGATATTTCATCTCGGTCATCGTGCTGCAGATCGTTCTGGGGATCCTGGCGAGCATGATCGTGATGGCTTTCTCGCGCTGGCGCGAATTTCGCGCCGATGCCGGCGGTGCGCGTCTGGCCGGCCGGGCCAACATGATCGCCGCCCTTGAGCGGCTCAAGCGCAGCAGCCAGCCCTCTCAGCTGCCCGAGTCGGTCGAGGCGTTCGGGATTCGCGGGCGCGTGGGCGAGGGCTTTCGGCGCCTGATGATGAGCCATCCGCCGCTGGATGAGCGTATTCGAGCACTGGCCGAAGGCGCGCGCTGAGCTTACTCGCGAACGAATTCGCCCTGGACCAGGGTGATACCGAGTTGCCACAAGGTGGCAAGGTCGGCGGTGTCGTCGACCTTCGGCGCGATGACCCGGACATGGTTCTTGCCGGCTTCGGCCACGATGGTTGACAGCTGCTGGCGGGTCTCCTCGCTGTCGCCCAGGCTTTGAATCATTTCCGGCGCCAGGCTGACAAAATCCAGCTCCAGGAACTGCAGGGTTGGCCCGGCGGCGCTGTCGGGCGCCACCTCGCATACCGCGAAGCGGCAGCCCAGCGGTCCGAAACGGCGAATGAAATCCTGGGTCTGGCGAAGTTGATCTCGGACCTCGAACTCGCGGAACGCCCAGATCATCTGGCGGGCGGGAAGTTGGTTTTGTTCCATCAGAGACTGGAGGTGATCGCAGAATTCTGCATCCGTTGCCGACTGCATCGACAAGGTCACCATCCACAGGTCGTCGCGCGAAAACTCCATGTCCTGCAGGCGCTCGCCTAGCCGATGGAGCTGATCCTGATCCAGCCGGGCAGCCAGCCCCAGGCGCTGTGCGGCGGCCAGGAATACCGACGGCATGACCACTTCTTCGCTGTCTTGCGCGCGCAGCCGGGTTTCGATTTCGTGGATGATGAAATCATCTTCCTCCATGCTGCTGATTGCCGTCGACAGCAGCTGGATTTCATCATGGTCGATGGCGTGCACGAGACGCTCGCCCCAGACCAGGTCGTCGTCGCCGGCGGCTGGAGAGACTCTGGGTCTGTAGCGCACGTAGGCATTGCCGCCCGAGCGCAGCGCCTCGCTCAAGGCCATGTCGGCCTGGGCGATCAAGGACTCGGCCGAGGTCTCGCCGCTACTGCCCTGGGTCACGCCCACGCTGACCGTGATCGGCAGACTCAAGTCATTCACCTCCAGCACCTGACCCTGGCAGCGTTCGACGATCCGGCGGGAAATCTGGTCGGCCTGTTGTTCGGTCCGGCTGTCGACAATGACGGCAAAAACATGGTCGCGCAGGCGCGCCATGGCGAGTTCCTCGCCGGCGGCGCGGGTGAACATTTCGGCCTGGCAACAAACCAGCTGGTCACTGGCGCCGATGCCGACCCGGGACTGAATCTTCTCGTGATCGTCGACCGACATCATCAGCAGGGCCACGCTGGTGTTGTCGCTCGTCTCGTCCAGCAGTCCGCCCAGGTGCTCCCGCAGCGCGGCGTGATTGAGCAGCCCGGTCAACTGGTCGGACTGTTTGATTCGGCGCAACTCTTCGGCCAGAGCCGGATCGGCGTCCGGCCGGTCTTCATGGACCAGCATCTGGACGCAGGCCTCACCGCCATACCGGGCCCTGGAAAAAGAGACCACGGCGCCGAACTCGCTGCCGTCTGCGCGCCAGGCCCGGGTCAGCAGCGGACTGCCAGGCAGCTGGTCGCGCGCCAGTCCCTTGAGAACCTCCCGGAGGTGCAGGCCATCGCCGGTGCTCTCGAGCAGGTCGAGCATGGAAAGACTTTCAATTTCCTCGAAGTCGGCGTAGCCAAACAATTCCAGATACGCCGGGTTGGCAAAGACGTGCAGGCCTTCGTGCAGGTAGGCGATGGCTTCGCTGGAGCTGTCCAGCAGCAAGGTGTAGCGATCCTCGATTTCGGCCAGCCGTTGCTCGGCTTTGCGGGCGCTGTCGGCGGCCCGCAACAGTTCGGCCTGGCGTAGAAGCAGCCCGCGCAGCCTGCGCTCGTTGCCGGCATCGACGAGGCCGTCCACGCCGATTCGAGCCAGGCTGGCGCCGGCCACGGCATTCTCAGGGTCAATGACACCAATCAGTCCGGTGGGCGGTTCGGTCTTGCGCACCTGTTCGGTGACCGCGTCGAGGACATCGGCCAGGTTGTCATCGGCGAACAGGACGACCAGGTCAATGGGATGCCCGGCGAAGGCGCGACTGATGGCGTTGGCGGTATCGGCAAACAGCCACTCGATCGCATGATCGGGGCCCAGCAGGCGTTCGAACTGACGCGGCAGGGCCGGATCGTCGGTTACCAACAGCATCCGGATCGGTGACAGGCTGGACATGCAACGATTCCGAGGAGGATGGAGTCATGGTAGCAGCATTTCCGCCTTAGCCGCATGGTCCACCAGCGGGGTCTTGGACGGCTGGCCGGCCTGCTCCACGACCAGGCGCGGCACGAGGTATCCGGGCAGGCTGGCGCGCAGATGTTCAATCAAGGTCCGGGCCTGTGCCTGGTCGACCTCAAAGCGGGCGCTGCCGGCTACCCGGTCGAGCTGATGCAGGTAATACGGGAGCACGCCGGCTGTAAATCCGCGCTCCATCAGCTGCTTCAGGGTTTCCGGGCGGTCATTGATCCCGCGCAGCAGCACCGCCTGATTGAGCAAGTGGACCCCCGCTGTCTTCAGGCGATCCAGGGCCGTGTCGACTTCCCGATCGAATTCTGCCGGGTGATTGGCATGAATGACCAGGATCACCGGCCAGGGAAGCTCGTCCAGCCAGCGCAGCAGCGATGGATTGACGCGGTCGGGCAGGATCACCGGCATGCGGGTATGAATCCGCAGCCGACGAATGTGTCCAATGGCGCCCAGATCGGCGGTGATCGCGGCCAGGCGGTCGGTGCTCAGCATCAGCGGATCGCCGCCGGAGAAAATTACCTCGTCAATGCTCTCATCCTGCGCCAGGTAGCGGCAAGCGGCCGCCCAGCGCTCACCGGATGCGGTTTCGCCGGAGTAGGGGAAATGCTGGCGGAAGCAGTAGCGGCAATGGACTGCGCAGGCCCCGGTCAGCATCAGCAGGGCACGGCCCTGGTATTTGTGCAGGATGGCGGGCGCGGAAAGGCTGGCCAGGTCACCGACCGGGTCGCGATCAAAACCTGGCCGGGACACGATTTCATCGGGGTCCGGCAAGACCTGGCGCAGCAGCGGATCCTGCGGGTCGCCGGGGCGCATGCGGCGGGCAAATGTTTCCGGAACCAGCAGGCCGAACGAGCCGCGGGTCGGAGTTGTCAGGGCGCGGTTGTCCAGGCCGAGGAAATCAAGCAGGGCAGTCGGGCTGCGAAAGGCCGAGCGCACTTGCTCGCGCCAGCCTGGCTTGGGCGCACTGATGCTTCGCGCTACACTATCCGGTCTGCTGTTCAGCTTCGCTGCTCGCACATTCACCAGCGCCTATTGTAATGGGAGACTCCATGGCCACCTACAGCACCAACGAGTTCAAATCCGGACTGAAGATCCTGCTCGACGGGGATCCGTACACCATTGTGGAAAACGAGTTCGTCAAGCCTGGAAAAGGCCAGGCCTTCAGCCGCGTTCGCGTGCGCAACCTCAAGACCGGGCGCACCATCGAGAAGACCTTCAAATCCGGTGATTCGGTCGAGGCGGCCGATATTTTCGAAAAGGAAATCCAGTACCTGTACTCCGATGGTGAATTCTGGCATTTCATGGACACCGAAACTTTTGAACAACTGGCTGCCGGCGAGGCGGCCGTAGGCGACGGCGCCCAGTGGATGAAAGAAGAAGACATGTGCCACGTCACGCTGTGGAACGGCGAGCCGCTCATCGTGCTGCCGCCGAACTTCGTCGAACTGGCCATCGTGGAAACAGACCCCGGTCTCAAGGGTGACACCTCGGGCAGCGGCGGCAAGCCGGCGCGACTGGAAACGGGGGCGACGGTTCGAGTGCCGCTGTTCGTGCAGGAGGGCGAGGTCATTCGAGTGGATACGCGCAAGGGCGAATACGTCTCCCGGGTGAAGGAGTAATCGGTGGTCGAGCACGTCACCGCGCTGTTGCCGGAGTGGATCGTACCGGTTCATCCTTCCGGTGAGGTGCATGAGCATCACGCCTTGGTGATGCACGAGGACACCATCAGCGCCATTGTTCCGCGCGATAAGCTCGACGATGCCTTTCCCCAGGCCGAGCGCATCGAGCTGCCCGGCAAGGTGCTGCTTCCGGGGCTGATCAACGCCCATGCTCACAGCGCCATGGCCTTGCTGCGGGGTCTGGCCGACGATTTGCCGCTGATGCGCTGGCTGGAAGAACACATCTGGCCGGCCGAACAGCAGTGCGTGGGCCCGGAGTACGTGCGCGTCGGCACGGAATTGGCCGTGGCCGAGATGCTGCTTGGCGGCACGACCTGCTTCAACGACAACTATTTCTTCCCCGACGTGGCCGCGCAGACTTCCATTCGCGCCGGCATGCGGGCCGTGGTCGGTATTCCGATCATCAGCGTGCCGACGGCCTGGGCGACCAGCGAAGACGAATATTTTCGGCGCGGGCTGGCGGTCCACCAGGAGTTGCTGGATGAGCCCCTGGTGACCACTACTTTCGCCCCGCACGCTCCCTACACGGTCACCGATGCTGCCTTTGCCCGCATTCGCGAGCTGGCCGAAGAAATGGATATTCCGGTTCACCTGCACCTGCTCGAGGCCGCGCCCGAGATCGAGAGCAGCCACCAGCAGCATCGCTGTCATCCGATTGACCGGCTGGAGAAACTGGGTCTGTTCAACGACCGTCTGCTGGCTGTGCACATGACCCAGCTGACCGCGCGCGACATGGATCGGGTGGCCCGGGCCGGGGTCCACGTCCTGCACTGCCCGGCGTCCAACCTCAAGCTGGCCAGCGGCATGTGCCCGGTGGCCGAACTGGTGGCGCGGGGCGTCAACGTCTGCATCGGTACCGATGGTGCGGCCAGCAACAACACCCTGGACATGTTTGCCGAAACGCGCCTGGCCGCCCTGCTGGCCAAGGGCTACAGCGGTGACCCGGAAGCGGTTCCGGCCCACCTGGCGCTGGCAATGGCGACTTTGCACGGGGCCCGGGCGCTGGGCCTGGAAGAAGAGATCGGTTCGCTGGAGGCCGGCAAGCAAGGGGACGTGATCGCGGTCGAACTTGACAGGATCGAGACTCTGCCGGTGCATCATGTCGTGTCGCAGCTCGTGTATGCCACCGGGCGCCACCAGGTCAGCGATGTGTGGGTGGCCGGCAGGGCGCTGGTCCGCAACCGGCGGCTGCAAACCCTGGACGAGCAAAGAATCCGTCGCGAGACCGGGTTATGGCAGCAACGCCTGGCCCGGGTCGACCAGTCCAAACCCTCGTAAAGATGCGAAAAGGCTGAGATGAATGCTGTCCCTGAAGTGAGCCCCGGCGGACGCAACCTGGATCCGCGTGAAGCCGAGAAGTTCGATGCACAGGCCGCGCGCTGGTGGGATCCGGAGGGAGATTTTCGGCCGCTGCACGATCTCAACGGTCCGCGCGTGGAGTACATCGCCGGACGGGCGAGGCTCGAGGATGCCCGGCTGCTGGATGTGGGCTGCGGTGGTGGTTTGTTGAGCGAGGCCGCCGCCCGACTCGGCGCCCGGGTAACCGGGATCGACATGGCGGCCAAGCCGCTGGGGGTGGCCCGGCTGCACGCGGCCGGCAGTGATTTGAAAATCGACTATCGACAGATCACCGCCGAGGAACTGGCCGCTGAGCAGCCGGGGGTCTTCGATGTGGTCTGCTGCCTGGAAATGCTCGAGCATGTGCCGGATCCGGCCAGTACGGTGGCGGCCTGTGCCGCCCTGTGCCGTCCGGGCGGGGCGTTGTTTTTCAGCACCATCAATCGCTCGGCGCTGGCCTGGAGCCTGGCCATCGTCGGCGCGGAATACATGTTGCGCCTGCTGCCGCGCGGCACCCACCGGTATGACCGATTGATTCGTCCGGGCGAACTGACTCAGGCGATTCGGGCCTGCGGGCTGGAGGTGGCAGATATCAGCGGCATGGACTACAACCCGTTCTCGCGGACGGTGCGGATTGGTTCCCGCCCGCGGGTGAACTATCTGGTCCATGCCCGCAAGCCGGGCTGAACGCGATGGCCGAGTCCCGAAGTATTCGCGCAGTCCTGTTCGATCTCGACGGAACGCTGGTCGACAGCGCCCCGGACCTGTTCGCGGCGCTGGCTTGGCTGCGCTCCGAGCGAGGCCTGCCCGCACTTCAATACGCGGCGCTGCGGTGCTACGCATCGCGTGGTGCCATGGGCATGATCGAGGCCGGATTTGCCGACCGGCCGGAGCTTGATCGCGCACCTCTGCACGAGCAGTTCTTGCGCTACTACAGTAAAAACCTGTGGGTGGCCTCGCGGCCGTTTGCGGGTATCGAGCGCCTGCTCGACGATCTGGTCGAGCGTGGCCTGAGCGTGGCCGTGGTGACCAACAAGCCAGAGTGTCTGGCCAAGCCGTTGATCTCGGCCGCCGGCTGGGATGAACACTTTGGCTGGGTGATCGGCGGAGATTCGACTGCCTGCCCAAAGCCGCATCCGGCACCGGTGCTGGAAGCCTGTCGACGGCTGGGCGTGCATCCGGGGCAGGCCCTGATGGTTGGTGATGATGCGCGCGATATCGATGCCGGCCGCCGCGCCGGTTCGGCAACCGCTGCGGCCACCTGGGGCTACGTGGCTCCGGGCGAACAGCCGCACGAATGGGGCGCGGATCAGGTTGTCGACAACCCGACAGAAATTCAGTTCTAAGTTATTTTAATCAATGATTTACAGAGATTATCTGCAGCGAATTCTGTTTGAGGATGTTGCCGCACGCTGTGTTTTTGTTCGGCTCGATCAAGTGCTTGAGGAAGTGCGCGCACGCGGCCAATACGAGCCCGACGAGGCCCGGCTGCTGAGCCAGGCGCTGCTGGTCGTGGCCCTGATGTCGAGTGGGCTGAAGTTTTCCGGCCGGATCAGCCTGCAGCTGCGTGGATCGGGTCCGCTGCAGCTGCTGCTGGCTGACTGCGCTGACGATGGCGGGCTGCGCGGCATGCTGTCGTGGCGCGAAGGCCTGGAAACCCGGCCGGATACCGCCCGTCTGAGCGCCTGCGCCGGATCCGATGCGGTGCTGACCCTGACCGTGGATCCGGCCGATGGCGGCCAGCGCTGGCAAGGTATCGTGCCGCTGGAGGCAGACACCCTGATCGATGCCGTGGCGGCGTATTTCGAGCGTTCCGAGCAGCTCGCCACCCGTTTTTGCGTGGCCGTGGATGAACACTGCGGCGGTGCCCTGATGCTGCAGCGCATGCCCGATCAGGAGCCGGATGCCGAGGGCTGGAATCGGCTCGAGCATCTGTTGGCTAGTACTCGACCGGAGGAATTGCTGCGCCTGGACGGCGAGACCCTGATGCGGCGCCTGTTTCATGCCGAGGCGCGCCGGGTCTTCCCACCCCGTGAGTTGGCATTCCAGTGTCCGTGCAGCCGCGAGCGCGTCAGCGAGGTGCTCTACAGCCTGGGTGAGGAAGAGTTGCGCCAGATGGCGGCCGAACCGGACGATACGGAAGTTCGCTGCCAGTTCTGCAATCAGCGCTACCGCTATGACGCGCTGGATCTGGCTGCCTTGCTGAACCGGGACATTCGCGGTGACGAGCCGACCATCCATTGACCATGGACGGATTGCAATGGTGTCGTGACCGGTTGCTTGTTCCGGGAAATCCGCTGACCGCCAGCCTGCTGTTCGTTGATGACCGTGAGCATGATCGAATTCTGGCGCTCAGGACCCTTGTCAGCGAGCTGGCGGCCCTGGCGCAGGCCAACACCGACGAGTCGGTTAGTAGCGCAAAGCTGGGTTGGTGGCGCCAGGCTCTGGTCGAAGGCGCGGCCCACCCGGCCCTGCAGGCCATGGCGCAAAGCGGGGCCATCGAGCAGGTACCGGGGCGCGTGTTTGTGCCGCTGCTGGAGCATATCGCACGGGATCTCTCCCGGCCGCGCTTCGAGCGCTTCGAGCAGCTGCAGGCGCACTGCAGCGCCCTGGGAGGAGAAGCTGCCCGGCTGGAAGCGCTGCTGGCAGACAGCCAGTCGCGCAGCGGTGAGGCGGCTGTGCAGATGGGTTCGGCCGGCTACCTGCTGCGCATTGTGCGCGATCTGGGCGTGGATGCGCGCAGCAATCGCTGGCTGGTGCCGCTGGATGTGCAGGCCCAGTTTCAGGTCAGCCGCACGGACGTCATCGAAAAGCAGGGCGGGCCAGGCTGGGATGGCCTGGTCAGAACCCTGGTCGAACGCGCGCTGCGCGCCGGCGATCAGGCCGCAGCCGGCCTTTCTGCCCGGCAGGTGCATCTGCACATCTGCTGGGCCCTGGACCGACGCCTGGGCGCGCAGCTGGCGCGGCGGCCGCGCCACATTCTCACCCGCCGGGTGATGCCGGGACATGCCGGCAACGTGTGGCTTGCCTGGCGCGTGGCCAGACGAATGAAGCGAGCTGCTACAGGCTGATTCCCACTCCGATGCTGAAGCGGGTTCGGGCTTGCCAACTGCGAATGTCGGCCGGCCACAGATGAATCCGCTCGGCAGCAATCACCGGCTGGTCGAGGAGGTGCTCATCTACGGCAACCGGCTCCAGGCCGGCCACCGTTCCCAGGACCGTGAGGTATCTCCCCGGCGCGTATTGCACCGGTTCCAGAAACCCCGACTGGCGCAGCACAAAGCGCACGCCGGGCTCGCGGTCCACCCGGGGACGGTCGCCGCGATCGAGCGGATAACTGACCAGGTGAATTTCGGTCTCATCCGGGAGGTTGCGCAGGCCGACAATGCGCCCGCCCCAGACGACCCGATCGCCAGGCCCGGACTGGCCGTCGAGCACGTGAGCCGGCCCGAAGCCCTCGATCTGCTCTCCCTCGAGCGCCACGGGGCTGCTGGCACAGCCGACCACAAGCAATAGCACGCAGGCGAGCAGAGCTGCTGGCGGCGTGAGGGAGTCAGTCATCGGCACCGATGACCCCAGGGCCTTTGCCCGCGGTTTTTTCATAGACTCCTTTACCGATTTTGCGGTACTGGGTAAAACCCGCCTGTTCGATGCTGGAAGTCTTGAGCATATGGGCCTTGCCGCTGACCACGTTGGGCGGCGAAATCTGGCGCCGCACCGGGCCGCCACACGACGGGCACGACCCGAGCACGGGATCGCGCAATTTTTGCAGCACGGTAAAGCCGTCGCGGCAATGCTCGCATCCGGGCTCAGCGACCGTAATGTACTCGTAGAAGGGCATGGCGTTGGCGCTGGGTACCTGACTGCATGGTAGCCCATCCTGGGTCATTGAATCTGCGACAATCCGGGGTTGATTCGCGACGGCACGGTACCGGTCGGCAAGCATGGTGACTACACAACCCAGCCCGGTCTGGCTGATTACAGGTGCCGCGGGCACGCTTGGCAGCGAACTGGTCCGCCAGGCCTTGCTCGCGGGCAACGACTGCATCGCGCTGGACTGCAACGAACGCGGCCTGAACCGGCTGCACGATGAACTCGCCGTTGAGGGCCGGCCTCCGGCGCTGTATCCACTGGACCTCGCCGGTGCCGGCCCGGATCACTACGAGCAGCTCGGCGCGGTGATTGCCGAGGAGTTCGGGCGCCTTGATGTGCTGGTTCACGCCGCCGCTCGTTTCAGCGCCCTGAAGCCACTCGAGCACCAGGCCGGCGACGACTGGTTCACGACCCTGCAGGTGGGCCTGACCGGTCCGCATTTCCTCACCGCCGCATTGCTGCCTCTGCTGCGCGCCGCGCCGCGCGGGGTGATTGTGCTGATCAACAACGGCCTTTGTCTGCAACAGCCGGCGCGCTGGGCTGCTTACGGTATCTGCCAGGCCGGTCGGCGGCAGATGGCGGCGACACTGGCGGCCGAGCTGGGCCCGCGCGGCCCGCGCGTGCTCGAGATTGATCCCGGTCCGTTCTTCAGCCCGCTGCGCAGCGCGGCCTGGCCGACCGAAACGGCCGACGAACTGCCGTCCGCGCAAAGCGCGGCGCAGGCCATTCATGCACGCATTGACTCAGGAGTGATGTGATGAGCGACGACCTGTTTTTGAAAATCATCGATCGGGAGATTCCCGCAGACATCGTGTTTGAAAACGAGCGCGTGCTGGCGTTTCGGGATATCGACCCGCAGGCGCCGGTGCATATCCTGGTGATCCCCAAGCAGCGGATTCCCACCATAAATGATCTGGCCGATGACGATGCCGCTCTGGTCGGCGAGATGGTGCTGGCCGCCCGTGACATCGCGCGCGCCGAAGGCTTGAGCGAAAACGGGTACAGGCTGGTATTCAACTGCAACCGCGATGGCTGCCAGTCGGTCTATCACATCCACCTGCATCTGCTCGGCGGCCGCCGCATGACCTGGCCGCCCGGCTGACTCAGGTTGCCTCGGGCAGGCTTGCGCTCAACCAGGCGCCGGTCAGCCCCATGCCGGCCAGAATCAGGATCACCCCCGAAACCGGCATCACGGCGGTCAGCGCCCCTACGCTGCCGGCCAGCAGCAGCACTACGCCGATCACCGTATTACTGACCGAGACGTAGTCGGTTCGCTTGTTGCCGCCGGCCAGATCAACAATGTAGGTTTTGCGTCCCAGGCGCACGCCGGCATGGGCGATGGCAAGGAGAAAGAAAAACAGCGGATACAGCCACTGACTGCCGGCCAGGGCCGGCAGGGTGAGGACCAGCGTCACCAGGGCTACGCCGGTCAGGGCGGCCGCGCTGCCGGCGATGATCATCACCCGGCGGCTCGAATAGTCGGCGAAACGGCCCCAGAACGGCGCCGATACCAGACTGGCCAGCCCGTCGGCGATCACGAACAGCCCCAGCACCAGCCATGCTCCTTCGGTCTGCTCATGCGCCAGCAGGATGAAAAACGGCGCGCTCAGGGCAGAACACAGCAGCAGTGAGCGGGCAACGACAAAGCGACGGAACGGGGGGTCGGAGCGCAGCAGCTGCAGGCGCTGTATGGCTTCACCGAGGGCGTTGGCGCCGCCTTCGGTCGCTCCCGGCAGCTCGCGGATCAAGGCGTAGCTCGCCGCGGCAGTCAGCCACAGCCCGCCGGCGCAGGCCAGCAGAATCAGATAGGTGGCCATGTCGCCGGCTTCGCGCAGATCCAGCAGCAGCAGGATGCCGACGCCGATGGTGACCAGTCCGGCGAGAAACTCCGACCACCCACCGACCCGGCCACGGCGGGTTTTCGGAACCGTTTTGCCGAGCACGTCCTTGGAGGCAACCGAGCACAGCCCGCGCGCCAGACTGAACACCACCAGGGCGCCAAGAAGGGCGAAGCCGGCTGCTGTACCAGTCAGCGATACCGCGATCGCGGCCATGCCGAATACGGCCGCGGCCTGGAGTACACAGCCAAGCACGAAAGTCCATTTGCGCACCGGCTGACGGCGGACAAAGCTGGCAATCACCAGTTGAGGAATCAGCGATCCGGACTCGCGCACAGGCACCAGGAAGGCGGTAAATACCCCCGGTGCGGCCAGCGCGCTGAGCATCCAGGCGAGCACGGTTTTGGGGTTGGCAATCGCATCGCCCAGCTTGGTCAGGAACTGGGTAATCACCTGCAGCAGAAAGTTGCCGGGTACGGAACGGCAGGCGGCATCGTCGATGTCGGTACAGACCCGAGCATCTTCCTCGTTGACCAGGGCCTGGTAGGCACGTTCGATGCGCGGCCCGGCAAACCATTGATCGATCCGGTTCATGGCGATCGGGATTCGGGTTGGGTCGTGTCATCCGGAGTCGGCCGTTGCCACTCCTCAACCAGCACCAGCGCACCCAGCCAGGCCGAATCGAAGTATTCCAGGCGGCCAAGGCGGATCGGGCGGCTCTGGCTCAGGCGATGCAGCGCCAGCGCCGGTTCGTCTTCCGAGGCCACCCGTTCGGTCCAGACCAGTTCCAGGTCGACATGCCGAAACTGACGCTGGCGCAGTTGCAGGCTGCCGTCGAGCCGGTAGTCGACCAGCGCCAGGGCAGGCGGCGGGGCAATGGGACCCTCGATCTGCAGGCCGTGGCCCACCAGTTGAGTCCAGTGGATGTGCACGGCCTGGTGGCCACGTACCCGAACCGGCACCGCTGCCGTCTGTCGATCCAGCGGCTGCAGCCAGCCGGTCGCACTCAGGACAACGTAATCGCCGCTTCGATCCAGCCGCTCCAGAGCACGCTGCATGGTCGATGAAAGACTCGACGATCCGACGTGGTGATCTGGCCAGATGGGGATCTGGCCATAGGGGCCGCTGACCCGGCTGGCGCTGGTGGCCAGTTGCTCGAGGTGAGCCATCGAATAGGGCCCAGGCAGGTTGCTGATCGCCGCCGGACTGCCGCCGGGAAATCGGTCGGGCGTGCGCCGGGCAGTCCACGCCGCCAAGCGCGCCCGTTCCAGAGGGTCGGTGAGCGCGCCAAAATCCCCGTTGTTGTCCGACGGCCAGCGATCCGACCGGCCCTCGGCATGGTGGAAGACGATGATCTCGACCCGAACTGGTTCGGCCGCCTGCACAAGTGGGCCAGGACCCGAAAGCAGCAGCACGAAAAGAATGGCGGATGCAAGCGATTTCACCGCCGTGAGTGTACCCGATCGAGACCGTTCAGGCCGCCTTGCGGCCCGGGTCGAGACGCTCGAGCATTTCCAGGGCAATGGTCCGCCGCTGTTCAGGGGTTTCGAATTCACCCTTGATCCTGAGACGGTCGCTGGCCGGCAGTTCGAAGGTGTGCGACTCTTTTTGAATCATGCGCAGCAACTCGGCCATGTCGATCTCGGGTTGATGCATGAATTCAACGCGCCCACCTGCCGGGCCGACCTCCAGCCTGCGAATCCCCAGCCGGCGCGCTTCCAGACGCAGCTCGGCACTGCCAAACAGATGTTTGACTTCGTCGGGCAGCAGACCGAAACGATCGATCATTTCAACCTGGAGGTCATAAAGGGTGCGCTCGTCGCGCGCTTGGGCAATGCGCTTGTAC
Source organism: Gammaproteobacteria bacterium (assembly GCA_003565625.1). Classification (GTDB taxonomy): domain Bacteria; phylum Pseudomonadota; class Gammaproteobacteria; order Xanthomonadales; family Wenzhouxiangellaceae; genus Wenzhouxiangella. The sequence goes on from PXBD01000050.1 coordinate 74,479, forward strand.
AGCACCAGTCGCTGATGAACGTCTGGCAGGTAGTCCGGCGGGATCATGGCGGTGACGTGCAGATCGACCTCGCCGGTAACTGCCATCGGCTCGTCCAGGTCGGGCTCGTTGCCCGAGCGCAGTGCTTCCACGGCGCGGTTGAGCAGATCGGAATACAGCGAAAATCCGATTGCCTCGATCTGGCCGGACTGACCTTCTCCGAGCAGTTCACCGGCCCCGCGGATTTCCAGGTCATGGTTGGCCAGGGTGAATCCGGCGCCGAGCTCCTCCATGGACTGAATGGCTTCGAGCCGCTTGTGTGCATCGCGCGTCATCGCCTGGCGCGCCGGAGTGATCAGGTAGGCATAGGCCAGGTGGTGCGAGCGGCCGACCCGGCCACGCAGCTGGTGGAGCTGGGCGAGGCCGAATTTGTCGGCCCGGTTGATGATGATGGTGTTGGCGGTCGGCACGTCGATGCCGTTTTCGACAATGGTGGAACACACCAGCAGATTGATGCGCCGGCCGTAGAAGTCGCGCATGGTTTTTTCCATTTCGCCCGGCGCCATCTGACCGTGAGCAATGCCAATGCGGGCCGAGGGAAACAGCTCGGCCAGTTCGGATGCCATGCGCGCCATCGACTTGACTTCATTGTGGAGAAAATAGACCTGCCCGCCGCGCTGGAATTCGCGCATGACCGCGTCCCGGATGGTGGGCGTATCCCACTCGCTGACAAAAGTCTTGACCGCGAGGCGGCGCGCCGGCGGTGTGGCGATGATCGACAGCTCGCGCAGCCCGGTCATCGCCATGTTGAGCGTGCGCGGGATGGGGGTAGCGGTAAGGGTCAGCAGGTCGACCTCTGCGCGCAGGGTCTTGAGACGTTCCTTCTGGCGCACGCCGAAACGCTGTTCCTCGTCGATGATGACCAGCCCCGGGTCCTTGATCTCGACATCTTTCTGGAGCAGGCGATGCGTGCCGATGACAATGTCGACCGTCCCGTCGGCCAGACCGGCGAGTATCTGGGAAGCCTGCTTGCCGCTGCGCGAAAGCAGTTCAACGCGCACCGGCCAGTCGGCGAAGCGATCGGAGAAAGTGCGGTGATGCTGTTCGGCCAGCAGGGTAGTGGGTGCCAGCACGACCACCTGGCGACCGGAGTCAACCACGGCGAAAGAGGCCCGTAGCGCGACCTCCGTCTTGCCGAAACCCACGTCACCACAAACCACCCGATCCATTGGCTGATCGGAGGCCAGGTCGGCAAGTACGGCTTCGATTGCGCGATGCTGGTCCTCGGTTTCTTCGTATTCGAAGCCGGCGGCGAAGCGCGCGTACAGCCCCCGGTCGAGGCCGTAGGAATGGCCGGCCCGGGCGGCGCGGCGTGCCTGCAGGTTGAGCAGTTCAGCGGCCACGTCACGGACGCGCTCGGCGGCCTTGCGTCGGGTTTTCTGCCACTGGTCGGAACCCAGGCGATGCAGCGCGACAGCATCAGGATCGGCCCCGGTATAGCGGCTGACCAACTCCAGATCCGTCACCGGCACGTAGAGTTTGTCGCCGCCCTCGTATTCCAGGTGCAGGTATTCGCCGCGGCCGTCACCGACTTCGAGTACTTCCAGGCCACGGTAGCGCCCGATACCGTGTTCCAGGTGGACGATCAGCGCGCCTGGCTGGAGGTCGGCCAGGCTCTTGATCATGCTTTCCGGATCCTGCCCGGTGCGCCGTTCCCGGCGCAGCGTGCGAGCGTGGCCCGGGAACAGCTCGGATTCGCTCAAGACCGTGAGCCCGTCGTCGGGCAGGGCGATACCGCCGGACAGGGGCAGTACGGCAATGCAGAAGCGCTCGTCCTGGCTGGAAAAGGCGGCCCAGGACGCGACCGGGCGCGGGTTCAGGCCGGCCGCGCGCAGTGTTTCGATAATCAGTTCGCGCCGCCCGGCGGTATCTGCCGCCAGCAGGACGCGCCCGGATTCCGCCTGCAGGCGGCTGGCGGCCTGTTCCGGATGCTGATCGAGATCGACCGGCTCGGGCCTATGGGCCACAGCGCGCGCCGCCGGCCGCCGGGTCAGGCGGATGGCGGCCTGGGCCAGCAGTTGTGCGATCAGCGCCGGCGGATCGAAAAACAGCTCGGCTGGATCCAGCGCCGGGCGTTCCAGATCGCCGCCGCGCTGTTCGTGCCGTGACTGAATCTGGTCGGCGTAGGAGCGGGCGGCCTCGTCGGCTCCGGCCAGCACGACCAGGCGATGGTTTTGCGGCAGAAAGTCGGTCAGTACGCTGGTGGAGTCGAAAAACAGCGGCAGGTACTGTTCCAGGCCTTGCCCGGCTACCCCGTCGCCGACCTCCTGGTAGGGCAGTGCGCGCCGCAGATCGACATCAAATCGGGTTCGGAATCGGCGGCGGAATTCAGTTCGGCTGTGTTCGTCGAAGGGAAATTCGCGCCCGGGCAGCAGCTCGACCCGCTCGAGTTTTTCAACCGAGCGCTGAGTCTCCGGATCGAAGCTGCGAATCGACTCGATCTCGTCATCGAACAACTCCAGCCGAAACGGCGCCGGCTGGCCCATCGGCCACAAGTCGAGGACGCCGCCGCGGGTGGCAAACTGGCCCGGCTGCCAGACCTGCTCGGCCGGCAGGTAGCCGGCATCCTGCAGGGTGGGGCGGAAGGTGAGCGCGTCGATGCGGTCGCCGCAGACCAGCTTCAGGCTGTGGCCACGAATCCATTCGACCGGAGGCAGGCGCTGGACCAGGGCCGGGATCGGGGCGATGATGATGCCGCTGTCCATTGTCGGCATGCGGGCCAGCAACTCCAGCCGGCGTGAAATCAGATCCGGATGCGGCGAGTAGAGATCGTAGGGCAGGGTTTCCCAGTCCGGGAACAATTCCACCCTGGGCGCGTCGAGACGGATCAGGTCATCCCTGAGCTGGCGGGCGCTGTAGCCATCTGCCGCGGCGACCAGGAGCGGACCGCCCTGGCGCCGACCGACTGCGGCCAGCGCCAGCGCCAGCGCCAGCCCCTCCAGGTGTGGCCAGTCCTGGCGCTCGCCGGGCCGGGCAGGGGGAGGACGAAGAACGGAGAAACGCGGGCTCATGGCGGTACGGGCAGGAAGTTTCAGCGGCCAATTGTAGCGCTTGACCGGTCGCTGAAAGGTTTGGGTGAATGGCGCGGAGGCTGAAAATGGCTGGGCAGAACAATTGCCGGGTGCTGGTTTTTGAATTACAATACCCGGCTTGTTCGGATGGGCGATTAGCTCAGTTGGTTAGAGCGCTGTCTTGACATGGCAGAGGTCACTAGTTCGAATCTAGTATCGCCCACCACGATTTTATCTTGACTTCCGGCCTCGCCAGGCAACGATGGCAGGTACGTTCACCCGCTGTTAACGGCAGGTCGGGAGGATTCGACGACAGGGCGTCATACGCCCTGTTTTCATTTGTTTCTGGTGGCAACAAGTGCTGCATGACCATGGTTCAGATCACTCTTCCTGACGGATCCAGCAAAGCGTTCGCGCAACCGGTGTCGGTTGCCGAGGTCGCCGCCTCGATAGGCCCGGGCCTGGCGAAAGCGACCCTGGCCGGCGCCGTGGACGGTCGCCTTGTCGACGCTTCCCATCGGATCGAGCAAGATGCCAGCCTGCGCATCATCACCGCGCGCGATGAAGAAGGGCTTGACCTCATTCGCCACTCCACTGCCCACCTCATGGCCCAGGCGGTCAAGCGCCTGTTCCCCGAGACCCAGGTCACCATCGGCCCGGTGATCGAAAACGGCTTTTACTACGACTTTGCCCGTAAAGAGCCGTTTCGCCCCGAAGACCTCGAGTCCATCGAGCGGGAAATGGCGCGCATCGTGGATGAGGACCTGCCGGTATCGCGGCAGGTGATGGATCGCGACGAGGCGGTCGCGTTTTTCCAGGGGCAGGGTGAGGAATACAAGGCCCGCATCATTGCCGATATTCCGGCGGAAGAAACCATTTCGCTGTACCGGCAGGGCGATTTCATCGACCTGTGCCGCGGTCCGCACATTCCCTCGACCGGCAAGCTGGGAGCATTCAAGCTGACCAAGCTGGCCGGAGCCTACTGGCGCGGCGATGCCCGCAACGAGATGCTGCAGCGGATCTACGGCACCGCCTGGCCGGATAAAAAACAACTCAAGGCGTTCCTGAAGCGACTGGAAGAGGCCGAAAAACGCGATCATCGCCGGCTCGGCAAGCAGCTGGATCTGTTCCGGTTCCAGGACGATGCTCCGGGTGCGGTGTTCTGGCTGCCGCGCGGCTGGACGCTGTTTCGCCAGTTGATCGAGTACATGCGCGAACGTCAGGACGAAGCCGGCTATGTCGAAGTCAACACGCCCGATGTCATGGACCGCTCGCTGTGGGAAACCTCCGGCCACTGGCAGAATTACCACGAACACATGTTTACAACGCAGACCGAGGATGAGCGGGTTTTTGCGCTCAAGCCGATGAACTGCCCGGGTTCGGTCAGCGTCTACAAACATGGCCTGAAGAGCTACCGCGACCTGCCGATCCGGATGGCCGAATTCGGCAAGGTCCATCGTTACGAACCCTCCGGTGCCCTGCACGGCCTGATGCGGGTGCGCCATTTCACCCAGGACGACGCCCACATCTACTGCACCGAAGAGCAGATGGAGGAAGAGTGCCGCAAGGTCATCGAGCTCAACCTGTCGGTATACCGGGATTTCGGCTTCGAGGATGTGCGGCTGAAGTTTGCCGACCGGCCGGACAATCGAATCGGCGATGATGCCACCTGGGACAAGCTCGAGGGCGCACTCAAGGGTGCTATCGACGCAATGGGTCTGGAATACACTCACAACCCGGGCGAAGGCGCGTTTTACGGCCCCAAGATCGAATTCGTTCTGCGCGATGCCATCGGCCGGGACTGGCAGTGTGGGACCCTGCAGGTGGATCTGAACCTGCCGGAGCGCTTCGATGCCACCTATCGCACGGCCGATGGCGGCGAGGCCCGTCCGGTCATGCTGCATCGTGCCCTGTTTGGTTCGCTCGAGCGCTTCGCCGGCATCCTGATCGAGCACTACTCGGGCAACCTGCCGCTGTGGCTGGCGCCGGTGCAGGTCGTGGTCATGAACATCACCGATGCCCAGGCCGACTGGGTTGGCGAGGTGGTCAGCGACCTGCGGCGGCGCGGCTTCCGGGTGGAGGCGGACTTGAGAAACGAGAAGATCGGCTATAAAATCCGCGGCCGTACGCTGGAGAAGATTCCCTACCTTCTGATTGTCGGAGATCGCGAGGTCGAACAGCGGCAAGTGGCCGTGCGGCTGCGCGATGGAACCGACATCGGAGCGATGGATCTGGACGCACTCGGTGAGCGCCTGTCCGGAGAAGTGGCGCGACGCGGGCCAATCGGGGATAATGGTCAGCGCTAACGATCGGCATCCGGCCTGATCGCACATTCAATTTGCAAGGAGCAGCACACATCGCAAGCGAAAAACAGACCCGGCGCAACGAAGACATTACGTCTCCGCAGGTGCGAGTAGTGGGTCCTGAGGGTGATCAGGTTGGCGTCATGACCAGTCGGGACGCGCTGGCCAAGGCTGAGGAATACGGTCTGGATCTTGTGGAAATCGCGCCGCAGGCCGACCCGCCGGTATGCCGGATCATGGACTGGGGCAAGTTCCGCTTCGAGCAGTCCAAAAAGGCCCAGGCGTCGCGCAAGAAGCAAAAACAGATTCAGATCAAGGAAATCAAGTTCCGGCCCGGAACCGATGATCATGACTACGATGTCAAGATGCGCAATCTGCACAAGTTCATTGAAGAGGGCAACAAGGTCAAGGTCACGCTGCGGTTTCGCGGTCGTGAGATGGCCCACCAGGAACTGGGTCGCGATCTGCTCAAACGAGTGGAAGAGGCCATGTCGGAAGAGACCACGGTGGAACAGTTTCCACGCATGGAGGGCCGCCAGATGGTGATGATGCTGGCGCCCAAGAAGCACTGATCGACAAGAAACACTGATCCACCAGAGCCCGGGTTACCCTCGAGCTCTTTCAACACGCTGGACTGCAGCTCCGCCAAGCGCTCTCGGGTCGGCATCCCGACAGCCGCTGCACGAAGGCATTACCAACGCCTCGCCTGGTGCGGGGTCAATAAGCGATCTGTAAGGAGTATGAAAATGCCGAAAATGAAGAGCAACCGGGGCGCTGCCAAGCGTTTCCGGGCAACAGGCAGCGGGCGCATCAAGCGCAAGCGCGCCTTTCACAGCCATATCCTGACCAAGAAGGACACCAAGCGCAAGCGTCGGCTGCGCTCCACCACGCTGATTGCGAAGGCGGACGAAAAGTCCGTGCGTCGCATGTTGCCCAAACTGTAAGTGTCCTTAAAGGAGAAAGAACATGGCTAGAGTCAAACGTGGTGTGGTGGCCCGTCGCCGCCATCGCAAGGTCCTCAATCGTGCCAAGGGCTACTACGGTGCCCGGCGCAAAGTGTATCGGGTTGCCAAGCAGGCCGTTATCAAGGCCGGGCAGTACGCCTACCGTGACCGGCGTCAGCGCAAGCGCGATTTCCGCAGCCTGTGGATTACCCGGATCAATGCCGCGGCGCGCGAACATGGTCTGTCCTACAGCCGTTTCATCAATGGTCTGAAGCGCGCCGAAATCGACATCGACCGCAAGGTACTGGCGGATCTGGCCGTGCACGACAAGGCCGCATTCAAGGCGCTGGCGGAAAAAGCCCAGGCCAGCCTGGCCTGACGCGATGAACAGCCGCTCTCCCGAAGACCTGCTGGCGCAGGCTCTGGAGTTGGTGGCCACGGCCGATGACCCGCGCGCGCTCGATGAAGTGCGAGTGCGCTACCTGGGGAAGAAAGGTGAATTGACCGGGTTGCTCAAGCAACTCGGTCAACTCCCCGCGGAGCAGCGACGAGAAGCCGGCCAGGCCGTCAACCGCAGCAAGCAGGCGCTGGAAGCGGCTGTTGCCGAGCGCCGTCAGGCGCTGGGGGTCGAACAACTCAACGCCCGATTGCGCGCAGAGAGCGTGGACGTAACGCTGCCCGGGCGCAAGCACGAGCCCGGCGGTCAGCATCCGGTCAGTCGCGCGCTGGACCGGATCCTGGACATCTTCGGCCAGCTGGGCTTCACTGTGGCAACCGGTCCCGAGGTGGAAGATGACTACCACAACTTCGAGGCCCTGAACTTTCCGGAGCATCACCCGGCCCGGGCCATGCACGACACCTTCTATCTGCCTGACGGCCGGCTGCTGCGCACGCATACCTCGCCGGTGCAGATACGGGTGCTCAAGCAGACCGAGCCGCCGGTTCGTATCGTCGCGCCGGGGCGTGTCTTCCGAGCCGATTCCGACCAGACCCATACCCCGCAGTTCCACCAGGTCGAGGGACTGCTGGTGGATACCGATGTCACCTTTGCTGATCTCAAGGGATTGCTCGCCGATTTCGTCAATGCCTTTTTCGAGGACCAACTCGAGATGCGCCTCCGGCCATCCTACTTTCCGTTCACCGAGCCCTCGGCCGAGGTCGACGTGCGCTGGACGAATGAAGACGGTTCGCCCGGACGCTGGCTGGAGGTCCTGGGCTGCGGGATGGTTCACCCCAAGGTGCTGGAAAACTGCGCGATCGATCCGGAGCGGTTCACCGGCTATGCATTCGGACTCGGCGTGGAGCGTTTCGCGATGCTACGCTACCGGGTCGATGATCTGCGCCTGTTTTTTGAAAACGACCTGAATTTCCTGCGCCAGTTTCGCTAGGGGAGGCTGCCAATGAAGATCAATCATCAATGGCTGGCCCAGTGGGTCGATACCGACCTCGATGCGGCCGCCGTTGGCGAGCGCTTTACCCTGGCCGGGCTGGAGGTCGACGAGTGCGTGCCGCTGGCCGCTGCCCTGGAGGGCGTGGTGGTGGCCGAAATCACCGACGTGCAGCCACATCCCGACGCCGACCGACTGCGCGTGTGCCGGGTGGCCGGCGACAGCGAGGAGCGCACCGTGGTCTGCGGGGCGCCGAACGCGAGGCTCGGACTCAAGGCCCCGCTGGCAACCGTCGGTTCGGTGCTGCCGGGCGGCATGAAGATCAAACCGGCACGGCTTCGAGGGGTGGCCTCGGAAGGCATGCTGTGCTCCGAGCCTGAACTGGGCCTGGGTGAAGATGCGTCCGGTCTGATGGAGCTGCCGGCCGATGCTCCGGCCGGTGTGGCCCTGGTCGACTACCTCGGGCTTGATGATCACATCCTCGATATCGATTTGACCCCCAACCGGGCCGACTGCCTGTCGGTACGCGGGCTGGCACGGGAACTGGCTGCACTGACCGGCGGCCAGCTGTCCGGCCCGAACCTTGAACCGGTGGCGGCCAGCACCGAAGACGCGGTCGCGATCACGTTGGAGGCGCCCGCGGATTGCCCGCGCTATCTGGGGAGGGTAATTCGCGGGGTCGATGTACACGCCCCGACACCGCTTTGGATGGTCGAACGCCTGCGCCGCTGTGGCGTGCGCAGCCTGGGGCCCATCGTGGATGTGACCAATTACGTGCTGCTCGAGTTGGGGCAGCCCATGCATGCGTTCGACCTGGCCCGGCTTTCCGGGGGCATCCACGTGCGCCGTGCCCGGCCGGGAGAGCAAATGGTGCTGCTCGATGAGCGCGAGGTCGAACTGGACCCGGACATGCTGCTGATCTGTGACCAGACCCGCCCGCTGGCCATCGGCGGCATCATCGGCGGACTCGATTCTGCCGTTGCCGAGTCAACCTGCGACATTCTGCTGGAATCAGCCTGGTTCAACCCGGCCAGCATCATCGGCCGCAGCCGGCGACTCGGTCTGGCCACTGAATCGGCCCATCGTTTCGAGCGCGGAGTGGATCCGGAGCTGCAGCGCCAGGCCATGGAACGAGCGAGCGCGCTGATTCTGGCGATCGCCGGGGGTCGAGCGGGCCCGGTGGTGGAGCAAGCGGACGAAGGCTTCCTGCCGACTGCGGTTGAGGTCAGCCTGCGGCCGGGGCGCGTCAATCGCGTGCTGGGCACCGATTTACCTGATGACGAGATCCGTTCGGCACTGACCCGCCTCGGAATGGCTGTTGAGCGGGACAACGACCGTTTCCGGGTCAGGCCGCCCAGTGCCCGACGCGATATCGAGGCCGAGGTGGATCTGATCGAGGAGGTGGCCAGGATGCAGGGCTATGACCGGCTGCCCAGCCGGCCTCCGGGTGGCCACCTGCGCCTGTCCATGCAGGCCGAGACGCGAGTACCGGAATCCCGGCTGCGTCGCCAGCTTGCCGCGCGCGGGTTCCAGGAGATCATCAGCTGGAGCTTTGTGTCCGAGCAGGATCTGGCCTGGCTGGGTCTTGAAGCCGGCGCGCAAGCGCTGGCCAATCCGCTCAACCGGGATCTGGCGGTGTTGCGCACCAGCCTCCTGCCGGGCTTGCTCAAGACCGCCGCAGCCAACTTCCGGCGTCAGCACGATGATTTTCGCCTGTTCGAGCTGGGTGCCTGTTTTATCAACACCGCAGACGGGTTCATCGAGCCCTGTCGGCTGACCCTGTTCATGACCGGGCGTGCGCACGGCGAACACGCCATTGGTCAGGACCGAACGCTTGATTTTTTTGACCTCAAGGGTGAGGTCGAACAATTGCTGGCGCTGAACGGAGTCGCCGGCCGGCTGCAGTTCAAGCCTTCGAGCCTCGGCTGGCTTCACCCCGGACAGGCGGCTGACGTCTACCTGGGCGATGATCTGATCGGTTCCTGCGGGCAGCTCCATCCTACGCTGGCTGCCGAGCTCGATGGCTCCGGGCCGGCGTTCGTGGCCGAACTGGACGCTGAGCGAATCCGCAGTTCTCGCCTGCCGGTCCATCAGCGTGGTTCGCGTTTTCCGGCCCTGCGCAGGGACATCGCCGTGGTGGTGCCGGAAGATACGCGGGCGGGTGACGTGGTCGATGAACTGTCTCGAATCGGCGGGAAATTGCTGGAACAGTGCATTGTTTTTGATGAATATCGGGGTAAAGGGATCGATTCTGGCAGCAAAAGCCTTGCCTTGGGGTTGATTCTTCGCGACGTTTCGCGCACTCTTGTCGAGGAAGAAGTCGATCGGCTGATTGGCCGGATGATCAAGGGGCTAATCCAGCGCTTCGACGCGCGACTGAGAGGATGATCGTATGGCGTTGACCAAGGCAGACCTCGCTGCGACCTTGTTTGACGAGGTCGGCCTGAACAAACGGGAAGCCAAGGATTTTGTCGACGCCTGGTTCGAGGCGATTCGGCTGGCGCTGGAGACGGGCGAAAACGTCAAGCTGTCCGGATTCGGCAATTTTCAGCTGCGCGAGAAGGGCCAGCGGCCTGGCAGAAACCCCAAGACCGGGGAAGAAATCCCCATTTCTGCGCGCCGTGTCGTGACCTTCAGGCCGGGTCAGAAACTGCGAGCCAGAGTTGAAGGATATGCTGGACCCGAGGAGTAATCAGGAACTGCCGCCGATTCCGGCCAAGCGTTACTTCACCATTGGTGAAGTGAGCGATCTGTGCCTTGTCAAACCCCATGTCCTGCGGTACTGGGAGCAGGAGTTCCCCCAGCTCAAACCGGTCAAGCGGCGCGGTAACCGACGCTATTATCAGCGCCATGACGTGCTCATGATTCGCCAGATTCGGAGCTTGTTGCACGAACAGGGCTTCACCATCCTGGGAGCCCGCCAGCAGTTGGAGGGCGACCACGCGCAGGATGATGTTTCACGCAGCCAACAGTTGGTGCGACAGTTGCGCACGGAGTTGGAGGAGGTCCTGCAGGTCTTGCGACGCTAAGGCGGGTCGCGACAATTGCGGGTACAATAGCGGAGCAATGAATTCGGAGCGTAGCGCAGCCTGGTAGCGCACCACAATGGGGTTGTGGGGGTCGGGAGTTCGAATCTCCCCGCTCCGACCATTTCTCTTGCAACTTTAGCTTTTCCTCACACTTCGTTTATAGCCGGTGGCTTGTAATCCTCGTGGTCGAAATCACGTGCATGCAGCTTTAGCAAATTCGGAGTATTCAACCACCATGAATGAAAAAACCAAGCTGGCCCAGATGCCGGATATCGCCAGCCACGCTGAAGTCCAGGTGGCCGGCAAGCTCGACTGGGTCGGGATGAACGAAATCGAATTGCCCATTCTGATCGATGGGCCGGATGGACGGCAGGTGCAGACCAACGCGCGCATCAGCGCGTTCGTGAACCTGGGCGAGCCGGACAAGCGCGGCATCCACATGTCGCGGCTGTATCTCCATCTGGATCGGGCTCTGGCCGAGCATTCCATCACTCCGGCCGCGTTGCGTCACCTGCTGCGCGATTTTCTGGAGTCTCACGCAGACCTGAGCACCCGCGCGATGGTGCGGATCGACTTCGAGTACCTGGTTCGCCGCAAGGCGCTGGTGAGCGACAACAGCGGCTGGAAACAGTATCCGTTCAGTCTGATCGCCAGCCTTGACGGGCGCAACTTTGCCATGGAAATGGCGTTTCAGGTGATTTACTCGAGCACCTGTCCCTGCTCTGCGGCCCTGGCGCGTCAGCTGATCCAGGACCAGTTCCGCAAGGATTTCGGTGTCGAAGGCGCGGTGGATGCCACGCAGGTGGTCGATTGGCTGGGAACCGAGCAGGGGGTTCTTGCCACCCCGCATTCGCAGCGCTCGGCGGCGGATATCCGACTCCAGCTCGCGCCCAGCTTCGAGGCATTTCCGTTTGTGCAAATGATCGATGTGATCGAAAACGCGCTGAAAACCCCGGTCCAGGCCGCGGTCAAACGCGAAGACGAACAGGCTTTCGCGTTGCTGAACGGCCAGAACCTGATGTTTTGCGAGGACTCGGCGCGCCGCGTCGGCACTGCGCTACGCGAGCAGGATCGGGTTTCGGATTTCTGGGCCCGGATCAGCCACTTCGAGAGCCTGCATCCGCATAACGCGGTGGCCATCGTTACCAAGGGCCTCGAAGACGGTTACCAGCCAATCGATGGCCATCCCAGCGGCTGGAAAGGCTGGCATTGATCGAGCCCGCCGGGAAGCCCCTGGCTTCCCCGGCTTCCGGTTACTGATCAGGAGAACGAACCAGGTCGATCTGAGCGTCGTCCAGCAGCAGGCCGATGCGCTCGGCGCCCACATCGGCCAGGGCCTGTCCGATTACCCGCCTGTCGTGCAGCGTTATCACCCGCAGAGCAAGAATCGGCTGGTTCGGGTCGGTTCCTTCCACCAGGCTCAGGTCGATCTGGATTCCCAGGCTCATGCCGGCTGCATCCAGCGGTTCAACCAGGCTCCCGCCGGCGGTCACGCGCACCTGTGGCGCCAGGCGCCAGTCCTGGCCACCATCACGAACCCGCGCCCGGCCGGCAAAACTGCCGAGCCGGTGTAATTCGAGGATGTCGGGCTCTTGCAGCGGAGAGCCGTCCGCCGGGTCGATCAGCTGGTCGGCTATCGTGAGTCGGTTTCCGTCAAAGGCGATTTCTTTCAGCAGACCGACGACGCTCTCATCCCCTCCGAAGCGACAAAGCGCTGGATCGGTCTCGCCGACCAGCTGGTCTGACCGCAGCCGGAAGCGCATCGCGCAGGACCGTGCGCTGAGGGTGGCATCACCGGCCAGCGGTGTAAACCGTCCGGTCAGCCAGTCAGGCGACTGCGTTTCTGCCAGGCTCAGCAGAAAACCGCGCTCGCTGCCGCCTGCGGTTTGCTGCAGCAAAAGCAACTCCAGTTGATCGCTCGATCGGCCTTCGACCGTGACCTCCATCTGCAGCCATCGGCCTGCATCACCCGGACGCTCGGTCGGGCCATAGCGCCCGGGCAGGATTTGCGCCAGTTCAGGCAGGGCCGCAGAGGATGGGGCTGGCGCGGGTTCAGACCGTTGTTCAAGCCCGGCGCAGGCGCACAGCGTCAGGGTCAGCGCGGCCGCGACTGCCGCCTTGCCCGTCACTGTGGCGCGTCCGGAAGCAGCAGAGCCGGATCAATGCGGATATCACCGAGGCTGATGCGCCAGTCCAGGTGCGGCCCGGTGGCCCGCCCGGTTGCACCGATCAGGCCGATCATCTCGCCCTGCGCGACGCGCTGGCCGGGCTCGACCAGGATCTCGCTCAAATGGAGAAAGGCCGAGATCAGCCCGTGGCCGTGGTCAAGAAAGATGGTGCCGCCGGAAAAGTACATGTCCGGATGGGTCAGGGTGATGATGCCGGCGGCCGGCGCCTGCACCGGGGTGCCGGTGGGCGCGGCAATATCCAGACCCCAGTGCGGTGCCCTGGGTTGCCCATTGAGAATGCGCTGCGAGCCGTATACCCCCGTAATCGGGCCGCTTGCCGGCCAGATGAACCCGTCTTTCCAGTCCGTCCGGTCAGCCCGATTCTGGCGCGCGCGTCGTGCCTGCGAGGCTTCATCCCGAATCCTCTTGAGCACCTCTGGACGCGGCGTGACCTGCTCGCTTGGCAGCCCGTCAATGCGCTGGATGTCGAACTCACGGCTGGCCGGAACCAGCGTTTGCTGCCAGGTCCGGCCATCGGGCAGGGTGGCTTCCAGTTGCACTGGGCCTTCGGCATCGCGGCCAAACCCGACCAGGAACTGACCGTCGGCGCTGACCATCAGCTCATCACCGTCCGCCATGACGGTCGTGCCAGGCGGGGCGTGGCCGCGCACCAGACCGCCCTGCAGGGGCTCACCAATGAGATCGATTTCGGCTGCCGCGCCGGTGGCCAGAAAAAGCAGGAGAGTCACTACTCGGGTCATGAGGCCTGGTCTCCGCGGCGGATGACAAGCACCTGCCCGGGGCGCAGTATCGCGTTTTCATCCAGTCCGTTCCAGCGCATCAGGTCGGCCAGGCGAACGTTGAGTCGGCGCGAAATCAGCCACAGCGAATCGCCGTTGCGAACGGTGTAACTGGACGACTCGACCGGCGCCGGAGCCCCGGCCGGGCTGTCCATGAGAATGGTCAGGCGCTGTCCGGGGCGAATGAGATCGCGCTGACCCAGCTGATTCCATTGCTGGAGGTCGCGGACGCTGACCGAGTAGCGCCGCGCAATCACCCACAGGCTTTCCCCGGGGCGCACCTGGTGCTGGAATCTGCGGGTGGGCAGTAGCCGTTCCTGCAGACGGGCGAAATCCTGGTAGCGGTCGGCCCACGGGACATCATCGGGCACGGCGGCTGAGGCCCGCGGCAGCTGCAGACGCTGGCCGACGTTGAGATGGTCTCCATTGAGGTCGTTGGCCTCCCGCAGCGCGCTGATGCTGGTGTCGTGGCGCCGGGCCAGGCCCGACAGCGTGTCCCCGCGCCGGACCACGACCTCCTCATGGCGGATCACTTCACGTCCGTTGACCAGCGGCAGCACCGAACTGACGGCGTCGGCCTTGTCCAGCGGGACGAACAGATGATGCGGTCCGCCGGGCGGGGTCAAATGTCGATTCAGGCCGGGGTTGAGCGCGATCAACTCGGCAATGTCGAGTTCGGCCAGGGCGGACACGGCAACCACGTCGGTCGGGCCGGGCAATGTCAGGCGCTTGACCAGCGGTTCGTCGCGCCAGACCGGCAGGGTCCAGCCGAAGCGCTCGGGTTCCCTGAACAGGCAGCCCAGCCCATTCATTTTGGGTATGTAGGCCCGGGTTTCGCGCGGCAGTCGCAGAGCGTCCCATCCCGTTGCCCGATTGCGCGCCCGATTGAAGTTGATCGCTCGCTGAACCCGTCCCTGACCTGCGTTGTAGGCGGCCAGCGCCAGGTTCCAGTCGCCGTCGAAACGCTGGTTGAGGTAGCCCAGATAGTCGAGCGCGGCGCGCGTGGCCACGTAGACGTCCCGGCGACCGTCGTACCAGTCGTTGATCTCGATGCCGAAATCCCGCGCCGTGGCACTGAGAAACTGCCACGTGCCCGAAGCCCTGCCATGGGAGTAGGCGAACGGGTCGTATGCGCTTTCCACGATCGGCAGGAGGGCCAGTTCACCCGGCATGTCGCGCGCCTCGAGTTCGTTGACGATGTCATGCAGCCACGGGTGTGCTCGGTCGAGCACGCGTTCCATGTAGTCGGGTCGGTCGCCGAACCATCGGGCCCACTGCAGGGCCTGGCTGCCTTCAGGACAGTAGGCGAACTCGATTCTGTCGACCACCCGGGCCAGCAGGTCCTGCTCGACCGGATCGGGCAGGTCAAGGGGCCTGACGGCATGCAGATCCTGGCCGACCCGTCGCAGGGCCCGATCAACCGCATCGAAGGGGTCTTCGAGGCTGGCCCGAAGATAGAACGGAACCTCATCGGGGCGATGCGGTGCGGGTTCGGCCGCTGGCCGGGGTTCGATCGAGGCGCAAGCCGAAAGCAGCACGATCAGGGCCGGCGCCAGCAGGCGCGGGGTGAAAAGGTCGAGACGCAGAAGACACCTCCCAGAGACGGCAACAGGGCGCCATTATCCGTGATCGGGACGCTCGGTCAAGCACGCTCTGCCAATACGCTTGATTTCCCGACCCTCCTGCTGCAAGCTTGGGCCGGGTAGAGAGATTACAAATACAAAACCCGGGTCAGCGCCTGGCGCCGCCCAACGGGTTCAAGGGAATGACAAGACGATGATCCGCATCGACAGGGGACTGGACCTGCCGCTGGACGGCGGCCCCGTACGGCAGGTGGAACCGGCCCGACCGGTTCGCTCCGTGGCTGTGCTCGGCGGAGACTATCCCGGTATGCGACCGACCCTGCACGTGGCCGAGGGCGATCGCGTCCAGCGTGGCCAGTTATTGTTTGAAGACAAGAAAAACCCCGGGGTTCGATTCACCGCCCCGGCGGCGGGCAGGATTGGCGCCATCCACCGGGGCGAAAAGCGCTTCATGCAATCGCTGACCATCGAGCTGGGAGACGACGCCGGCGACGTGTCCTTTGATGCCTTCCAGTCCGGTTCAACGGGTCGCCTGAAGCCGACAGCGGTGCGTGAGCTGCTGCTCGAGTCGGGCGAGTGGACCGCGCTCAGGACGCGGCCCTACGGCCAGACGCCGGCGCCGGACTCGATACCTGCGGCGATTTTTGTCCGGGTCATGGACACGCAACCGCTGGCGCCCGACCCGGCCAGCATCATAGAACCTGAACTGGATGCCTTCAGTCGTGGCCTGCACGTGCTCAAGGCGCTGACCGCGGGCGTGGTCTGGGTCTGCCGCCCGCCCGCATCTTCCCTGCCTTCTTTCGCCGATGACCAGATCAGGGAGGAGGTCTTTGCCGGCCCGCATCCGGCCGGCAACCCCGGCACGCACATCCATCATCTGCACCCGGTCGGACGCGGTCGGGTGGTCTGGACCATCGATTACCAGGACGTGATCGCCTATGGTCACCTCTTCGCCAGCGGCCGGCGCTATACCAGGCGAACCGTGGCCCTGTGCGGCCCCCGGGTGCGGCGCCCGCGCTTGGTGCGCACTCGCCTGGGCGCCAACCTGGACGATTTGTGCCAGGATGAAACCCTCGAGGGGAACAACCGGATGGTGTCAGGCTCGGTGTTCAGCGGCCACCACGCGCGCGGACCGCTGGCCTGGCTGAGCCGCTGGTCGAACCAGGTCACGGTATTGCGCGAGGACCGCGACCGGCGCCTGCTCGGTTACCTGTCGCCCGGCCTGGAGCGCCACTCCAGCCGCAACATCTACCTGTCGAAGCTGTTTCCGAACAAGCGTCTGGCGCTGACGACCTCAACCAACGGCAGCGAGCGGGCAATGGTGCCGCTGGGTCAGTACGAAAGTGTCATGCCGCTGGATATCCTGCCGACTCAGTTGCTGCGCTCCCTGATCGTTGGCGACCTGGAAATGGCCGAAGCGCTGGGCGCGCTGGAGCTGGTCGAGGAAGACCTGGCGCTGTGCACCTACGTGTGCGTGGGCAAGTACGAGTATGGCCCGATCTTGAGGGACGTGCTCGACCAGATCCAGAAGGAGGGCTGAATGGGATTGAGAGCTTTCGTCGACCGGCGCATTGCCCCGCACTTCGAGCGCGGCGGCAAGTATCACCGGTTCTACGTGTTTTACGAAATGTTCGACACCATGCTCTACAGTCCGCCGAGCACCACGCGCTCAACGGCACACGTGCGCGACGGGCTGGATCTGAAGCGGGTCATGATGACGGTCTGGTTTGCCGCTTTGCCGGCGCTGCTGTTCGGCATGATCAACGTCGGCTACCAGGCCAACCTGCAGATCAGCGAGTTCGGCTACAGTCCGATTCCGGGCTGGCGAACCGACCTGGTGGCACTGATGACCGGCTTCGATCCGGCCAGCTGGGTCGCCAACCTCTTGCACGGCGCGGTCTACTATGTTCCGATCTTTGTTGTGACCTACCTCGGCGGGTTCATCTGGGAGGGACTGTTCGCCTGGAAAAGAGGACATGAGGTCAATGAGGGTTTTTTCGTCACCGGCATCCTGTTCACCCTGATTCTGCCGCCGACGATTCCGCTCTGGATGGTGTTTCTGGGCATCAGCTTCGGGGTGGTGGTGGGCAAGGAAGTCTTTGGCGGAACCGGCAAGAACTTCCTCAATCCCGCCCTGACCGGGCGGGCGTTTTTGTTTTTTGCCTACCCCGCCTACCTGACTGGCGATTCGATCTGGACTGCGGTTGACGGCTTCTCCGGGGCCACCCCGCTGGCCATGGCGGCGCTGGGCGACCTGGACTACAGTGCCGGATTGAGCGCCAACGCCTCGCTGGCGCCCGAGGTCGATCTGAGCTGGATGCAGACCGCGCTCGGCGGTATCCAGGGATCGGGGGGCGAGACCTCGACCCTGGTTATTGCCTTTGGCGCCCTGGTGTTGCTGGTGACCAAGATTGCCTCGTGGCGCATCATGCTGAGCATGTTGCTGGGCATGATCGGCATGGCCTCGATTCTCAACTGGGCCGGCAGCGACACCAACCCGATGTTTGCCATGCCCTGGTACTGGCATCTGACCCTGGGTGGATTCGCGTTCGGCCTGGTCTACATGGCCACTGATCCGGTCTCGGCATCCATGACCGACGCCGGCAAATGGGTGTTCGGCATCCTGATCGGGGTCATGGTGATACTGATCCGCGTGATCAACCCGGCGTTCCCGGAGGGCGTGATGCTGGCCATTCTGTTCGGCAACCTGTGTGCACCACTGATCGACTACGTGGTCATCAAGGCCAACATCGCGCGTCGCAGACGGCGCTTGCAGGAGGTGCCCGGTGAGGGATAAGAACAGCGTAGGCAATATTCTCAGAGTGGCGACCGGGGTGTGCCTGGTGTGCGCGGTGATCGTCTCGACCGCCGCGGTGACACTCAGACCGTTCCAGGAGGAGAACCGGGCGACATTTCGTCAACTCAACGTGCTTCAGGCCGCCGGACTGTATGAGCCCGGAATCGATATCGCGCGGGCATTCGAACGCATCGAGAGGCGCATCGTTGATTTCGAATCCGGGGGCTATGTCGATCCGCCGGGCGGTTTCGACCCGGTGCGGGCCGTGCGTGACCCGGCCTGGTCGCAGGCCCTGACCGATGACCCGGCCGGCATCGGCCGACGTCCTCACTATGGCGAGGTGTTTCTGGCCCGCGATGACGATGGCGCGCTGGAGCGCGTGATCCTGCCGGTTCATGCCTACGGTCTTTGGTCCACCATGTACGCCTTCCTTGCCCTGGAGGCAGATCTGCGCACTGTTTCAGGGATCAGTTTTTTCGAGCACGCCGAAACGCCTGGTCTGGGCGGGGAAATCGAGAACCCGCGTTGGCAGGAACATTGGGTGGGTAAAAAAGTGCGCGACGAACGGGGCCAGGTCCGCTTCCGGGTCGATCGCGGGCCGACGCCGCCCGGAGCCAACGACGCCGACTACCGGGTGGATGGCCTGTCGGGCGCGACCATCACTTCACGCGGGGTGGAAAGCATGGTCCAGTTCTGGCTGGGCGAGCAAGGCTACGGCTCCTACCTGGTCCGCCTGGAAAATCGCCTGGCAAACACGGAGGGAATGTAGTCATGGCTAATCTCAAGGCACGCGAGGTGCTGTTTGCACCCATTTTTGCCAACAACCCGATTGCGCTGCAGATTCTGGGGATCTGTTCGGCGCTGGCCATCACGACCAAGCTCAGCACCACGCTGACGATGTGTGCTGCGGTCCTGTTCGTGCTGACCTTCTCCAATTTCTTCGTTTCCCTGATCCGCAACATGATCCCCTCGAACATCCGGATCATTGTTCAGATGACGATTATTACCGCCCTGGTGATCGTGGTCGATCAGTTTCTGCAGGCCTTTGCCTTCCAGCTCAGCCGCGAACTGTCGGTGTTCGTCGGCCTGATCATCACCAACTGTATCGTGATGGGGCGGGCCGAGGCCTTCGCCATGCAGAACCCGCCGCTGATTTCAGCCGTCGACGGGTTCGGCAATGCCCTGGGTTATTCGGTGGTGCTGCTGGCGGTGGGCTTTTCGCGCGAGTTGTTCGGATCGGGCAGTGTACTGGGTGCACAGGTCTTGCCGCTTGCCGCCGATGGCGGCTGGTATCAGCCCAATGGCCTGATGCTGCTGCCGCCGAGCGCCTTTTTCCTCATCGGCGGTTTCATCTGGATTTTGCGCAGCTACCGGGTTGAACAGGTCGAAAAAGAGCCGTTTGTCATCGGCCCGAATACGCGCACGTCGCCGGCGTTCTGATCGGGAGGGGAGGGGATGCTTGAACATTATCTGAGTCTGTTTATTCGTGCCGTGTTCGTCGAGAACATGGCGCTGGCGTTTTTTCTTGGCATGTGCACGTTTCTGGCCATTTCCAAGAAAGTTGAAACTGCGCTCGGACTGGGCATTGCGGTGATCGTGGTGCTGACCCTGACGGTGCCGGTCAACAACCTCATCCTGCACAATTTCCTCGACGAGGGCTCGCTGTCCTGGACCGGTATCGCCGCGCTCGAGCAGGTCGATCTGCGCTTTCTGGGCCTGATGTGTTACATCGGGCTGATTGCGGCCATTGTCCAGATCCTGGAGATGTTTCTCGACCGCTACGTGCCCGCCCTGTACAACGCTTTGGGCATCTTTCTGCCCCTGATCACGGTCAATTGCGCCATTCTCGGCGCCAGTTTGTTCATGGTCGAGCGCAATTACCGGTTCGGCGAGTCGGTCGTGTTCGGTTTCGGGGCCGGGTTCGGCTGGGCCCTGGCCATTGTGCTGCTGGCCGCGATACGCGAAAAGCTCAAGTACAGCGACGTGCCCGAAGGCCTGCGCGGCCTGGGGATCGTGTTCATCATCACCGGTCTGATGTCACTGGGTTTCATGTCTTTTGCCGGGGTGCAGCTGTGATCTGGGTCGAAATCGTCGCCGGGGTAGCCATGTTCACCGGCAGCGTGCTGGTCATGGTGGGGTTGATTCTGGCGGCGCGCTCGAAGCTGGTGAGCACCGGAGAAGTCAGTATCGAAATCAACGGGGATCCCGACAAAAGCGTAACGACCAGCGCCGGCGGCAAGCTGCTTGGCACGCTCGCCGAGCGCGGCATCTTCTTGTCGTCTGCCTGTGGTGGCGGTGGTACCTGCGGTCAGTGTGTCTGCCGGGTCATCGAGGGCGGCGGCGATGCCCTGGCGACCGAACGCGAAAAGCTCTCGCGCGGAGAGATCCGGGAAGGCAAGCGCCTGTCCTGCCAGGTGGCGGTCAAGCAGGACATGAAAATCGAGGTGCCCGAGGAATTCTTCGGCGTCAAGAAGATCGAATGCGAGGTGATTTCCAACGACAACGTCGCGACTTTCATCAAGGAGCTGGTGCTGCGCCTGCCCGAGGGTCTGGACGTCCAGTTCCGGGCCGGCGGGTTCATGCAGTTTGCCATTCCTCGTTTCGAGGCCCGGTTCAAGGACTTCGAAGTACTCGACGATTATCGTGAGGACTGGGACCGCTTCGACCTGTTCAAGCTGGCCCTGAACAATCGCGAAGAAGAGACGATTCGTGCCTATTCGATGGCCAACTATCCGGAAGAAAAAGGGGTGCTCAAATTCAATATCCGGATTGCCACACCGCCGCCCCGTCAGGCCGATGCGACGCCGGGCATTGCGTCCACCTATCTGTTCCATCTCAAGCCCGGCGACAAGGTCACCGTGTTCGGCCCGTTTGGGGAGTTCTTTGCCAAGGAAACCGATGCTGAAATGGTTTTCATCGGCGGCGGTGCCGGCATGGCGCCCTTGCGCGCGCACATCTTCGACCAGCTCAGCCGTCTCAAGACCGACCGCAAGATCACCTTCTGGTACGGCGCCCGGTCCCTGCGCGAGGCATTCTATGTCGAGGAATTCGATCAACTGGCCGCCGAACACGACAACTTCACCTGGCACCTGGCGTTGTCCGATCCGCTGCCCGAAGACAACTGGTCCGGCTATGCCGGCTTCATCCACCAGGTGGCGATGGAGCATTACCTAAAAGATCACCCGGCCCCGGAAGACTGCGAATACTACCTGTGCGGCCCGCCAATGATGAACGCCGCGGTATTGGCAATGCTCGATGATCTGGGCGTGGAGCCGGAGAATATTCTGCTGGATGATTTCGGAGGCTGACGGACCGATGCACGCGCTCAAAGCATGTTTTTGGCTGCTGTGCGCCATTCTGCTGCTGACTGCCTGCAGTCGCGGTCCGGCGCCGATCACCTTGAGCGGATCCACCATGGGCACCTACTGGACCGTCCGCCTGGCCAGCATGCCGGCCCGGGTCGACGCGCCCGGGTTGCGCCGCGAGATCGAAGCACTGCTCGATGAAGTCAACGCGGAAATGAGCACCTATCGGCCCGATTCGGTCATCACTGCCTTCAACAACGCACGCGCCGGAGACGTCATCGACTTGCCTCCGGGTTTTGCCGGCGTGTTGGGTGAAGCCCTGTACTGGGCCGAGGCGACCGGCGGGGCGTTTGACCCAACCATCGGTCCTGTGGTTGATTTATGGGGATTTGGTCCGGACGGGGCGATTGATGTCTACCCCGATCCTGACGAACTGATGCGTCGTCTGGCGCTGGTGGGCTGGGAGCGCCTGGAATTCGATCCGGAATCGGCCCGGGTCCAACAACCCGGTGGCCTGCGTCTGGACCTGTCGGGTATCGCCAAAGGCTGGGGGGTGGATGTGATTGCCGAGCACCTGCAGGCCCGTGGCATCGACGGCTTTCTGATCGATATCGGGGGGGATTTGCGGGTACAGGGGCAACGGCCGGATGGCCAGGATTGGCGAGTCGCCATCGAAAGACCGCAGCCCGGTCGGGGCGAGGCCCGTTCGCTGATCGAAAGTTCCAGGGCAGCCATTGCCACCAGTGGTGACTATCGAAACTTCGTCGAGTTCAACGGGCAGCGCTACTCCCACCTGATTGACCCGGCCAGCGGTCGTCCGATTGATCACGCTACCGTGTCGGTCACGGCGGTGGCCGAAACCTGCACCACAGCCGATGCCCTGGCGACCGCGCTGCATGTCATGCCCCCGGACCGTGCCCTGGAGTTTGCCATCGAACGGGATCTGGCCGTACTCTGGCTGCTGGTCGAAGATGGCGAACTGGTCGAGCAGTCCACACCCCGCTTCGAGCGGCTGATTGAAACTGGAGAGTTGTAAATGCTGGTTACCCTGCTTCTGAGTGTGGTCCTGATGCTCGTGTTGTTCGCTGCAATGATGGTGGGTGTGCTGATGGGGCGCCAGCCGATCAAGGGCTCGTGCGGTGGTATCGGCAACCAGGCCGATTGCCCTTGCGGCCGAACGCCGGCGACTTGTGCGGAGCGCAAACGGCCCGCAGACTGAGCAAGTCAGCGCTTCAGGATGAAGCGGTGATTGACCAGTTCCTTGAGGTTCGGCGGAAATCGTTTCGAAGCGCGATCCTTGAACGTATCCTGGTAAAAATCGTTCAGGGCGTGGAGGACATCGCGGCGACTGACAATGCCCAGTAGCCGCCCATCGCTGGCCACGGGCAGGTGGCGATAGCCATGGTTGACGAAAATCGAGGCCAGGGTGAATACATCCATTTCCGGTTCCACGCACACCGGGTGTCTTTTCATCATTGTGGTGACGGTCTGCTGCGGAGCGGGAGAGCCGAAAAACACCTCGTTGGACAAGTGTTCCAGGCAGTCGCCCTCGGACAGAAACCCGACCAGGATTCGATGCCCCTCGGCATCCTGCTCAACCACCGGTGCATTGGATACCTTGTAGCGCTTCAGGAAACGGGTGGCTTCGTCGAGAGACATCTCCGGGCTGACGGTGCGCACTTTGCGCGTCATGAAATCCTGAGCCTGCGGGGTGGTGGCTTTACTCATCGGTCGGGCTCCCTGGACAGGCCCAAATGGCCTGGTTGCTCTCAAGTATAAACAGGGTGGTCAGCGCTTGCCACGGCGGGACAGCCACTTGCCCCCGCTGCGGACCCTTTCGTGCCGGGGAGAGCCAGCGCTATACTGCCGGTGCAACAATAAAACCTAGACCTTAAGGAGAAGAGGGTGCACAACATTCGGCAGATCCTGGAACAGAAAGGTGGCGAAATCTGGTCGGTTCGGCCAGACGAGTTCGTGATCGAGGCGGTCCGCGAAATGGCCCGGCACGGAGTCGGCGCCATGCTGGTGATGACAGACGGCGAGATCAAGGGCATGTTCTCCGAACGTGACTATGCCCGCAAGGTCATCCTGGCCGACAAGTCATCGCGTGAAACCCGGGTAGAAGAGGTCATGAGCGCGCCGGTGTTGACCATAGACCCTCGCGCCACGGCCGAGGAAGGCCTGGCATTGATGACGCGGAAACGAATCCGTCATCTGCCGGTCGTCGAAAACGGTGGATTGCTCGGCCTGGTGTCCATCGGTGACCTGGTCAACGCCGTTCTCGGCGACCAGAAGCTGCTGATCGAACAACTGGAAAGTTACGTCCGGGGCTGACCGCCGCAAACCCTGTCAAACAATGGACAGGGGAGTATCATTGCGCGCATGAACAGTGACCGCAAGATTTCCACCGAAGACATCCGCCGCACCCTTGCCGAGGCCGACCGGCCGCTGACCCGGCGCCAGCTGTCGGGCATTTTTGGCCTAGACAAGCAGGGCTCGGATCGAATCATCAAGCCGATCCTGGTTGATCTTGTCCAGCGCGGCGAAGTCGTGCGCAACCGCCGGGCGGCCTACGGGCTGGCCGCGGACATGGACCTCGTGGCGGGCCGGATCAGCGCTCACGCCGACGGCTTCGGCTTTGTCATTCCCGATGCCGGCGGAGAGGATCTGTATCTTTCTCCGCGCCAGATGCGCCAGGTCCTCCATGGGGATCGGGTGCTGGCTGCGGTAATCGGTGTCGACCGGCGCGGGCGCAAGGAGGGCGGAATCGTTGAAGTCGTCGAGCGGGTTCACGCCCATGTCGTCGGCCGCTTGCTGATCGATAGCGGGGTGGCCGTTGTCGTGCCCGACGACCCGCGCCTGACCCAGGACGTGCTGATTCCGCTCGAAAAGGTCGGCCAGGCCAGTCCCGGCCAGATCGTCGTGGCCCGGATCGAGCATCCGCCGAGCTCCAGTCGAGGGCCGGTCGGTGACATCATTGCCGTGCTCGGTCAGGCCGATGAGCCTGGAATCGCAACCGATATCGCGGTCTATTCACATCAACTGCCGGCGGAGTTTCCCGCGCCGGTCCTCGCCGAGGCAGAAGCCTTTGGCGAGCAGATCGATGCAAACATCGCCAGTCAGCGCAAGGATTTGCGTTCGCTGCCGCTGCTGACCATCGACGGCGCCGACGCGCGTGATTTCGACGACGCCGTCTATGCTGAACCGCGTCCGGACGGCTATCGCCTGATCGTGGCGATCGCCGACGTGGCCGAGTACGTTCAGCCGGGCCGGCCGCTGGATGAAGAAGCGCGCACCCGCGGCACGTCGGTGTATTTCCCCGATCGCGTCATCCCCATGTTGCCCGAAGCGCTGTCCAACGGCCTGTGTTCGATCAACCCCGAGGTCGACCGCCTGTGCCTGGCCTGCGACATGACCGTCGATGACAACGGCAAGGTCAAAAGCGCCCGGTTCTACGAGGCGGTCATGCGATCGCACGCGCGCATGACCTACGATCAGGTCGAGCGCATGATCTCCGGTGGCGATGAACCACTGCGTGAGCGCTTCGCTGATGTTCACCCGACCCTCGATCACCTGTATGCGGTCTATCGCCGCCTGGCGAAACATCGGCAGCGCCGGGGCGCGCTGGATTTCGACTCCCAGGCTGTCTTCTTCCAGTTCGATGCCGAAGGCCGGGTCGCCGACATTCGCCTGTACCAGCGCCACGATGCTCACCGGCTGATCGAGGAGTGCATGATCGCGGCCAACGTGGAAGCGGCTCGTTTTGTCGGCAAGCAGTTGCCGATGCTCTACCGTGTGCATGAGCCACCCCAGGCCGACAAGCTCGAGGCGCTGGAAGAGTTCCTGCGCGCGCAGGGTTTGAACGTGCGCTGGAAAGAACATCCCGAGCCGGCCCAGTTCGCCGCCATCCAGAACCAGGTCGCCGACAAGCCGGTGCGCCACCTGGTCAATGCCGTTCTGTTGCGGTCTTTGTCCCTGGCCGTGTATCAGCCGGAAAATCGCGGTCATTTTGGTCTGGCGCTGGCCAGCTATGCTCATTTCACCTCGCCCATCCGACGCTACCCCGACCTGCTGCTGCATCGGGCCATCAAGCATCTGTGTCGCAAGGCCCGGCGAGGCGACTTTCCCTATGGAGCCCAGCAAATGGACGAGCTGGGTCGGCACTGTTCGTGGACGGAGCGGCGCGCCGAAGAGGCCGGTCGCGATGTCGATGAGCGCCTCAAGGCGCAGTTCATGCAGCGCCATCTCGGCGAGATCTTCGAGGGCATCGTCACCGGCGTAACCAGCTTCGGGCTGTTCGTGGAATTACCGGACTACGGGGTCAGCGGCCTGGTCCACGTGACCGCCATGCCCAACGATTACTATCATTTCGATCCGGTCAGCCACAGTTTGACCGGCAAACGGCGCGGCACTCGCCTGCGCCTGGCCGATCGGGTGCGAGTGGAACTGACCGCAGTCAGTCTCGAAGATCGCAAGATCGATCTGCGCCTGGTCGAGGGCGGGAGCCGTCCTTGAAGCGCGACTGGGTGATGGGCGTGCACGCCGTGGAGGCACTGCTGGAGGCAGCCCCGGCGCGCGTGGTGCGGGTCTGGATTCAACCCGGCTCGGGCCGCCTCAAAAGCCTGCAAGAGCAAATCGACGAGGCCGGGATTGCGGTTGAGGAATGTGATGGGCGGGTGCTCGATCGCCTTGCCGAAGGGGTGCGACATCAGGGCGTGGTGGCCGAATTCCGGCCGCGCGAACCGCTGGATGATAGCGGGCTGGATGCCTGCCTCGACCAGGTTGAGGTTCCCCTGGTGCTGATGCTCGACGGCGTTACCGACCCGCACAACCTGGGTGCGTGCATGCGCTCGGCGGCCGCAGCCGGTGCCCATGCCCTGGTGGTTCCGAAAGACCGCGCCGCCGGTTTGACGCCGGTGACCCGGCGCGCTGCCGCCGGCGCGAGCGAACGCCTGCCGCTGGCGCGGGTGACCAACCTGGCGCGCTGTCTGCGCCGGCTGGCCGAGCGCGGGTTATGGCGGGTTGGCCTGGTCGGTCGCGCCGAAACCTCGATCTACCAGGCTCGGCTCGAAGGGCCGCTGGCCCTGGTGCTGGGCAGCGAGGACCGGGGGCTGCGTCGGCTCACGCGCGAGCACTGCGATGAGCTGGTCAGAATTCCCATGCCCGGCATGATGGAGAGCCTGAACGTTTCGGTGGCCGCCGGGGTTGCCCTGTTTGAGGCCGTGCGTTGCCGGGGGGCGGCATGAACGGAGCCATGAGCATTCAGATTCATCTGCCTGGCTGGGTCCGGGACTTCTGCGCTCGTCTTCCGGCTTCGCTGGACAGCCCCGAAGAGCGCATGCGGGTGGCGATCAGTCTGTCGGAACAGAATGTCGCTCACGAGACCGGCGGCCCGTTTGGGGCACTGGTTGTGGCGGCAGAGTCCGGCCGCATGCTGGCCGTGGGCGTCAACCGGGTCGAGCCGGGCAACTGTTCGGCCGCCCACGCGGAAATCGTGGCCTTGAGCCTTGCCCAGCAGCGCCTGGGCTATCCCAGCCTGGCCGATACCCCGCTGGCGCCGATCGAGCTGGTGTCCTCGTGCGAGCCCTGCACCATGTGTCTGGGTGCGGTGCCGTGGTCGGGCGTCGCCTCGCTGCTGTGTGGCGCCACCAAGGCCGATGCCGAGGCTGCGGGATTTGACGAAGGCGATCGTCCGAGCCGCTGGATCGAGCAGCTCGAGCGGCGCGGTATCACGGTCCAGACCGAAGTTCTGCGGCCTGCTGCGGCCGAGGTCATCTCACGCTATGCCCGCCTGGGGCGGAGCGTGTACTAAGCCAGTTGCCCAAAAAAAAGCCGGGCCCTGGCGGACCCGGCCGATGGCCGGAAAGATTCCCGGCCGGCGCGAGAATGCGCTTAGTGCTGGTCCTGCAGCAGCTGGGTCAGACGCTGCTGAAGTTCCGGGCTGTTCTGGATCGCCATGGCGATGGCGTTGAAGGATTCTACGTCCAGGCCCGCTTCGGCGACCGCACCGGTCATTTCCTCGTTGGCCTGAACCTGCAGTTCATGGGCCCGGTCCGGGTCTTCCACTTCCTGCAGACGACCCGAGAAATCCTGCTGGATTTCAATGATGGAAACCTGCGCTTCGGCGAACTGCTCCAGCTGGGTATCCGAGACATCCATATCGGCCTGCGGCTCCTGCTGCATCTGGTAGTCCTGCGCGAAAACGCCGGCGGCACCAAAAGAAAACGCGACAATCAGGCTCATCAGGGTGTGGCGAAATGTCATGAAAAACTCCTGTTTATGAAAGTGGTTGCACTGTGTGCGGTTTATCTTCTGCACGTACCATGCCAACCACCGGAAGGTTGGTAAAACAAGGGGTTGCGATTGGCTTGTTCCAGCAGATTGCATAGGAATGTGTCAGAATGGCGCATGGTTCCAATTGACAGGTCAAAATGAACAGTTTGCGAACCCGTCTGATGATCCAGATGGTGCTGCCGCTGACCCTGCTGGCTGCAGCCATCGTCTGGCTGACCTTCCATGCGGTCGAAGGACTCATCGAGCGGCGCCTGGAAAAGGAAATCGAACTGGTCGCCCGGGCGATCCGAATGCCGGTGCAGCAAGCCTATGCCGATGGCGACCTGGTGCGGGTAGCCCAGTCGCTGGATGCGGTGTTCGAAATTGGCCGTGTGTACGGGGCGAATGTCTACGACGCCGACGGTCGGCGCGTAGTCATTGCCGGCGATGCCCGGCCCGGCCCGCGCGAACAGGTCCAGGCGGCTGAATTGGTCGAACTGGGTATGGAGGTGGGTGAATACGCCCAGGTCGGCGGTGAGCCGGTGTATTCCTACTTCGTGCCGCTGACCGGCGCTACCGGTCGCATCATCGGTCTGCTCCAGGTGGTGCGTCAGGAAAGTGACATGGCCGAGCAACTGGCCGAGATTCGCCAGCGTGGCTGGTGGGTCTGGGGTATGGCCATCGTGCTCATGGTGCTGGTCGTGACCATCGGACATCGCCAGGCCGTCGCTCGCCACGTCGAATCCCTGCTGCAGAGCATGGCGCGGGTCGAGCGTGGCGAGCGTGATCATCGGGCGCCGGTTCACGGCCCGTCCGAACTCGCTGCGCTTGGCCGGGGCCTTAACCGCATGCTCGATGCCATCGAGGCCATGGAAGCCCGCCTGGAGCGGCAGCGCCAGGAGCATCTGCAAATGACCGAGCGGCTGCGCGAGCAGGAAAACCTGGCCGCACTGGGACGTTTTTCTTCCGGGGTGGCGCACGAGTTGGGCGCTCCGCTGACCGTGATCGACGGTGATGCACGCCGCTTGCAGCAGCAGGCTGACCTGGATGCCGATGGCCGGCGCCGCCTGGCGCGGATGCGGACCCAGACCCGCCGCACCCGCCAGTTGATCGCCCAACTCATGGAATTCGTGCGCAGTGATCGCCAGGAACCGAGCGCAGTTGCCGTGGAACGCTTGCTGCAGCGGATTTTGAGTGGAATTGGTCCCGAAGGCGAGGCGCGTTCAATTGCAGTGGAGCTGATTCCGCCGGCGCCGGAAATGCAGTTGCATGGGCACGAGGTGCGGATTGAACACGCCGTGCTCAATCTCGTGCGCAACGCCATCCAGGCGGCGGCAGGGCAAGTCCGGATATCGGCCCAGACCGACGTTCGCGGCCGGGTAGATCTGATCGTGGAGGACGATGGCCCAGGCGTGGACGACGCGCTGAGCGATCTGATTTTCGAGCCGTTCCAGAGCCGGCGCGCTGACGGGCAGGGCACTGGACTGGGTCTGGCCATCGTCCAGGCCGTAGTCGAGGAGCACGCCGGGGAGATCGTGGTCGATCGGTCCCCGGCGCTCGGCGGCGCCCGCTTCACCATGACTTTTGCAACACCAGCATGAGGACCGATCGAGACGCGATCCTGCTGGTCGAAGACGACCAGACCCTGGCCGAGCTGCTGGCCGAGGAACTGGAATCCGAAGGCTACCGGGTCACCACCTGCAGCAGCGCGGAGCAGGCCCTGGCGGAGGTCGAAAGCGTGCGGCCGGTGCTGGTGATCAGTGACCTGCAGTTGCCCGGCAAGGACGGCCTGGCCCTGCTCGACGATATCCGCAGCCTCCAGCCCCCGCCGGCCGTGCTGATGATCAGCGCCTACGGCACGGTCGATCGAGCCGTGGCGGCACTCAAGGCCGGGGCCGACAATTTTCTCACCAAGCCGCTCGACATGGATCATTTCCTGCTCAGCGTAGAGCGGCTGCTGGCCAACCGCCGGCTGCTAGACGAGGTCAGTCGCTACCGCGCAGCGCTGGAAGCGGACGATTTTCACGGCATGGAGGGCAGCAGTCCGCCCATGCGTTCGCTGTTTGACCGGATTTGCCGCATTGCCCAGGCCGACGGGCCGGTGCTGATCAGCGGTGAATCGGGCACCGGCAAGGATCTGGTGGCGCGGGCCCTGCATGCCGAAAGCCCGCGGGCGGAAAAGGCTTTTCTGGCCGTCAACTGCGCCGGCGTTCCGGGCGAACTTCTGGAAAGCGAGTTTTTCGGCCATGCGGCCGGCGCGTTTTCGGGTGCCGACCAGGCCCGCCCGGGTCTGTTCCGGGAAGCGGATGGCGGCACCCTGTTTCTGGACGAAATTGCCGAAATGCCGGTTGCGCTGCAGGCCAAACTGCTGCGGGCATTGCAGGACGGCCGGATTCGGCCGGTCGGTTCGGATCGCGAGGCTCGGGTCGACGTTCGGCTGGTGGCGGCAACCAACGTGGACCTGGCTCGAAAAGTCTCCGCAGGGGCCTTTCGCGAAGACCTGTACTACCGGCTTGAGGCCTTCCAGTTGGAGTTGCCGCCATTGCGGGACCGTGGCGACGACCTGGAACTGCTGGCGATGCGCTTTTTGACTCGCTTTGCGGCCGCGCGGGAACGTCCCGCCAGGCTGCTGTCGGAACGTGCGCTTGCGGCCATGAAGGCCTATTCCTGGCCGGGCAACGTGCGCGAGTTGCGGAATGCCATGGAGCGGGCGGTAACGTTCTGCGATGCCCAACAGGTGGGGCCGGAGCACTTGCCGGAGCGGGTGGGCAAGGCCCGCCCGTCACAACCCGGCGCAGTCGCGGCAGTGCCCGAGGTTCTGCTGGAAGGCGATTTCCTGCCTTCGCTCAACCAGCTTCGGCAACGCTACGTGCGCTACGTGCTGGAGCGCATGGGCGGCAACAAGCGCCGGGCGGCCGCGCTGCTGGGCGTGGGGCGGCGCACGCTCTACCGCTGGCTGGAAGAGCCCGAAAAACCCGGCGACGACTCCGGGTCGTCGTAGAATGAAAACCCGCCTTGCCAGAGAGTACCCGCCATGAAATCATCGAAACTCGTTCCCTCGCTGCTGCTGGTGCTGGCCGTGCTGCTCGTGGCGGGATGTGCGACCACAACGGACCCCTGGACCGGCGAGCCGCGCGCGACGCGCACCGGCCAGGGTGCCGCCATCGGCGCCGGGATCGGTGCGGTGATCGGCGCGGTCTCGGGTGGTGACCGGCTCAAACGGGCGGCTATTGGCGCCGGCGTCGGTGGGCTGACCGGGGCCGCAGTCGGTTCCTACATGGATCGCAACGAGGAGGCGCTGCGGCGCCAGCTGGCCGGTACCGGGGTCAGCGTGACCCGGCGCGGTGACGAGATCATTCTCAACATGCCCGGCCATGTGACCTTTGACTTCGATTCCTATGCCCTGAAACCGGACTTTTTCGAGGTGCTCAATTCGGTCGCCCTGGTGGTGGAAGAATTCGACCAGACCGTGCTGGTCATCGACGGTCACACCGACTCGATTGGCTCGCGCAGCTATAACCTGCGCCTGGCCACCCAGCGCGCCGACACGGTCGGCCGCTACCTGGTCTCGCGCGGTATTGCGCCGGTCCGCCTCGCAACTTACGGCTACGGGCCCGACTACCCGGTCGCGACCAACGAAACAGAGCAGGGTCGGGCGATGAATCGGCGGGTGGAGTTGACCCTCATGCCGGTAACCGGGTAAAAACTCGCCTAGCGTTTGCGCGGCAGGGCTCGCAGTACCAGTTCAATCGGCTGGGCCGGCAGCCCGCAATCCTCGCGCAGGATGCGGTGATCCTGCGGGCCGATTTCCTCGTAGCGACCGGGCCGCACCGACGAGGGCAGAAAAACCGGACCGAAGCGCACTCGTTTGAGCCGCGCCACCTGGGCCCCGACCGCTTCCCACAGCCGCCGAACCTCGCGGTTCCGCCCTTCCAGAATCACCACCGTGTACCAGGCATGGCCGCTGGTAACCTCACCGGCGACCACATCGGAAAACCGGGCCGGACCATCATCGAGTTCGACCCCGCTGACCAACTGCTGAATCTGTTCCTCGGAGACCGCGCCCCGAATCCGACACAGGTACTCCCGGTCGACGCCGCCGGACGGGTGCATCATGCGGTGGGCCAGTTCACCGTCGGTGGTCAGCAAGAGCAGCCCGGCGGTGTTGAGATCGAGCCGGCCGATGGCAATCCAGCGACCTTCGCGCAGCTTCGGCAGACGGTCGAATACCGTGCGTCGACCTTCCGGATCACTGGCTGTTGTGACTTCCCCTTCGGGTTTGTGATAGATCAGCGTCCGATGGCCCGGCGAGGCCCCATCGATGCGGTATTCGCGTCCGTCGATCTCGACCAGGTCGCCAACGCCGACCGAACTGCCAAGACGGGCTGCGACCTTGTTGACCAGAACCTCGCCGCGTTTGATGCGGTCTTCCAGGGCCCGGCGCGAACCGAGGCCGGCCCGCGCCAGCACCTTGTGCAGGCGTTCGCTGCCTGCCTCCGGCACGTCAACCGGTGCGCTGGCCGTTCGCGCCCGACGATGCGGTTTCGTCTTCCTGCCCTTCTGACGAAGGGTTTGTGAAGGCCTGGCGGGGTTCGGGCCTGGTTTTTTCCGGGTCGGGGGAGGTGTCATGACGGCGGGCCTAGTTCCAGTTCGGGTTCAAGGTTGTCGATATCCTTGATCTCGGCCAGGGTCGGTAACTGGTCCAGCGACTTGAGATTGAAATAGTCGAGAAAGGCGCGCGTGGTACCCAGCAACTCGGGGCGGCCGGGCACATCGCGATGGCCGACGACCTTGATCCACTCGCGCTCCTGCAGGGTTCGGAGCATATTGGCGCTTAGTGAGACCCCGCGAATCTGTTCGATTTCGCCGCGTGTAATGGGCTGACGGTAGGCAATGATGGCCAGGGTCTCGAGCAGGGCACGCGAATAGCGCGGTGGTTTCTCGCTCCACAACTGGGCGATGATCGGCATCAGTCGGGCGCGAACCTGGATGCGGTATCCGCTGCCTACCTCGGTCAACTCTACCGCGCGTCCTTCGAGGTCGGCATCAAGCGCGGCCAGGGCCTCCTTCAGCGGCCCGTGCCCCGGTTTTTCCTCGTCGGGAAACAGGGCGTTGAGCTGGTTGAGGTTCAGGGGTGCCCCGGCCGCGAGCAGTGCGCCCTCGACTATCATCTTCAGATAGGCAATGTCCATGCGAACTCCGTTGGTTCCATCGATCGAATCAATCAGCCGGGCTGCGCACGTAGATGGTGCCGAACAGGTCTTGCTGAACCAGGTCGATCAGGTGCTCCCGGAGCAGTTCAAGCAGGGCCAGGAAGGTGACCACTGCACCCATGCGGCCCTCTTCCAGATCGAAGCACTGGCTGAATTCGATGAACTGGCCAGGCCCGACCAGGCTGATGATCCGGCTCATGCGCTCGCGCACGCTCAGGGCTTCGCTCTGCACCTGGTGATGCGCCAGCATGTCGGCACGCGCCATGACGTCGCGCAGCGCCAGCAGCAGTTCGCGCAGTTCCACCTCGGGCGGCACCCGAACCTGGCCTGGCGGCTCGGCGGCGGCGGTGGCCAGCGCCAGATCGCGCTCCAGACGCGGCAACTCGTCCAGGTCCTCGGCCGCCTGCTTGAAACGTTCGTATTCCTGCAGGCGGCGAATCAGTTCGGCGCGCGGATCGCCTTCGTCGTCTTCTTCAGGCTGTGGTCGGGGCAGCAGCATGCGCGACTTGATTTCGGCCAGAATCGCGGCCATCACCAAGTATTCGGCGGCAAGCTCCAGGCGCAGCCCGGCCATCATCTCGATGTAGCCGGTGTACTGGCGGGTGATCTCGGCGATAGGGATGTCGAGAATGTCCAGGTTCTGCCGCCGGATCAGGTACAGCAGGAGATCCAGTGGGCCTTCAAAAGCCTCAAGAAAGACCTCCAGCGCATCCGGCGGGATGTAGAGATCGTCGGGCAGCTTCAGCACAGGCTCGCCCTGCACGACGGCGAAGGGCATTTCCTGTTGGTTGGCGACGGGCGAGACCGGATCCATCCGGCCAGTGTAGCCGGTAATGATGCGGATCGGGCCGCATCGCGGCCCGGGCCTGGTTGCCGGCGGTACAATATCGCGCTGAATTTTGCCGATTGGATCGAACCATCGTGTTGTACATGATTATTGGACGCGACAGCAAGGACAGCCTGCCGCGGCGCGCCGAGGCCCGGGACCGCCACCTGGCGCGCCTGGAGCAACTCAGGGACGAGGGCCGGCTGCTGACCGCCGGTCCGTTACCGGCAATCGATGCAGCCGACCCCGGGCCGGCTGGGTTTGTTGGCTCGCTGGTGCTGGCCGAGTTTGCCGATCTGGATGCAGCAACCGCCTGGGCCAAGGCCGACCCCTACATCGAATCGGGAGCCTGGAGCGGCGCCGAGGTGCATCCCTACAAGGCGGTGTTGCCGTGACGGCCGAACGGGTTGGCATGATTCGCGAACGGCTCGAGGCCGACCTGGCGCCGAGCGAACTGGAGGTGATCGACGAGTCCCACCTGCACATCGGCCATGCCGGGGCCCGCGACGGGCGCGGGCATTTTCGAGTCCGGGTGGTCAGCGAGGCTTTTGCCGGTCTGCCGCGGCTGGCTCGACACCGACGCGTCTACGCCGCGATGGGGGAATTGATGACCACCGACATCCACGCTCTCAACATCGAGGCCGTCACCGCCGACGAGAGTTCATCATGACGATCAGGCTGGTTCTGATGCTGGCGCTTGGCCTGTTTTTGCTCAGCGGCTGTCAGTCCGAGCGCGATGGCCTTGTGCAGGACGATGACATCATCCTGGTCGAGATCGACGGCCAGCCGGTGTCGCTGCCCATGCTGGAATTCATGATGGCCCAGCGCGGCATCGGTGAGGATGATCATGAAGCCATGCGCGAGCTGCTCGATGAGTTGATCCGGCTGCGGGTTGTGGCCAATGCGGCCGAGCGCGAAGGCCTCGCCGCCGAGCCCAGGGTTCGGGCCCAGCGCATGATTCGGGATCTGGAAACCCTGCAGTTGCACTATTTCACCCGAATTTACGAGCAGTATCCGGTCACCGATGAAGACATTCGGGCCACGTTCGAGAATCAGCTGCAACGCTCCGGCAGCCGCCAGTTCCGGCTCGAAACCATTGTCTACCCCTCGCAGGGCGAGGCCTTGCTGCAGCTGGCCGCGCTGGAGGACGGCGAGGCCGACTTCGACGACCTGATGGAGGCCGCGCGTTCGGCCAACCTGGCCGTTGAGCCTACCGGCTGGATCGACCGCAGCCAGCTGGGGGCGGAACTGGCCCCGCTGCTGGAATCGGCCGAGGCGGGCGAGGTGTTACCCGCCCCGCTGCAAACCCCTCAGGGTTGGCGCCTGCTGCGCGTGGGTGATACCCGACCCCTGCAGGCGCCAGCGCTGGACAGCGTGCGCGAAGGCATTGAACGACAGCTGGTGCGCCAGCGTCTCGAAGCCCTGGTCGAAGACCTCTACCAGGCTTCTGCGATTACGCCCATGCTGCCGCTCGAAGAGGTCGCCGACCCATAACCCCGGTGGCCAACTACGGCAGCGCCACGGCGGCCGGCGCCTGCCATCCCTCGGCCCGGTGCTCGGCCACTACGGCGGTGTAAATACCGCCGCGTACGTTGAAATCGGCCGTCAGGCGCATGAAGCGCGGCGCAGCGGCAGCCACCAGGTCCTCGAGGATGCGATTGGTAACGGCTTCGTGGAACGCGCCCTCATTGCGAAAGCTCCAGACGTAGTTCTTCAGCGCCTTGAGCTCGACACAGAAGCGATCGGGCACGTACTCCAGCAGCAACTCGGCGAAGTCAGGCTGGCCTGTTTTGGGGCACAGACAGGTAAACTCGGGGATCCGGATGCGGATGGTATAATCCCGCGCCGTCTGCGGATTGGGGAAAACTTCAAGTTCCTTGCTGGGCTGGCTGGGCACGCTGCGGCCTCTCTCGTCGATAACAAGCGAGCATTAAAACAAAAAACTCTGGCTGATGCGTCAATGCGACTGACCGCAATCAAACTGTCGGGCTTCAAGTCCTTCGTCGAACCGACCACGGTGCGCTTCCCGTCCAACCTGATGGGGATCGTCGGGCCGAACGGTTGCGGCAAGTCGAACATCATCGATGCGGTGCGCTGGGTGATGGGCGAAAGCTCGGCCCGCCAGCTGCGCGGGGAGTCGATGAGCGACGTGATCTTTTCCGGCTCCAGCGCGCGCAAGCCGGTGACCACTGCCACGGTAGAGCTGTTGTTCGACAACAGCGACGGCCGGGCCGGGGGCGAGTACGCCGCCTACAGTGAAATCTCGGTGCGGCGCCAGGTCAGCCGTGACGGTCAGTCGGCCTATTTCCTCAACGGCACGCGCTGCCGACGCAAGGATATTACCGATCTGTTTCTCGGCACCGGCCTGGGGCCGCGCAGCTACGCCATCATCGAGCAGGGCATGATCTCGCAGATTGTCGAGGCCCGACCCGAGGACCTACGCGCCTTTCTCGAAGAGGCCGCCGGCATTTCGCGCTACAAGGAGCGCCGGCGCGAAACCGAGAACCGCATTCGCCACACGCGCGAAAACCTCGAGCGTCTGGCGGACTTGCGCGAGGAGGTTGGCAAGCAGCTGGAGAAACTCAAACGCCAGGCGCGTGCTGCCGAACGCTACCGCAAGTTCAAGACCCGCTACCGCGAGGAGGAAGCACGTCTGACCGCGCTGCGCTGGCGCCAAACGACAACCCGGGCCGAAGAGCGGCAAAAAGAGTTGCAGCAGGTGGAAAACAGCCTGCAGGCGGCACTGGCCGACCAGCGCGAGGCTGAAAACAAGCTCGAATCGCTGCGCCAACAGCAGCACGAGGCCGGTGATGTCGCCGCCCGGATCCAGGCCGAACTCTACGAAGTCGCCGGAGAAATCGCGCGCCTGGAGCAGGCGATTGAACACCAGCGCGAAATTCGCCAGCGTCAGGAAGGCGAATATGCCGACACCGAACGCCAGCTCAACGAACTTCAGCAGCACCTGGTCCTGGATAAGGCTCAGGTCACCCAGACCACCGAGTTGATTGCACGGCTGACGCCGGAACTCGAGCAGGCGCGAGCCAGCGAAGAGCGCAAGGCCGGCGAACTCGAAAGCGCCGAGCAGGCCCTGATCGCCTGGCAGCAGCGCTGGCAGGAACACCAGCAGACCGCCAGCCAGGCCGCCAGCCAGGCCGAGCTGTTGCGCCAGCGCATCGAACATTTCGATGATCGCATGGGCCGCGCCGCCGAGCGCTTGAACAACCTCGGTGTGCAGGGCGAGAACAACCTCCTCGACCAGACCCGCGAGGAACGCCGGATTGCGGTGCGCGAGGCCGAGGCTGCCGAAGGCAATCTGACCACCGCCCGGGCCGCGGTCGACCAGGGGCGCGCCGAGTTGAACACCCTGCGCAGCGAAATCGAAGGGCTGCGCAATCGGCTTGAGAAAGCCCGCGCCGAGCGCGATCAGCGCAATGCCAGGCTGGAGTCTCTGCGCCTGCTCAATCGTCAGACGGAAGAGTCCGCTGCGGCAGAGTGGCTGGAAAACAGCGGCCAGGATCCCCGTCGACAGTTGCTGGGCCAGGTGCGGGTGCTCGATGCCCGCTGGACCGTCGCCGTCGAGCATGTACTGGCCGCCTGGCTGCGGGCTGTGGAGGTCGATGAGCTCGGGACGCTGCTGGCCCGCCGGCCGCCGGCGCTGG
The DNA here is from genome assembly GCA_003565625.1 of Gammaproteobacteria bacterium. Lineage (GTDB taxonomy): Bacteria > Pseudomonadota > Gammaproteobacteria > Xanthomonadales > Wenzhouxiangellaceae > Wenzhouxiangella. The sequence goes on from PXBD01000050.1 coordinate 111,817, forward strand.
GGTTGACCCTGTTTACGGGCGAACGTTCCGGCACGACGCGCGGAGAGTGCCTGGCCGCCCATGTGGAGGGTGCCGGCGCCCTGGGCTCCCTGCTGGAGTCCGTGCGCTGCGTGGAAAGCCTGGACGAGGCGCTGGCCCAGCGCGCCGGGCTGGAAAACGGCGCTTCGCTGATCACCCCCGACGGTACCTGGATCGGCGCGGGATGGCTGAAACAACCGGCCGTGGAGGCCGATCAGAGTGGGCTCCTCCAGCGCGAGGAGGAAATCCGCACTCTGTCGGCAGCGCTGAGCGATGATGCCGCCGGGATTGTCGCGCTGGAAGAGGCCCTGCACAGCGCCCGCGAACGTCTCGCCGAGACCGAACAAGCCCAGCAGCAGCGTGAACGCTCCGCCCACCAGGCCGAGCGGGAGTCGGCCCAGGCCCAAGCCAGGGTCAGTGCTCTTGACAGTCGGCTGGAGGCCATCGAGCGTCAGCGCCAGGAAGCGGCCGAGGAGGTTGCTGCCTTGCGCCTGCGTCAGGATGAGGATACCGAAGCCGTGGGCCAGGCCCGCGCCCAGCTGCAGCAGGCGCTGGAGCGCATGCAGGCGGCCGAACAGGGCAGGGAGCCGCTGCGCCGGGAAAAGGCCGATCTGGATCAGGCCCGCGACCGGGCCCGAAACGAGCATCGCCAGCTACGCGAGCAGCGCGAAGCGCTGTCTTTGAAGCTGGAGTCTTCGCGGGCCGGGCTGGACTCGCTGCGGCAGGCAATCGCCCGCATCGACAACCAGGTCGGCCAGCTACAGAGCCGCTTCATGGAGCTTAGCGAGGCCCTGGCGGCAGGCGATGAACCGGTTCAAACCCAGCAACGCCAGCGCGATCAGCTGCTGGAGAGCCGCCTGGCCATCGAGGCCCGTTTGCGCGATGCGCGGGCCCAGCTTGAAACACTCGAAGCCGCCTGGCGTGAGCATGATCAGAAGCGGCAAGCGGCGGCGGCGAGCGCGGAAGACATTCGGGCTCGACAGAGCCAGCTACAGCTTGGGCTGCACGAGCTGCGCCTGAAGGCCGACGGCCTGCTGGAGCGAATCGATCAGTTGGGTGCAGAGTTGGACAAGCTGCTCGAGGAGCTGCCCGATCAGGCCGATATCAGTGAGTATCAGCAGGAACTGGAGCGCCTGGAAGAGCGCATCCGCAAGCTCGAGCCGGTCAACCTGGCCGCCATCGAAGAACACGAGGCCGAGTCGGAACGCAAGGCCTACCTCGACCGCCAGCATGCGGATCTGGAAGAGGCACTGGAAACGCTGGAAAAGGCGATCGGGCGCATCGACCGCGATTCGCGTACGCGCTTCCGCGAAACCTTCGAAGAGGTCAATCGCAACATGGGAGCCCTGTTCCCGCGCCTGTTCGGTGGCGGTCACGGTCACCTGGAAATGGTGGGCGAGGACTGGTTGACCGCCGGGGTGGCCATCATGGCGCGCCCGCCCGGCAAGCGCATCGCCAGGATCCATCTGATGTCCGGCGGCGAGAAGGCGCTGACTGCGGTTGCCTTCGTGTTTTCGATCTTCAACCTCAACCCGGCGCCGTTTTGCCTGCTCGACGAGGTCGATGCCCCGCTCGATGATGCCAACGTCGGCCGCTTCTCCGACATGGTCCGGGAGATGTCCGAACAGGTGCAGTTCCTGCTGGTCACCCACAACAAGGTGACCATGGAGGTCAGCCACCAGATGCTCGGGGTAACCATGCGTGAGCCCGGGGTGTCGCGGATCGTCAGCGTGGATCTCGAAAAGGCAGTGGCGCTGGCTGAAAGCTGAGCGCATCCGGCCGCGACCGGCCAGCGATGCGGTACACTTCTGGCTGACTCTGGAACCGGGTATCCGTGGTGGACAATCTGCGCCTGATCCTGCTCCTGCTGGGTGTGATCATTCTCGTCGCCATCGTGTTGATGCACCGCCCGCGCGGGCAGTCGTTGCCGAACCATGCGCGCTGGCTGCAGCGTCGCCGCGAGCCTGGCCTGGGTTCGGAAAACCAGGCCGAAGACTCGGCCGGAGCGCCGCAAGACGAGGACAATCCGACCGCGCGACAGGCCAGTTTTCCCAATTTCTCGGCCATCGACCCGGTTGATTCACCGACCCCGAATGCCAATCGGGCCAAGGCCGAAGGCGAGACGTCGGCGCAGACCGGTGTCGACGAGCGGGCCCAGCCGGACAAGATCGTCAGCCTGTTCGTGCGCCGGCGCGACGAGCGCCGCATCAATGGCTCGGAACTGCTGGATGCAGCGGTCAAGGCCGGCCTGACCTTCGGCGATATGGATATCTTCCATCGCCAGCACGAAGGCGACCATCGACCGGTCTTCAGCATGGCCAACCTGACCCCGCCGGGCCACTTCGACGCCTCGGCCTGGAATGTTTTCGACACGCCCGGGGTCGCCCTTTTTGCAACCCTGCCCGGGCCGAGCAGCGCGCTGGATGCCTGGGACGCAATGCTGGCCACCGGCCGCCGCATTGCCGAATTGCTGGACGCGGAATTGCTCGATGACGCCAAGTGCCTGCTGACTCGCCAGCGCATCGCCCAGATTCGCGAAGACATGCGCGAGTACGACCGCCGCAACGGACTGGTCGGCGGCGGCTGAAGGTCTGGTGGCTGGCGCGACTTCGACCGTAAAGGACCGCGTTGCGGAACTGCGTGCCGCCATCGAGGAGCACAACCACCGCTATTACGTGCTCGACCGCCCGAGCGTATCCGACGCCGAATATGATCGCTTGTTGCGCGAACTGCAGGAGCTGGAAGCCGAGCATCCCCGGCTGATCGAGCCCGACTCGCCGACCCAGCGGGTCGGTGCGCGCCCGGCCGACGGCTTCGAGACCGTCACCCATAGCATCCCGATGTTGTCGCTGGCCAACGCTTTCAGCAACGAAGAGGTGGCCGAATTCGACCGTCGACTGCGCGAGCGACTGGACCTGGACGAGTTGACCTACGTCATCGAGCCCAAGCTCGACGGTCTCGCCATTGCCCTGCGCTACGAGCATGGCCGACTCGTGCTGGGGGCGACCCGCGGTGATGGCCGCCAGGGTGAAAACGTCACCACCAATGTCCGTACGGTGCGCTCTATTCCGTTAAAGCTTCGTGGCAATAATATCCCTCAAGCACTTGAAGTAAGAGGTGAAATATTCATGGAGCGTTCCGGTTTCGAGCAGCTCAACCGGCGCCTGTCCGAGGCCGGGCAAAAGACCTTCGTCAACCCCCGCAACGCCGCTGCCGGCAGTCTGCGCCAGCTCGATCCAGCCATCACTGCCCAGCGCCCGCTGCGCTTTTACTGCTATGGCGCCGCCACCGAAGACGGGCTGCCGGACACCCATCTGGGCTGCCTGGAACAGCTCCAGCAATGGGGCCTGCCGGTCAGCCCAGAGATTAGCCAGGCAAGCGGGCTCGAGGGCCTGGAAGCCGGCTATGCCCGGCTGGCCGAGCGTCGCAATGAACTGGATTATGAAATCGACGGCGTGGTCTACAAGCTCGATTCACTGGATCAGCAGGGTGAGGTCGGTTTCGTCAGCCGCGCGCCGCGCTGGGCGCTGGCGCACAAGTTTCCCGCCCAGGAAGAAATCACCCGGCTGCTGGCGATCGAAGTCCAGGTGGGTCGAACCGGGGCGCTGACCCCGGTTGCCCGCCTGGAGCCGGTGTTTGTCGGCGGGGTGACCGTCACTAACGCGACCTTGCACAACGCCGAGGAAGTCCAACGCAAGGATGTGCGCCCCGGCGACTGGGTGGTGGTGCGCCGCGCCGGTGACGTGATTCCCGAAGTGGTCGCCAGCGTGCCGGAACGTCGGCCCAGCGCGGCCCGGCCATGGGTCATGCCGTCCAATTGCCCGGAATGCGGCTCGGCGGTGGAGCAGGTGGACGGCGAGGCGGTCGCGCGCTGCAGCGGTGGCCTGGTCTGCCCGGCGCAGCGCCGGCGCGCCCTGGAGCACTTTGCCGCGCGCAGCGCGATGGACATTGACGGGCTGGGGTCCAAACTCATCGCCCAGCTGGTGGAGGCGGATCTGGTTCTCAGTCCGGCCGACCTGTACAGGCTGGACGAAGCGACGCTGCAGCAGCTTGACCGGATGGGACGGAAATCGGCATCCAATCTTGTCCGGGCCCTGGAGCAAAGCCGCCACACGACCCTGGCGCGCCTGCTGTTTGCGCTGGGGATCCGCGAAGTGGGCGAGGTGACTGCGGCCCAACTCGCGCGCCATTTCGGCAGCCTGCAGGGGATCGCCGAAGCCGATGCTGAAGTCCTGGCTGGCGTGCCCGACGTCGGCCCGGTGGTCGCCGCGCATGTGCAGGCATTTTTTGCCGAGCCGCACAACCGCGAGGTGATCGAACAACTACTGGCCGCCGGCGTGGAGTACGAAGTCGAGACACCGCGCAGGCCCGAGGCGATGCCGCTGGCCGGAAAAACGTATGTCCTGACCGGTTCGCTACAGGCCATGACGCGTGCCCGGGCGCGCGCGGCGCTGGAGGAGCAGGGCGCCAAAGTGACGTCCAGCGTTTCGAAAAACACCACCGCCGTGATCGCCGGCACACAACCGGGTTCGAAGCTTGAGCGGGCCAGCGATCTGGGCGTGACTGTGCTCGATGAAAACGCCCTGCTGGCGCTACTGTCCAGCCTGGAATGATGCCGGGGAAATGGTCAGAACATTCTGCGGGTTGACCAGCCAAAGGTGGTAGGATGGAGGTGCAACACCGGGTTTACAGGAGGAGCGTCATGAGCAAGCACATCAACGAAATTCTCGTCCCCGTCGACGGTTCGGAAAACTCGATTCGATCGGCAGTTTTTGCCATGGAGATGGCCAATGCCATGGGCATCGGTGTGCGCCTGTTTTACGTATTCCCGGCCGCATCGGTAGAAGTGATTGGTATTGCCGGCATGTCGCGCGCGGATATCGATCAGGCCGCTCAATCGGCCGCTCAGCGTGCGTTCGACAAAACCCGGGAGGGTGTCGGCGAGGCCATGATCGATAAGGTCGAGCAGGAAACCTCGGTTGGCGATCCGGCCGAAGAGATCATCCGGTTTACCGAAGATGACAACGCGGTAATGGTTGTGATCGGCCGACGTGGTCTGTCACGCATGCGCTCGCTGATGCTCGGCAGCGTCAGCGACAAAGTGCTGCGTCATGCCAAAAGCCCTGTTACGGTAATCACCTGATTCCATAGGAAAACCATCCGCCGATGGAACCAGACGCAATGGCGAATCCGCCGGGAGCGCGTCTTGGGAACCAAGCGTACTCTGGAGGCATCTGAACGCGGCAGGGATGATGCGCTCCAAGTCTCTCGCTTCAGCCTGACCACGAGGCTGACCGTGGCGCTTTTGCTTCTGGCCTGGGTTCCTCTGCTGATTGCGTTTTCTTTGCAGTACCGCCTGGTGGATCGCAACCTGGAGGAACAGGGAGAACTTCAGCTGGCGCAGCTGGCCGAGGTACAGCGAAGACGCGTGGACCGGGAACTGGAAGGCATGGTCAACGGCCTTGCCCTGGTGGCGAGTCGAACCCAGATGCGAATCAGCCTCGATGAGTTCGGCCGCAGCGCCGACGAAGCCGATAAGGCATTTGTCCAGCAGATTCTGACCGATGCAGCCGACTCGGCAGAGCATCTAGAGGGCGGCTGGGTTTACGATGTGTCCGATCAACCGGTGGCCAAAGTGGGTCGTGTTTTCCGCTTCCCGGCCCTCCAGGTGTTCGAGCAGTTGCCTGAGTTGGCGGCCAACAGGATGGGGCCGTACTGGGTCGATGATGAGTGTGAACGAGTCATCTGGACGGGTACCGACCTTGAACTGGACGGGCGGCTCATTGGGCGCCTGGTGCTCGCATTCGGCACTCAGCGGCTTCGATCTCTGCTGGACGACTTTCCCAATCCGGCAATCATTGGCCAAAGCCATATTATTCTGGAGCGACCCGACGGAGCTCGTTGCGTGTTGTCGAGTACCGTGGCCAATGAGGAGGAGGACGCGGCCGCAGCGTTGCTGTCAGAAGAGCAGATTTTGGAGATCAGCGCCAGAATGCAGCCCGGCGAGAAGCTTCTGTCCCCGTTTGATGACCAGCAATCCACCCTGATTGCGCTGACCCTAAGGTCTGCATCCGCCCGCCTGATGGTTCATTCGGCGCCACGTATGCAACAGCAGTTGCGGACCACCATGCTGGCTGGATATGGCGGTGTCCTGGCCGCCCTGCTGGCGCTGACGACCCTGTTTTCGTACTGGGTTTCAACCTGGATCAGCGCTCCGCTAAAACATCTGACCAAGGCCGTGAGCTCGGTGCGCGCGGGTCGTAATCTGCCGCCGATGGACATCAAACGCTGGCCACACGAAGTCTTGATTCTGGCCCAGGCGCTGCGCGACCTGACCACGGCACAGCGCCAGTTTGTTACCGCCCTGCGCAAGGAAAACCGGCAGCGACGCGCGGCCCAAAGCCAGCTGCTGGATCTGGCCAATACCGATGAACTGACTGCTCTGGCCAACCGGCGCCAGTTTATCCACTGCCTTGAACAACAGGCTGCCAACCCCGCGGCTCACGCGGCCCTGTTGTACATGGATCTGGATCGGTTCAAACCGGTCAACGATGAGCATGGCCATCAGGTTGGCGATGAGGTTCTCAAGACCGTGGCCGAGCGCCTGATCAATGCGGTTCGGGAACAGGACGTGCCCGCGCGCATGGGAGGGGATGAGTTTGCTGTGCTGCTAGTGGACGACGAGCACTGGCCCCAGGTCGAGCAAATCGCGGAGCGCATCGAGGGCTCCGTTGCCCAGTCCATCACGGTTGGCGATATCACGGTCCGGGTCGGATGCAGCATCGGCGCGGTCAAACTGACTCCCGGTCAGAGCATCCACGAGGCCATGAAGCAGGCTGACGAAGCAATGTACGCCGTCAAACAAGCGAGAAAACAAGGTCCGGGAGGCTCCTGAACAGGGCGCTCAATCCGGAACCGCTACATCCACATAGCCGCACTCGATGGCTCGCTCCATCGCAGCGAAAGCGTCGCGCAGTTCTTCAAAGCGTCGGCGGGCCTCACGCAGTTCCACAATGCGCGAGTCTTCAGGCAGACAATCCTGACTGGTGCGCCCAAGCTCCAGCGCCAGGTCGAGATAAGCAGCTCTTGAACGAGCCACGAGGGTTGCCAGCGTCAGGCAACGCTCCCGGTTCAGCTCGGGCATGCGCTCGTGGACGATGGTGCGATTGATCTGTCCAATCTCGCGCTCGAGCTCCAGCACGAACTGGCGATGTCGGCGCAGGCGGTACTCGTCGTCGAACTCATGTTCGCTCATGGCCACATCCCTCCCGGAAATTCAGTGTGTATGAGCAGGGATAATGCCTAATCTTGCCTTCCGAGTCCACCCGGGGAGGCGGTGTTCGCGAGGGCTTGCTCGTAATCGCGGGTCTTGCAGACTTCACAGCGCGGATCTATTTGCCGTTGATTCGGCGGCGAAGAATCCGAGGGCGTTACGATTTCGTCACAAGGCTCGGACGCCAGCCAAAACAAAGCCCGCACGAGGCGGGCTACGTTCTTGAATAATTTGGCTCCCCGGGTCGGATTCGAACCAACGACCTAGTGATTAACAGTCACCCGCTCTAACCAGCTGAGCTACCGGGGAATCGCAAGAGCGGAATTATCCATGAATTCCGGCAGACGGTCAACCGCTGCCTAGTCGCCGAACTCGTCGATGTAGTCCTCGATCGAGGCCTTGACGACTTTGGCGGCGTGTTCATGGCCATAGATCTCGTCGATATGGGTAGTCACGGCTTCGCCCGGCAGCAGTTTGTAGGTCAGGAAGTAGTGGCGCAGGCGTTCGGCCAGGCTGTCGGGCAGTTCGCTGATATCGCGCGCATCACCCCACAAAGGGTCGTTTTCGAGTACGGCCACGATCTTGTCGTCCGCTTCCTCGTCGTCGATCATCTGCAGGCCGCCAATGACGCGCACGTTGAGCACGACTTCAGCGCGGGTGATCGGGCGCTCGGAGAATACGCAGATATCCAGCGGGTCACCGTCACCGCGCTTGGCCTGGGGAATCAGGTCACCGACCCGCTGCCCGCAGAACGTGCGCGGAATGAACCCGTACAGGGTAGGGGGCTGCGATGACGTGCGCTGGGGGCGGTCTACGCGCAGATAGCCGGTTTTTTTGTCGATTTCGTACTTGACCGTATCGAACGGAGTGATTTCGATGTAAGCCTGGAGACGGTAGGGCGGTTCGCGGCCGACTTCCAGGCCGTGCCAGGGGTGCGGGCGCCAGCGATAGAACGGTTGCGGAAATGAGGGCATGAAGATGTGTCCAGTGAGTGCCTACCGGTCAGTATAAACGGCCTCAGACCGCCTGTAGGCGGTAAACGGTTTCGTGCAGCGCCTGGATGCCGCGGTTCTGGAATTTCGGGCTTTCGGCTAGAACGTCGCGCCGCTCCAGGACCTCATGGTCGAAAGCCTCGAACCCCGATACTTCCTCAAGTGGAACCGAGAAAGGCGGTCCATCAAATTGATCTTGTTGATATTCCAGTGTAACAAGAAGCCCGCATGCCCGGTCTTCCAGGCAGTCGCGCAGATGGCTGATGTAGGCAGCGCGCATGGCCGGGGGCAAGGCAATCAGCGCGGCCCGGTCATAGAAGGCGCGAAATCTCCGGGCCGGTCGATAGGCGAAAAAGTCGCCTTGCCACATCAGGATGTCGTCGGCCCGGTAGCCGGGCAAGCCGCCGGGCGCGCCGGGGTCGACGAGTTGCGGTTGGCGGTTCCACTCGGCGAAGAAGTCGCGAACGGCGATCGGGTCGAGTTCCACGCCATGCACCGGGTGGCCCAACTGGTGCAGCCAGTGCAGATCCAGTGATTTCCCGGCCAGCGGGACCAGGACCGGTTCGTTGTGGCCGACCTCAAGGTCGGGCCAGTGTCGCTCCAGGCTCCAGTGAACCTGATTGCCGTGGAAGCCGATTTGTCCGCTGCGCCAGCGCTGGTGCCAGAATTCTTTGTCCATGACTGCATTCTAGCGTTTGCAACTGGGTTCGTCCTTCGCCACATCCATCCTAAACTTTACATAATATACATTATGCGAACTATTGGATGAGCCGGATGCGGCAGCGACGCGAAGCCGAAACACAAACAAGTAAATCTGGAAACTTTCCCCAAGCAACCCCGGATTACTAGATTGCTGGTTTCAGTTGTGAGGGCTCATTATTTGTTACTAGTCAGGACGGAGTCGAAGATCGGTGCTGTAAGTTATACGTAGCCAGCTGCTGCGCTTGATTTGTATAGTTGCCAAATATCTTCAGAAACAGCGATTTCCTGACGAATGTGAGGACTTTTAAGATCAATTACTCTTAGTCCTCCCCCATCGTCCGCAGCAATTGCTTCGACCCGATGGAAAACGTCGCTGCACGCAGCTGCAAGCTCTGCAAGTGCGTTGATCTTCGGCAGAGCATCCGCCAAGTGATGCCCATGCGGATCGGCGATGGACACATGCACCTCTTCGGCATTCCCATGGAAAAAGATAAAATCTGGACACATCCGACGCCAGTTGCCCTGCCCGTCTTGGTGGGCAATGGCCACTCCGGCTGCTGACATTGTAGTCGGCGACTGCATGTCAGCCTCCATGAGCGCAAGCCGAGTGGCGTGCCTGAGCCGTTTCGGTCGTACTACGCACTCTGACAGCCCCGGCGAGGCTGGTGGCGCGAGCGGTTCTTGTTTACGCGTTTCTGGATGCAGTCCCGAGGGCAGTTTCCTGAGCCCGCCGGCCTGGGGCGCCTGCTGGTGACTTTGCGCTCAAGGAGAACGCCACGACGCGGGCAACAGAACTCTTCCCTTTTCCAACCGACCATTCCCGATTGCGGTGAGAGCCGTCCCAAATGCGGAACAGATTCCGCCTTTAGCGTTCTGTTGTAAGTTTCAACTAACTGATTTTCAGACAAAATTGATTTTGGCATGAATTATGCCTAAAGGGGGGCATGGACATACAACGCCCAGACCTCAAACGAAAGCGATTCATCCGCTACCTGCTCTACTCTGCGGCAGCGATTGGTACCTTGGCGATCGCTTTGATTAGCATCGCGAGCCTTGATACAGCAGCTCCGCGCATCGACCGTGCCTCGGTCTGGACCGGGACTGCCGAGCAGGGGGAATTCGTGCGCGATGTGCGCGGTCCGGGCAATCTGGTGCCGCGCGAAATTCGCTGGATTCCGACGGCCAGCCCCGGACGGGTCGAACGCATCCTGGTGCGACCCGGCGCACCGGTGGATGAGGAAACCGTCCTGGCCGTCCTGTCCAATCCCGTTCTGGAGGGTGAAGTCGAAGAAGCCGAATGGGCGATTGCCA
>PXBD01000088.1 GCA_003565625.1 Gammaproteobacteria bacterium
AGGATTTGGTGCGAGTTCGGGCTTTTCTGCCTTCGATTGGGGCACAAACCCCTGCACGTGTAGCAGCATCCAGCCGGTTAGGGTGGGGAGGACCGCCTGAAGGCCTCGCCACGCGTCGAACTGAAGCGGCGCCTCCCCGCCGCCACGCTGACGGAGCCACCGAATCTCGGTTTCCGGTTTCCGGAGAGGATGCAGGTTACTGGTGTTGTCGCAACGCCCAATCGACATGCTCTTGGACCAGCGCGGAGGGATGGTCGGCGCGGGCCCGTAGCGCGTCCAGTACGGCAGGCGTGGTCGGGGTATTGCCCAGGGCCACGGCGATATTGCGCAGCCAGCGCTCATGGCCGATGCGGCGAATGGCGGTACCCTCGGTGCGCTCGAGGAAAGTGGCCTCATTCCAGCCGAACAACTCGACCAGGTCGCCGGCGTCCAGGTCCTGACGCGGCTGGAAATCATCCTCGCCGCTGAACCGGGCGTAGCGGTTCCAGGGGCAGACCATCTGGCAATCATCGCAGCCGTAGATCCGGTTGCCCATGGCCGCTCGGAATTCCACCGGGATCGAGCCCTTGAGCTCGATGGTCAGATACGAGATGCAGCGCCGCGCGTCGAGCTGATAGGGCGCGATGATGGCCCGGGTGGGGCACACGTCAATGCAGCGCCGGCAGGAGCCGCAGTGATCGCGCACCGGCTTGTCGGCCGGCAAGGCCAGGTCGGTGTAGATCTCGCCGAGGAAAAACCAGGACCCGGCGTGGCGGTTGAGCAGGTTGGTGTGCTTGCCGATCCAGCCCAGGCCCGCTTTTTCGGCCAGCGGTTTTTCCAGCACCGGGGCCGAATCGGTAAATACCCGATAGCCGATGGGCCCGATCGCCTGCTCGATGCGCTGGGCCAGTTTTTTCAGCCGCGAGCGCAATACCTTGTGGTAATCGCGGCCGACCGCGTAGCGCGAAATGCAGGCCTTGTCGGGCTGTTCGATCAGTTCCTCGGCCGGGGTGGCGTCGGTCGGCAGATAGTCCATCCGGACCACGATCACCGAGCGCGTGCCGGGATGGAGGAGTTCCGGGCGGGAGCGCTTGCGTCCGTGTGCGGCCATCCAATCCATCTCGCCGTGCATGCCTTCGGCCAGCCAGGCATCCAGCCGGGTCTCGTGCTCGGTCAGGTCGGTATCGGCAATGCCCACCTGCTGGAACCCGAGCTCGCGGCCCCAGCGGCGGATCCTGTCCACCAATTCTGCCCGATCTGGATCGGCTGCACCTTGCGCGGAAGCTTCTGGCATCCGCGCAGTATATCGAAGCAGATCCGAGCCTTACCCTGGTCCGCAGTGAATCGCGATCCTGATTTCCTCGAAGGCGGGATCATCGAGCTCCTCGATCATCGAGCCTTGCCCCAGCACGCCGACGAAGGTCGCCTGACGGCCATCTGCGTGAACGCGTATGCCGGGTACCGAGTCGTCCGTGCCGGCGGTTCGGGCCGGCGCATGCAGCGGCCGTGAGATCATCGCCGGGTCACCTGGTGTCAGGCGATACATCGAGTAGTTGTAGAACCCGTCCTGCATGGTGAGCCCGACAATCTCTTGCTCATGGCCAGCAACTCCCCAGCTCTCGTCGGGATGAATCAGGCGCTGGACATTGAGTGTGGCCATTTCCCCGCCGAACGGAACGTAGTTCGAGGAGGCCGTGAACATCTGGGGCTCCCAGGGGTGATCCGGGGACGGCTCGGTTATCGCCGTGCAGAATGGCGATAGCTCGACTTCGTGCGCTTCCCCCTGGAACTCGACCCACGCCCGCCCCGGACCGGGCATCGGCAGGTCGTGCAGTGACTCGCTGAACAGGGTGGCCGGTTCAGCGTTTGCGCCGGCTCGACCGTCGGGGTTATGGCCGTTGGCGGAATCGCCACAGCCGACGATCCCAAGCGCGATAAAAAAAGCTAGACAGGGCGCATATTTCATTGATAGAAGGTTCTCGTGATGTTTGCCAATACCCTGATTACGAATTTGCTCAGCGGTAACGGTCACCCGAACGAGTTGACGGCTTCCGGCCCCTATAATCAGACTCATGGACATCCGCAATCGACTGTATCGGGCTGATCAGGTTCGCGCGCTTGACCAGATCGCTATCGAGCGTCACGGCATCCTCGGTTATGAGTTGATGCAGCGTGCAGGTGCGGAGGCTTTCGCGGCGCTGCGCGCGCGCTGGCGTGAGGCGCGCTGCCTCACGGTGTGCTGCGGCGGCGGCAATAACGGCGGCGACGGCTACGTGATCGCCCACCTGGCCCGCGAGGCCGGGATGGACGTGCAACTGATCGCGCTGAAGAATCCGGATGAACTGGCGGGTGATGCGGCCCGGGCGGCTGCCGACTGGCGGGAGGCGGGAGGCATCCTGGCGGATCCCGCCGATTCACTGACCGGGCAGGTCATCGTCGATGCCCTGCTCGGCACCGGCCTGGACCGCCCTCCGGCCGGTGCCTACGCGCGCCTGATCGAGCGCATCAACAAAAGCGCCCGCCCGGTGCTGGCCGTTGACGTTCCCTCGGGCCTTGATGCCGATACGGGTATGCCGCTCCAGCCTGCTCTGCGTGCCGACCTGACCGTGACCTTTATCGGCAACAAGCGCGGCCTGTACACCGGCCAGGCCGGGCGCTGGTGTGGTCAGCGTCTGTATTTCGATCTGGAGACACCAAACGCGATCCATGAAACGGTGCCTGCCGATGCCTGGCTGCTGGACGCTGCGAGCCTGCCGGTCTGGCTGCCGCCGCGACCGCCCGACACCCACAAGGGTGATCTGGGCCATGTGCTGGTCGTTGGCGGCGATGCCGGTATGGCCGGGGCGCCGGTGCTGGCCGGTCGCGCCGCCCTGCGCACCGGGTCGGGACTGGTTACGCTGGCCACGCGTTCCGGCCACGCTGCCGCGGCGCTGGCGGTCCAGCCGGAACTGATGTGCCGGGCGGCCGAATCCCCGGAGGCGCTGGATCAGCTCATCGAAAACGCCGATGTGATTGGCCTGGGACCCGGTCTGGGCCAGAGCGACTGGTCCCAAGCGGTCTGGCAGCGGGCGTTGAGCGCTGATCTGGCGCTGGTTCTCGATGCCGATGGACTCAACCTGCTGGCCGGAGCCAATCGGTCTCCGGCCCTGTCGCGGGCCATTCTCACGCCGCACCCGGGCGAGGCGGCGCGCTTGCTGGGCTGCAGCACAGCCGACGTGCAGGCCGATCGCTTTGCTGCCGTTCGTGCCCTGGCAGAGCGCTACGGGGCGGTCGTGGTCCTGAAAGGCCACGGCACGCTGGTCAGCCAACCGGAAGGCCAGCTTGCCGTCTGCCCTTACGGCAACCCGGCGATGGCCTCGGCCGGCATGGGGGATGCCCTGACCGGGATCATCGCCAGCCTAATCGGGCAGGGCCTGGAGCCGTACGAGGCGGCCTGCTGCGGGGTGCTGGTGCATGCGCTGGCCGGCGATCGCGCTGCCATCGGTCGCCGCCAGATTCTGGCCACCGACCTGATCGACCGCCTGGCCGACGTGCTTCCGGCATGAGCGAAACCTTCATTTTGCCCACCGAGCAGGACATGCTCGATTTCGGTCTGCCGCTGGCCGCGCGCATGGCCGACGGCGGTGTGGTGTATCTGTCCGGCGACCTGGGCGTGGGCAAAACCACGCTGGTGCGCGGCTTGCTGCGCGCCATGGGGCATCAAGGCCGAGTCAAAAGCCCCAGCTACGGGTTGATCGAAAGCTATGAGGTCGACGGGCTCGAGGTTCATCACCTGGATCTCTACCGGCTGGGTGATGCCGAGGAGATCGAATACCTAGGCATCGCCGACCTGCTCGACGGGCGCAGCCTGCTGCTGGTCGAATGGGCGGAGAAGGGCGCCGGTTTTTTGCCGCCGGCCACGCTGCAAATCCGGATTGAGGATCTCCCGGACCAGAGTCGCCGGCTGACGCTTCAGTAGCCGCGGCGATATGACCCGACGCCGAGCGCAGGCCTGTGCCATGATCACAGCATTCGGCTGAAGACAACTACCGAGAGGCAGAATCACCATGATGAACAACCTCGCTCGACTCGTTTTGATCACCGCCGTGATCGCCCTGTTGCTGTTGCTGGTGGCCGGTCCCGGCACACGATTGGAATTCTGGGACTTCCGCTTCGGCTTCACCCTGATGCGCTGGGCGGTCTACCTGGGCGCCGGCAGCGCCGTCGTCGCGCTGATCGTGCTCATCATCCCGAAGTTTCGCGCCGGGCGGACGGGCTTGCTGGCGCTGGCCCTGCTGGCGGGCATCGGCGTTGCCGCGATCCCGGCCTGGCAGCTCAGCCAGGTCCGCAGCCTGCCGATGATCCACGACATCACCACCGATGTCGTCGACCCACCGGCGTTCCAGGCGATCCTGCCGCTGCGCGCTGATGCACCCAATCCGCCGGAATACGAAGGCGAGGAAATTGCCCGCCAGCAGCGCGAGGCCTACCCGGAGATCCAGCCGCTGGTGACCGATGCCTACCCGGCCATCGTTTTCGAACACGCGCTGGAGACCGCGCGTGCTCAGGGCTGGGACATCGTCGCGGCCGATCCCGAGCGTGCGATGATCGAGGCCACCGACACGACGTTCTGGTTCGGCTTCCAGGATGATGTGGTGATTCGAGTGTCCGCCGAAGGCGAGGGCGCCCGGGTCGACGTGCGCTCCAAATCGCGCGTCGGTCTGAGTGACGTGGGCGCTAACGCGGCGCGCATTCGGGTGTTCATGGAGCGGCTGGACGAGCGGCTGCACAACTAGCCGTACGGATACGACGGGTCCGCGTCGGCCGGATGGACCATGGCGAAGCTTCTTGGTCGGTCAGGTCAGAAAAGCCAGCCAAACTCGAAACGATAGGCATCGAAATCCGGGTCTGCGCCCTTCCCGCTATCAATGGTGATTCGCTCCCATCCTGCCCGGGCGAACATGCCGCCGGTGAACTCGTAGCGTAGGCCCGCACCCATATTCCAGCTGAAGTTGGTGTCGCTATAGGTCGAGTAAAAGTCGCTGCAAATGTAACCCCACCAGGGATCCCACCAGCAATCGACCACTGGAGCGCCATCACTGACGTTCGAATCAATATAAGTCCAGCCAATGCCAGCCTGGAGGTAGGGTGTGAACGCGGCATCCAAGATATTCCAGACGCCCTTGATCTGTCCGGTGAAGGCCGACAGACGGTGATCGATCGCCACCAGCCCCTGATTTTCGGTGTCGAGCACCGCATCGTAGTCGGCACGGAACAGGGAAGCATCGAAATGCAGGGCCAGATTCGCCGTGAAGTTATAACCGGCACTAAACCCCACCCCGAGACCGCTATCAATGTCGAGGGACGACTGGTTGTCGCCTCGAGCCCTCTCCGAGCCGGTCAGGTACAGACCGGTACTCACCTCCCAGCGACCCTCACGGCTGTAATCGCCAGAATTCCACTGCGCCTGGGACGCAAGCGGGAAAACACAGAGAATCAGTAGTACAGACTGAACGATCCGCATATTGGATTTCCTTAGCAAAGCGATGGCTGAAGATTAGCGGCCGAAGAGCTTCCCGGCCATGGCCATGGCGCCGCTGACGCCACCGAGCGAATCGAGTGTGCCACCGGAAGATGCCTTGTCGATCATTTCGGGAACCGCACCTTGCAGGCCTTCCAGGGCAGTTTCCTGATCAAGCCCCAGCCCCGCGGCGAAACGCTGGATATCTCCGCCGTCAAACATCGACGTCAGCTGACCAATATCAATGCCGGCATTGCCTCCATCGCCCAACCAGGACTGGGCCAGCGAGGCCAGACCACTGCCCTGCATTTTCTTGAGCATCGCTCCGAGATCAACGCTCGTGCCGTCACCCGGCATTAACTGCGCGAGCGCGCCCATGATCTGCTCCGACGAAAGCGAGCTTGCCTGCTGTTCGCCAAGCCGGGATTGAAACGCCTGTGCACCAAGTCGCAAAATCTCCTGAATATCCATGCAAATCCACCTTGTAAAAAATCTAGTGTAGGTAATAGCCGCAGCGCGAACTGTCAACTCTCGTCAATTCAGAGTAGATGTTTTTTAGCGCCCGTTCGTCTTGATTTTCCGGACGATCAAAACATCAGTTCCAGATTGGTGTGGAATATCAACCCGTTTCCACCCAGCACGAAGGGCACGCTGGAGTAGCCGACCGGTGAATCGTTGAGATACAGCAGTTCTCCATTCACGCGGAACAGGCGGCGCTGGTTGGGATACCAGTTCAGCCCCGCGGACAGATCCCACGGGTCGCCGTACTCACCGAAGATTTTCGAGCCGGCCACGTAGGCCTGCAGCGTTTTTGGCCTCAGCATGGTACCGACCTGCAGCTGGAAGCCGTGATCGAACAACTCGTCCACCGGGACGTCGCCGGTGGTGGCAAAGCGGTCCACCCAGCGCCAGTAGTACTCGCCTTCCACGGACCAGCCGCGGTACTTCCAGCCGGCATCCAGCGCGGCCATCATGTAGGTTGCGCGATTGACCCGGCCGTCCGTCCCGAAGGCGCCAGGCTGGAACAGCAAGGTGCCATCAGACAACCGAATCTGCGCATTTTCCACACTCTCGGTACCTGGCTGGCTCTGACGATCTTCACGCGAATGGGTGAAAGCAATACCGAAGCTCGTGGCTGGAGTCTCGTGAAACTCGAAGTCCCCGAATCCGCCGGCCGGGCCAAAGTCGCCCTGCGGCGTCCACCACAACGCGCCGGAGAAGGTGTTGATGCCGTCGTCCAGCTGATTGGCGCCGATGCCGACCTGGCTCAGGTTGTTTCCGACCATGACCCGGTAGTTCAGGTTGTTCTCCAGTGCGCCGGAGGCCCAGATGCCGGAGGTGTAGCTGGGTCTGAAGAATTCATCGGCGATCGTGCGATGGTCGACCTTGTTCCAGAACGGGAAGGTTCCACGCAGAGTCCGTGTGCCCGGCAGCCCGCCGATGCCAACGCCGATATCCAGCGCCCGGGATACCCGGTAGCTCATGTTGCCGGCGACGACCACCGAGGCCGGTTCGCCCTGATTGGCATTGGACGTCCAGAGATAAAAGTTGTACCGGAACGAGGGATCGAACAGCCAACCCTTGAAGTACAGGTTGATCTTGTTCAGCTGAAAGTCGTTACGCTGATTGATTTCGCGTTCGCGGCCAAAGGCGTCGACGAAGGTGTCATCCAGCCCCTGCTGGTTGAGATAGCGAACATAGGCCCAGGCGCTGAAGTTCAGATCGCCGTGCGGGGTATCAGCCACTTTGAAACCCTGTCCACCCGGTTGAAACAGGCCGTAGCTATCCTGGCCGGGCGTCGTGTCAACCGGCGGCGCGGTGCGCGGCCCGGTAACGTGCTCGGCGCCAACGAGTGCGGGCTCTTGCCCGGCGCCATCGGCCGACCGGCCGACCGGCGCCACGCGCTGCTGATCGTCTGTCGGCGGTTCCTCTGCGCTTCGGTGACTCTCGAGTTCCCTGATCCGCGCATCGCGTTCGGCGAGTTCTCGTTCCAGTTCGTGCTGGCGCGCTTCCAGCGCCTCCAGACGGGCGAGGACTTCCTCGGCGACGGAAGAGGCAGGTTCCGCTGCGGCGGCACTGAAGGGGAGGGCTGCGATGACACTCAGCACCAGCAGCCGGGTAAAGGCGGCGCGTAGGCTTTGCGCCACATTCAAACAACATGGTTCCATGAAAATCTCTCGTTGGTGTGCTGCGGGATTCGTCTCTAACCTGAAAACAGGTCAAATTCATAGTTGAGGATGATTCGGAAATCGAAAAAATCGTTCCCTTTGGCCATTTCATTTCCCTGGAGGTACGCTCTCTGATCGACATACGCTGCGCGTACACGAATCCAAAGCCTTTCCGCCCACTGTTCACGCAGGCGGTAATCCACCGTCAGGTTGTACTCGGTCTGGTCGGGGCTGGAGTTGATTCCGCTATCAGGGGTATCACCATGCACGATATTGGCAAACAGGCTGAGATCGCCCGATCCGATGCGGCCAAAGTCATAAGAGATTCCCAGCAGCAAGGCGTCCTCGCCCGCCCGATCGAAATCCTCAACAATTACCGACAGGTAATTCGCAGGGTTGCCATACGGCTTCTGAATCCCTTTATTGCTGCTGGTAGTACTGAGTGCGGTCCGCCAAGCCCAGGGCCCTTGTTGTAATTCTAGCTTCGCCGAAGCCATCGAGGTAGCGAATTGCCCAATCAATTCCTGGCCGTGACTGCGTTGGTCGGTATATTGAACAGAGGCTTTCAGCGTCCTCATCTCATCGAGGACGATGGGGTACTCGGCTGTTCCATACAGTGTGCGGAACGTTTCGAAAGAGTGCTGGTAGAGCACTCCGACTGTTGCGCCTTCGGTTGTTTTGTAGCGCCCACCTGCAAACGCCAGTCCTTCACCGCTTCCCGGCGCGCCAGCCGCTTCAGACATGCTGATGAACGAATCGTCATTTTTGCGCTTGATCCCGTCAACGTATCCGGTCATGTAGGCAAAGCCGGTGGATGACAGATTGCCCAGTGCGATCGCTTCAAAGGTGTTTGGCACCATGCGAATATCGTGGGCGCCCAGGTAGGGCAAGTCCAGACGTTGGCGGCCTAGCCTGATGCCGGAATCATCCGTGAGGCGAACATCCAGGCTCGCCTCGGCCAGCACGGAAAACGATTCCGGCCCGGGCTTGAAAAGCTGTGATCCGTCTTTATCGCTGGGTCCGTACAGCTTTTGTGAGGCATGGACTGCAGCTGATAGTCGGAAACGATCAAGCCACCAGCCAGACTCATAGCCTATGGCGCCGCCAAGAGCCAGCCCCGAGGTGTCTGCGCCTGCTTCCCTGTTTCGGTTCAGCAGGTAGCTCCGAGGCTTTACCGTCAGTCTGCTGCCATCGACAAAGCCGGGGCGGTCTCGCGGAGCCGGGAAAACAGGCTCGAGGCCACTTTGCTGATTAGGCTCGCGATCGATGATGTTGGGAGCAGATTGGGCGTGCAGCTGGGGCACTACGGATGCTGCCGCCACTATGGCAATGGTTCCAGAATATCGCTGAAACCCGATCAGGCAAGCACGGAATCTGTTACGCACCGGAGTCGCAAACCATTGGCGCGTGGTAGTCGAGATTCATCAGGCGGAAATAATTTTCGCCCAGCGCAATGTTGCGAAACGCATTGTCATCAAGGAATTTATGTACCCTTCCGGTGATTTCCAGCTCCCGTGCATAATCCCCATAGCTCTTGTATCCGGCCGCCACAAAGTCGGATCCGGGAAGGATGCGATCGGAATAGTCGTTGAAGAACTCCAGAAAAATGCTACCCCACTGGTGATACGCATTGAACAACACGTCCCAGGAAATATCGAGCATCAGGTTGGGATTATTAGACAGACGCTCCGACATGATCGCTACGTGCTGATTGGGGTCCATGGTAGTGAGCTCTTTGGACAAGCCCATGTGAGCCCAGACAATGTCGTTATTCGGATACGAAGCGAGAATGTGATCCATCAGAAACAGGAACTCGGTTGGGTTGCTCTCGTTGCCCAGATCCGAGTGCAAGGTGATAGGGATGTTGCGCTCTGCGAGCAGGCTCATGAAGGGCGCCCAGGCGTCGATGTGTTCCAGGGCTGCAGGCTCGTGCAGATTACCCAGAAGGGCCTGCTTCATGACGTTCAGTTCTCCGGCCCACTGAAACATCCCCGGATATTCGCGATCGTAGAGTTCAATGAGTTCGAGGACAATGTCCGGATTCGCCAGGTCAATAAAGGTCATCGACAGGGTGACGTGCAGGTTGTCGTTGGGGTGGGCGGCGACTTCCATGCCGTTGACAAAGTCATTCTTGATAGAAGGCTTTGCTGCGGTGCCGATGCAGTCGAGGTAGTAGGTGCAGCCTGAATCGAGTTCCAGCACCTGGCCAATGCCGAAGTAGTTGACAAAACGCACTCCAAGTCGGTCAAAGTATTCGTATAACTCTTCGATGGAAAGGGCTGGCCCGCCGAACGGACGCGGGTGAAAATGCGCATCCACCACGGTTGTGTAGGGCTCCTGGTTCCGGTCAAAGCAGGCTTGCTCCTCCGGCGGTAGGGCAAAAGAAGCGAGATCACGCTGCGGTTTTGGCAATGCCGCGACCGCGTCGTCTAGAGGCTCAGCCGGATCGGCTTCCTTTGGCACAACGCCGGCACAGCCGGCCAGAAGGAATGCTGACATCGCGCCGGCAACGAGGATGCTGCTCCTCGTTTTTGAGCGTTTAGCAGAAAGCGGGCGAGATGCTTTCTCTGGCGGTTGTGAAATGATCATGGGTCGACTCCTGCTTGAGCTAAAGTTCTTTTCCAAACGGCACCGTACGCGTTCGTGAGCACTGTTGGAAGTGGAAGCGCCCGGAATTTAAAGTGTTTGACAATCCGGCAAAGCCTGCGAGTCATGAGGTGGTGGCCACAGTCCCGTCCACGCCGTCACCCCCAGCACTTTGACATTTCATTACAGCTGGTCTGCTTGTTTCGCCACGCCAACATAATGTAGATTCATCCAACGGCGTCAGCCGAACCTTGCCTCCGGTCGCCTTCTTTGGGGCGATGCAGGCAATAACTCCACCAGCAATGATCTGGTTAACGGAACAGGAGAAATGCACCGTGAATTACAAGATTGAAGAAATTGAGGGTATCGGCAAGGCGCGTGCTCAGAAGCTCGCGAAAATGGGTATCAAGGACACGGCGCTGCTGCTTCAGCACGGCGCCAGCCGTAGTGGCCGCCGGCGTATTGCGAACGAATGCGGCGTCAGCACGGTGCGGTTGTTGAAGTGGGTGAATATGGCCGACCTGATGCGGATTTCAGGCGTTGGCGAGGAATACTCCGAGTTGCTCGAAGCGGCCAACTGCAACACCATCAAACAATTGCGCCGTCGCAATCCGGATAATCTCGCCAGTCGGATGGTTGAAATCAATGAAAAGAAAAAGCTGGTTCGCTCACCGGCGAAGCCGTCGCAGGTAGCCAAATGGGTGGAGCAGGCGAATTCACTGGAACCCATGATCACCTACTGAAATCACGATCTTCGATGGCGGGCGGCACCATGCCGCCCGTTGAAGAATCCATCAACCCGCAGTTTGCTGTAGCCAGTCGGCGTAGGCCTCGTGCGTTTTTGCTATGGTGCGTTCGATAGCATCCAGTCGTTGCTGCTTGATGTTTCTTGCAAGGATGGCGTCATTTTCGAGCTGCTCGGCTTGCTGGCGGAGCTGCAATGCGCCGAAGCTGGCGGCCGTTCCCTTGAGCCGATGAGCAAACGACTGCAGCTGACGAGTATCCCCGGTTTGCCTGGCGGCCAGGCAACCCTTCAGGGCCTCGGAAGCCGATTCCGTGAATAACTCCAGCATTTGCTCGGGAAATTCTGGCCGGATGGTGGAAAGTGCCCGGATCTCGGCGAGTTGTGCGGGGTCAAGCAACGGAGAGTTCACGCTGTCGGGTCCTCCGGGGCCTTCACTCGCTTCAGGCAATACCCCTGTTGGTACACTCCCTCGAGCAGCCAGCCGCTGGAGCCATCCAGCCCGAACTGTTTGCGGACACGGCTTACGTGGGTGTCGATTGAGCGGGTTTCCACGTTAGGGCTGATCCGCCAGACGTGGGTCAGCAATGATTCACGGGTGACAATTCGCCCCTGCCGGCGGAACAGGAACAACATGAGTTCAAATTCGCGGTTGGTTGCGCGACAGGTTTGTCCGTTTTTTTGCAGCAATCGCTGCGAAACGTCGAAGACAAACGGTGGCCATTCCTCGACCGGTTCGGGGCTGCGCTTGAGTCTGCGCAGCACAGATTCAATTCGTGCCATCAGGACCGGGGCCGCGACCGGTTTGGTGACGTAATCGTCGGCTCCGGCACGAAGGCCCTCTGCGATCTGTTCGTCGCGATCGTAATGGGTCACGAAAATGACTGGCGTGGTCATCTGCTCGTGCTCGCGCATGTAGCGCAGAAACTCGATCCCGGACTCGCCTGGCATGTCCCAGTCCAGAAGAATGAGGTCCAGAGAACCGGGGGTCGATCGTCGGCGGAACTCCGCGACGGAGCCGAAGGTCAGTCCGCTATAGCCGGATCTGGCCAGCATGGCCTCCAGCAGCGCTGCATTGACCGGGTCATCGTCGATTACGCCAACCACGCAATCCTTTGTCGGCAACTGCATCCGATCGGCCTGTTCTCTCACCATGGCTTTGATTCTGACTGCAAGTGGGTCACGTGGCACGCATCGGTCAGCGGATGATCGCATTGCCTTGCCCGACCGTCTATCATGAAGCCCAACGTGGGAGCGAAGAACCACCTCCAGGCAGGTTCGATGGACAGGATTTCTCGATGATGCATGTTCCACATCGTAAAGCTTCGATCCCGGGCCGGCTACCCCGGCTGGGCTGTATTTACGTTTGTTTACCGTCATTGCGGAGCGTTCTGGCGAGCGTCTGGATGGTTTTGTTGTGGATGCTGGTGCCGATCGCCCCCAGCGCGGGGCAGGATGCCGAACCGCTGAGTCCCGGTGACTCCGCCTATATGGAGCGGGCCACGAACATGCTTCAACAGGCTGTGGCGGCAGAAGACGGACTGGCAACCGCTCGTGCCCAGCTTGCGCTGACCAGGCACATGTTCACGCGCGGGCTCTGGGCCGAAGCCGCCGCCCATGCCGAACTCGGGCTTGCGGCCGCTCGACTGGCCGAGGACGAGACTCTGCTGCCGGAGCTTGAGCACTTCCTGGCCCGTGCTCTGCTCAGGCTGGAGCGCGCGGCCGAGGCCACCGAGTTGTATCTTTCACTGCTCGACCGGGCCGAGCGAACCGGCGAAAACGAGCTTGCGGCCCGGGCAAGTCTGTCGCTGTCGTCGTTGCAGGGGCGTGCGGGCGATCTGGGCGCGGCAAGAACGTTCGCCGAATCAGCTCTCGTACTGTCCAATGCGCTGGATGACCCGGACCTGCGCGCACGAGTACTCATCAATCTGGCGCAGATCGATTTTTTGCAGGGGCGAGCGCAGGCGGCCAATGAGCGAATCGCCGAGGCGAGTGCCATCTTGCCGGAACGCCTGACCAACGAGACCCGTTCCTCGCTGCTCATGGCTGAACTGGGGCTTGCTGCGTCAGACGGGGATGTCGAACGGGCGATCGCCATCGCGCGCCGGTCGGTCGCTGTTGCCGAGACCATCGACAGCCTTTTTTTTCACGCATTTGCCCTTGCCGAGCTCGGTCAGTTGCTGTGTCGAACCGGAGAGCCTGATCAGGCGATCGAACAGTTCGAGCAGGCGGTGAGCTTGTTTGAACAAAGTGATGCGCCGGTCGAACAAAGCGAAACCCTGTCTGCGTTCGCCCGGTGCCTTGGTGCTGCCCAGCGCTACGAGGAGGCCTTTGGCCGGGTCGAGCAGTCGCGGTCTTTGCTGCAGGAGGCCCACAGCCGCCAGCGCAGCGAAGCCATGCAGGCCAGCCTGGCCGCGTTTCAGAGCGAACGCCAGCTGCGCGAACTGAGTCGCCTGGCCGACGAGGAACGCGATCTGCGGGTCCGTGTTTCCGAACAGCAGCTGCGCATCAGCCTGATGATCCTCGGAATGCTGCTGCTGGGCAGCATGGCGGGCGTTCTGTGGATGCGCAACCGCAGCATCGCCGGGCAGCGTGCAGCCCAGCAAAAGCTCGAGCAGACCCGAATCGACCTGCTGGCACGCACCAGCCATGAGATTCGCAATCCGGCACAAGGGCTGATCGGCCTGCTCGAGCGCGAGTCTTCGGCAGATCCGCAGCGCGCGCAGGATCCCGACCACCAGTCGGCGCTGGCCGCCGCCCGCATGATCCAGCACCTGGCCAACGATTACCTCGACCTTTCACTGCTCGAACAGGGCAGGCTGCGGATTTTCCAGGAGGCGCGTTGCCATTTGCCCGAACTCGTCGAACACGTGCGCCAGCTGGCTCAATCCTTTCTGGGCGAGGCCATGCCCAATCTGAACATCTCGGTCGCATCCGATCTTCCGGCCTGGATTCATGCCGATGCCGACCGCCTGATGCAGGTCTTGCTCAACCTGGTGGTCAACGCGTCGCGCTATGGAGGCCATGAGGACATCGATCTCATCCTCGGCCGAACGCAGGATGGCAACTCGCTGGTGATTCGGGTGGAGGATCGCGGACCGGGCCTGGGCGATGTCGGTGAGTGGCTATTCGACCCCTACATGCGCGGTGAGACCGGGCCGGGGAAATCTCGCGCCAGTGGTCTGGGTCTTTCGATCAGCGCGCGTATCGTAAAGGCCATGGGCGGACAAATGCAGGCCGGCAACCGCGACCGGGGCGGCGCTCGATTCGAGATCCGCCTGCCGCTTCGCCCGGCAAAGGCACCTACCGCAGAGCACGCAGGCGAGCCAGCTGCAGTGAAGGGCCTGCCATTGTCGTGCGCACGTGTGCTGGTCGTAGACGATGACCGCTTCGCCCGCACGGGCATCCTCGCGGTAGTGGACAGTCTCGGCTGCGAGAGCTTTGAGGCGGCCGACTGGTCGAGCATGCAATCGGTCATCGAGCAGCATGATCCGCCACTGGTTCTGCTCGATCGCCAGCTGTTCGATGAGGACGGCCTGGAACTTGCCCGGCGCTTGCGTGAGCAGGATCAGCGGCACGGCCGGCGTCGGCGCAGGATCGTCATGGTCAGCGGCACCGAGCGCCCGCCCGACATTGGCAACGAGGTTCTGGACGGCTGGCTGACCAAACCGGTCACCCGCGCGCGCATGGAAACCTTGCTCAAGGCCTCACCAATGGATTGAGGTTATCGGTAGCCCAACAGGTACCGGGATTGACAAGAGTTGACAATTTGTCCTGGGGATTTGCGAGAGCATTGGCCACAAACAAAAGGCCTTTGACATGACCAAATTCGATCCCCCATGGATTCAATACCCGATCGGCGCAGGGCGGATGCTGCTGGCGACCGTGATGCTGCTGGCCAGCTTGACTGCTCAGGCCGAGTTGCACTGGCCGCAGGAAATTCTGGCCGAGGAAGGCACTATCGTGGTCTACCAGCCGCAGCCGGAGAGTCTTGAAGGCAACGTGCTGAGCGGACGCGCCGCCGTCGCCCTGGAAATCAACGGGCATGACGAACCCATATTCGGTGCCATGTGGTTTACCGCCCGGCTCGACACCGATCGCGATGCCGGTACGGCTCGCGTGCACGATGTCAGGGTCGCCAACGTGGTCTGGCCGGAATCCAGGGATGCCGATGAGCAACGATTCACGGCGATTGTCGAGGGCTCGGTGCCGGAGACCGGTTTCCTGATTTCGCTGGAGCGCCTGAGTGCCAGCCTGGAGATCGCTGATCTGGCGCAAAAAAGCCTGGAAAGCCTCAATACCGAGCCCCCTGCCATCGTGTTTCGTGAAGAATTGGCGGTCTTGCTGCTGTATGACGGCGAGCCCCGGTTGGCAAACATCGACAACAGCCCGTATGCGCGTGTGTTGAATGCGCCCATGGCGGTGGTGTGCAGGCAGCGCGGCAATGAATGCTGGTTGTCCAGCGGGACCCTCTGGTACACGGCCAGCAATCCGCTGGGCCCGTGGACGGCAACCCGTTCACCGCCGGCCGATCTTGAACAGATGATGCCGGTCGCGGATTCTCCGGAGCCTGCACCGGATGTCCACCCGGCCATCGTGGTGGCCACCGAGCCCACCGAGCTGATCGTGACCGTTGGCAAACCCGAATGGACGGCGCTGACCGGGGGCGACTTGCTCTATGCGGCCAACACGGAATCGCCCTGGCTGCGCGAACTCGGTACCGGCAACATGTACCTGCTGCTGTCGGGGCGCTGGTTCCGCTCCCGAACCAACGCCGGCCCCTGGGTCTTCGTGAAGCCCGATGAACTGCCGGCCAGCTTTGCCGCCATACCGCCGGCGTCCGATATCGGCGGGCTGCGGTCCTCCGTGGCCGGAACGCCGGAAGCACAGGATGCGGTGCGTGATGCGGCGATTCCGCAGACGGCGGCCATCCAGCGCAGTGAGGCGAGCCTGACGGTCGAGTATGACGGCGAGCCTCGGTTCGAGCCCATCAAGGGGACGGAGGTTGCTTATGCGGTCAACACCGGGGCCCAGGTCTTGCGGATCGACAGTCGCTACTACGCGGTCGATAACGGGGTCTGGTTTGTCTCATCGGCTGCCACCGGCCCCTGGCGGGTGGCCGACGAGGTGCCCGGCGAAAAGATTGCCGCCATTCCGCCCAGTTCGCCGGTCTACAACACCACCTACGTGGAGATTTACCAGTCCACGCCCGAGGTGGTCTACGTGGGTTACCGGCCTGGCTATCTGTGGTCGTTTCCGTATTACGGGGTGCCGGTCTACGGCACCGGCTGGTATTACCCGCCGTATTACGGTCACTGGTACTATCCGCGCCCGCCGACCTGGGGCTTCAACATGGGCTACAACCCCTGGACCGGGTGGAATTTCGGTCTGTCCTACAGCAGCGGGTTTTTCCGCTTCGGAATGAGCTGGGGCGGTGGATACGGCAGCAGCTATCGGCCGTGGCAGTGCTGCGGCGGCTGGTACGGCGGCGGCTACCGGGGCCCCACGATCATCAATACCGGCGATATCAACATCGGCAACAACATCAATATCGGCAATCGTGCGCGGATCAGCAACCGTCTGGCCGAGACCGGCAGACCGGTTGGCAACCGGATGGACCGCTCGGCCAACGTCTACAACCGGCCCGAAACCCGGGACCGCCTGGCCGACCCCAGCGCTGTTGCGCGTGATCTCAGGCAGGCCCGGCCGGTTACCGGCCGCGACAACAACGTGTTTGCCGACCGGTCCGGGCAGGTCGCCCGGCTGGATGGCGACCGATGGCAGACCCGCGAAGCCGGCGGGTGGAAAGACACCGGTGCCGTGGCGGACCGGCGGCCGATCGGTGACTCTGCAGTTCGTCCGACGGCCCCGGCAACTCGCCCCAGCACTCGGCCGACCATGCCCGACACCCGGCCCGCTACCCGTCCTGCTGTTCCCGACACCCGGCCGGCGACGAGACCCGCCGGGCCCGCTAGCAGGCCTGCCACACCCGCGACCCGCCCGGCATCCCGTCCGTCGCTCAATACTTACGATCTGAACCGGTCGCACCACGCCCGACAGCGTGGTGCTACGCGCGAAATGGCGCGACCCATGCCGCACGGTCCTGCTGGGCGGCCGATGTCGCGACCCATGCCGCAAGGCCCGGCCGGACGGCCGATGCCGCGCGGCATGGACGGGAGGTAGGTCGCCGGCTTATTCCGGCGAATCCTGATCCTCGGGTATCGATTCGCGCTGCGAAAGCACGGCTTCGGCCAGTGCACTGACCGCAGCGATGAAGATTCCGAGGCCAACCAGCACGTAGGCGATGGTGAACAGGCGGCCCAGCGTGGTCACCGGTGCCAGATCCCCGTAGCCGACCGTGGCAATGGTCATGACTGCAAAGTAGAGCGCATCCAGGTACGGCCAACCTTCGACCACCGAGTAAAACAGCGCGGCCAGGCCGATGATCGTGAAGGTGAAGGCCAGCAGACCCTGTACGCGCCGGTCATGGAAGGCAAAGCGCAAGCCCCGGAACAGGCTCTGAACGGGATGGTTCATGATGCCAGGTTGTCCGGCTCTTGATGGGGTGGCTCCGGCTGGTTTGGGCCCGCAGGGCTGCTACCGAAGCGCTCGCGCATGGCCTGGATGATGACGTACAGGATCGGCGTCATCAGAGTGACCATGATCATCGCCGCAATCATGCCCGACATCACCGTGACCCCCAGGCTGACCCGGCTGGCGGCACCGGCGCCGGTGGCCATCACCAGCGGCACCACCCCGAGAATGAACGACAGACCGGTCATGATCACGGCGCGGAAGCGCAGCACGGCCGCCTCCCGAGCCGCCTCGGTCACTGACCGGCCCTCGCCGCGCAGCTGGGCCGCGAACTCAACGATCAGGATCGCGGTCTTGGTGGCCATGGCCACCAGCAGCACCAGGCCAATCTGGGCGTAAATGTCCATCGGCAGACCGGTCAGCAGAAACGCCAGGAATGAACCCAGGAAGGCCAGTGGTACCGACAGCAAGACCGCGATCGGCAGCGTCCAGCTTTCATACAGGGCGACCAGGAACAGGTAGACGGCCAGGACGGCCAGGATGAACAGGAACACGATCAGGTTGCCTGCTTCCAGTTCCTGCCGGGTCTGGCCGGCCCATTCAAACTCGTAGCCGGGCGGCAGCTCGGCCAGCAGGCTTTCCATGGCGTTGACCGCATCCATGCTCGAGCGGCCCGCTGCCGGCTCGCCGCTGATCGTCACGCTGCGGTACAGGTTGAAGCCTTCCAGCCGGGTGGGGCCCTGCGCCGGCACCAGGGTTGCCACGGTTGAAATCGGTACCATCTCGCCGCCGGCATTGCGTACCTCGAAATTGCGCAGGTCTTCCGGGCGCTGGCGAAACGCTTGCTCGGCTTCGAGCATGACCCGGAAGGTCCGGCCGAACTGGCTGAAATCATTGACGTAGATGCCGCCGAGCTGGGCCTGCAAGGTCTGGAACAGTTCACCCAGATTCACCCCCAGCAGCTTGGCCTTGTCGCGGTCCACTTCCAGTTCATACATGGGTACGTTGGCGCGGAAATTGTGCCGGACACGGTTCAGGTCGGGATGCTGGTTGGCCTGCAGGACCAGGCTGTTGGCCGTGTCGGCGAGCATGGTGGGCGAGACCCCGGCACTGTCAAGCAATCTCAGGTCAAAGCCCGATACCACACCGAGACCGGGGATGGCCGGCACGTTGAACGCCACCGCCTGGGCGCTGGGAAGCGCCCACAAATCGGCGTTGAGTCGTCGAATTACCGCATCGGGTTGCAGGCTGGCATCGGCGCGCTCGGACCAGTCCTTGAGCACGACCACGCTGAGGCCCATGTTGGACCCGCTGCCGCTGAGCAGCGAAAAGCCGCTGACGGTAATCACATCGCTGACCGCCGGATCGCGGCGGGCAATGTCGACGATCTGGTCCATGACGGTGGCGGTGCGGCTGCCCGAGGCGGCATCGGGCAACTGGACATCGATGAACAGAAAACCCTGGTCTTCTTCCGGCACGAAGCCGGTCGGGGTGGTCATGGCCAGGCCGGCGACCACGCCGACCAGCGCCACGAAGACAACGGCCACGAGGCGAACCCGGGCCAGCATCCGGTCGATCAGCCAGGTATAGCCCCGGCTCAGGCCGCTGATTCCCATCTCGACCGGGCGAAGCCAGCGCATGGGCTCGGCGCCACCGCGCAGCAGTACCGAACTGAGTGCCGGCGACAGGGTCAGCGCGTTGACCATCGACAGCACAACGGCAAAGCAGATGGTCACGGCAAACTGGCGGAACAGCTCGCCGGTGATGCCGGGCAGAAAGGCCACCGGAATGAAAACGGCCAGCAATACAAGCGTGGTAGAAACGATCGGTGCGGTGATCTCGCGCATGGCCCGACTGACCGCTTCCTTGACCTTGAGGCCTTGCTCGTGCATCAGCCGGTCGACGTTTTCGATCACCACGATGGCATCATCCACCACGATGCCGATTGCCAGGACCAGCCCGAACAGGGTGATCAGGTTGACCGTATAGCCCATCACCAGCATGAAAGCAAAAGTGCCGATCAGCGAGACCGGGATGGCAATGGCCGGGATCAGCGTGGCGCGCAGGCTTTGCAGAAACAGAAACACCACTAGCACCACCAGCACCACGGCCTCGAACAGCGTGTGGATGACCTCGCGAATGGACTCATCGATAAAGCGCGTGCTGTCGAACAGAATGGTGTATTCCAGCCCGGCCGGGAAGCCGGGGGCCATGCGTTCCATTTCCGCGCGGACCTGTTCGGCGACGTCCAAGGCATTGGCATCGGGCAGCTGGTAGATCACCAGGAAGGCGGTGTCCTGGCCGTTGAGGCGGGAAGTGGCGGCATAGGAGCGGGCGCCGAGTTCGATCCGGGCCACGTCCTGCAGGCGGACCATGCGGCCGTCCGAGTCGACCCGAATAATGGTGCGGCCGAATTCGCCGGCCTCGCTCAGTCGCCCTTCGCTGCGGATATTGAAGGTGAACACCTGGTCCGTGGGTGCGGGCTCCTGGCCCAGCGAACCGGCGGCGACGATCTGGTTCTGGTCACGAACGGCCGTATTGATGTCGGCCACGGTGATGCCGAGCAGGTTCATCCGCTCCGGGTCCAGCCAGATCCGCATGGCGTACTCGCTGGTACCCAGTACCAGCGCCTCGGCCACGCCCGGCACCCGGGCGATGTTCTCGACCAGGCTGGTGGAGGCATAGTTGCTCAAAAAAAGCGCATCGAGCTCGGCGCGCTCGGAGATCAGGTTGATCCCCATGAGCATGTTGCCGGCCTGCTTGCGTACCACCACGCCTTCGCGCCGCACTTCCTCCGGCAGTTGGCGCTCGGCCAGCTTGACCCGGTTCTGGACGTTGACCTGGGCCATATCGACATCGGTTCCGGTGGCGAAAGTCACCGTAATCGCCGCAGCACCGTCACTGGTCGCCGAAGACTCGATGTAGATCATGCCCTCGACGCCGTTGAGGCGCTGCTCGATGGGCCGAACGACCGCTTCGGCCACCACCTCGGCGGTGGCGCCGGGGTACACCGCCCGCACCTGTACCTGCGGCGGGGCCAGATCCGGATACATGTTGACCGGCAGGTTCTGCAGTGCCAGGAGCCCGCCCAGCGTGATCAGGATGGACAGGACAAAGGCGAACTTGGGGCGCTGAAGAAAGAACTCGCTCACGGCCGCAGCATCTCGGTCGGTGCCAGCACGCCGCTGTCCTGATCCCAGTCGTAAGCGATCGCCTCGACGCGGCTGCCAGGACGGGCTTTTTGCAGTCCTTCGACGATCACCCGTTCGCCGGGCGCCAGGCCGGCATCGACCACCGCGGCCGTGCGCAGCTGGCGCTCCAGCGTGATCGAGCGTTCGGAGACCATCCCATCCGGGCCCACCACCATGACGAAACTGCCCAACTGGTTGCGGCCGATGGCCTGGTTTGGAACCAGCAGTCGGCTTTCGACTTCGCGCGTTTCCATTTCGACCGTGGTGAACAAGCCGGGCGCCAGGGTTTCGTCGGGGTTGGGAAAGCGCGCCGTGACCTCGGCGGTGCCGGTGCGGGCATCGACTTCGATATCGACGAAATCCAGCGCTCCGGGCCAGGGATGGGGTTGGTCGCCGTCGAGCAGCAGGCGAATCTCGAATTGCTCCGTATCCACCAGCCCCAGCGGGCGCTGGTGCAACAACTGCTGATACTCCCGATCGGTCAGCTGGAAACGGGCCAGGATGGGGTCAGTGACCTGCACTCGTACCAGTGGGCCGGAACCGGGGCCGACGATATTGCCCACTGTGGCCGAAGTATCGCCCGCCCGGCCGGCGATGGGTGCCTGGATGACGGTGTATTCGAGGTTCTGGCGGGCTTGTTCAAGGTCGGCCTCGGCGGCCTCGAAGGCCGAGCTCGCCTGCGCCTGTGCATCGCGCAAACGGTCGATATCAGACGCCGAGAGAAAGCCGCGATCGGCGACCTCCAGGCCGCGTGCCAGGTTGCGCTCGGCCAGCTCCAGTGCGCTGCTGCGCGCTGCCAGCTGGGCCTGGGCCTGGCGTAGCTGGTCGCGCTGGGTCCGGTCGTCGAGTCGGAACAACACATCGCCGGCCGCCACACGGGCACCGCGCTCGAACGTTACGGCGGCCACCTCGGCTTGCACCCGGGCCTGAATCTGGACGGTCTCGGCCGGCCGCGTGCGCGCGCTGAATCGCCAGCTGCGAGTGATCTCGGTCGAGCGGAGCTCGTAGGCACCCACGCCGACGACAGGGGGCGCCGCGGCTTCGTCCGGCGGATGGCAGCCAGCCAGCAGCAAGCCGGCAAGCAGCAGAGGCAGTACTGGATTTCTCATCCGGGTGTTTCCTTGGCGAAAGTAGCGGGTGGATAGGGGGGCGATGGCGGCTTCGGCCACTTGCGAACGGATGGGTACCGAAAGCGGTTTCGCGGAATCAATGCTGCCTTTTCGACCATGTAGGGTGCTGATCAAGGATAGTACGAAACTCACCGTCGAAAAGACAACCGTGCTGCCGCCCGTGAGTCGCGCTGGCTTGACCTCATGCACTTCTCTGACTTTTCTTTACATTTGAAGGTTTTTATGCGAAAGGGCTAGTGCGATTATTGACATCACCAAGCGAACGAACGCCTTGCTGATGGCATGACTCGATCGCTTCCACTCTCAGCAGTCCAGGTTTTCGTATCGGACTGCGGCCGTACCTGGCAGTCGTTGCATGTTGTCACTGAATCACCAATTCGAGCGCCTCCGGAACGCGATGCGATGCGCATACTGCGTTCCATCGGCAATACTGATCGCAGTGATCATCCTGCCATCTACGGTCGTTGCTGAACAGGCAGACTGGTCAGGTGTCTGGGATACGCAGTGGCGCGGCGGCGGTGCGGTGCTGCAGCTGCAACAGGACGGCGATCGCGTCGCCGGCAGCTACCCGGGTTTTGAAGGCGTGGTCGAGGGTCGGGTCGACGGCCAGCAGCTGTCGGGCAGCTGGGTGGATGCTGCCGGGGAAGGCCTGTTCACTTTCGTGATGTCACCGGACCGGCAAAGCTTCATGGGGCGCTTCGGTACCGGGGAATGGTGGACCGGAATGCGCACGGATACCGAGCTGGCCGACACCTTGTTCGGTGCGCTTGACCAGTCCAGTCCGGAGCGAACGCTGAAATCTTTTCTGCGGGCCGGCAACAAGTCCGGCCAAGGCCGAAGCGATCGCCTGGGTGTGGTTATTCCACTGCTGGATTTTTCCACCCATGAGGAACCATTGACGGCGTATGACCGGATCGATCTGGCCCGTCTGCTGTTCCAGATCGTTGATCGCCTGACTTTTCGCATCTGGGAGCTGCGACGGCACGCGGACCTCAGCGCTGAGACGGAATACACGGTTGAACTGGCCCAGGCAGGCAGCGGCGTGTCGTATACGCTTACTTTTCGTACCGACCAGCGGTCCGACGATAGCGGTGAGCAAGCCTGGCGCCTGGTCGTGCCGCTGGAAGAACAGATGCGCGAGTCGCTGCAGGATTTGCTCGAAATCCATGGCGGTGTCGAGCCACACTCGCGCGAACACCATGAACTGCGTTCGCCGCGTGATGCCCTGCGCACGTTCATCGAGCAGTGGGACAAAGTCCGCATGGGCAATTCGGGGTTGTTCCTGAAGACCATGGACTTATCGCAAATCCCTGCCGCAGTGCGCGAAGAAGAAGGTGCCCTGCTGGGCGAGTATCTGATCGAGGTGCTCTACCGCATCGGCCTGCCGCTGCGCCAGGAAATCCCCGACGACCCGAATCGGCGTGCACCTTATACCCACTTCGTTCACCCGGTCGGGGTGGTCGAGCTCCACCCTCTCCAGCAAGACGACGGCACCAAGCGCTGGCAGTTCAGCAGCGAGACCATGGCCAGCGCTCGCCAGCTGTTCATGTCGCTGGAAGACATGCCGCTGGCCGACGTCAGTGTGCGCGGTGATTCGACGCCGTTTTTCGAAATCCGCAACCAGGTTCGCTCGATCCACCGTAACCTTCTGCAGGAGACTGCAGCGAGCATGGAGGTCTGGCAGTGGCTCGCGCTGCTGCTGTGGTTGTTGATCAGTATCCCCCTGAGCTGGGTGCTCACCTGGTTGGTCGATCAGTTGTTCCGGCTCAAGACAGGCGAGGGCGATGACCATTCGCTGTCACCCACGATTCGCTTTCTCTGGCCGTTGCGCCTGATCTTTGTTGCCACTATCGGGCTGCTGGCGCTGCGGACCTTCGGTCTTCCGCAAACCGTGGATATCCCGCTGCGCGTTGTCATCGGCGCAACCCTGTCGATTGCCGGTGGCTGGCTCGCTTACCACCTGGTCGACAAGGTCAGTAAAGTCCTAGAAGCCCATTCGAGTCGCTATCGCTACCGCGACGAAATCCTCCGCTCGCTGGGCACTGCCCTGGCCAAACTGGCCGTCATCATCGGGGCAATCCTGTTTCTTGCAGAGATCCTGTCCTTGCCCTACCAGGGCGTGGTCGCCGGTCTGGGCATTGGCGGGCTGGCGGTGGCGCTGGCCGCGCGCAGTACCCTGGAAAACCTCATCGGCGGTCTCACACTGTTTGCCGACAAGCCGGTCGAAGTGGGGGATTTCTGCCAGCTCGGCGAGCACCTGGGCGTGATCGAAGGGATCGGACTGCGATCGGTCAAAGTGCGTTCGCTCGACAGAACCATCATCACGATCCCCAACGCCGAGTTCGTGAATCTGAACATTGAAAATCTCACCCGGCGCGACCGGATTCTGCTGCGCAACACGATCAGCTTGCGCTACGAGACGACACCCGACCAGTTGCGCTGGATCCTGGCCGAGATTCGACAGCTGCTGTTGCAACACCCGATGGTGGCGCCGGAACCGGCCCGGGCGCGCTTTCTGGGATTTGGCGACCATTCCCTCGACGTCGAAATTTTTGCCTACGTCAAAACCAATGACTGGAACGACTTTCTCAGCGCCCAGGAGGACATTTTTTTGCGCCTGATCGCCCTGGTTGACGAGTCGGGTACCGGGTTTGCCTTTCCGTCGATGGTCAATTACCTGGCCAGCGACAGCGGCGTGGACGAAGAGCGCACCGAGCGGGCCGAGGCCATCGTGCAGAAACTGCGTGAAGAAAGTCAGCTGCCGTTCCCGAACCTGGGCCTGCAAACCCGCCGGGAACTGCGCGACACCCTGGATTACCCCCCCAAAGGCTCGATCGACTTCAAGAGCCGGCCGGACACCGAATGAATGATCATCCATGAGGAAGAGCAATGAAAACAGTCTTGATTGTCGTGCTGTTGATGTTGGCCGGGTGCGCCACACCGACAAGCGATCCCGAGATGGCTGAAGTCACCGGCCAGGTGGTGTACCGGGAACGGATCGCGGCGCCGCCGAATGCCCGGCTGGAAGTCGTCCTGCAAGACATCAGCCGGGCAGGCGCGCCGGCCGTGCGGCTTGGCGAAATGGTCGTCGAGAATGCCGGCCAGCCGCCCTACGAGTTCGCCATTGCCTACGACCCCGCAGACATTGATCCGCGCCATACCTACGCGGTGGCGGCGCGTCTCTATGACGGCGAGCAGTTGCTGTTCATCTCCGACACGGTCCACCAGGTCATTACGCGAGACTTTCCTTCGACCGCCACGATCGTCATGCGGCAGACGGGGACAGCGTCGACCCATCCGCTGGGCGCATTTCCGGCCAGCTTTTCGGGGATTCGCGCCGGTGCCGACTCGCCCGGGACCGAGATCCAGCTCGACCTGCTCGCCAACGGTGTGTACTTCCTGCGCGAGACCAGCCAGCATCCCGACCACGGGACTGCCTATGACCTGGGGCGCTACCTGCTGTCCTCACACCACGATCAACTGACCCTGTACGGCGGACGGGAGATGCCGGCGCGTCTGGCCATTTCCTCGCCTGACACCCTGGTCTGGCAGTATCCCGCGGCAGCCGGTACGCAATCCAGACTCGACCACGACCTGCCCCGACAGCCGGACCTGCCGTTGCTGCAGCCGCGCGTGACCCTGCGCGGTGAATACCGCTACCTTGCCGGAGCAGGGCGCTTCCGTGATTGCCTGACCGGGCTTGATATGCCGGTGGCCAGCGAGGCCGACAACCGCGCCCTGGAAGAAGCTTATCTTGCGCAAAGAGACCAGCCCGGTGAAGCCTTGATGGTGCATGTTTTCGGCCGTATCGAACAGCGCATGCCGATGGAAGGGCCCGGTCCGCTACCGACCCTGGTGCCCGAGCGGTTCAGAGGCGTATCGGAGCATGGTTGCCCCGAACCTCCGCGCCTGGCCGAGCTGAAAAATACCTACTGGCGACTGAGTCTGATCGAGTCCAGCCTGGCCGAGCGCTGGCCGAACCAGCGCGAGCCGCATCTCGTGTTCCACGAGGACGGCCGTGTGGCCGGCTCGGACGGCTGCAATCGCGTCACCGGCGGCTACGAAGCCGACGGTTCGTCGATCCGGTTGTCCCGGCTCGCGACAACCCGCATGGCCTGCCCGGCAGGGATGAATCAGGCCGAGCGCTTTGGCCAGGTGCTGGACGAAGTGGAAGGTTTCCGGATCGTGGGCCAGTACCTCGAAATGCTCGGTCCCGACGGGAAGGTCCGGCTGCTGTTTGAGGCGGTGGCGCTGGACTGATCGTCGTTGACGCTTCAAACAACCCGAGGAAAATCCATGTCCGATCCCATCAAGCCTCGCACAATCAACGGCATCGCCCTGAATCGTGTGTTCGTCCTGTCGCTGATCCTGGTTGCCGCCTTTGGCGGGTGGGGACTGATTGATCCAGCAGGAATGAGCGGAGCCTCGCTCGGCTTTACCGGTTTCATGCTCACCAGCATCGGCTGGTACTGGCTGCTGATCAGTACCGGCTTCCTCATCCTGGCTGGGTTTCTGGCCTTCGGTCCCTATGGTCGCGTGAAGCTCGGCGACGACGACGAAGAACCCGAGTTTTCGACCGCGTCCTGGATTGCAATGCTGTTTGCCGGCGGCATGGGCGCCGGCCTGATCTTCTGGGGCGTGGCCGAGCCGCTCTATCACTTCCGCGCACCACCCGGCATGCTGGGCGAGACTCCGGAGGCCGCCCGGCTGGCGTTCACGCTGACCAACCTGCACTGGGGGCTGCACGCATGGTCGATTTACGGCATCTGCGCCATGGTGATTGCCTATTTCACCTTCCGCAAGAAGAAAAAACCGCTGATTTCGACGCCGATCGAGTCGCTGTTTCCCGGCGTCAACGGCCAGCGATTGGGCCAGGTCGCCAACATCCTCGGGGT
Source organism: Gammaproteobacteria bacterium (assembly GCA_003565625.1). Classification (GTDB taxonomy): domain Bacteria; phylum Pseudomonadota; class Gammaproteobacteria; order Xanthomonadales; family Wenzhouxiangellaceae; genus Wenzhouxiangella. The sequence continues at coordinate 26,726 of PXBD01000088.1, forward strand.
TTTTGCGGTGGTTTTTGGCCTGGCCGGTTCACTGACCATGGGGACGCTGCAGCTTCGAGCCGGACTCGGAGAATTGCTTGGCACGCCGCTGACCTTTGGCATGTCGCTGGCGATCATGCTAGTGATGTACGCCACCTACATGACCTCGACCGCGGTTGGGGTCGATCGCGGCATCAAGCTGCTGTCGAATATCAACATGGTGGTGGCGGTGCTGATGGTCATCTACATCGCCTTGCTCGGCCCGACCGCTTTCATCTTCGAGACCCTGGTCGATTCGATCGGCGGCTACTTCACCCAGCTGCCCGCGCTTGCGTTTCATCTGATGCCGTTTGAGGGCCTGCAGGAGTGGACGGCCAGTTGGACGCTTACCTACATGATCTGGTGGTTGGCCTGGGGCCCATTTGTCGGGATTTTCATTGCCCGTATCAGTCGCGGCCGGACCATTCGCGAGTTTTGCGCCGGGGTGATCCTGGTGCCGACGTTGTTTTCGCTGTTCTGGTTCGCGGTGCTGGGCGGCGGTGCGGTGTTCATCGAGTTGTTCGGCGGCGGCGGAATCGCCGAACTGGTCTCGCAGGACGTCAGTCGTGCCTTTTTCGTTTTCCTGGAGTTTTTCCCCTTGGGCCAGCTACTGGGCTTCGTAGCCCTGTTTCTGATCTTCATTTTCCTGGTCACTTCGGCTGACTCGGGCAGTTTCGTGCTGTCGATGATGACCAGCGACGGCCAACTGAACCCGCCGCTGCTGTACAAGCTGGTCTGGGGCAGCCTGGTGGCCGTGCTCACGGTGGCAACGCTGTTCAGCGGTTCGGTCGAGGTGGCCAAGGCCATGGCGGTGACCGGTGCCATTCCGTTTTCCGTGGTGTTGCTGCTCCAGGTCGTCGGTTTCCTGAGGGCCATTCGCGGCGAGGGCCGCAGCCCCGGCGCAGTGACTGCCGAATCATCGAGTACCCGGCCCATTGCTACTACTGTCGGAGAGTCGCGATGATGCGTTTTCAGTTCTTGCTGTCGAGCCTGATCGCCACGGCTGTCCTGACCGGTTGTGGCGGCGACCGGCAACCTTTGCAGGTGGGCGGGCAGGAGTCACCGGAAAACCGCATTGTCGCCGAACTGGTCGCTGAGCTGGCCAGCGAGTCGGGTATTCCGGTCAAGCGCCGGATGGGGCTGGGCGACAGCCGGATCCTGCTTGAAGCGCTCAAACGCGGTGAGATCGATCTCTACCCCGAGTACACCGGCGCCGGGTTGGGCCTGCTGGGACTCGCGCAGGCGCCTGGCGCTGATCAGGCAGCGACTCTTGCGTTGTTGCGTGAACGCTTCGAGCCATTGCACATCGACTGGAGCGAGCCACTCGGCTTTGAGAACCGGCCCGGGCTTGCCATGCGAGCCGATCGTGCGCGAGCTCTTGGAATTGTCAGCTACTCGGACCTGGCGCGTCGCGCGGATCGGCTTGCGCTGGGCGTCGACAGCGAATTCCTGGCCCGTTCCGTCGACGGCCTTGCCCCGCTGAGTCGACGCTATGGCATGCAGTTCCGGCAGATCATCGAGCGCGAAGTCGGCGACCGGAACGAGCTCTACGATCAGCTCATCGACGGCGATATTGACGTGGCGCTGGTCCGCTCAGCCGATGCCCGGATCGACATGTTCGGGCTTCGAGTGCTGGAGGATGATCTTGACTTCTTTTCCCCGCACGATGCGGCTTTGGTGTACCGACAGGCGTCGGTGCGACGTTTTCCTGAACTGGAGACGATCCTGGCGCAGCTGTCGGGCAAGATTGGCGATGAGCAGATTCGCGCGCTGAGCCGGCGGGTAACGCTGCGCGGTGAAGATCCGCGCGACGTCGTTCGCGCCGAACTGATTCGGCTCGGGCTGATTGAAGGCGAAGTGCCCACCCGGGACCGCCAGGCCTTGAGTCTCGCGGTGTCGCCGTCGGCAAACGCCGACGGCGAGGCCGGAACGGTGCTGCGCCAGTTGCGCAGATCGTTTCCGACCAGCGATGTCAACCTGGTTCGCTCCAGTGATCCGTTGGGTGCGATCGAAGATGGGAGCGTGCGGCTGGCGCTGGTGAGCGCTCCGGCTTTCTTTTCCCCGGGCTCGGTCGATCCGGCCACCGGCCAACCGCCGTTGCGCGGAGGATTCGAGGCAGTCGCCCTGGTCGGCAGCAGCATTTTGCACACCTTCGCGCTGGGTCCCGATATCGATCGGCTCGAAGATGCGCGTGTCATCGCAACCGGTCCACAGGGTTCGAGCAGCTACAGCGCGGCCCAGTCGATCATTGACGGCCTTGAACTCTCGGCGGTTCTGGAACCGGTCGCAGGCGATACCCCGGGAGATCTGGCCGACGCGCTGATCGACAGCGGGGCGGATATTGCCATGCTGATGCAGCCGGTTGGTAATTCGACGGCGCTGACGCTGCTCGAGCGTGGCCTGAGTCTGATTCCGGTGACCAACTGGAACCGGGGCAACAATCGCATTGTGTTTCCCTACCTTCAGCCTGGGCGCCTGGTGCCGGCCGACTACGCGCCGTTCTTTCCCGGGACGCAGGTTCCCGGGCTCAGCCAACCGGTCGAGACCCTGGTCACCCAGCTCTTGCTGGCCGGCCCTGCCGCGGCCCGAGAGACGGTACTTGGAACGCAGGGTCCGGCCAGTTTCATTCCGCGCGCGCTCCCGTTGACCGATCAGGCGGTCGAACGCATCAACGTCGCGATCGGAACCGCCGAGGAGATCTATCCGGTGCTTCCGCAGGCACGCGCGCTGGCACCGCGCCTGCCCAGGCCGCCTGAGTCGCTGAGCCCTTCGCCTGCTGCATCGGGCCTGTCTCTGCTGGCCATTGCGCTGCTGATCTGGATGGCCTGGCTGCTGTTTCGGCCGCTCTCTGACCCGGACCAGGATCAGTAATCGTGTTTTCGTCTCTGCGGTGGTCAGGAAGCATGAAGCGTTGGCTTCGTGGCGTGGTTCTGATGTTCGCCACGGGTGTTCTTTCCGCCCAGGTTCTGGCCGGCACCGGCGAGGTGCGGGTTGCGGGGCTGGATGATCTCGAGGCCCGGATTGCCTACATTGAGGAGATAAGCCTGATCTCAGAAGACTTGCAGGGCTCGGACCGTGACGGATTCCAGTTTCGCCTCGATCAGTTGATGCTGGAAGCAATCGGAAGCGCAGACAAGGCCTTGCTCGAGGTCATGGCGCTGGAGCCCGATGCGGGTGTGGTCGTCAGGGAGCGTGCCGAGACCCTTGCGATCTGGCTGCTGGAGGCGTCGATTTCCCGCCTGGAAGAAATCTACGGGAGGATCAAACTGGAGCGGTCTGCCCACGACGAGTTTGAAGGCGGAGTCTCGGCACACGTTTCCCGCGCGTTCGTTCAGGATTTGACGACCATGGTCCTTGAATACATGAACGCGCTCGGCATTCTTTTCCGGGTGGGCGAGCAGTTCGGTGTGAGCGTTGAGGGTGAACGGGACATGTTCCAGCAGTTTGCGGCACGAAACGTAGAGCAACTCCACGGCCAGATCCGGCTTGATGCCCGGACCTTGTCTGAATTGCGCCGCGGTCTCGCTGCCGACGCCTCGAACGCAGGCATCGAATCCGCCCTGCGCGCCGTTGGCCACAAGCAGACCCGAAACCTGGCAAACATGGCCGCCTGGCTTGAATTGCTCGACGATCTTGGCGTCGATACGGTCAGTCACCGAAGCTTACTGATTCAGCAGCGCGGGCGCATCGGCACCGAAATACTCCAGCGTGGGGTTTTCGCCAACATCTGGCGCGATCAGGCCCAGCGCATCTGGCGCAATGCCGCCCGCAATGGCCCGAATTTCATTTTGCAGCTGTTCACGTTCCTGGCGGTTCTGCTATTGGCCTGGATTGTGGCCCATGCGATCCGCCGGGCGTTGAAGATGATCATGGACAGCTCTTTGGTCCGGCTCAGCCAGTTGATGGAGGACCGGCTGCTGAGCCTGTCGTTCGGACTGATGTTTCTGGCCGGAATCATCGTTGCGCTGGCGACCATCGGGTGGTCGGTGATGCCGATGCTGGCCGGACTGGGGGTCGCGGGGCTGGTGGTCGGTTTTGCTCTGCAGGATTCCCTGAAAAGCTTTGTTGCCGGCTGGATGATCCTGGTGTACCAGGCCTACGACGTGGGGGACTACGTTCAAGTAGCGGGCACGGAAGGCAAGGTACGCCGGATGACGCTTAGCAGCACCCGGATTGCCACCCGGGACAACACCATCAAGCTGGTGCCCAACCGGAAGATCTGGGAGGACACGATCGTGAACCTGACGGCGAGCAGGGCGCGGCGTCTGGAGCTGGAGGTCTGCTGTGATTCGGGCAACGATATGGATCAGGTTGAAAACGTAATCCGTGAACTTCTTGCAGAGCACCCGCAGATCCTGAACAGACCCAGACCAGAGGTGTACCTGAGCGACCATGGCACTTCCGAGATGACATTCCTTGTCCAGCCCTGGGTGCGAACCGAGGAGTACTGGGTGATGCGCAGGGCACTGCTGAAGGAAATCAGGCAGCGCTTCAAGCGCGAAGGAATACGTTGAATTCGGGTTGCGAGCAACATGCGCTCATCCCGGGTCAGATGGCAATAGTGGATTTTGAGCAGGCCTCGCGGTTGCGCTTCGAGGAAGGGCAATGAACGTCTTGCAGGAGGTCTTTGCGAGCTACCGTGTCGCGCTGCGCTTTCTCGTACCGTTTACCCTGATCCATCTGTCGGTCCGCCTGCTGGCGCTGGCGGTCATCGTACCGGTAACGGGTGTCGTGCTGGCGGCTTCGCTGGCCGCCTCCGGCCGGAACGTGGTCACCGACCAGGAGATGGCCTGGTTCCTGTTGACGCCGGCCGGCCTGGTCGGGGCGCTGGCGCTGATCAGCCTGTCGATCGCGGCCAGCGTGCTCGATGTTGCGGTGATGACCGATACCCTGCGCCGGGGCGAGAGCAGGGCAACCCGGGCGGTACTGTCGGGTTTGGCGCTGTTTCTCGCGCGGTTTGCGGGCTTGTTCAGCTTCGCGTTGCAGCTTGTCGTGCGCGTGCTGCTGATCGCCGCACCCTTTGTTGTGGTATGTGCAGTGATTGCGTGGCTGGCGCTTGGTCGCCACGACATCAACTATTACCTGGTCTATCGGCCGCCGGCCTTTGTCGCTGGCGCTGCGGTCATCGCTGCGCTACTGGCGGCGCTCGCCGTCGTCCTTGTGGCGCGCTTGTCGCGCTGGGCCATCGCCCTGCATCTGTTCCTGTTCGGAAAGGTGGCGCCGCGACGGAGTTTTGCCGAAAGCGCGCACCGGCTGCAGGGGCATCGATTTCAGGTTGTTGGGCGGGTGGTGGCCTGGGCCGTGCTGCGCAGCCTGCTGTTTTCGTCCGTCGCCGGGATCGTCTCGCTGCTGGTCAGTGGGGCGCAGCAGCTGTTCGGGGCAAACCTTCAGGTGCTGGTCTTCTCGATCGTTTTGCTGTTGTTGCTGTGGGCGCTTGCCAACGCCGTCCTGTCGGCCTGTGCCAACGGTGCGCTTGCAGCCCTGCTCGACCGGATCTACCGAGACAAGTCCGGCGATGAGCCCGAGAACACCCCGGCTGTTCCCCGTCAACCTCTGGCCCGGTGCGCACTTCCGGTTTCGTTGCTGCTCGGCGGTGTTGCGGTTGCGCTGGTCGGGGGGCTCTACCTAGGAGGCAGCCTGGCCGATCGTGTCCGCGCCGAGCGCGAGGTCGAAATCATTGCCCATCGTGGCGCCTCCGTGGCCCGGCCGGAGAACACCATGGCCGCCTTCGAGCAGGCCCTGGTCGAAGGCGCCGACTGGATCGAGCTGGATGTGCAGGAGACCGCCGATGGCGAGGTTGTGATCGCCCACGACAGCGATTTCATGAAGGTGGCAGGTCGTGATCTGAAGATCTGGGACGCGACCATGGCCGATCTGGCCGAGATCGACATCGGCAGCTGGTTCGACCCCGCCTTTGCCGATGAGCGCACGCCGACCCTGCGCGAGGTCCTGCTTGCCGTCAAGGGTCGCGGCAGGGTCCTGATCGAGCTGAAATACTACAGCCGCGACATCGCGCTGGAAGCCCGCGTCGTCGACATCGTCGAGGAAACCGGCATGGTGGCCGATGTTGCCGTCATGTCGCTGAAAATCGAGGGTGTGCGCAAGATGCAGGCGCTGCGACCCGACTGGACCCACGGCATCCTGGCCGCCACCGCGGTCGGCGACCTTTCCGCCCTGGAGGCCGATTTCCTGGCGGTCAACACCGGGCAGGTCTCCCTGGACCTGATCCGGCGGACCCATGCCCAGGGCCGCAAGCTGTATGTCTGGACGGTCAACGACCCGATGACCATGGTACGATTGGTTTCGATGGGGGTCGACGGTCTGATCACCGATGAGCCGGCACTGGCGCGGCAGGTGATGGAGGCGCGCAACCAGTTGTCTGCGTCGGAACGCCTGCTGCTGTGGCTGAGCGACCGGGTCCGGCTGCAGCGTTTTGAACTGGTTGTCGATCCGGCCGACGCTTGAGGACTTGCCCCCCCCGGGGCTCAGAGACGGCGTCCCAGGTCGATGGTCGGTTCCTGTATCCCGGCGTTGGCGTAAATACCGCCGCTGGAGCAACCGACCAGCAGCAGGGTCATCGATCAACCGTCATGTTTTTGATCCGTGCCTGTCATCGAGGTGTCATCAAGCTTGAATCGGGCAGGTATCGCTGGCAAAGTTCTGTTTGCGTGGGCTTGCGGTGGTTCCGGGGCTTGTGCTGCTGCCTCAGTTTGCCGATGGTTTTTGAATGTTTTTGACTTTTGCGTCCGCGGTGCCTCGATATACTCGCCCAAGCGTGGGTCATGAAGGGCCCGCACCGACCAATGGAGCTCCCGGACTATGAATCTCAAGACCAGTGCAATACTTCTCATCGTCGCCTTGCTGACCGCCTGCGCATCCGCTCCCAGGATCCAGACCACACAGGCACCGGGGGTCGATCTGTCGGCCTACCGATCTTTTTCCTTTGTTGACCCATTAAGCACCGATCGGGAGGGTTACGCCAGCCTGATTTCGCAACAGCTGAAATTCTCCACCCGGCGTGAACTGGAACTGCTTGGCTTGCACTACATCGACGATGCCGCTCAAGCCGACGTGCTGGTGAATTTCCACGCCCATCTCGACGAGCGTATCCGGACGCGTTCGGTACCGGAGCCGTACATGGGTCCGACTTTTTATGATTATCGTTATGGCTTTTACACGCCCTGGCCCACGTATACGACGCGGACCGAAATCGAGCAATATTCAGAGGGTACGCTGGTGGTCGACCTGATCGATGCGGGCAGCAATGAAATGGTTTGGGAGGGCGCGGCGCGCAATACGATCACGGACAAGACCCGTCGCGATGCCGCGCGCCTCATCGATGATGCTGTCGCCCGGATGTTCAAGCAATTCCCGTGAAAACACACAAGTTCGTCTGGACTGCAATGCTTGCCGTGGTCTGGTCGAGCCTGGCGCTACATGGTGCCTCAGCTCAGATCGAGTCGTTTGGCGACGCCGAGGTTGTGGGCAACCGCATGGCGCCCTGGATCGGCGACCTGGACGGTATGGTCGAGCGCCGGGTGATCCGTGTGCTGGTGCCCTACAGTCGTACCCTGTATTTTTTCGATGGTGCCGAGCCGCGCGGCATTTCCTATGAAATCATGCGTGATTTCGAAACCGAATTGAACCGCTCGGTTGCCCGCGGTCATCTGCGAACCGAAGTGGCGTTCATTCCCACCACGCGCGATCGACTGATTCCCGCTCTCGAAGACGGGCAGGGCGACGTGATTGCCGCCAACCTGACCATCACTGCAGAGCGCAGCGAACGGGTGGCGTTCACCACCCCGCTGGGGCGCAACGTGCGCGAATTGCTGATCAGTCATGCCGACGCCGCCGTCCCGGCCGGCTGGGCCGAGTTGGGTGGTCAGACCGTCATGGTTCATGGCGACAGCAGCTATTTCGAGCATTTGCTTGCGGTCAATCGTGGCCTGGTCGGCCGCGGGATGCCGCCCATCAAGATCCAGGAAGCGCCTGGACATTTCGAAACCGAAGACATTCTGGAAATGGTCAATGCCGGTCTGGTCGACTACACCATCGCCGACAGCTACCTGGCTTCCCTGTGGGCCCAGGTGTTCGACCGGATTCGCGTTCGCCCCGAGCTGGCCTTGAGCGAGGGCAACTCGGTTGCTTTCGCGGTGCGCAAGACCAGCCCGGAGCTGAACGCGGTGCTGGATGAGTTTCTGGCCAAACGACGCACCGGTACCCTGCACGGCAACATGCTGATCAATCGGTACTACCGCAATCTGCGCTTTGTCACCAACGCAACGGCGGAAGCCGAGCGGGCGCGGTTCAGGGAACTGACCGAATTGTTCCGTGACAACGCCGATGAGTATGGTCTGGACTGGCTGATGATCATGGCCCAGGGTTTTCAGGAATCGCGCCTCGATCACAGCGTAATCAGTCCGGCCGGGGCGGTCGGCGTCATGCAGTTGTTGCCGACGACGGCGGCTGATATGGGGGTCGATGATGTCACCGTGCTCGAAGACAATGTCCTGGCCGGCGTGCGCTACGTGCGCTACCTGATCGACAATTTCTTCGATGAGCCGGCGCTGGAGCCATCGGAACGCCTGCTGTTTGCCCTGGCCGCCTACAACGCCGGACCGGGCCGGGTGCGACAAATGCGCCAGGCGGCGGCCGAGCGCGGGCTGGATCGCAATCTGTGGTTCAACAACGTCGAGCGGATTGCGGCGGAAAGAATCGGCCGGGAAACGGTGCAGTACGTCGCCAACATCTACAAGTACTACGTTGCCTACCGGCTGATCGTGGAGCAGGACCTTATCAGCGAAGCCGGTGTTCAATGAACGGCGGGCAGCCACGGATTCCGCATATTCAGAACTCCTGGCGCGGCCGAATCAGGCTGCCGAAGTTCAGGTACACGGCGGACCGACCACTGTCGGCCCGGCCGTAGCCCAGGAAGATCGGACCTAAGGGTGTGTCGACGCCCAGGTACAGGCTGCCGGCGTAGATCAGATCATCTACGTCAAAATCGCGCCGTCGTTCCCACACGTTGCCGGCTTCCAGGCTGATGCCCAGGTAGGTCGGCAGGGCGAACAGCTGCTGGGTATCGCCCATCCGCCGCATCAGCAGCAGCCGCGACAGAAACAGCTGCGATCCGCCCAGCTCGCGTTCTCCGTAGCCCGACAGGTTGCCCAGACCACCGAGAAAATCCAGCGCCTGCAGGGACAGCTCGTCGCTGCGCGCCGAAACGCCGCGCACACCGCCGAGGGCGTGATAGCGGCCGAAAGCGCTCGCCCGGGTGAAGTCAAGGCGCAGGACTTCGGCGGAGGTCTCCGATCCCATCCACGGCTGATAGAACTCCACCCGTGCATCCAGGATCTGGCCGCGGGTCGGGAAGGTCGCGTTGTCGAGGCTGTCGCGGACCATGCCGAGGCCGGCAAAGCCATAGTTTTCTCGGATCCGATCGACGGTGCCATCGCCGGGGCCGATCTTGCGCGAAAGGCGGTCCTGGCCGCGCTCCAGGCGCAGGAAGGTCCGCGTGCGGGTACTCCAGTCGCGGCCCAGGTCGGCACCGAAGCGGCCGCGGGTCCAGCGCAGCCGGGCCAGTTCCGAGCGCTGATCTTCGATGAACAAGGGCTGGTCGAGCGCGCGTGCGCTGGCAAAAGGATGGACATAGCTGCGCGCGTGCGCGCCGAAGGGTACGCGCCAGCTTGCACCCAGCTCGTTGATTTCACCCAGCCCGAACCGAACCCGCCATTCCGAGCCCGGTCGAATATCGCTGGCCATGCGGGCCAGGGCATCGAGCTGGTAGGCGCCGCCGCCGTCGAAGTCGTCGCTCAGTCGTAACCCCAGACGCAGAAAGTGCGGGCCCCAGGTCTTGTCGATGGGTGTAACCCGCAGCACCAGCCCATCGCGTTCCGGGTCATCATCCAGCACATAGGCGATTCGCTCGAAGTGACCCTCGCCGTAGACCTCGCCGATCCAGCGTTCAATGCGGCGCGGATCGGCCGGTTCGTCCACCAGGCCGCTGAGGCGACTTTCGACCAGGAAAGCCATGCGGCTTCTGGAATCGTCGACCTCGATGCTGACGATCCGACGATGGTCGGCCGCGGCGGGTCGCGATCGCGCTTTGAACGCGGCCAGACGTTCAGGGGTGGCGCTGAAGTCGAGCAGTTCGGCGCTCACGGCCATGGCCGCGGCCTTGCCGATTGGCACGGCTTCGGCCGAGCGCGAGAAGTCGGCCGAACCGATATCGCCCAGGTCAGGGCGGATCAGCACGTCGCTGTCGGCCAGCAAGTCCAGGGTCTGCCGGGTCTGGCGTTCCATCAGGATGGAAATCACCTGCAGGGTGACCGAGGCCGGCGAGGCCAGTGCCTCTTCATCGGCCAACCCGGCGCCAACATCGACCACGATCAAGCGATCGGCGCCCATGGCCCGGGCCACGTCGATAGGCACGTTGTCCACCACGCCGCCATCGACTAGCAGACGATCGTCGATGCGAATGGGCTGGAACGCGCCCGGCACCGACATGCTGGCCCGAACCGCCTCGACCAGGTCGCCGGAGTCCAGCACCACGAGCTCTCCCGACACGATATCGGCAGCGACCGCGCGGAACGGGATGGGTAACTCGTCAAATGCATCCACATGGCTGACCGGAAGCAGCAGCTCGCGCAGCAGCAAACCCAGGTTCTGGCCCTGGATCAGGCCCCGCGGGGTGACCAGGCCGTCCAGCCCGATTCCGATCTCCAGGCTGGACGGGATCAGCGCCGCATCGGCCTTGCGCTGTGGACTCAGCAGTTCGCGCTCTGGCTGGTCGCTGAGCGCGACCGCCCAGTCGATGCGCTCGAGAATGGCTTCGATGTCATCGGCCCGGTAGCCGCTGGCGTAGAGTGCCCCGACGATCGCGCCCATGGAGGTCCCGGCGATGAAGTCCACGGCGATGCCTTGTTCCTCGAGTACCTGGAGTACCCCGACGTGCGCGGCACCACGCGCCCCGCCGCCGCCAAGAACAAGACCGATGCGTTCGGTTTCGGCATGGGCGGCCATGCTGGCGCCCAAAACCATCGCTGCCAGTACCAGCCCGGTTGCCGCTTTACACGCAAACGTTTTATCTCGATACGACATGGTTGCGCCCGGCATCCTTTGCTGCGTAAAGCGCCTCGTCTGCGGTTTTGAGCAAGGCTGCAGCATCGAATGGCGTTTCGCCGTCCGGCAGCCACGTGGTGACGCCCAGGCTCAAGGTGACAACGTCGGCTGCATCGGAATGCTCGTGACGAATATGGCCCTCCTCGACCGCCGCCCGCATTTTTTCGCCCACGTTGCCCGCGCCTGCGGCATCTGTAATGGGGAGCAGGGCGATGAATTCCTCGCCACCGTAGCGAAACACCCGGTCGCCCGGGCGCTGGAGGACTGCGCTCAGCGTGCCGGCCACGAACTGCAGACACTGGTCCCCGGCACAGTGGCCGTAGTGGTCGTTGAAGGGTTTAAAGTGATCGATGTCGGCCATGATGAGCGAGAGCGGATGCTGTTCGCGCTGGCAGCGTTTGATCTCGGCTTCGAAATGCTGGTCGAAACTTCGCCGATTGGGGGTGCCGGTGAGGCCATCCAGCAGGGCATGTTGCTCGAGCAAGTCCGTTTTCTGCTTCAGCCGCAGATGCGTTCTGACCCGGGCGCGCACAATGGCTGGCGAGAACGGCTTGGTGATGTAATCGACCGCGCCGAGATTCAGTCCCCGCTCTTCGTCGCTGGTTGCGTCGCGCGCGGTGACGAAAATGATGGGGATCTCGCTGGTGTGAGGAGCATCTTTCAGCCTTCGGCAGACCTCATACCCGTCCATGCCCGGCATCTGAATATCGAGAAGGAGGAGATCGGGTAGCGGATTGTTGGGTTCCTCGATGATCGCAAGTGCTTTTTCGGCGCTTTTGGCTACCTGGATTCGATAAGCATCACTGAGCAGTTTGCCCAGTACCTGGATGGTGCTGGGATCATCGTCCACCACGAGAATCGTCTGTTGCCGATCGCTGATACTCATTGGGTTCCTTCCGCGTCGAAGATGTTCATTGCCTCCAGCGTTTTCATGGCTGAGTCGAAATCAAGGTTGTTGACCTGCTCTTCAAGAGCCTGGGTGTCTTTGCCCCGGGCCTCCAGCCAGGCCGAAGCCTCCTGCAGGGTGGATTCGGCGACCAGTTCGTTGTCGATCAGATGAGCACGAAGCCGGTCCAGCGCCTCGGCCGTTCCAGCTGCAGAAACGTTCCGCTCTCCGGGCTCAAGCCCGGCGAGCGCGTTCCCGGCCTGAGCTAATGCCTCTTCCAGAACAACGATACGCTCCTCGCTCAACGACTGCTTCCTGGCCAGGGTTGAATCCATCTCCTCGGCCAGTTGTTGCAGATCCACCGCGGCCAGAGTGCCGGCGAGTCCCTTCAGGGAGTGAGCGAGTCTGCGGGCATCTTCATGATTGTCATTCCGGAGGTGCTCGACCAGGGGCGCAAATTGCTCCCCCAGCCTGACGCGAAAGTTCTGCAGCAAACGCAGGTACAAGGCCTCGTCTCCGGCCAGCCTTTCGCGCCCGCGTTCGAGGTCAAACCCCGGCAGGTGAGCCGGCAACAGGCCGGCGCGCGTTCCGGATGGTCTGGCGTCTTTGGTCTCGCGCTCGACCGCTGTCATTGGCGTTGCGGGCGACGTGCCGGCAGGCTCCGTCCCGACCAGATGCTCCTGCAGCGCTGCGAACAACTGCCTGGTGTCGATGGGTTTTCCCAGGTGGGCATCCATGCCAGCGGCCCGGCTGCGCTTCTGATCTTCTGCCATGACCGCCGCGGTGACAGCAATGATCGGGCCGGTATAGCCTTCGTCGCGCAGGACTCGAGTTGCCTCGAATCCATCCATGACCGGCATTTGCAGATCCATCAGGATCAAGTCCGGGGCCTGGTCACGCACGGCCTCGACCGCCTCGGCGCCATTTTCGGCCACCCGCACCTGTGCCCCGGTCGGCCGCAGATGCAGTTGGGCAACCTGGCGGTTGATCTTGTTGTCTTCTACCAGCAGCACCGTGCATCCGGCAAGGTTTGGCGGCTGGCTCTTGGACAAGGCTCGATCCCGCGCGCTGGTCTCTGTGCGCCGCTGTGCGGTCTCCTTGGCCTCTCTTCCTAGGGGCAATTCGAGAGTCAAGGAAAACAGGCTGCCCTTTCCTGGTTGCGAGCTGAGGTCAAGCTCGCCGCCCATGGCCTCTACCAGCCGTCTGGCGATCACAAGCCCCAGCCCGGTGCCGCCGTAGCGTCGCGTTGTCGAGCTATCGGCCTGGCTGAACGGCCGAAACAGGCGCGCCTGCTGTTCCTCGCTGATGCCGATGCCGGTGTCGCGCACCTGGAAGCGAAGGCGCGCATGTCCCGTCCGCGCTGGCGCCATGCATTCGACGCCAAGCTCGACCCGCCCGCCGTCGTCGGTGAACTTGAACGCGTTGCTGAGCAGGTTGCTCAGGACCTGGTTCAGCCGCAGCGAATCGCCGACAAGCGACACGGGCAGGTCGGTCTTGATGTCGTACAGGAACTCCATTTGTCGGGCCCTGGCCGTCTCGGTGAACATCACGACGGCTTGTTCGATGACTTCCTGCAGGTCGAAAGTGCTTGCCTCCAGCTGCAACGCTCCGGCCTCGATCTTGGAGAAATCGAGGATGTCGTTGAGGATGCGCAGCAGCATTTCCGAGGAGTTTTGAATCTTGCCAAGGTAGTCGCGCTGTTGTTCGTCGAGCCGGGTCTTCAGCAGCAGTTCACCCCGGCCGATGACGGCATTCATTGGTGTGCGAATTTCGTGGCTCATGTTGGCCAGGAACTCGCTCTTGGCCTGGTTGGCCTCCTCGGCCAGGCGTCGGGCTGCTTCGGATGCCTGCTGGGCCTGTTTCATTTCGGTGAGATCCTCGTAGACCGCGACCACCTCGCCGGAAGAAAGCCGGAAGATGCGGTTCTCGCGCGAGCCGGCGAGGCGACCGTCGTCATACTGCGAGAGCGGAAGCTCGACCGTCTCGCCGGTTCGGGCCGCACTTTGCAGCGCCGAGACAAGCCCGATCTCCTCGGCGGCAGGGAAGCATTCGGTCAGGCGACGGCCAACCACGGCCTCGCGGCGGGTCTGATCCATCCGGGCGGCGGCCGGGTTGTAGTCGATGAACTCGAAGTCGCTGCCGTCTTCGACCGGACGGTAGACCGCCACGCCGCTGCCGGTCTGCTCGAAGATGCCCTCAAAGCGCTCCTTGGTCGCGCGCAGGGCCTGTTCGGCGGCCTGCTGGTCGGAGATGTCCTGAATGATGGACCAGATTACCTCGCGTCCTTGTGCCGTGGTGGTCTTGAAGCCGTGCAGCAGCACCGGGTAGCGCGAGCCGTCCTTGCGCATATACTCTTTTTGAAAGGGACCGTAACGACCGCACCTCTCCATGGATTCGAGCATGGCCTGCTCGTCGGCCATGTACTTTTTGGGCGTTACGTCCCAGTAGCTCAAGGCCTGGAATTCTTCGCGGCTGTAGCCGGCTGGTTCGTACACGGCCTGGTTGAACTCCAGGAATTCGCCGGTGGCGTAGTCGTTCATGGCAATGCCGATCGGAGAGAGTTCGAACAGCCCCCGGAACTTGGCCTCCTCGGAGGCCAGGCGGCGCTCGTTTTCTTTCTGTTCGCTAATGTCACGGTTGATCCCGACCACGCGCACCGCTGCCCCGGAGTCGTCGCGAATCACCCTGGCCTGACCCTGCAGGGTGCGCAGCGCGCCGTTGTCGGCGCGCTGGATTTCCATGTCGGCTTCAAAGCTTGAACCGGAGGACGATAACGATGACTCGAACCGGGCAATGCTCGCTTCCCGGCTGTCCTCGGACAAACTGCGTACCCAGTCCTCGAAGCGATGACCGAAGTCGGCCGGGTCGACGCCAAAGAGGCGGAACATGCCGGCATCCCAGTCGAGCCGGCCACTTTCGATGTCGTAATCCCAGATACCGAGTCCGGCGGACTCGGTGGCCAGGGCGAGGCGCTCGGTGAGCGCCGCGCGGGCTTTCTCATCTTCTTTCTCGCGGGTGATATCCCTGGCCGTCCCGCGAAAGCCCAGCAGGTCTCCTGCCGCGCTGATGATCGGCAGGCCGCTGACGCGTTGGTGTACGCGGCTACCGTCCGGGCGCAGCGAGACATGCTCCAGGTCGCGCCATGCGCTTTTCTCTCCGGCCCATTGCGTGAACTGGCGCTGTAGCCGAAGAGCCTCGTCTTCCGGCATGAAGTCAAACGGCGAGCGGCCGATGATTTCAGCGGCCGGCCGTCCTAGCACAGCCTCCACCTGTGGGGTGACGAAAGTGAACTGACCGGCCGGGTCGATCTCCCAGATGTATTCCCCGGCGGCTTCGATCACGTCTCGGAAGCGCTGTGTGCTCTCAGCGAGCTGTTCACTTTGGGTCAGCAGCTGGCTGCGCGTTTGCAGCAGCGCGGAGACCCAGCGCGCAATGGCGGCGAGCAGGAGAAGCATGCCTGACAGTCTGGCGATTTCCTTGGGGGTTGCGGTCCAGTGGTCTGGCGGCACTGCCTCGATACGTTCAAACACATCCACGGTGGCGTACACGGAAAGCATGCCCAGTCGGAGGACAAAGGCCACCAGGCTCATGCGGGGCAGCAGGTCGATATTTGGCAGCCGGCTTCGCGGTAATAGGCCAATGAACAGCAGGCTCAGTACGGCGAGCGCTATGAACACCATCTCCAGTGCCAGGGCGAGATCGAACCGTTGGAACAGCGGTTCAGGCGGGGCGGGGAAGGCGTGATACAGGGACATGGTGATCACCAGCCCTGCGCCCAGCATCAGCCACGCGCACGACTTGACAACGAGCAGCAATCGCTTGGAAGGTCTTGCCCTCTGCGGGGGCGCGGGCGTCGCTTGCGCCGGGTCGGTTGTCATTGCTCTTCCGCTTTCTTCAGTCGATACAGGCAATCCAGCGCCTGGCGCGGGCTGAGTTCATCCGGGTCGATGTCGGCCAGTGTCTCGCGCAGTATATCGGGCGGAGATTCCGGTGCGACCGGAGGGCTGTCAAACAATGCCAACTGTGGCGAAGCGGCCCGGGCGGCCTCGTTTTCCAGCCGGTTGAGGTGTTTCCGTGCCTGGGTGATGACCGGCCTGGGCACACCGGCGAGGCGAGCGACCTGGATCCCGTAGGACTGGCTGGCCGGTCCTTCGCGCACCGAGTGCAAAAAGACGATACGGTCACCGTGTTCGCGTGCTTCCAGGTGCACGTTGCTGATGCCCTCGTGGTCTTCGGCCAGGCGCGTGAGCTCGAAGTAGTGGGTGGCGAACAGGGTCAGGGCGCGAATGTTCAGGGCCAGTTCGGTCGCCACCGCCCAGGCCAGGGCGAGGCCGTCGAAGGTGGAGGTGCCGCGGCCGATTTCATCCATCAACACCAGTGACCGATCAGTCGCGTTATGCAGGATGTTGGCGGTCTCGACCATCTCGACCATGAAGGTCGACCGGCCGCGGGTCAGGTCGTCGCCGGCCCCGATCCGGGAAAAGATGCGGTCGATCGGGCCGATCCGTGCATCACCCGCGGGCACAAAGCTGCCGGCATGGGCGAGGATCACGATCAGGGCGGCCTGGCGCATGTAGGTCGACTTGCCGCCCATGTTGGGTCCGGTGATGACCAGCATGCGCCGCTTAGGGTTCAGGCGGCAGTTGTTGGGCACGAAAGCCTCGTCCTGGACGCGCTCGACCACGGGATGGCGGCCATCGCCGATTTCCAGCCCCGGCTGATCGTCCAGGCGCGGGCGCGAGAAGTGCAGGGTCTCGGCGCGTTCGGCAAAAGTGACCAGCACATCGAGCGTGGCCAGGCCGGAGGCCAGCGCGCTCAGGTTCCGGTGGCGTCCGGCCAGATCCTCGACCAGGTTTTCGTACAGCGCCTTTTCTCGGGCCAGGGCGCGCTCGCGGGCCGAGAGCACCTTGTCCTCAAAGGCCTTGAGTTCCCCGGTGATGTAGCGCTCGGCGTTCTTGAGGGTCTGGCGGCGGCTGTACTCGGTCGGCACCTTGTCGGCCTGGGCCTTGGAGACTTCGATGTAGTAGCCGTGGACGCGGTTGAAGCCGACCTTCAGGGTGGCAATGCCGGTGCGGGTCTTTTCCTGTTCCTCGTAGCGGAGCAGGAAGTCACCGGCGTTGCGCGACAGGGAACGCAGTTCGTCGAGCTCGGCGTCAAAGCCCTCGGCGATCACCCCACCGTCGCGGATGACCATGGGCGGCTGCTCGACGATGGCGCTGTTGAGCAGACGCTCCAGCTCGGGCTGCGGGATCAGCGTTTCGGCCAGATCACGCAGCAGTTCCGCGGTGAAGGCGTCCAGGGTCTCGTTCAGGGCCGGCAGACGCGACAGGCCTTCGCGCAGGGTGGCCAGATCGCGCGGGCGGGCGGTTTTGAGCGCAATCCGGGTCAGCACGCGCTCGAGGTCACCGATACCGGAAAGCTGCTCAGCCAGAGCGGGATGGATCTGGTGTTCGAGCAAGGCTTGCACTGCAGCATGGCGCGCGGCCAGGCGTTTCTGATCCCGCAGCGGGTGGGTGATCCAGCGCTTGAGCTTGCGGCTGCCCATGGGCGTGGCGGCGGTGTCCATCAGCCCGACCAGGGTGTGCTCCGAGCGCCCGTCCGGGTGAACGTCGATTTCCAGGTGGCGACGGGTAGCCGCGTCCAGCACCAGGTGCTCGCTGGCCTGCACGGCGCGCACGCCGGTCAGATGGGTCAGTTCGCCGGCCAGCATGTCGCGGGCATAGTGGAGCAGGGCCCCGGCGGCAGCCAGGCCCGGGCCGCGCTGCTCCACGCCGAAGCCCGACAGGTCCTGCACCTGGAGCTGGCGGCACAGTTCGCGTTCGCCGCCTTCGCTGTCGAAATGCCACGGCGGGGCCGGGCGCATGGCCGCGACCAGGCCGGAGACGGGCAGGGCATCGTCTTCGGGGAACAGGATCTCGGCCGGGCGCAGGCGCTCGAGCTCGGCGCCCAGTTCCTGGGCATTGGCGGTTTCGGCAAAACGCAGGCGGCCGCCGGCCACGTCCAGCCAGGCCAGGCCGAAGCCCTTCTTGGCCGGCGCGATCGCGGCCAGCAGGCGATCCTGGCGGTCGTCCAGCAGCGCCTCTTCGGTGACCGTGCCGGGGGTGACGATGCGCACCACCTTGCGCTCGACCGGCCCCTTGGATTCGTTCGGGTCGCCGACCTGCTCGCAGATGGCGATCGACTCGCCCTTCTTGATCAGGCGGGCCAGGTAGCTGTCGACGGCATGGTAAGGCACCCCCGCCATCGGAATGGGTTGGCCGGCTGATTTGCCGCGCGTGGTCAGCGTGATATCGAGCAACTGGGCCGCGCGCCGGGCATCGTCATAGAACAGCTCGTAAAAGTCGCCCATGCGGAAAAACAGCAGGATGTCCGGGTAATCGGACTTGATCCTGAGGTACTGCTGCATCAGGGGCGTGTGCTGGGTGTTCGGGTCGGCCATGGGCCTGATTCGGGCTTGAGGGTCTTTTGGAACCGCGGATGAACGCAGATTAGCGCAGATTAACGCAGATTGATGGGGTGTGCTTCAGCAGATTGCTCGGAGTTGCTTTCCATGAAGCGCCATAAGCCAATGACGCAGCTTGTATCGACAACCTGGTCGAGGCCGGCAAGCAGCGGCAATGGCGTTGATTTTCATCTTTCCGCGGCTGGACTATAGTTTGTCCCTGTCGAAATCACAGGGGCTTAGCCTTGTTGAACATGGATTTCAGTAAACGCGTGGTGTGGGAAACTGCGGAGCTGGACTGGCAACCCAGTCCGGCCGGCGGCGTGTTGCGCAAACCTCTGGCCCGTGAGGACGCTGAGCGCGGCCATGCGACCAGTATCGTCCGCTACCAGCCAGGGGCCTCTTTTGATCGCCATGAGCATCCGCTGGGCGAGGAAATCCTGGTCCTCGACGGCATCTTTTCGGATGAAAGCGGCGATTACGGGCCCGGCAGCTACCTGCGCAACCCCCCTGGCAGTGGCCATGCGCCTTTCAGCGAAAGCGGCTGCACGCTCTTCGTCAAGCTCCATCAAATGCAGCTCGAAGATCAGGCAACGGTTCGGATCGATACCACAACCGCGCCCTGGCAGCCCGGCATCGGCGGGCTGGAGGTGATGTCCCTGCATGCTTTCGGGACCGAACATGTGGCCCTGGTCAAATGGCCGGCCGGCGAACAGTTCCAGGCCCATCGCCACTACGGTGGTGAAGAGATCCTGGTTTTGTCCGGGGAGTTCATCGACGAAAACGGCCGCTACCCGGCCGGCACCTGGATTCGCTCACCGCACGGCAGCGTCCATCAGCCCTGGGTGGAGCAGGAGACCCTGATCTGGGTCAAGACGGGGCATCTGGTCTGACGACCTCTGCGTCTCTGCGTGATGCTTTTAAACGTTGCTGCCCCAGTTCTGGATGCTGGAATGAAACAGGCAGAGCAGCCAACACGCCGCCTGTTCTTCGCCTGCTGGCCGCGCGAGCAGGTTCGTGGCGGAATCATTCAACGCCGGCGCTTGATCGACGGCCTGTCGCCGCGGCGCGTGCCCGACCACAACCTGTATCTGACTCTGCTGTTTCTGGGCAATTAGCCGGAGCACTTGCCAGAGCTGTTGGCTACGACCGATGAATTGATCGCTGCCGGTTTATTGTTGCAGCTGGATCGCTTCGGCTGGTTCCCGGGAGCGCGTGCGGTCTAGTGGGCCATGCGCTTAATCAGGTAACGCTCAGAGTCACTTTCAAGCGAGCGGAACACGGGCAACGGCTGCGCTTGCAAAGCTTCATTCGCTTTGCGAAAGTCGCCATGCCGCTTTGCCTGCCCTGCGCCCTTGGCGGGGGTCAGTGAGCTTGAATAGCCCCACATTGGCGTGGCTCTGGGTGCTTTTCGAATTCAGTAGACAGGGCGTTTATGCTTTCCGCCCTCACGGCCTGAATTGTCTGGAATAGGCATTTCGACGAGTTCCGGTCCGTTACCTTGCTTTTTACTAACGGCGCCTGATTGTCTTCCACGCCGTGTCTGTCAGCCGACACCCTATCGAGGGTGTCATCAGCAGGGAACAAAGCGCATGAAAAGGCTTGTTTGTCGTTATTATAATTAAAATTGAATACAGCGACAACGGGTCTTTACCGCCATGCCTGGCGAAAACTCTTGCGGGGCAGCGAGGAGGAGGACGATACCAAGATGACGATCCAACACGACGATGAATCTCTGGCCATGCTGACCGCAGCCGTGGCCGCGGAATTGAAGGTCCAGGGCCGCATGCTGGCAACGGCTGAATCCTGCACCGGCGGCTGGATCGCCAAGCTGTGCACCGACCTGGCCGGCAGTTCGGCCTGGTTCGAGCGTGGGGTGGTCAGCTACAGCAACGAGGCCAAGCAGGAATTGCTCGGGGTGCCGCGTGGCCGGATCGCGCGCTTCGGCGCAGTCAGCGAGGAAGTTGCGGCCGACATGGCGGGCGGCGCCCTGGAGCATAGCCGGGCTGACCTCGCGCTGTCGGTCACCGGCATCGCTGGCCCGGACGGCGGCAGTCCCGACAAACCGGTCGGTACCGTATGTTTTGGCTGGGCGTTGTCCGATGATCTCGTAGAAACCGAGTGTCACCGTTTTCCCGGCGACCGCGAGGCCGTGCGCCGGGCCACTGTCGCTGCGGCGTTGAGCGGGCTGCTGGATCGAGTGTCTGGCATTGGGAGGGGCTAGGGCTCAGGGGCTCAAGCCAGCCCCGTCAACCCGCCGACTGTTCTTCGCCTGCTGGCCGGACGAGCAGGTTCGGAGCGAGATCGTCGAGCGGCGGCGCTTGATCGACGGCCTGTCGCCGCGCCGGGTGCCCGATCACAATCTGCATCTGACCCTGCTGTTTCTCGGGAACCAGCCGGCCGAGCGCTTGCCGCAGTTGCTCGCGGCCGCCGGTAAATTGAGCGCGCAGGCTTTCAGCTTGCGTCTGGATCGCTTCGGCTGGTTCGCCGGTGCGCGCGTGGCCTGGCTGGGTGGGCCGGCGCCCGCGGCCGCCCAGGCCCTGGTCGCCCAGTTGACTGACTTGGCGGGTGCGCTGGCGCTGACCTTTGACCAACGCCGCTTTCATCCTCATGTCACTCTGTATCGAAAGGTCGCTTCGCAACCGGCTTTCCCGCCGCCGCCGGTGCTGGCCTGGCCGGTGCGCGAATTCGCCTTGATTGAGTCGCTTCCTGCCCGTCCTTATCAGGTTTTGAGAACCTCGCCGCTTAGCCTGTAAAGCCAGCAGGCCGCGGCCCGGTGTTCCGGGGGTGAAGAAATTGACGCGACTTGCTGTAGGAAAATGCCGCGACAGCCCGGGCGGGCCTGGCCGGCCACGGGGCGTGTGAGATAATCGCAACCATCGCAGCGTCATCGACATGAATCGAAAAGGAATCAATACAGTGGACGAGAATCGCAAACGCGCGCTGTCAGCAGCGCTGGGACAAATCGAGAAGCAGTACGGCAAGGGCGCAATCATGCGCATGGGCGACGATGCGCGAAACAAGGACGTTCCGGTGGTCTCGACCGGTTCGCTGGCGCTGGACGTGTCGCTGGGCATCGGCGGTTTGCCGCGTGGCCGGGTGATCGAGATCTACGGCCCGGAATCCTCGGGCAAGACCACCCTGACCCTGCACGCCGTGGCCGAGGCCCAGAAAGTGGGCGGCACGGCGGCCTTCGTTGATGCCGAGCACGCGCTCGACCCCAGCTACGCCGAAAAGCTGGGGGTCAACGTCGACGACCTGCTGGTCTCGCAGCCTGACACCGGCGAGCAGGCGCTGGAAATTACCGACATGCTGGTTCGCTCCGGAGCCGTCGACATTGTCGTCGTCGACTCGGTGGCCGCGCTCACGCCCAAGGCCGAAATCGAGGGCGAGATGGGTGACTCCCACGTCGGTCTGCAGGCCCGCCTGATGAGCCAGGCGCTGCGCAAACTGACCGGCAACATCAAGCGCACCAACTGCATGGTGATCTTCATCAACCAGATCCGCATGAAGATCGGGGTGATGTTCGGCTCGCCCGAGACCACCACCGGGGGCAATGCGCTGAAGTTCTATTCCTCGGTGCGTCTGGATATTCGCCGCATCGGTGCGCTCAAGCGTGGCGATGAGGTGATCGGCAACGAGACCCGGGTCAAGGTGGTCAAGAACAAGATGGCTCCGCCGTTCCGCCAGGCGGTGTTTGAAATCCTCTACGGTGAAGGGATTTCGCGTGAGGGTGAACTGATTGAACTGGGCGTGGAGCATGGCCTGGTCAAGAAGTCGGGCGCCTGGTACAGCTATGGCGAGGATCGCATCGGCCAGGGCAAGGACAACGTGCGCCAGTTTCTCAAGGACCATCCGGACATGGCCAACGAGATCGATCGCCTGCTGCGGGAAAAACTGCTGCCAAAATCGCAACCAGAGGCGGAATCTGAAGTGCCCGAGGCGGCCGAAGCGGGCTGATGGACGATGGCCGGAAAAAAGCCGGCCGTGCCGACCTGCGAGATGCCGCGCTGCGGCTTCTCGCTCGTCGGGAGCATTCGCTTTTTGAACTGGAGCGCAAGCTCAAGCGCAAGGGCTGGAACAAGGCTGCTGTTTCCGCCGTGGTGCAGGAACTTGCGGATGCAGGCCTGCAGTCAGACGAGCGTTTCGCTGAAAGTTTCGCCCGCAGCCGGGCTGAAAAAGCCTATGGTCCGGTCCGAATCCGGGCCGAGCTGGGCGAGCGTGGCGTGGACCGCGCCCTGATCGAGCGCGCTTTTGCAGAACTCCAGGTGGATTGGCTGGCCCAGGCGGCCAAGTGGTACGGGCGCCGTTTCGGGGATGACCGTCCGCAAGATGCCAAGGAAAAGTCGCGCCGTCAGCAGGCCCTGGCGCGACGGGGTTTTGATGCTGCCGTGATTCGGGAAATCACGGATTGAGTTGATCTTTGAACGGTTACACTGGGAGGTCATGTTTTGATTGGCCATCTCAAGGAACCGTAGTCCAGTGAAATCCACCGCTGAAATCCGCCAGGCTTTCCTCGATTTTTTCGCCGAGCGCGACCACCGCGTGGTCGGCTCGAGCTCGCTGGTGCCGGGCAATGATCCGACCCTGCTGTTCACCAACGCCGGCATGAACCAGTTCAAGGATGTGTTTCTGGGCTCGGACAAGCGCGCCTATACCCGCGCGGCCTCCTCGCAGCGCTGCGTCCGCGCCGGCGGCAAGCACAACGACCTGGAAAATGTCGGTTACACCGCCCGCCACCACACCTTCTTCGAGATGCTGGGTAATTTCAGCTTCGGCGATTACTTCAAGCGCGAGGCCATTGAGTATGCGTGGGATTTCCTGACCAGGGTGTGCGACATGCCGGCCGGGAAACTCTGGGTTACGGTGTATGCAGAGGATGACGAGGCAGCCGATATCTGGCTGAATCATGTTGGCGTCGACCCGGCGCGCTTTTCGCGCATTGGCGACAAGCCCGGCAAGCGTTACGAGAGCGACAACTTCTGGGCCATGGGCGAGACCGGGCCCTGCGGCCCGTGCACCGAAATCTTCTACGACCACGGCCCCGGGATTGCCGGCGGCCCACCCGGCAGCCCGGACGAGGATGGCGATCGCTTCATCGAAATCTGGAACCTTGTTTTCATGCAGTTCGACCGCGCCGCCGATGGCAGCCTCCAGCTGCTGCCCGCACCCTGCGTGGACACCGGCATGGGCCTGGAACGACTGACCGCGGTCGTCCAGGGAGTGCATTCGAACTACGAAATCGACCTGTTCCAGCGCCTGATAGAGGCAGCAGCCCGCCTGACCGGCAGCGCCGATCATGATTCGCCATCGCTCAAGGTGATCGCTGACCATATTCGGGCCTGTGCGTTCCTGGTGGCCGACGGCGTGCTCCCGGCCAACGATGGCCGCGGTTACGTCCTCCGGCGCATCATCCGGCGCGCCATTCGTCACGGCTACAAGCTGGGTTGCGAAGAGCTGTTTTTCTGCAAGATGGTGGCGCCGCTGGTGGAAGCGATGGGGGAGGCCTTCCCCATACTGCGTCGGCAGCAGGACGAGGTCGCCGGCATCCTGGAGCGCGAAGAGCGCCGCTTTGGTGAAACCCTGGACCAGGGAATGAAAATTCTGGAATCCGCGCTTGCCGATCTGGACAGCCCGATGATTCCGGGCGAGGTGGCGTTCCGGCTCTACGATACGTTTGGCTTTCCCATCGATCTGACCCGCGATATTGCGCGCGAACGCGGGCTGCAGGTCGATGAGGACGGGTTTGAGCAAGCCATGGAGGCCCAGCGCGAGCGGGCGCGCGCCGCCGGCCAGTTTGACGCCAAGGATGGCCTGCCGGCCGAGTTGATTGCCGGTTTGGCGCCGACGCGTTTTCTGGGCTACGAACAGCACTCCTGCAAGCAGGCGACCGTGCTCGCCATCGTCGTCGATGGCCACCCGGTCGAGCGCTTGAGCGCCGGCCAGGAGGCCCTGCTGATCCTGGATTGCACGCCGTTTTACGCCGAGTCCGGCGGCCAGGTCGGCGATACCGGTTCGCTGACGGCGAATGATGCGAAGTTCCGGGTCAGTGATACGCGCAAGCTGGCCGGGGTCTTCCATGGGCATGTAGGGTACCTCGAGACCGGCGCGCTCCAGCTTGGCGACCAGGTGGATGCCGGCATCGACTCGGCCCGAAGGGCAGACATCGTGCGCCATCATTCGGCCACTCACCTGATGCACTCGGCCCTGCGCCAGGTGCTGGGAACCCACGTCCAGCAAAAGGGCTCGCTGGTTGCCCCGGACCGGTTGCGCTTCGATTTTTCCCACCCTGAACCGGTCAGCGATGCACAGATTGCCGAAATCGAGCGCTTGGTCAATGAGCAGGTCCAGGCCAATGACGAAGCCGAGGCCCGCGAGATGGCCTACGACGACGCCATCGCTGCCGGGGCGCTGGCCTTTTTCGGCGACAAGTATGGCGATGAGGTGCGGGTGCTGCGCTTCGGCGAGTTTTCCACCGAGCTCTGCGGTGGTACTCACGTCGACCGCATGGGCGATATCGGCCTGTTCAAAGTAGTCAGCGAAACCGGTATCTCTTCGGGGGTCCGCCGAATCGAGGCCGTGGCCGGACGCGTGGCGGTGGACTGGCTGCAGTCACTGGATCGCTCGGTGCGGGAAGTCGCCGGCCGCTTGAAGGCCAGCCCGGAACAGATGGCCGAGCGCGTCGAGCAGCTGCTGGATCGGTCCCGTGCCCTGGAAAAAGAGCTGGAGCGACTCAAGGGCAAGCTCGCCTCGGCGGCCGGCTCCGACCTGGCAGGGCAAGCCATCGAGCTTGCCGGAGTGCGTTTGATCAGCGCCCACCTGGAGGGTGCTGACCCCAATGGATTGCGCGACACGGTCGATCAGCTCAAAAACAAGCTGGGCTCGGCTGTGGTCGTGTTGGGCACGGCCGCCGGCAGCGGCGTGCGCCTGGTCGCCGGTGTCACCCCGGACCTGACGGATCGGATCAAGGCCGGCGAACTGGTCAATTTCGTTGCCTCGCAGGTCGGCGGCAAGGGCGGTGGTCGCCCGGACTTCGCCCAGGCCGGCGGCAGCGATGCCGCCGCCCTGCCGGCCGCGCTGGATTCGGTTCGCGGCTGGCTGTCAGAGCGCCTGTAGAAATTCCGGATCGCTTGGGATTGAGCGCGCATCGCGGTTATAATTCGCTGTTAGGCTCAAGAAAGACCGGGCCAGAGTTTTGCCGGAGAGGTGGCAGAGCGGTTGAATGCGGCGGTCTCGAAAACCGTTAAGGGCTTTATAGGCCCTTCGGGGGTTCGAATCCCCCCCTCTCCGCCATCATAAGCGGCATAATCATGTAGTACAGCGCCACTTGAACACGGAGGGGTGGCAGAGCGGTTGAATGCACCGGTCTTGAAAACCGGCAAGGGTTAGCGCCCTTCGTGGGTTCGAATCCCACCCCCTCCGCCACCTTGCACCAGGAAGATCCCAATGCGACCCGCCCACCTTGCGCTCTTGTTGTTTTTCGGTTCCTTTCTTGCCACGTCGGCGCATGCCGACAGTTACGACGACACCATCACTGTTTTCCGCCAAGCGGGGCAGAGCGGGGTCTTCTTCGACAGCGCCTACGGCTACGCGGTGTTTCCGACCATCGGTAAAGGCGGGTTGGGCGTCGGGGCGGCACGCGGATCAGGTCGCGTATTCGTCGGCGAGGAGCATGTAGGCGACACCACCATGACTCAACTGTCGATCGGCTTCCAGGCCGGCGGCCAGGCCTACAGCCAGATCATCTTCTTTGAAGACGAGCGTGCCTACCGGGACTTTGCTTCCGGCAACTTCGAGTTTGGCGCCAACGCCAGCGCCGTGGCCATTACCGCCGGCGCCTCTGCCACCGCCGGCACTACCGGCGCCAGTGCCGGCGCCAGCGGCGGTCAGCACGATGCGACCACCGCTGGGTCCAGTTACTACCGAGGGATGGCCGTTTTCACCATCGCCAAGGGTGGCTTGATGTACGAGGCCTCGGTCAGCGGCCAGAAATTCAGCTACCGGGCCCGCTAACGTCCGATCTCATGGCCCTGCCAGCTGGCCGTACCGGCAACCGCCGGCGCAAGAACGTTCTCATCTCCGCCCCCGGCGCCCCGCCCGTAACCGGCTGCGGCCAGATATCGCAGTGATACAATGGAAAGTTGATAACAACGGAGAATGTACATGGGGTACGAACACATCAAATTGCCCGAAACGGGCGACAAGATTCGGGTTGAAAACGGCAAGCTGGTGGTAACAGACCAGCCCATCCTGGGCTTTATCGATGGCGACGGGATCGGCGTGGACATTACCCCGGCGTGCATGAAAGTCTGGGATGCGGCGGTCGAAAAAGCCTACGGCGGCAAGCGCAAGGTGCATTGGGCCGAGCTGTATCTGGGCGAGAAGGCCGGCGGCATCTACGGCGGCGATTACTTTCCGGGCGAAACCCTGGAAGCGGTCAAGGACCTGGTGGTCAGCATCAAGGGTCCGCTGACCACGCCGGTCGGCGAGGGCTTTCGCTCGCTCAACGTCTCGCTGCGCCAGACCCTGGATCTGTACGCCTGTGTGCGCCCGGTCAAGTACTACCACGGCGTGCCGTCGCCGCTCAAAAAGCCTGAAGAGGTAAACGCGGTGATCTTCCGTGAAAATACCGAAGACGTCTACGCCGGCCTGGAATACGAGTCGGGTTCGGACGAAAACCGCAAGCTGGCGAAGTTCCTGCGCGAGGAAATGGGGGCTGAGTTTTTCGAAGACGCAGGCATTGGCATCAAGCCGATTTCCCCGTTCGGCTCCAAGCGCCTGGTGCGCAAGGCAATCCAGTACGCGATCGACAACAACCGAAAATCGGTAACCCTGGTGCACAAGGGCAACATCATGAAGTTCACCGAGGGCGCTTTCCGCAAGTGGGGCTATGAAGTGGCCGCCGAGGAATTCGGTGACGTCACGATCACCGAGGACGAAGTCTGGGAAAAGCACGACGGCCATGTGCCGGAAGGCAAGATCGTGATCAAGGACCGGATCGCCGACATCATGTTCCAGCTCATGCTGCTCCGGCCGGCCGAGTTTGAAGTGCTGGCGACCATGAACCTCAACGGCGACTACCTGTCGGACTCGCTGGCCGCGGAAGTTGGCGGGATGGGGATTGCTCCTGGAGCCAACATGGCCGACAACGTGGCGGTGTTCGAGGCCACCCACGGCACGGCACCGAAATATGCCGGCAAGGACATGGTCAACCCGTCCTCGCTGATGTTTTCCGGCTGCATGATGTTCGACTACATCGGCTGGCCGGAGGTAACCCAATTGATTGAGCACGCCTTCGAGAAAGTGGTCGGCAACAAGGTGGTGACCTACGATTTTGCCCGGCAGATCGAAAACGCAACCAAGGTTCCCACCAGTGGCTTTGCCGACGCGCTGGTCGATGCCATCCGCAGTAGCTGAGGTCGCCGCGGCCTCCGCCTGGGAGGCCGTGCGCCGAGCGCTGGCTGAAACCGACCCGTCGGCCAAATGCCGGCGGGTCGGTGCCTTGTGGGCGCAAGTCGAAAGCGGGCAATGGCGGCCCGAGGATCCTGGTCCGCCGGGTGCGCTGCCATGCGGGCGGCCGGCCCGGCCGGAAATGGTGGCGCCTTCGCAGTTGCCGCGCCGGGGCCTGGGCAGCGTGGAAGGTCGCCAGGCCCTGATCCACGCCATTGCCCACATCGAGTTCAACGCCATCAACCTGGGTCTGGATGCAGCCCTGCGCTTTCCCGCCATGCCACCCGCCTATTACCGCGACTGGCTCCAGGTGGCGGCCGACGAGGCGCGTCATTTCGGCATGCTCCAGCGTCGGCTGGAGGAACTGGGCGCATCCTACGGCGATTTGCCGGCTCATAACGGACTGTGGGAGATGGCGGAGAAAACCGCTCATGATCCGCTCATTCGCATGGCCCTGGTGCCGCGCGTGCTGGAAGCCCGTGGTCTTGACGTCACCCCGGGCATGATCCGCAAGCTTGCTGCGGTTGGTGACCAGGAAACGGTGGCTCTGCTGGAAATCATCCTCGAAGAGGAAGAGGAGCACGTGGCCATTGGCAGCCGCTGGTTCCGTACGCTGTGCGCCGAGCGTGGTGTCGAACCCGAATCCACGTTTCGCCGTTTGCTCGAGGAGTATTTCAGCGGTGGTTTGCGCGGTCCATTCAATCGTGACGCCCGCCGCCGGGCCGGTTTCAGCGCCGAAGAAATCGACCGCCTGGTCGAGATGGACGGTGCCGGTTCGACTGCATCCCGATGATGCTGGTTTGCCGGTAGCGTTCAGGCCAGGCGGGTGCGGATCACGCCCACGCCCAGGCCTTCGATGGCAAAGTCGTCGGCGCCGTTCACCGGGATGGCCTCGTAGTTTGGGTTGGCCGGCTCCAGCCAGGTAGCGCGACCGCGGCGGCGCAGTCGCTTTACCGTGATTTCCTCGCCGAGTCGCGCCACCACCACTTGTCCGGAGCGCGCCTCTGGAGTTCGGTGTACCAGCAGCAGGTCGCGGTCGAGAATGCCGGCCTCGATCATGGAGTCGCCTTCTACCCGCAGTGCGTAGTCCGGCGCGGGCTGGAATGACCGGCTGTCGAGGCTGATTTCTTCTTCGTGGTTTTCCACGGCCAGGACCGGTGACCCGGCGGTGACGCGCCCGATCAACGGGATGCGTGCACGATTGCCCGAGCGGCCAAGGCCGCGCGGGATGATGCCACGGGCCTGGTGAGGTCGCAGCTCGATCGCCCCATGCCGGGCCAGGGCCTGGAGATGACACTGGGCCGCGTTGGGCGAAGCAAAGCCGAACCGGGACACAATCTCGGCCCGCGTCGGCGGCAAGCCGGACTGGTCCACCTGCTGTTCGATGTAGTCGAGGATTTCGCGCTGCCGCGGCGTCAGGTTCATTCCGAAACTGTATCAAAAAACAGTCCTCCGGTCACGCTGGTGATTCAGCGAATGATGACCACCGATCCGGATACGCGGCTGCGAGGTGGGCCGTAATACCACCAGGGGTCATAGTAGGGCCACCCCATCCGGCGCGGGTACGGCCCGTGGGCATAGATGATGTCGGGCCGTGCGGGCCACAAGTACATGACCTCGGCGGCCAGGCGCGGATAGCGATAGACGTACTCGCCGATCTCGTCGTCAACAAAGCCCTGCAATCGACCAATCACGGTGATGTCGCGACCGGCGGTGAACACGGCTGGATCCCGAAACCCCTCCCGACAGGCCAGAAAGCGCCCGTGGCTGATATCGCCGTGGAGTGGTCGCAGTTCACGGTCGAGATCGCGGGCCAGGATTTCGAAGCAGGTTTCGCTGCGACCGGGGCGCGTGTCGACAATGATGCCGCCCCAGCGAACCTCGGCCCCGACCGAGCGCTCGGTGGCCTGGTCGGGCTGGAACGGCGCGAAATCACCGGCCAGCGGTGCCGGAATGCTGGCGCAGGCGCTCAGCGCTGCGGCGGCTATGGCGATCAGCGCCAGACGGATCAGGGGCGTGCGCTCAATCATGAGGGGGTACCTTCAAAAGCCGACAGAACATGATTGTAAGACCCGGCGCGCGAACGCGGGTTCAGGCCCTGCGCGGGGTGAAACCTTTAGCCTGATCGATAAAGTCCGCTTCGTGTTCGGCCTGATCACCGTAGTGAATCCGGCAGTAGGTGGCTGCCAGACGACGGAAAGCGCCACCGTGGGCCGGCAGGGCAGCCTCGACCCGGGCGGCAAATTCCAGCGGTGTTTCTTCGAGCCGCTTGCGCAGCCCGCGGCGCTGCAGTCGGCGCAGCATCGCATGCCAGGCCCGGTCCACCGCGCCGGTCGAGCGTGGCCGGGCCCGGCGGAGCAGAAACAGGCTGACCAGGCCGGTGACCAGGGTCAGCACCAGCAGCATCAGCGCGGCAATGCGCTCGGTACTCAAGTCCGGCAAGCCGAGCTTTTGCAAAAACTGGCGCTGGCGGTCGTGGTCGAAGCCCAGGACCCAGCGATTCCACATGTGCTGGAGTCGGTCATAGCGATTGCGCAGGGTCTGTAGCCAGTCCAGGTCCAGTCGATGGCGTGGGCCGTCGATGACGCTGCGCGCGCCTTGTTCGATGCGGTCCGGGGACACCGCCGCGGTCGGGTCAACGCGGGTCCAGCCGCTGCCTTCCAGCCACACCTCGGTCCAGGCGTGGGCATCGGACTGGCGCACCAGCAGGTAGTCGCTGCCGGCCTGCCACAGGCCGCCCTGGTAGCCGGTGACCACTCGGGTCGGAATACCCGCCGCCCGCATCAGGATGGCAAAGGCCGAGGCGTAGTATTCGCAGTAGCCGGCGCGCAGGTCGAACAGGAATTCATCGGCACCGTGCCGGCCCAGCGGCGAGGCACTCAGGGTGTAAAAGTATTCCTCGGTGCGAAACCAGGACAGAACCGCCGCGATCAAGTCCCGGTGGTCAGGATGCCGGGCGCGTAGTTCCTCGGCCAGCGCCAGACTGCGTGGATTGCGTCCTTCCGGCAGGCGCAGTGCGGCCGCGCGCGCGCCTTCGGGCAGGTCCGGCATATCGATGAACTCCGGGTTGGATACCAGCTCGTAGCGGGTCAGGGCGGTGACGGGATGCCGGCTGAGCAGTTGGTGGTCTACGGTGATCAGGGCCTGCTCCGGGCCGCGGACCGGGTAGTCGAGGGTGAACAGCCAGCGCCGCTCGTGGGGTTCGAGCTGAACCGTATAAGTCAGGCTGGCGTCTCCTTCCGGCACGAACTGGCGCGAAGGGGTATCGCTGAAAAACGGCCGTGTCCAGGTGGTTCCATCAAAGTCCCACAGCACCGGGCCGCGCCAGTAGCGCTGGTCGACCGGCGGTGGCGGTCCGTCGAATTCGACCCGAAATGCCGGAGAGTCATCGAGGAACAGGTTGCTGATGCTGCCCGGCGACATATCATCCGACAGACCGCTGCGGCCGTCCATGACCTGGTCAGGCAGTCCCCACAGGGGCTGGGCAAGACGCGGGAACAGAAAAAACAGGGTCAGGGCCACGGGCACCGACATCAGCAGCAGGGTGGCTGCACTGCCGATGGCCTGGACTTCGGCGCCGGGGGCGGCGCTGTCGGTCTCACCGGCCTCGACGTTCTGAATCCGAACCAGGGCGATGGTGGCGACCAGCGAGCCGACCGCCAGGTAGCCCAGGTAGAGCAGGCGTTCGCTGAACAGAAACTGGGTCGCGATCAGGAAAAAGCTGACCGAAGCCACCAGGCGCAGATCGCGCAGGGTGAACATTTCCATCATCTTGGCAGCGAGCATCACGCACAGCAGCGCGGTGGCGGTGCGGCGGCCCCACAAGCCACCAAAAGCAAGCACGATCAGGGTGATCGCCAGCCCGGTCAGCGCCAGGCGAAGAATGGCCGGCGGCGGTGACCAGTGCCGCCAGGCGGCCGCCAGGCGCCAGCCGCATGCTGCCACAATGCCGGCGGCCAGCCAAGCCGGCATCGCGGCCAGGTGCGGCAAGGCGGCAATGATGAAGGCAGCGATGGTCCAGGCCACCGGCCGCAGGGGTGCCTGGTGGGAATTCACGGAAACAACGCCAGCGCTTTCAGGCAGTTATGCAGATGTGCTTCATCACTGCCCGGCCCGATGGTGTCCGGGCCCAGGCGCAGCGTCCAGGCACGATGCTGACGGTGCGCGGTCAGCACCCAGGCCGTCAGCACCCGAATTTTTTCCTCCAGGTCGCGCCCCGGCGCCTGCTCCAGGTCCAGCAACAGCTGCCGCGAGCGCGGCTGGCGCAGGTCACGCGCCAGCAAGGTGTTGTGGCGCTGGCTGGCTTTCCAGGCCACGCGGTGCAGCGGGTCACCCTCGCGCCAGCCACGCAGGCTGAAAAATTCGTCGCCATCGGGTTGGCGCTGATCCTGGCGACCGTCCTGGTCGGCGCCCCCTTCGGGCAGTGCCGGTGGATGGTCGGCCGGTTGCGGCCAGACCAGAACGGGTCGCTCGGGCCAGAACCAGGACCAGGCCTGGAACAGGCCGATCGGCTGCCGGGTCTGAACCCGGCAGCGCGGCGGCTGCAGCCAGCCTCGGTGATGGGTGGTCAGGGCGACGGCCACTTCGGCGAAGCCGCCGGGTGGGAGGGCAAACGTTTGCCTGCGCTCGGCACAGGCGATTTCCAGGCCGGCACGGGCGCGCCCGCCGGGGTTGGCCAGGCTGATCAGCAGTTGGGCAGTCTGGCCGGCGAATACCGGGGCTGCACCGCTGCGCTGTATCTGCAGCCGGTCGAGGTTGCGATAGGCGATCAGCATCGAATTGGAGGCCAGTCCGGCGACGATGAAGGTGGTCAGCAAGCCCAGATTGTTGTTGAAATTCAGGCTGCCCATCAGCATGGCAAACATCAGGAGTCCCAGCAGCCAGCCGAAACGGGTCGGCAGAATGAAAATCTGTCGATAGCGCAAGGTAAGCGGTGGCCGCATCGGGCCGCGCCGGGCAATCCAGCGGTCGAACCAGCGCCGGGGCGCGCGCTGGTCAGCGCCGAGCCGGGCCGAATCGGCGGTTGCCATCAGGGAACCGGGGTGTGCTCGATGATTTCGGCCACAACGGCGCGGCTGTCGAGGCCGGACTCCGGCAGCGGCTGGAGCCGATGAGGGGCCAGGTGCGGGAAAATCTGCTTGACGTTTTCCGGCAGGCAGAAATCCTGACGTCGAACCAGGGCGTGAGCACGGGCGGTGCGGATCAGCGCCAGGGCGGCACGTGGGGACAGCCCGGCGCGCAGCCCGGCGTGGCTGCGCGTGGCCTGAACCAGCGTCTGGATGTAGTCCAGTACCGGCTCGGCGACGTGCAACCCGGCCGCGAGTTCAATCAAGCCAATGACTCTGTGCTCATCCAGCTCCGGCTGAAGTGTTTGCAGCATCCGGCGCCGGTCGGGTTCGACCAGCAAGCGGCGTTCTTCCAGCGCTGATGGGTAGCCGATGGAAGTTCGCAGCAGAAACCGATCCAGCTGAGAGTCGGGCAACGGGTAGGTGCCGGCCAGATCCAGCGGGTTTTGGGTGGCGATGACAAAAAACGGCTGCGGCAGGCTGTGGGTCTGGCCGTCGACCGTCACTTGCCCCTCGGCCATGGCCTCGAGCAGGGCGGACTGGGTGCGCGGGCTGGCGCGGTTGATTTCGTCGGCCAGGATGACATTGGCAAACACCGGTCCGGGGCGAAATTCGAATTGCTCGTCCTGGCGGCGGAATATCGATACGCCGAGGATGTCGGCCGGCAGCATGTCGTTGGTGAACTGCACGCGCTGCCAGCTGCCGCCGAGGACCAGCGACAGAGCCTGGGCAAGCGTGGTCTTGCCCACACCGGGCAGGTCTTCGATCAGCAAGTGGCCGCCGGCCAGCAGCGCCGAGAAGGCCAGTTCGACCACCTCGGCCTTGTCGACGATGACCGCGTTGACCGAGGCCAAAGCGCGCTCCAGGTCGGCGCGCAGGTCGGCCCCGACGGTGTGCGCCGGGTCAGGCCTGCTACTCATCCAGCAGGGCGTTGAGCTTGGCCGCGCAGATGAAATCGTTGTCGCTGAGGCCGTCGATGGCATGGGTGGTGAAGTGAACCAGGCAGAAGTTGTAGCCGCCCTCGAAATCCGGGTGATGGTTTTCCTGGTTGGCTACCCAGGCCATGGCGTTGATGAATGCCATGGTCTTGTAAAACCCCTTGAATTCAAAGCGGCGGTAAATCACTTTGCCGGCAGCATCGGCCTGCCAGCCCGGAACCTCCGGCAGGAGTTCCTCGACGCGCTCGGCGCTGAGCGGCGCGGTGCCGCCCTCGCAGGGTACACATTTTTTTTCCGTCAGACGCTCGTTGCTCATGGTTCAGGCAGCCTCCTGCTTTTTGGGTGGGTAGGTCGGGGTGAACTCGCCCAGGGCTCGAGCCTTGCGGATCAGTCCCAGCAGATCCTCGCGGGCGAGTTCGAACAAGTCTTCCATGCGGTCCAGAATGTAGTACACCGGCTGATAAATATCGATTCGGTAGGGTGTTCTGAGCACATCGATCGGATCGAAGGGGCGGCGCAGTGGCTCCGGGCTTTCCAGCGCGTAGCGCGTCTCTCCCGGCGAGGAGGCGATGCCGCCCCCGCAAATGCGCACGCCCTCAGCGGTCTGCAGCAGGCCGAATTCCACCGTAAACCAGTACAGCCGGGCCAGGAATACCCGTTCCTGGCGGTTGGCGCGAACGCCGGCCTTGCCGTAGGCTTCGGTGAAGTCGGCAAAGGCCTGGTGGGTGAGCATGGTGGCATGGCCGAATATTTCGTGGAAGATGTCGGGTTCCTGCAGGTAATTCATGTCCTTGCGCGAGCGGATGAAGGATGCGGCCGGGAACCGGCGCTCGGCGAGCAGGGCGAAGAACCGGTCAAAATTGATCAGGGCCGGCACCGGCGCAACTTCCCAGCCGGTTCTGGCCTGGAGAACCCGCGACACTTCGGTCGGCTGCGGGATGCGGTCGCGCGGCAGATCCAGAATTTCCAGTCCATCGAGAAACGGTTGACAGACACGCTGCTGGATCAAGGGCAGCTGGCGTTCGTACAACGCGGTCCACACGCTGTGCTCTTCCTCGCTGTAGGGGATGACGCCGTTTTCGTCCGGCACTTTCGCCTCGTAGGCTGACGATGTACCCATACGAATGCTCCAGATTCAGGCAGTGACCCAAAGATGGTATCACTGAGCGGTGGCCGATCCATGACAGGGTGGTGTGTAGGAAATTTCCTACAAACGATGAGCAGATTTCCTACAGGAATCCGGGATGATCTTCGGCTGCTTACTTTCGGGCATTCCCGCAAACTATCGATCATAGGTTGCCGGTAGGGAACCTCGCGCAAGCGAGGGCAACTTAAACCCCTCCTCGTTTACCAAGGGTTGCTGGTCCCATCGGGGAGGGTTTTCAAAGCGGCGCCGTCTGGCGCCGCTTTTTTTCAAGTGCTGGCGCGGCGACTGTGGTGCTATTCTGACCGCAGGCTTTTCTTGTGCGAGAGTATTTGGTTTCCATGAGCTCGATCAGCAGTCTGGTGGTTTTCGGGGCCACGGGCACCCAGGGGCATCCGGTGGTGGATGCAGCCCTGCAGGCCGGTCTGGATGTGCGCGCGGTCAGTCGCGATGTGGACAAGGCCGAAGAGCAACTGTCCAGTCGGGCGCAGGTTTTCCAGGCCGATTTGCTGGAGCCGGAAACGGTCGCCGAGGCCATGAGCGGCATGGATGCCGCCTTTTTCTACCTGCCGGTGATGCCGCACTCGCCCTCGGCGCAGGCCATGGTCGAGAGTGTCGTCGCCGGAGCGCGAACCTCCGGACTGCAGCGCCTGGTGTTTACCAGTTCGGCCTGGTTCGGCCCGGGTATGCCTTCGGGCCCGTTTGTGGACGGTTTGCGTGCGGTCTCCGGGCGCCTGCTGGAGATCGATGTCGAGACCGTGGTGCTGCGACCCACCCTGTACCTGGCAAACCTGGTCTGGCCGCACATCATCCGCGAGATTCGCGATTACGGCCGCCTGAGTTACCCGCCGCTGGACGCCGGGCGCTGCCTGAACTGGACGGCTACCGAGGATCAGGCGGCCGTCGCCGTCGCCTGCCTGGACGCCGGGGTGGCCGGTGAAATCATCGATGTGGCCAGTCCGGAGCCGGTCACCGGGCCGGATCTTTGCCGGCTGCTGGTGTCGGTGTACGGTCGCGAGGTGCATTATGACCCGCAGACGGTGGAAGAATTCGCCGACACCCTCAGCCATATGGCCGGCAGCGCCGAAATCGGCCGCACGGTGGCCGGCTTGTACGAAGGTTTCAACGCGCTGGCCGAAGACGGGCCGCTGGTCGATACCGAAGCCCTGGAGCGTCGCTTCGGGATTCGGTTAACGCCGGTCAGCGAGTGGGTGGAGCAGCGACTTGGGGCGCTGCTGGATCGCTACGGCACACCGAGCAATTAGTTGACGACGACGACCGGACACTTGGTCAGGCGCACCGTCTTGTCGCTGACGCTGCCCATCAGCAAACCCTGCAGGCGTCCCCTTCCGCGCCGGCCAACGACCAGCATGGGGCGGTCGCACTCGGCCGCGTAGCGCAACAGCGCTTCGGCCGGGTCGCCACTGAGCAGAACCGGCTCCACCGACACTGCGCGTTCGCCGGCTCGACCCAGGGCGCGTTCGAGCACGGCCGATGCAAGCTCGTATTCCGGGATGGAACCGGCGGCTTCCTGAAGCTCCTCATACTGGATGGTGCGCACTTCGCCGGCGCGGCCGTGGCGAGCCTGCGTGGCATGCACGATGCGCACCGGCAAGCGCAGGTTTTCCGCCAGATCGAGGCCGAAATCGAGCGCTCTGCCGGCACTGTCAGAGTCATCTACCGCGATCAGCACGGAGGTGTAGTTGAACGGCATGCGGCTGGCTCCCGAAACTGGACTGGACAAGCCGCATTGTAGCGCAGCCGGGCAGCGCCAGAACCGTGCTCAGCCGGACGCGGCGTGGTCGCGCGCCTGCTCGAGCAGGCGGTCGCGCAGGCGGCGGTGGAATGGTTCGTCGCCGAACCAGATCATGAAGTACTGCTCTGCCCCCGGGAGGTCATTGCAGCTTTGGATCAGCTTTTCGTTCAGGTAAAGGCCCAGACCCTGGCCGGGCCGGTAGACAACGTCGTAACGATCGCCGGAGTTGGCGTCGACGTAGGCATCTGCCAGGCACTGCAGTACCTCGGGCAACTCGTCGGCATCGTCCACGCCCAGGTTCTGACTCAAGGTTGAGCGGGCCGAATCGATCAGATCGGTGCCGCGGAAGTCGCGCGCCAGTTCAAGCGAGAACTGCTTGGGGATCGACTGGAGGATCTGATCGGCATCCTGGCACTGATCGAGGTACAGGTAGGCGGTGCCGACCCGGAAAAGGCCCGCTACACGAAGTTCCAGTTCGGCGCACTGGGTCAGATCACCATTGGCCGGCTGTGGGGCGGCGGCCACGCCCAGCGCGATCCAGCAGGCCAGCGCTGCCAGCGTCAGTCGGGCGGGACTCACAGCGCGCTTCGGGCCCGTCGAACCGCGAAACCTACCCCTGGCAGGTGGGCGTACAGGGCGTGTCCGCTGTCCCAGAAGTCCTGATGCAGAACGACGCGGCCTTGCTCATCGAAGCGCAGATGGGTCATGCCGATCGACTTGGAGTGGACGCGGCGCCCGGCTGCGCGGGTGTGGAATTCCATGGTCCAGCGTACGTACACGTCAGCTGCGTCGCGAATCACCTGGTGGACTTCTACATGACTTTCCTCCAGTGCCGCACCGGTGTTTGTCATGTAATCCACCAGATCGTTGAGCGCCGCGAAGGTGTGCAATGTGTCGTTGAAATGGAACGATTCGGCATAGGTTGCCCGCATCCGCTCGCCCACGTCTACGGCGGTCAGATCGCGATAGCTGTCCTTGAAACGGGCCACGCCCTCATCGATGGCCACGGTCGATCCGGCAAAATTCAAAAGCGCCGTTTCGTAGGCGTGGATATCCTCTTCCAGTCCTGTCCCGCCTCTGCCGCCGCATGCTGTCAAGATGGCAACGGCCACTGCGCCTAGAACAATCCGGATTGACCAAATCTGCTTTTTCATATGAATATTGTGAGCCCGAATCGATCAAGCTTCGGTGAACAAGGGTTCACAGGGCATTCATTGAGACATTGGCTACCATTGCGCATTCTTTTTTGCTCCCGCAAGGGGTCTTTACTTGAAACAGTCTCTACTGGCATGGTTTGACGCCTCGCGGTATTCCTCGGACGGCGAGGATCGCCAAATCGACTGGATGCGAATCCTGCCCTTCATCGGTTTGCATCTGGCCTGTCTTGGAGTGATCTGGGTCGGCGTTTCGGCGGTGGCCGTGGCTGCTTTCCTGGTCAGCTACCTGCTGCGCATGTTCGCCATCACCGCTTTCTATCATCGTTACTTCGCCCATCGTGCGTTCAAGACCTCGCGCGCGGTGCAGTTCGTGTTCGCCCTGATCGGTGCCTCCTCGACTCAGCGCGGGCCGCTGTGGTGGGCCGCCCATCACCGTCAGCATCATCGAAGCGCCGACCAGCCGGAGGACCCGCACACGCCCCAGCACGGGTTTTTCTGGAGCCACATGGGCTGGTTTCTGAGCCGGCAGCACTTTGCCACCGATGAAAAGAGAATTCCCGATCTGGTGTGTTACCCGGAACTGCGCTGGCTGGATCGGTTTGCGCTGGCCGTGCCGGTGGCCTACGCGACCTTCTGGTTCGCTCTCGGGGTTGCTCTCAATCAGGTTGCGCCGGGGCTGGAAACCAGCGGCTGGCAACTGCTGGTGTGGGGCTACTTCCTGTCGACGGTGGCGCTGATCCATGCCACCCTGACCATCAACTCGCTGGCGCATGTCTGGGGCAAGCGCCGCTATGCAACGCGCGACGACAGCCGCAACAATTTCTGGCTGGCGCTGCTCACCCTGGGCGAGGGCTGGCACAACAATCATCACCACTACCCGGGGTCGGCTCGCCAGGGTTTTTACTGGTGGGAAATCGATTTGAGCTATTACGTGCTGAAGCTGATGAGCTGGTTCGGGCTGGTGTGGGATCTCAAGCCGGTCCCGGATCCGATCCGCCGGGCGCGCCGGATCCAGCCTGAAGCATGAAGATCGTCATTGTTGGCGCCGGGGTGGCGGGGCTGTACGCCGCCTGGCACCTCAGTCAGCGCCACGAGGTGGTCGTGCTCGAAGCGGATGGCCGTCTCGGCGGACATGCCGACACCCACCAGATCACCGGCCCGGATGGCGAATGGGCCATCGATTCGGGTTTTATTGTCTTCAATGAACACCACTATCCGCTGCTGACGCGTTGGTTCGAGACCCTGGGTGTCGGCTGGGAGTCCTCGGACATGAGTTTCGCGGTTTCCGACCCGGTCAGCGGAGTGGAATACAACGCTTCGGGCCTGAACCGACTGTTCTGCCAGCGCCGTAACCTGGTGCGGCCGCGCTTCTGGGGCATGTTTGCCGATATCGTGCGCTTTTATCGGCGCGCACCGAGCCTGCTGGAGACGCTGGACGATCAGGTCACGCTGGGTCAGTGGCTGAAAGGCAGCGGCCTGGGCGGGATGTTCGCCGAACTGCACCTGCTGCCCATGGCCTCCGCGCTATGGTCGGCGCCGATGGGCCGGGTCAGCGAGTTCCCCATGCTCCATCTGTTGCGTTTCATGGATAACCACAACATGCTGCAGCTGAGCGGGCGGCCCCAGTGGCGCACGGTCACCGGCGGCAGCCGCAGCTACGTCAACCGGGCCTCAGCCTGCGGTGCCCGCTTCGTGACCGGCGCGCCGGTGCGTGCGGTAGAGCGTGACCAGGCGCGTGTCTGCGTGCGCACCGATACCGATGAGCTGCAAGCCGATGCGGTGATCCTGGCCTGTCATTCAGACCAGGCGCTGAGCCTGCTGGTTGATTCCGATCCTGTCGAACGCGAGGTACTCGGAGCGATCGCCTACCAACCCAATGAGGCCGTCCTGCACACCGATCGATCGCTGTTGCCGCGCCTGCCGGCCGCCCGGGCGGCCTGGAACGTGCGGCGCGACGAGCGCGACGGCGAATGCTGCCGGGTGTCGTACTCCATGAATCGGCTGCAGAACATCGACAGCGCGACCGACTACATCGTCTCGCTCAACCAGTCTGACGCAATCGATCCGTCCCAGGTTCTGGTTCGCCGCAGCTATCAACACCCGGTGTTTACCCCCGAGGCGGTGCGGGCACAGCGGCGCTGGGAGGAAATCAACGGCCCACGCCGGACCTGGTTCTGCGGAGCCTGGTGGGGCTGGGGCTTCCACGAAGATGGTGCCCGCAGCGCCCGGCGCGTGATTGATGCCCTGGAGGCCAGCGGTGGATGATGCGTTGGCTACGGGTCGGGTCTGGCACCGGCGCCGCGAGCCGCACCGGCACCGCTTTGACTACCGCCTGTACTTCAGCCTGTTCGACGTGGAGCGCATCGAATCGTTGTGTGCAAGATCACCCTGGTGGTCGCACGAGCGTTCCAACCTGGTCAGTTTTCGCCGCCGTGACTTCATCGGCCCGCACGAGCATTCCATCGCCCAGGCGGTGCGCGATCGCGTTGAGGATGCCAGCGGAACCCGGCCGCAAGGCCGCATCTTTCTGCTCACCCACCTG
Source organism: Gammaproteobacteria bacterium (assembly GCA_003565625.1). Lineage (GTDB taxonomy): Bacteria > Pseudomonadota > Gammaproteobacteria > Xanthomonadales > Wenzhouxiangellaceae > Wenzhouxiangella. Next base: position 67,246 of record PXBD01000088.1, read on the forward strand.
CGCCAGTGGGGAACCTGTTTCAATCCGGTCAGCTTTTACCTGTGCCTCGACGCGGACGACCAGCTTCAGTTTCTGGTGGCCGAAATCCACAACACGCCGTGGAACCAGCGCCATGCCTACGTGCTGGATGCGCGCGATCAGACCGGCCCCGACTATCGGTTTCGCTTTGCCAAGGGCTTTCACGTGTCCCCGTTTCTGCCTATGGAGCTCGATTACGACTGGCGTTTCCGGCTGAATTCGGACGAACTGCTTGTTCACATGTCGGTGATGGATGCCGACTCAGAATGCTTCGCAGCGGGCATGCGCCTGGCCCTGGAGCCGCTCGACAAAGCCGCCATGCGCCGGATGCCGTTGCGGTATCCGTTGCTAACCGCGCGTGTGCTGATGGCCATTTACTGGCAGGCCCTGCGCCTGTGGCTGCGCAAAACGCCGTTTTTTTCCCACCCTGACAAACAGGCGGTTTCACGATGAGTGCCGATGAAAAAGCAGTCCGGCTGGCCATGCCGAAATCACCGCCGCGGTCCCGCTCCGGCATCGACACCTGGTTGCGGCGGCGCGTGCTCGATCGCATGGGCCGGATCGAACATGGAGGTGTGCTGGTCCACGACGCCGTCGGGCAGTGGCGGCTGGGCCAGCCCGGTGCTGACCCAGCCCAGGTCGAAGTGCACGATCTGCGTTTCTGGCGTCTGCTGGCTACTGGTGGCGGTCTCGGCGCGGCCGAGGCCTATATGGCCGGGCTCTGGGACAGCCCGGACCTGGTTGCGGTCATTCAGGTGCTGGCGCGCAACCGGGATGCACTGGCTGCCATCGACCAGGGCGGGGCGCGCCTGACCGGTGGGCTGATGAAAGTCTGGCATGCATTCAATCGCAACAGCCTGCAGGGCAGCCGGCGCAATATTGCCGCCCACTATGATCTCGGTAACGATTTTTTCGCCCACTGGCTGGATACGCGCATGATGTACTCCAGCGGCCTGTATCAAACGCCACAGGACAGCCTTGAGCAGGCCCAGACAGCCAAGCTGGATCGCATCTGCCAGCGCCTGGGTCTGGGGCCGGACCATCATCTCCTTGAAATCGGTACCGGTTGGGGAGGGCTGGCGCTCCATGCCGCCCGCACCACCGGTTGCCGGGTGACGACCACGACCATTTCGCGCGAACAGTTTGCCTATGCCAGCGCGCGCGTCGCCGAGGCCGGTCTGCAGGAACAGGTGACCGTCTTGCTCCAGGACTACCGTGACCTGACCGGACGCTATGATCGGGTGGTGTCGGTGGAGATGATCGAAGCGGTGGGGCATCAATACCTCGACACCTACCTGGCCCGGATCGAGCAGTTGCTGGCACCCGATGGTCTGGCCTTGATCCAGGCCATCACGATCGAAGATTTTCGCTACGCGCGCGCGCTCAAGACCGTGGATTTCATCAAGCGCTACGTGTTCCCGGGCAGCTTTATCCCGTCGGTCGGTGCGATTACCGCGGCGATGGGCCGGGCGACCCGACTCGGCCTGGTCGAGCTGGTCGATTTCGGGGCCAGCTACGCGCGCACCCTCAAGGACTGGCGCGAACGGTTCGAGCATGCCTGGGACGACATCGCGGTGATGGGTTTCGACGAAACGTTCCGGCGTCGCTGGCGCTACTACCTGGCCTACTGCGAGGGCGGGTTTCGCGAACGCGCCATCAGTGATGTCCAGCTGGTCCTGGCCGCACCCGGTTTTCGTCCGGTTTCAGAGAGCGGATGCACGGTGGCGGGGTCGTGACCCGCGCCTTTCTGATCAACCAGGGTTTGTTCCAGCTCGCCTGGCCGGCGTGCGTCATCGGTGCTGCCCATGGTGTGTTCTGGTCCGGCGTGCTGGTCGTCGGCCTGCTGGTCGTCTGGCAGCTCAGTCGCAGCAATCGCCATCCGCTGGACCTGCGCATGGTGTCGGTTTGCCTGGCGCTGGGGTTTGTCCTCGACACGGCCTGGATCCAGCTCGGCCTGCTGGAGTTTGCCATGCCGTGGCCTTCCGGCCAGGTGGCTCCGTTCTGGATTCTGCTGCTGTGGGTGGCCGTTGCGCTGGTCATCAATCATTCCATGGCCGCGTTCAAGCATCGCCTGGTGGTGCTGGCGCTGGCCGGCGGTATCGGTTCGCCGCTGTCTTATTTTGCCGGCTCACGCTTCGGCGCCGTCGAGTGGCTGGCCCCGGCCTGGCAGGTGGTGCTGGCGACCGGTCTGAGCTGGGCGGTGGTGCTGCCCCTGCTGTTCTGGCTGGCGCGCGAGCGCCGCGTAGCCGTTGCCACTGTTCCGGGAGGCTTGACCGTTCATGAAACCGATTGATTGGGCAGAATCCGGCCGGGTGCCGGACTGGCTGGTCAGGCTTGGCATCCGCCGGCTCTTGCAGCGCCGCCTTGGCCAGGAGTTGCACCGCCATCCGCAGCGCCAGTCCGAACGCGCCCAGGGACTGATCGAGCAGCTGCGCGCCTCACCGATTGCAATCGAAACCGATGCGGCCAACGAGCAGCACTACGAGGTTCCGGCCGCGTTCTACCAGCTCGCCTTGGGGCAGCGTCTGAAATACTCCAGCGCCTACTGGCCCGACGGGGTCAGCGATCTGGATACGGCTGAAGTCGCCATGCTCCGGGCCAGCTGCGCGCACGCCGAACTGACCAATGGCCAGCGCATCCTGGAGTTGGGCTGTGGCTGGGGTTCGCTGACCCTGTGGATGGCGGCGGAATACCCCGACAGCGAGATTACCGCGGTATCCAATTCCGCTTCCCAGCGTGCCCATATCGAAGGCCGGGCCGGTGAGCTGGGTCTGGACAACATCAAAGTCATTACCTGCGATGTCAACGAGCTGGAGCTGGAGGAGCGCTATGACCGGGTGGTTTCGGTGGAGATGTTCGAGCATGTACGCAACTATCGCGCGCTGATGCAGCGCATCTCCGGCTGGCTGCTGCCCGGCGGCAAGCTGTTCGTCCACATTTTCTGCCATCGGTTTTTGCTCTACCCGTTCGAGACCGAGGGTGAGGGCAACTGGATGGGGCGCTATTTTTTTACCGGCGGGCTGATGCCGGCGGCCGATACCCTGCTGCACTTTCAGGATGACCTGGTCCTCGAGCAGCGCAAGCTCTACTCGGGCCGACATTACGCGCGCACGGCGCGGGCCTGGCTGGACAACATGGATGAGCGCAGGCAGGAAGTTGCCGAAGTCATGCGCTCGGCGTATGGTGATCAGAGTGCGCGCTGGCAACAACGCTGGCGAATGTTCTTCATGGCCTGCGAGGAATTGTTTGCCTACGATGAAGGCAACGAGTGGATGGTGGCCCATTATCGATTTCAGCGCCGCAACGGCGACTAAAGGAAGCCTTTCGTGGGCGCACTGAACCGGCTCCTCAAGGGCAACCTGGACACCAAGCTGGTTCGGGTGTTCATCCTGCAGATTCTTGCCATCAGCGTGGCCACGGTGGCCGGCGTGTATGCAGCCGCCCTGGTGGTGGAAAATGTCCTCGTGCGCGAGGCGCTCAATGGCGAGGCCGATCACTTCTGGAGCCACTACCAGGAAGATCGCGATTTTCCGCTGCCCAACACCAACAATCTGCGCGGCTACCTGGCGCGCGGGTCGGATTATTCCGGGGTTCCGCAGTGGCTGCACGGGGAACCGGCAGGCTTCGGCCGCGTCCTCGAGGAACCGGGCTCACGACCGGTTGTGCATGTCACCGAACATGGCAATGAGCGTCTCTACCTGGTGTTCGATGAAGTCCAGGTCTCGGCGCTGGCGTTTTATTTTGGTATCGCTCCGCTGACCGGGGTGCTGCTGCTGATCTATATCCTGACCTGGGTTGGCTACATCATGTCGCGTCGCGCCGTCTCGACCCTGGTCAAGCTGGCCGATGCGGTGGGCAATTACGATTTTCGCGCCGGCCAGTTCCAGAAGTTCCGGCCGGAAGACTTCGACGGCAGCGCCGAAACCGAAACCCTGGCCCTGGTTAACGCGATGAACCAGTTCATCAGCCGTCTGGAGTTATTCATTCAGCGCGAGCGCAACTTCACCCGCAATGCCAGCCACGAACTGCGCACGCCGCTGGCGGTGATCAAGGCCAATCTGAACCTGCTCAAGCGCTTTGACGAGCCCGAACGCCGCCAGGCGGTGATCGAGCGCATGAGTCGTACCGTGGCCGATATGGAGTCGCTGGTCGAGACGCTGCTGCTGCTGGCGCGCGAAAGCGAGTCCAAGCTGACCACTTCCTCCATGGTGCTCAACGACATGCTGGGCGAATTGCTGGAACAGACCGGCACGGCCGTGGGCAAGCCGCAAGTCGAGACCGCAATCCACGCCCGCGGCCTGCTGGAGGTGGATGCGCCCGAGCGGGTGCTCGCCATCGTCTTCACCAACCTGCTGCGCAATGCGCTGACCTATACCGAGGAAGGTCGGGTTGATGTCCTGATCGACCAGCGTGGAGTGGTGGTGCGCGATACCGGTTGCGGGATGTGCGAGGCCGACCTGGAACACATGTTCGAGCCGTTTTATCGCGGCCATGATCGCAGCAACGAAGGCTACGGTCTGGGCCTGGCGATTGTTCGGCGGCTGTGCAAGCGGTTTGGCTGGGACCTGTCGGCCGACAGCGAACTCGGGGTGGGCACGGAGATCCGGATCGATTTCCCGCGCGCCCGCTTTCAACCCTTTGCCGAGCGCAACGAAGACTAAGGTGGGTCGGGTGCATTATCATGCAGGGTCGACTGCATGATCCGCCCCGAAAAGTGAACTCCGTTACCGCCCGCGCCGGCGCCAATATCGCCCTGGTCAAATACTGGGGCAAACGCGATCTGCGCCGCAACCTGCCTGCGGCCGGGTCGATCTCGATTACCCTGGCCGACCTGGAAACAGTCACCATCGTAGAGCCGCGGGAGGGCTCCGGGGGCGATCAGTTCGTGCTCGATGGCCAGGAACAGGATTCTGACCCGGTCAGCCGCGTGCTCGACCTGTTGCGCGAAAATCGCCCGGCCTGCCGCGTGGTCAGCCGCAACAGTTTTCCAACCGGCGCAGGGCTGGCGTCTTCTGCATCGGGTCACGCCGCACTGGTGGTGGCCGGCGCGGCGGTTTTCGGGCTGGATATCGACCGTGTTGCGCTGTCGAGGGTTGCTCGCCGCGGTTCTGGGTCGGCCGCCCGCTCGCTGTTCGGTGGTTTTTGCGAACTGCACGCGGGCGTGCTGGAAGACGGCAGCGATTGTCAGGCCAGTGCCCTGCATGAGCCGGCGCACTGGCCGCTGGAGGTCGTGGTGGCCATTACCGACAGTGGGCCAAAGGCGGTGTCATCGCGCGCCGGCATGAACCAGACCATGGATACCTCACCGTACTACCCGGCCTGGGTGGCGTCGGTCGATGATGATCTCGATCTGGCGCGCAAGGCCATTGCCGAGCGCGATTTCGAGGCCCTGGCCGCGGTCAGCGAACACAGCGCGCTGAAGATGCATGCCTCGGCCCTGGCCGCGCAGCCCGGTCTGCTGTATTGGAATGCCGGAACGCTGGCCTGCCTGCATGCTGTGCGTGAGCTTCGTGCGGCCGGCGTGGGCGTGTTTTTTACTGTCGATGCTGGCCCCCAGGTCAAGGCAATCTGTCTGCCGGGCCAATCCGGCCGGGTCGCCGCCACCCTGGCTGGCCTCGCCGGCGTCGAACGGGTGCTGCAGACCGGCCTCGGGCCGGGGGCCGGCCTGGTTTCGGCGTGAGCGAGGTTGCCGCATCGGCACCGGGCAAGGCGGTGTTGTTTGGAGAGTATGCCGTCCTGTCTGGCGCTCCGGCGGTGGTGCTCGCGGTGGATCGGCGCGCCCGGGTTCAGTTGCGTTCCAGTGGCCGATCGGTATCCCGGGTCGCAGTCCCGCAGCTGGGCCTGGATCCGATCGAGTTCCGGATCGAACCGGATGGCCGGGTTTGCTGGCAGGGCGCACACGCCAACGCGGGTGTCTTCGCGCGCTGCCGCAGCATCATCGAATGGTCTGCGGCCAGGCGCTCGGCGGCCGGCGCCGATGTTGATGGCGCCGGACTCGATCTTCTGATCGACACCAGCGAACTCTACGAGACCGGCCCGGATGGGTTGACCAAGCTGGGGCTCGGGTCCAGTGCCGCGATGACCGTGGCCCTGGCCGCGGCGATGGAGGCGCCGCAGGCGCTGCCAGACCGGCCCAGTGCTCCCGGCCGCCTGCATCGGGTCTTGTTGGCGCCGTATCGGGCCGGCCAGGCAGGGCAGGGCAGTGGTATTGACTTAGCCGCTGCCCTGTTCGGTGGCGTCCAGGCCTATCAGCTATGCGCAGATGGCCCCGGGGTAAGGTCGCTGTCTCTTCCGGACGAACTGGAACTGGCCTTTTTCTGGACCGGCACGGCAGCCTCGACCAGCGATTTTCTGCAGCGCTTCCGGCGTTGGCAGGCAGCGCAACCGCGCCAGGCCGAGGCCGCGTTGGCGCATCTTTCCGAGCTTGCCCGAGCCGGTCTGACGGCCGTCGAGCGGCACGATTTCGAGGGCATCATGACCTGCATCAATTCCTACCGACACGGCATGGGTAGAATTGGCGACCTGATGGGAGCGCCGGTGATCACCAAGGCCCTGGCCGAAATTGCGGCGGTGGCCGAACAGCATGGCCTGGCGGCAAAGCCCTGCGGTGCCGGCGGTGGAGATCTGGCGGTGGTGGCCGCAGCCGAGCCGGACCGACTCGGCCAGGTCCAGGAACGCCTGCAGTTGCTCGGATATCGGTTGCTGCGCCTGGCCGTGGCCCGGGACGGGCTGCTGGTTCGACACCGACCCGCCACGCCCTCGTGAACCCTAAGGACAGACGAGCTTCAGGCATGGAAAAATCAAGAATTCCGCAGTTTTACAAGATGTCGGTGACCGAGCGGGTCCGCACCGTGCGCGATCGCGGCTTGATTGGCGCCGACGATTACCAGAACCTGCAGTCCGGTCGCCATACCCTGTCGGTGGATCTGGCCGACAAGATGATCGAGAACGTGATCGGCGTGATGGGGCTTCCGGTCGGGCTGGGGCTGAATTTCCTCATCAACAACAAGGAGTATGTGGTCCCGCTGGTGGTCGAGGAGCCCTCGATCGTTGCCGCCCTGAGTTCGGCCGCCAAGCTGGCGCGAGACAGCGGCGGGTTCGAGGTGGAGAGCGACGAGCCGATGTTGATCGGCCAGGTCCAGGTGGTGGATGTCGCCAATCCGGCCCGCGCCCGGGCCGCTCTGCTGCAGCGCAAGAGCGAGATCCTCAACCTGGCCAACAGTCTGCATCCGAAGATGATTGCCCGCGGCGGTGGTGCCCGGGACCTCGAGGTATTCATTCATCCGACTGAAGGCCCGGGCGGCGACATGGTCGTGGTGCATCTGCTGGTTGATACCTGCGATGCCATGGGCGCCAACCTGGTCAACACCATGTGCGAGGGCGTGGCCTCGCTGGTCGAGACCATCAGTGAGGGTCGGGTGTTTTTACGAATCCTGTCCAACCTTGCCGATCGGGCGCTGGTGCGGGCGCGGGTGCGCATCCCTACAGCGGCGCTCACCGGCAAGGGCTTCGACGGTGAGCAGGTGCGCGACGGGATCATCGTGGCCAACGATTTTGCCCGCGCTGATCCCTACCGGGCGGCGACCCACAACAAGGGCATCATGAACGGCATTGACGCGGTCGCCCTGGCGACCGGCAATGACTGGCGGGCCATCGAGGCCGGTGCGCATGCGTTTGCCGCCCGCGGCGGACGCTATACCGCGCTGACCCGCTGGCAGCGGGGCGACAACGGTGACCTGGTCGGCGAACTGGAGGTTCCGATCAAGGTCGGAACGGTCGGCGGGCCGCTGCAGACCAATCCGACCGTGGCCCTGAACCTGCGCCTGCTCGATGTCGCCAGCGCCCGCGAACTGGCCGAAGTGATGGGCGCGGTTGGTCTCGCCCAGACCTTCTCGGCCTTGCGTGCGCTGGTCACCGAGGGTATCCAGCAAGGACACATGACGCTGCACGCGCGCAGCGTGGCCACCGCCGCCGGCACGCCGGTGGAGTATTTCGACACCGTGGTCGAGCGCCTGATCGCTTCCGGCGAAATCAAGATCTGGAAAGCCGAGGAGATCATCCGCACGGTGCGTGTCCAGACCGAGCCCGCGGTTGGGCCGGGCGAGGACGAAGTTCTCGAAGGCGAAAAGCTGGGCGCCGGGCACGGCAAGATCATCCTCCTGGGGGAGCATTCCGTGGTCTACGGTCGGCGCGCCCTGGCGGCGCCGATTCCGTTGGCCATCCAGGCCCGGATCGAGGATACCCGCGAAGGGATCGAGTTGATCATTCCGCGCTGGAGCATCGAACAACGGCTGGATTTCAACGCCAAGCGGCCGCCCTCGTTCACCCGCTCGCTGGCGGGCATTCTGGAAACGCTGGGTCTCAGTGGTCGCGGCATGCGTATTGAAGTGTTCCCGAACGTGCCCAGGGCCATGGGTCTGGGCGGGTCGGCGGCGTTGGCCGTGGCCGTGCTGCGGGCGCTGGATCTCCACTACGGGCTGGGGCTGAACGATGCAAGGATCAATGAACTGGCCTTCGAGTGTGAAAAAGTCGCTCACGGAACACCGTCTGGTCTGGACAACACCCTGGCCACCTACGGCGAGTTCACGCTGTATCGCTCGGGCAGCGTGCAGGAGCGCAAGGTCATCGAAATTTCCGAGCCGTTGTCAATGGTCATTGCCATGAGCGGGGTGGAAAGCCTGACCGCGCGTACCGTGGCCCGCGTGCGCGAGGCCTGGCAGCGGAATCCGGCCCTGTATGAGCGCATTTTCGACGAGATCGATACCCTGGTCGGGGTCGGGCTGGAGGCCCTGGCGAAGCGAGACTACGAAACCCTGGGCGAGACCATGAACATCAACCAGGGGTTGCTCAACGCCATGCAGGTCTCGAGCTGGGAGCTGGAAGAACTGATCCAGATTGCCCGGCAGCATGGAGCGGTTGGTGCCAAGTTGACCGGCGGCGGTGGTGGTGGATCGGTGATTGCGCTGTGTCCTGATCAATCAGCCAGAGTCGCCCGCGCCATTCGCGAAGCCGGTTACCACGCAATCGAGGTAGAAGTCGGTGTTACCTGAGCGCGCCGGTCCCGCCCGGGTGGTTTCTTCGGACTCCGAAGCCCTGATTCGGGTGGACGAGGACGATAACGAACTGGGTGTGCTCAGCAAAGGGCGGTGCCACGACGGCCACGGCCTGCTGCATCGTGCCTTTTCGGTGTTCCTGTTTTCCGGCGACGGCCGCCTGCTGATCCAGCAACGCGCTGCCGACAAGCGCTTGTGGCCCCTGTACTGGGCCAACAGTTGCTGCTCGCATCCGCGTGCGGGAGAGACAATGGCCGAGGCGACCGAGCGACGAATCTTCGAGGAGCTTGGCGTGCGCACGCCGCTGCACTTTATCTACAAGTTCCGCTACCAGGCCATTTTTGGTGAACTGGGGGCGGAGCGTGAACTGTGCTGGGTCTATGTTGGCCGGGCTGAATCCTTCCAGCTGCAGCCCAACCCGAACGAGCTGGCTGCCTGGCGTTATGTAGACCCAGCGGAAGTGGACGCCATGATGGGCGATGAACAAGCGCTTGTGGCGCCGTGGTTTCGGCTGGAATGGCAGGCCCTGCGCGGCCCGTATCGCGAAGACGTGGCCACCGCCCTGGCCGGATGACCGGCCCGGACGGTGGCTGCCCCGTCATGCGTCGTCCGGGGTGGCCAGCTTGAAGCCCATTCCCTGCACGGTGTGCAGCAGCTTGGTTTTGTACGGGCGGTCAATGCCCTTGCGCAGGTTGTACATGTGTGAGCGCAAGGTGTCTGAATCAGGCAGCATGTCTCCCCACAGCTCGTTTTCCAGCTGCTCGCGGCTTACCAGGCGCGGTGCCTCGCGCATCAGGACCTTGAGAATCCGGATCGAGGTCGGCGACAGGTTGACCCGTGCGCCTTCGCGCTCCACCCGCATGGTGCGCGGGTCAAACACCAGGTCGCCCACGCGCATGGCGCCGTCCGACATCTCGCCGCGCGCCCGGCGGATCAGGGCCCGGACGCGGATCTCGAGTTCTTCCATTTCGAACGGTTTGACCAGGTAGTCGTCGGCGCCGGCGTTGAATCCGGCAACCTTGTCGTCCAGTTGATCGCGTGCGGTCAGCATCAGCACCGGGGTCCCGTCACCGCGTTCACGCAAACGCTCGCACACCCGGATGCCGTCGATCTTGGGCAGCATCAGGTCCAGCACGATCACGTCATAGGGGTTTTCGTCCAGCAGGTTCAGCGCAATCGCGCCGTCTGCAGCGAAATCCATTGCAAAACCCGCGCTTTCCAGGTAGTCGCCGATACTTGCGGCCAGGTCGTTGTGGTCTTCGACCAGCAGGATTGTTGCGTTACCGTCGGCGTCTGCCATGTCTTGTCTCCTTCACGTTTGTCAATTTGACAATTGTGAAGGAGGTGGGTGAAGGTCGGATGAACCCGTTTACCGCTTCATGTAGTTGAAGAACTCTTCGTTGGTCTTGGTCACTTTCAGCTTGTCGAGCATGAACTCAATGGCCTGGGCTTCGTCCATGGGCTGGAGGATACGGCGCAGGATCCAGGTGCGCTGCAGCTGCTCGTTGCCGACCATGAGCTCTTCGCGCCGGGTCCCGGAGCGGTTGATGTCGATGGCCGGGTAGACGCGCTTTTCGGCAATCCGGCGGCTCAAGTGGATTTCCATATTGCCGGTGCCCTTGAACTCCTCGTAGATGACCTCGTCCATTTTCGAGCCGGTATCGACCAGCGCGGTCGCGATGATGGTCAGGCTGGCACCGTTTTCGATGTTGCGTGCTGCCCCGAAGAAGCGTTTGGGGCGCTGCAGGGCGTTGGCGTCGACGCCGCCGGTCAGGACCTTGCCGGACGAAGGAGCGACCGTGTTGAAGGCGCGCGCCAGGCGGGTGATCGAGTCGAGCAGGATGATGACGTCTTTTTTGTGCTCGACCAGGCGCTTGGCCCGTTCAATCACCATGTCGGCGACCTGCACGTGGCGCGTGGCCGGCTCGTCAAAGGTAGAAGAGATGACCTCGGCGTCCACCCCGCGCTGCATCTCGGTGACCTCTTCCGGGCGCTCGTCAATCAGCAGGATAATCATGTGCGCTTCCGGGTTGTTGGCCCGGATGGCGGTCGCGATGGACTGCAGCATCATGGTCTTGCCGGCCTTGGGCGGGCTGACGACCAGGCCGCGCTGGCCTTTGCCGATGGGCGCGATCAGGTCGATGATGCGCCCGGTGATGTCTTCAGTCGACCCGTTGCCGCGCTCCAGCGGCAGCTGCACGCGCGGGAATTCCGGGGTCAGATTCTCGAACAGAATCTTGTTTTTCGCCTTCTCGGGCCGGTCGTAGTTGAGTTCTTCGACCTTGAGCAGGGCAAAGTAGCGCTCCGACTGTTTGGGCGGGCGAATCTTGCCGGCAATATAGTCGCCGGTTCGCAGGTTGAATCGGCGAATCTGCGAGGGCGAGACGTAAATGTCGTCCGGCCCGGCCATGTAGGAGGCCTCGGATGCGCGCAGGAAGCCGAAGCCGTCCTGCAGGATCTCCAGCACCCCGTCGCCGTAGATGGCTTCTTTCTTGCCGGCCTTGGCCTTGAGGATGGCGAAGATGACGTCCTGCTTGCGCGAACGCCCCATGTTCTCGATGCCGAGTTCGTCGGCCATGTCGATGAGTTCTTGCGCGGTCTTTCTTTTCAGTTCTGTAAGGTTCATGGGATGCTGTCTGGCAATGAGCCCGGTGTGCTGGCGAGCAGGGCCGCTCGCCGCCGGTTACACCCGGGTCTGGATGGTCAGTGCGTTTACTCTGCCTGAGGCTTGCCCGGAAAAAGGGCAGGGGCCAATCAATCGTACAAAAGGGTTCCGAGGTCGGGAAAGACTCCAGTCGTCCAACGGTAGCACCATTGGCGGCAGGAGTCCAGCCTCTTGCCGTCACCTCTTGCCGTCACGATTGACCGAGGCTGCGGTTTTTCAAATGGTCTCGTCGACGAAGGCCTTGAGGGCCGACTTGGTCAATGCGCCTACCTTGGACCCCTGGTGTTCGCCGTTTTCGAAAATCATCAGGGTCGGGATGCCGCGAATCTTGAAGCGGGTGGTGATCAGCTGGTTTTCGTCGATATTGACCTTGGCGATCTTGATCTTGTCGCCGTATTCGTCGGCCAGTTCGTGCAGGATCGGGTCGATCATCTTGCACGGGCCGCACCATTCGGCCCAGTAGTCCACCAGCACCGGGCCGTCGCCCTTGAGGACGACTTCGTCAAAGTCACTGTCGGATACGTGAAGAATCTTGTCGCTCACTGTGAAAGGCTCCTTGAAAGAGGGGGTGGTCATGCGATCTGAACATGTCGTCGGCGCGAGCGGCCGCACGACGGCTGACAACCGCCTATACTAACCGATTGTCGGCGGCGGGTCGTCAGCGGCACCCGATCTTCTTCGCACCATGTCGCGCCCGCGCCCATTTCCAGCTACAGGATGATTTGTGACCGATACCCCAAGCACCGAACAGGTCTTGACCGATACCCGGTTCGATACCTTCGATCTCGACGAGCGCATCATGCGCGGGCTGGCCGACGCCGGCTTTGATACCTGCCCCCCCATCCAGGCCCAGACCCTGCCGCTGGCTCTGGCCGGACGCGACGTCGCTGGCCAAGCCCGAACCGGCACCGGCAAGACCGCGGCATTCCTGCTAGCCATTTTTCGGCGTCTGCTCAGTGCCGACAGCAAGGGCCCGGGCGCCAACCCGCGCGCGATCTGCATCGCGCCAACCCGGGAACTGGCCATCCAGATTCACCGCGATGCCGAACTGCTGGGCAGGCACACCGGCCTGCGCACGCTGCTGGCGTACGGCGGCGTGGATTACGTCAAGCAGCGCGACGAGATCGCCGACGGGGTGGATATCCTGATCGGTACTCCGGGCCGGCTGATCGATTACCTCAAGCAGGACATCTACAACCTGCGCCAGATCGAGGTGGCCGTGCTCGACGAAGCCGACCGTATGTTCGACCTGGGCTTCATCACCGATATTCGCTTTCTGTTCCGGCGCATGCCGCCGGTCGATGAGCGCCAGACCCTGATGTTTTCGGCCACTTTTCCGCTCAAGGTCACGGAACTGGCCTACGAGCACATGAATGACGCCGAAACCATTCGCGTCGAAGAAGAGCAGATGACCACCGAGCGGGTCACCCAGGTCGTCTACTACCCGGCCAACCGCGAAAAGCTGCCGCTGCTGGTCAAGCTGCTGCGGGCCATGCAAGACGGCCACGTCATGGTGTTTGCCAATACCCGTCACGCCGTCGATCGGGTCGCGCGCACCCTCAAGGCCAACGGCTTCAACGCCGCCATGCTGGCCGGTTCCGTGCCCCAGGACAAGCGCCAGAAACTGCTCAAACGCTTTCGCGATGGTGATATCGACGTCCTGGTCGCCACCGACGTGGCCGCGCGCGGTCTGCACATTCCCGACGTCAGCCATGTCATCAACTACGACCTGCCGCAGGAAGCAGCCGACTACGTGCATCGCATCGGTCGCACCGCTCGCCTGGGCGCGAGCGGCGATGCAATCAGCTTTGCCTGCGAGGACTACGCCGTTCACCTGCCGGACATCGAGCAGTACATCGATCTGGAACTGCCGGTGTTGCAGCACGATCCGGACGACCTGCCGCGGCTGGAGCGTCCGCCGCCGCGCAAGAAGACGGCGGCTGGTCGTTCTGGTGGTCGCGGAGGTCGCGGCGGAGGCCGTGGCCGGGGCCAGCGCAGGGGCGGGTGATGGGTCGGCTTGTGCTACCCTGAGAATCCTTTGCGACGCCGGTAACCAGCCGTGACTGCAGGCGATTTTGCAAATTCTTCAGGCCGTCTGGCGCTGCTTGTAGCGGTGCTCATCGGGCTGGTGCTGGCCTGGCAGAGCGTCCAACTGGTGTGGCTGCTGGCGGTTGGCCCGGAGGTCGAATCCGCCCCGATGCCGCCGGTGCCGCGCGTGCAGCCGGCTGCCAGCGGCCGAGAGGGCTTTCGCTGGGATTTGTTCGGCGAGACTCGCAGCGCCCCGGCGGTGGCTCGGCCGGTCCAGGCCGCGCGCTCCAATCTGCGCCTGCGCGGCCTGATGTCCGGGGGCGAAGATGCGTTTGCCATCATTGCCGACGACGGCGGCACCGAGGCGGTCTACCGCAGCGGTGATGAGTTGCCGGACGGCAGTCGGCTGGAGTCCATTGAAGCCATGCGGGTGATCATCACGCGTAACGGAGAGCGCGAGGCGCTGGAAATGGAGCGCGGGTTGCGCTCGCCCGGCGTGGCCCGGGTTTCTGCTCCGCGTCAATCGCAGCCGAATCAGCCGGTCCTGCCCGGCATTCGCGGCATGTCGGCGGTGCCGACCGGGGTCAGCGCCGCCGCCCTGCAGCAGAGCGGTTCCAGCGCTGCGGGTCTGGCCGACCAGATTTCTGTTCTGCCGGTGGCCGGCGGCGGGTTTCGGGTGCGGCCCGGGCGGGACGCCACCCTGTTTGCCGAGCTGGGCCTGCAGGTCAACGACGTCGTGACCGCGGTCAATGGCCAGACCCTGGCCTCGGAAGCCGACGCCCGTGCCCTGTTTGCGGATGTCATGCGCCGCGGCGAGGTCGCCATCACGATTCAGCGTCAGGGCAGGGAAATGACGCTCAGGCCCGACCTGGCCGGAATCCTGGCCCGGATCGAGTGACCCCAATTTTGCGGAGCCTGCCCAACATCATGTCTCGACTTCTGATTTTCGCTCTCATGATCCTGGCGCTGACCTCATCGGTCAATGCCCTGGCATCCGATGACGAGCGCCATCTGCTCAACTTCAACGATGCCGACATCCGATCACTGATCCAGGCGGTGGCAGAGATGACCGGGCGCAACATCATCATCGACCCGCAGGTCTCCGGCCGCGTAACCGTTGCCTCGACCCAGCCGCTGGCCGCCGACGAGGTCTGGGCGGTGTTCCAGTCCATACTGCGGGTACATGGCTACAGTGCGGTCAGCGACGAGCATGCGACCCGCATTCTGCCCGACGTCAACGCCCGCCAGGATGGTCGGGTGCCGGTCGACGACATGCGCGCCGGCGGCGACGACCCGGTCACCCGGATTCTTGCCCTGGAGCACGTGCGCGCCTCCGAGGCCTCCCAGCTACTGCGCTCGCTGCTGCCGCAGTCGGCCTTCATGGCCCATCACGACCCTTCCAATGTTCTGATCATCGCGGATCGGGCGGCCAATATTCGCCGGGTCGAGACCCTGGTCCGCCGTCTCGACGCTGCCAGCGACCAGGAAGTCGAGGTCATCGCCCTGAGCCACGCCGATGCAGCCGAGGTGGTGCGGTTGCTCAATCGGCTCTACCCGGGCGGTGGCGGTGGCGACAGCGCCCTGGCCGACGAACGCACCAACACCGTCATTCTGGCCGGCGAGCCCAATCGCCGTCTGCGCCTTCGCACCCTGGTCAGCCACCTTGACACCCCGCTGCAGACCGAAGGCAGTACCCAGGTCATCTACCTGCGCTACGCCTCGGCCGACTCGCTCGTGCCGGTGCTCGAAGGCATGCTCGATCTCGATCGGGAGGGTACTCAGCCGGCCCGCATCCAGGCCCACGCCGACACCAACTCACTGGTGATCAGCGCTGCACAGGCGACCTTCCGGTCGATCGAGTCGGTGGTTCGGCAGCTCGATGTCCGGCGCGCCCAGGTGCTGGTCGAGGCCATCATTGCCGAAGTCGCGGTCGACACTTCGCGCGAACTCGGAATCCAGTGGCAGGCCTTTTCCTCCGGCGAGCGCGGGATGTTCGGCGGCACCAACTTCCAGACCGGCGGAAGCAATATCCTCAACCTGAGCGCGGCGGCCGGTCAAGTCAGCCCCGAGGGTAGCCTGCTGTTGCCCGGTCGCGGCCTCAACGTAGGCTACGTGCGCGGCCGCTCGAGTCTTCTGGGGCTGGAGATTCTCGAGATCGGAGCCCTCGCCCGGGCCCTGAGCCAGGACGCCAATACCAATGTCCTGTCCACCCCCTCGATCGTGACCATGGACCATCACGAGGCCAGTATCAACGTAGGCCAGGAAGTCCCGTTTTTGTCCGGCAGTTTCGCCACCCAGGGTTTCACGACCGGCGATGGCCAGGTCAATCCGTTCCAGACGGTCAACCGCGAGGAGATCGGCATCAAGCTCAACGTCACCCCGCACATCAATGAGGGCGACACCATCATGCTGCAGATTTCCCAGGAGGTTTCTACCCTGGCACCTTCCGGTGGCGCGGTCGATTTGATCACCAACAAGCGCACCATCTCGACCCGGGTGATGGTGCCGGACGGCGCCCTGCTGGTGCTCGGCGGTCTGACGACCGACGACCTCCAGGAACGGATGGAAAGCGTGCCCGGACTGGGTCGAATTCCGCTGCTGGGCGAGTTGTTCAGGTACCGCTCCAGCAGCACCGTCAAGCGCGACCTGATGGTCTTCATTCGCCCGCGGATCATCCATGATGAAGCCTTGAGCAATGACCTGACCCGCTCGAAGTACACCCGGATCCGCGGCGAGCAGCTCAACCAGCGCGACCGCCCGCGCGGCCTGACCCGGCCCGATGAAATGCCGCTGCTGCCGGATCTGGCAGACTTCCTGCACTCGCCGCCGGATGAGCGCTGAGTTTCGTCCTGCCTATGGATTCGCTCGCCGTCGCGGGGTTGCGGTGGCCGGGCGGGAAGGCGAGCGCGTCCGTCTCGCGGTGCGCGAGCCGCCGGACGTGGCTGCACTCCAGGAGGTGCGCCGCCACCTCGGTTCTCCGGTCGTTCTCGAGCGTCTCTCGGCGGCTGATTTCGACCGCCTGGTCAGCCGTCTCTACGAGGCCGGCGAGGATACCGCGGCCCAGGTTGCCGAGGACCTGGGCGAGGATCTGGACCTGGCCCGCCTGGCCGAGGATTTGCCGGAAACCGCCGACCTGCTCGAAAGCGAAGACGATGCGCCCATCATCCGGCTGATCAACGGAGTGCTCACCCAGGCCCTGCGCGAGGGCGCCTCGGATATCCACCTTGAGCCGTTTGAAGACCGTCTGTCGATTCGCTTTCGGGTCGACGGCGTGCTGCGCGAGGTGATGGCGCCGGCGCGCGCGCTGGCCGGTCTGATCACGTCGCGGATCAAGGTCATGGCGCGGCTTGATATTGCCGAGAAACGGATTCCGCAGGACGGTCGCATTGGTCTCAGGATTGCCGGGCGTCCGGTGGATGTGCGCGTCTCGACCCTGCCCTCGAGTCACGGCGAGCGGGTCGTGCTGCGGCTGCTCGACAAGCAGGCCGGGCGTCTCGACCTGGCCGAACTGGGCATGGACCCGGAAACCGAAGCACGCGTGGCCGGCCTGATTGCGCGCCCGCACGGCATCCTGCTGGTTACCGGGCCGACCGGTTCGGGCAAGTCGACCACGCTGTATGCCGCGCTGATGCGCCTGAACGACCGCAGCCGCAACATCATGACGGTGGAGGACCCGATCGAGTACGATCTCGATGGCATCGGCCAGACCCAAGTCAATCCCAAGGTCGACCTGACCTTCGCCCGTGGCCTGCGCGCCATTCTGCGCCAGGACCCGGACGTGGTCATGGTGGGCGAAATCCGCGACCTGGAAACCGCGCGCATCGCGGTCCAGGCCAGCCTGACCGGCCACCTGGTGCTGTCCACCCTGCACACCAACACGGCGGTCGGCGCCATCACCCGCCTGGTGGATATGGGGATCGAACCATTTTTGCTGGCCTCGAGCCTGATCGGCACGCTCGCCCAGCGCCTGGTGCGCGTGCTGGATCCGGATGCCTGCGAGCGCTACGCGATCAGCTCCGAGGAACTGGAGCGAGTGGGTCTGGCGGGGCGGCCGGACAGTGAACTGCTGCGCCCGCGGGTGGATCTGGACAGCGGCCGCTCCGGTTACCGGGGCCGTACCGGCATTTACGAGCTGGTGCCGGTCAACCAGGCCATGCGCGCGCTGATCCACGACGGCGCGGCCGAGGCGCGACTGGAGGAGCTGGCCCGCGAGCTCAGTCCTTCCATTGCCGAGGATGGCTGGCGCAAGGCGGTCGCCGGCATCACCTCGCTGGAAGAAGTGTTGCGCGTCACCCGGGTGACCTGAACGTGGGCGCGTTCGAATACCAGGCCCTCGACGGTCAGCGCACCGCGCGCGGGGTGCTGCAGGCCGATACCGCCCGCGCCGCGCGCTCGCAGCTGCGCGAACGCGGTTTGATCCCGCTGCAGGTGCGCGCGGTCCAGCCTGGCGCCAGCGCCCGTCCCAGTCTGGGTGGTCAGGGTCGCGAGCGGGTCTTGCTGCTGCGCCAGCTCGCCACCCTGCTGCGCGCCGGGCTGACGCTGGAGGAAGTCCTGGCGGTGCTGATCGAGCAAAGCGATGGCGCCCTGGTCCGACGCCAGATCGGCGCCATTCGGGCGCGCGTCATGGAGGGCCAGAGCCTGTCGGCAGCCATGGCTGAGCACCCGCGGCTGTTTCCGTCGCTCTACACCGCGGCAATTGCGGCCGGCGAGCGCGCCGGCCAGCTCGAGGCCGTGCTCGGTCGTCTGGCCGATCACGCCGAGCAGCGCGAGGCCATGAGTCGCGGCGTCAGCCTGGCCCTGGTCTACCCGGCCCTGCTGGCCGCGATTGCCCTGGCCGTGGTCTGGGGCCTGATCGGCTTTGTCGTGCCGCGTGTGGTCGGGGTGTTCGAGCAGGCTGCCCAGGAGTTGCCATGGCTGACGCGCAGCCTGTTGCTGCTGTCGGAATTCATCGCCGGCTACGGTTGGCTGGTGGGGCTGCTGTTGCTGCTCGGGGCCTGCGCTCTGGTGCTGGCCTGGCAGCGGCCGGGTCCACGTTTGCGCATGGACGGCTGGCTGCTGCGCCTGCCGCTGCTCGGCGGCTTGACCCGGGCCCGCCAGACGGCCAGCTTTACCCGTACCCTGGCCATCCTGGTCTCCAGCGCGGTTCCGCTGGTCGAGGCCTTGCGGGTGGCAACCGGCGTGGTCGGCAATCGCGTGGTCCAGGCCGACGTCGAGCGAGCCGCCCGGCAGGTGCGCGAGGGCGTGTCTCTGGCCCGTGCCCTGCAGGATTCGTCCTGGCTGCCGCCCGTGGCCCGAAGACTGATCAGCGGTGGCGAGCGCAGCGGCGAATTGGCCGCCATGCTGGAGCATGCGGCCGCCATCCAGGAGCGCGAGCTGCAGAATGCCACGACCCTGCTGCTGGCCGTGCTCCAGCCGCTGCTGATTCTGATCGTGGGTCTTGTCGTGCTCTATATCGTGCTGGCCATCATGCTGCCGATTCTGAGCATGAGCCAGCTGCTGGCATGATCTCTTTCCAGCAGGTCGGCAAACGCTATCGCGGAGGCATCGAAGCCCTGCAGGAGGTCAGCTTTGAACTCGCCCGCGGTGAGCTGGCCTTCCTGACCGGTCGTTCGGGTGCGGGCAAGTCGACCCTGCTGAAACTGATTGCCCTGCTCGAGCGTCCCAGCCGCGGTCAGGTGCTGTTCGACGGCCGCAACGTCGGCAAGCTCGCGCGTCGCCAGATTCCCTATCTGCGGCGCCAGATCGGGGTGATTTTTCAGGACCATCGGCTGCTGTCGGACAAACGCGTGTTCGATAACGTGGCCCTGCCGCTGATGATTGCCGGCGTGCCCTTCGGTGATATTCGCCGCCGGGTGCGGGCCGCGCTCGACAAGGTCGGGCTGCTCGACCGGGAGCAGGCCTATCCGCCCATGCTCTCCGGCGGCGAGCAGCAGCGCGTGGGCATCGCCCGCGCCATCATCGCCCGCCCGCCGCTGCTGCTGGCCGATGAACCTACCGGTAACCTCGACCCGGCCTTGTCGGCGGAACTCATGGAAACCTTCCTGCACCTGAACCAGGCCGGTGCGACGGTGCTGATCGCCAGCCATGACCTTGCCCTGATCAAGCGTTTGCGCCGGCGCGTACTGGTGCTGGATCAGGGCCGCATCATCGATGATCTCCCCGACCGCAGCACCGCCGACCAGGGCGGCGAGGGCAGCCAGCATGGCTAGAGGGCGATCCGGGACGTTGCCGGCAGCGGCCGCCGGACTGCGCGCCTGGGCCCGCCGCCATGCCTTCAGCCTGCTGTCTTCGCTGGGCAGCCTGGCGCGCTATCCGCTGGCTTCGCTGATGACGATCAGCGTTGTGGCGTTTGCTCTCGCCCTGCCGCTGGCCCTGCAGGTGGCGTTGCAAAACATCGAGCGCCTGGCCCAGCAGTGGGAGCGACTCGATTCCCTTTCGGTGTTTCTTGTGCCCGATCAGTCCGAGAGTGAGGTCAATCGGCTGGTTTCGCGCCTGAGCAACTGGCCGGAGGTCTTGGCGGTCGACCCGATCAGCCCGCAGCAGGGCCTGGAGGAGTTGTCGCTGCAGCTGGACCTGGGAACCATCGATGCACTGGATGACCACCCGCTGCCCTGGGTGCTGGAACTCATTCCGTCAAGCCAGGGTGAGCGCCCCGGACTGGTGCAGCGGCTGCAAAAAGAACCGGCTGTGGCCAGCGTCGTGATTGATCTGCAGTGGCTGGAGCGCCTGGATGCAATGACCGCGCTGCTCGGGCAGTTGACCTGGCTGCTGGCGATTCTGCTGGCGCTGGGCGTGGCCGTGATCATTGGCAACACCATCCGCCTGGACGTGCAGAACCGGCATGAAGAAATCGAGGTCATGGCCCTGGTCGGGGCGACGCCGGCATTCGTGCGCCGGCCGTTCCTGTACTCCGGTGCCTGGTTTGGGCTGCTTGGCGGGCTGCTGGCCTGGATGGTCGTCATTGCCGGTCTGCTGGCCCTCGATGAGCCGGTCCAGCGTCTCGGCCAGACCTACGGCGAGCCGTTCATGCTGCTCGGCCCGAGCGCCGGCCAGGTCGGTTTGCTGCTGGTTGGAAGCGCCCTGTTCGGGCTGTTGGGGGCCTGGCTGGTGGTTGCCCAGCATCTGCGTCGGATGGATCCATGATCAGCCGCCAGACCCCCGTGCTGATCATCGATGACAGCCCTTCGGTGACCGAATTGCTGCAGGATGGAATTCGGCAGGTCTGCAAGGTGGAGTGCGCGATCGCGGCGACGTTGGCCGATGCCGGGCGCCTGATCGAGGCGCCAGATGCGGATTTCTCGGTCGCGATTGCCGATCTGAACCTGCCCGATGCGCGCGATGGCGAGGTGATTGACCGGGTGATGCGGGCCGGTATTCCGTCGATCGTGCTGACCGGTTCGGATAACCCGAAGCTGCGTCAATCCCTGCTCGACCGGGGCGTCAGCGATTACGTGGTCAAGGATCGGGTCGGTATCGACTATGTCTCCCGCCAGGTGCGCCGGATGCTGCGGGCCGGAGATCATCGGATCCTCGTGGTCGACGACTCCAGGTCCTATCGCGAATACCTGAGTGGTCTGCTGGTGCAGCATGGCTATCGCGTGATCCAGGCCGCTGATGGTGCTGCCGGTCTGGCCGCCCTGGAGCAGGATGAATCAATCCGCATGGTCATCACCGATTACCACATGCCGCGCATGGATGGCCTGGCGATGATCGCGGCCATGCGCCGTTTCAGTTCATTTGAACAGCTCGCCATCATTGCCCTGTCGCAAAGCGGCGGACCGGAACTGCTGGCCAGGTTTCTCAAGGGCGGGGCCTCGGACTTCCTGCACAAGTCATTCAGTACCGAAGAGTTGTTCTGCCGGGTGGACCAGAACATCGACATGCTGTTGAGCCTGGCCGAAGCGCACCACGCCTCCAACCATGACTACCTGACCGGGCTGCCCAACCGGCGCGATTTCATGATTCGAGCCGGGCGCGCGCATAGTGCGGCGCTGGCCGATTCCAGTGCCCTGCTCATCGCCATGCTGGATGCCGACTACTTCAAGAAAATCAACGACCGCTGCGGTCATCATGCTGGGGATATGGCGCTGCTCGCCATGGCCGAGACCATCCGGCAGGCGGTGCCCAAGGAGGGGCTTTGCGCGCGCATGGGCGGTGAGGAGTTTGCCTTGCTCATACCTCGCTGCGGCCGGGCGGATGCTGCCGAAGTGCTGGAAGAATTGCGCCTGGCGATCGAGCAAATCGTGCTGGAGACCGGCGATCAGCCACTGCGCTTTACGGTCAGCATCGGCGCCACGCTGACCCCGGGCAAGGGGGTGGAAGACATGCTGGACCGGGCAGATGCAGCGCTGTACCGGGCCAAGGCCGATGGACGCAACCGCGTCGTTCTGGTTGACTAATTAGCCACCCCAACCGCCGCCGCCCGGCGTGCGGATGACCAGCATCGCGTTTTCCTCGATCTCGGCGCGGTCGCAGCCGGCCAGCTTCTGTCTGCGCCCGTCGGCGTGTTCGATCCAGGCCTGGCCGGTTTTGCCCGCCTCGCCGCCGTGCAGGCCCTGCGGTGCCCGGGAGCGCGAGGTGGCTAGCAGGGCAATGGTCATGGGTTCGAGGAAGCGAATCCGGCGTTCGGCACCGTGGCCGCCGCGCCAGTGGCCGTGTCCGCCGGAATCGGCGCGCACGCCGAAGCCTTCCAGGCGCACGGGAAAGCGCGTTTCGAGGATTTCCGGGTCGGTCAGGCGCGAGTTGGTCATGTGGGTGTGGACGGCGTCGGCGCCGTCGAAACCTTCACCCGCACCGGCACCACCACACAGGGTTTCGTAGTGCTGATGCTGCGCGTTGCCGAAGGTCAGGTTGTTCATCGTGCCCTGGCTGTTGGCGAGCCTGCCCATGGCGGCGAGCAGGGCATCGGTGATGACCTGGCTGGTCTCGACGTTGCCGGCCACGACCGCGGCCGGATGTTCCGGGTTGAGGATGCTGCCTTCGGGAATGATCAACTCGACCGGGGCCATGCAGCCGTCATTCAAGGGAATGTCGTCGGCGACCAGGGTTCTGAGTACGTAGAGCACGCAGGCCCGGGTGATGGCCGCGGGTGCGTTGAAGTTGTCGGGCTGCTGCGGGCTGGAGCCACTGAAATCGATCACCGCGCTGCGCGCTTTACGGTCGACCGTGACGCGGACTTCGATGCGCGCGCCGGAATCCATCGTCTTGATCCAGTGACCGTTCTTCAGCTCGACGATGGCGCGCCGGACCTGCTCGGCGGCGTTGCCCTGGACGTGGCCCATGTAGGCCTGGACCACGTCCAGGCCGAATTGCGCCACCATCTCGTTGAGTTCTTTCAGGCCGCGCGCATTGGCCGCGATCTGGGCGTGCAGGTCGGCGAAGTTCTGGCGCGGGTTGCGGGCCGGGTGCGGGCCCGAGGCCAGCAGGTCGGACAGGCGCTGCTCGTCCAGCCGGCCGGTGCGCACGATCCGGGTCGGCGGGATCAGCACGCCTTCGTCGTCGATATGGCGGCTGTGCGGCGGCATGGAGCCGGGGGTGAGTCCGCCGATATCGGCGTGATGGGCGCGGCTGGCGGTGTAGAACAGGATGGCGCCGCGACCGTCAGAATCGCTGCGGAAGCAGGGGCTGACCACGGTCAGATCGGGCAGGTGGGTGCCGCCAGAGTAGGGGTCGTTAAGCAGGAAGACATCGCCGTCGCGCATGTCCTCGCCAAAGGCCGCGATCACCGAGCGCACGCTCTCGCCCATCGAGCCCAGGTGTACCGGCACGTGCGGCGCGTTCGCCACCAGTTGGCCCTGGCCGTCAAACAGCGCGCAGGAAAAGTCCAGCCGTTCCTTGATGTTGGCCGACCAGGCGGTCTTTTGCAGGACCACGCCCATGTGCTCGGCGATGGCCATGAACAGCTTGTTGAAGACCTCGAGCATGACCGGATCGACGCTCCGGCTCAGGGACTGTTTGTCGGCCCGGCGCTGGCGGCGCTTGAGCAGCAGATGACAGCGCTCGTTCAACTCCGCCCTCCAGCCCGGCTCCAGCACCGTGGTCGCATGGTCTTCGACCAGGATGGCCGGCCCATCGACCTGCATGCCGGCCTGGAGCTGATCACGCCGATAGACACGGGTATGCGGCTGCCGTTTGCCGGCCATCCAGGTCTTGATGCGAGCCACTGGTTCAGCCTTGGCATCCGCGAGTGCTGATTGTGCGACCGGCTCAGACATGGCCTGCCCGGGCGCTACCGCTTCGACCAGCCCGGACTCGGCGATCACCTCGCGATCGTGCATGGCGAAGCCGAACTGCTGTCGATGCAGGTGGTGGAACTCGGCCAGCATGCGCTCGATGTCGGCCAGGTCGACCAGCACGGTGGTGTCGGTGCCGCGGTATTTCAGGTGCAGCTGCGCGCGCGTGCGGATCCGCCGGCGTTCGTGGCCCTGCTCGAGCAGTTCGTCAACGGCTTGCTGGCGGGCGGCCTGCTCGGCTTGAGCCAGGCTTTCGAGCAGCGAATCGTTGAGCAGTTCGCCGAGCGGGAACTCGCGCAACGCCATCACGTCGGCCAGGCCCATGCCGTAGGCCGACAAGACGCCAGCCCTGGGATGAATCAGCACGGTTTCGATGCCCAGCGCGTCGGCCACCAGGCAGGCGTGCTGGCCGCCGGCGCCGCCGAAGCAGTTGAGCGCGTAGCGGGTGACGTCATGGCCGCGCTGCACCGAGACCTTGCGGATGGCGCTGGCCATGTTGTTGACCGCGATTTTCAGGAAACCTTCGGCGACCGCTTCGGCCGAGCGTTGGTCGCCGGTGGCGGCGTGGATTTCGGCTCTGAGCGCGGCGAATTTTTCCCGGACCACGTCTGCATCCAGCGGCTCGTCCGCCTCCGGCCCGAACACGGCCGGGAAGAACTCCGGCTGCAGCTTGCCCAGCATGAGGTTGCAGTCGGTCACGGTCAGCGGCCCGCCGCGGCGGTAGCAGGCCGGGCCGGGGTTGGCGCCGGCGGAATCCGGGCCGACCCGGTAACGGCTGCCGTCGAAATGCAGGCAGGAGCCGCCACCGGCGGCCACGGTATGGATTTCCAGCATCGGTACGCGCATGCGTACCCCGGCGATCTCGGTCTCGAAGCAGCGTTCCAGTTCGCCGTGATAGTGGGACACATCGGTCGAGGTGCCGCCCATGTCGAAGCCGATCACGCGCTTGCAGCCGGCCAGTTCGGCCGTGCGCACGCAACCGATGATGCCGCCGGCCGGGCCGGACAGGATCGCGTCCTTGCCGGCGAAATGGTCGGCGCCGGTCAGGCCGCCATCGGATTTCATGAACTGCAGCCGCACCTGGCCCAGCTCGCCGGCTACTTGCTCGGCATAGCGGCGCAGGATGGGGGATAGATAGGCATCGACCACGGTGGTATCGCCGCGCCCGATCATGCGAATCAGCGGGCTGGCTGCATGCGACAGGCTGATCTGGGCAAAGCCCGACTCCTGCGCCAGCCGGCCGACCATTTGTTCGTGCTCCGGATAGCGGTAGCCGTGGACGAAAACCACGGCCAGCGCGCCGATGCCCCGGGCGCGCAGCGCGCCCAGATCGGCGCGCAGCCTGTTCTCGTCGGGTGCGTGCAGAACGCTGCCGTCGGCGTCGACTCGCTCATCGACCTCGACCACGGTCTCATACAGCAGTTCGGGACGGCGAATATCGAGGGCGAAAATGTCGGGCCGGGCCTGGTGACCGATGAACAGGGCATCGCGAAAACCCCGGGTGATCAGCAGGGCGGTGCGCTCGCCGCGGCGCTCCAGCAGGGCGTTGGTGGCCACGGTCGTGCCCATGCGAACGTGTTCGATGCGTTCGGCCGGAATGGGCGCCTCGGCCTCGAGCGCGAGCAGCCGGCGGATGCCTTCGATGGCGGCATCGCGGTAGTGCTCCGGATTGTCCGAGAGCAGCTTGGTTGTGTGCAGCGTCCCGTCGGGTGCTCGAGCCACCACGTCGGTAAAGGTGCCGCCCCGGTCGATCCAGAAGCGCCAGCGACCCGGCGGGCTGTTGTTCGTGCTGATCATGCCGTCTACTGTAGGCCAAACGGGTGTCCGATGATGCTCTGCGGGTTACGGCTTGCGTGCTATAAGGGAAAGATGTCGCGTCGTGCTCCGCCCGTCCAGCCCCAATCCCGTCCCCGTCGTCTGTGGGTGTTGCCGCTGCTGATTATTAGCGGTGCCGTCATCGCAGCAATCCAGCCCTGGGGCGTAGACGAGTTGCTGGAGTTCGGGCGCGCGTTGAGCGGTAACCCGCTGTTTCTGGCTGGGGTAGTGGTGGCCATGGCCATCCTGTTCACTTTCGGCCTGCCCGGCAGCCTGGGGCTTTGGCTGATTGCCCCGTTCCAGCCGCCGCTGGTTGCCACCGGCCTGCTGGTGGTGGGCAGCGTTGCCGGGGCGCTGGGTGCCTATCGGTTCAGTTCCCGGCTGCGCGGTGACTGGGAGCCGCAAGGCCCGGGCAGCCGAATTGTCGGCCTGCTGTCGCGCCAGGGCGGCTTGTTGACCCAGACCGCGCTCCGCATCCTGCCCGGCTTTCCGCATTCCCTGGTCAATTTCGCCGGCGGTGTCCTGGGCCTGGGCCTGCCCGGCTTCCTGACCGCGGCCGCGGTGGGGCTTTCCGTCAAATGGGGTGTTTACGCCAGTGCCGTCCATGGTCTGGTCGAGGCAGTGGAGTCCGGCCAGGCCCTGGACAAGACTACCCTGGCGCCACTGCTGGTTCTGAGCGTCCTGCTGCTGTTGGGTGCGGCGGCCAAGCGGATGCTGACCCGAAACTCGCCGCGATGAATCCATTGCGCTCGATTTGAGACGGTCTTCACGTTTCCTTTCTGTTTGTAAAAAGCTGCTCGATCTGCTAGCGTCTGCCGGGGTGGGGTCCCGAGAGTTGTGCGCTGGAAGGGCCATGCAGGAGCAATGGGAATGGGAACATCTATCTTTTCGGGGTCACGCTGGTCGGTTGGCCTGAGTTTGCAGTTGCGCGTGTTGATCGGAATCGGTCTGATTCTGGTTACCGCGACTTCGACGGTGCTGGCCTGGAGAGCCATCGGCTCGGTGGCGACGGGTGCATCCACGGAGGTTGCCACGACCAAAATGCAGGGTGATCTGAACGTGCTGCAGGATCGGGTGGCTCGACATTTTGGCGAGCTTTCGGTCCAGGGCCGCACCCTGGTTGACGCCGACGGTGTCGACCTGGAGGGTCGTTTCGACATGCTTGACGAACTGTCGCGCGAACTGTCCATCGTGGCCACGATCTTTGTTGCCGATGGCGATGATTTTCGACGCCTGATCACCAGCATCCGCAACCCGGCCGGGAATCGTGTGGTTGGAACCATGCTTGGGTCCGAAAGCGCCGCCTATGCGCCGATCCGCGCCGGTCAGGACTACTTTGGTCGGGCCATGATCCTCGGGGGTGAGTATGTCACTGGGTATCGCCCGCTTCTGTCGCCCAGCGGCGAATCCCTGGGCGTGCTGTTTGTTGGTGTTGAAATGGATCGAATCGGGGCCCTGGTCGCCCGTGGTTCCCGTGCTGCCGTCTTGCAGAATCTTCTGATCAGTCTGGTGATTTTCGTGGTGATCCAGGTGCTGTCTACCCTGTACATCCGGCGCGGAATCATCCAGCCCCTGCTGGCTACTGTCGACGCTGCTGATCAATTGGCGGGGGGCGACCTGGCGGCCAGTATTCGATCTGAACTCAAGCAGCGCGGGGACGAAATCGGTCGGCTGGCGAGGGCGATGGACGCCATGCTCGTCAAGTTGGAGGGCATCATCAAATCGGTGGCAGTTGGCAGTTCAGAGATTCTTGCCGCCAGCGAGCAATCGGCCGCCACTTCGCAGACGCTCAGCGAAGGAGCCAGCGAGCAGGCCGCCAGCGTCGAGCGAACCAGCGCAGCAGTGGAGGAGATGGCAGCCTCCATTCAAGGCAACAGCAAAAGCGCATCGGCAACCGACGAGTTGTCGTCTCAGGCGGCGAGCAAGGCAGTCGACGGCAGCCAATCGGTTCGGGAAACCCTCGACGCCATGCGATCGATTTCCGAGCGCATCACGATCATCGACGACATTGCCTACCAGACCAACCTGCTGGCTCTGAATGCCGCGATTGAAGCGGCTCGAGCCGGACATCACGGCAAGGGCTTTGCGGTGGTAGCGGCCGAGGTTCGCAAGCTCGCCGAGCGCAGCCAGGTGGCCTCGCAGGAGATCGGCCAGGTTGCCCGTGGCAGCCTGGACAAGGCAAAGCGGGCGGGTACGTTGCTCGAAGAACTGGAGCCTCTGATCGAAAATACGGCCGGCCTGGTCCGGGAGATCAGTGCCGCTTCCGCCGAGCAGGACGTCGGCGCGCGTCAGATCACGACGGCCATGGAGCGACTCAACTCAATCACCGAGCAGAGCGCCTCGGCTTCCGAGGAGCTCGCCTCGTCTTCCGAGCAGTTGAGCGGGCAGGCGCGCCATCTGCAGGAGCTGGTCTCGTTTTTCAAGGTGGAGCAGTGCAGCGAGCGCTAGTGTGCCCCTCGCGGTCCAGCTTTGCCAGGCGATGGTTTTCGTTTGCTAGCGGGCGAAGGATTCGGGTGCCGGTACGCCGAACAGCTTGATGATCGCTAACTCCTCGATGGCGGTATGACCCCAGGCGGTGGCGGTGAACTCCGACGGAGTGTAGCTGAAGCGGCCGTGATCTCTATCCTCGAACTCGAATACGGCAACACCACCATCCTCGCGCACAACGCTGTCCGGGTCGAACTCTCCGTAGACCATGCCCACCGGTGAGATGAAATCGATGGTCACGCGATTGCCCTCGGGAGCCCCGGTGCCGGTCAGGAACAGCGGGTTGCCCCTGTCGTCATAGGTATACCAGTAGGCGATGGCCAGCGGAGTGCCGTCGGGCAGTTCGCCGAATTCCAGGGCAAATCCGTGCCCGTCCTGTTCCGGCTGATACCAGGAACCCGAGTGGGCCGGGCCGATGTCTGGTGGTCCGCTTTGCAGACCGCTGCCGCTGAGCTGGGTGTGCCCGTTGTCATAGATGCGCACGTAGTCGACCTTCATTTCGGCCGGCAGGGGCGCGGTCACCTGACCCTGGTGCTGCATGTTGGGGTAGGTGCCGCCGACGGCGACGTTCAAAAGGATGAAGTGCGGTTGATGAAGCTCCCGGCAGTCGGTACAGCTGCCCGGGCTGATATCCATAGTCCAGAGCTGTTTGCCGTCGAGGTAGGTGGTCACCCGGTCCGGCGTCCAGTCCATGCTGAACAGGTGGTACTCGCCGTTGAGGTCGGCCGGCTCGGTCAGCCCGGGGCTGTAGGTGCGCCCGAACACGGCATGGCTGCCCTGGTGTTGCCAGTGTGCAGCCGAACTGACCCAGCGGTTGACCAGGCCATCCCGGATCGCATCGCGCCAGCCCATCTCCATGATGTCGAGTTCACCACAGGCCGGCCAGCCCACCTCCGAGAAGTTGTTGCCCAGGGTCCAGAACGCCGGCCACAGGCCGTCGCTCAGGTCCGGCATCTTGATGCGGGCCTCGATGTAGCCGTACTGGAACATCAGCTTGTCTTCGGTACGCAGCCTGGCCGAGGTAAAACCGGTGCGGTTCGAGCCGACCCGTTTCTCGCGCACCGTGATGACCAGGTTGCCATCCTCGATGCGGGCGTTGTCGGTGCTGTCGGTGTACTCCTGCAGCTCCCAGTTGCCCCAGCCGTTGTTGCCGGTGCCAATGTCGTAGGACCAGATCGTGCTGTCGGGCCTGGTGCCGGAATCGAACTCATCGCTCCACAGCAACTGGCCCTGGGCGCTGGCGGCCTGGGCCAGAAGCAGGGCCAGTGCGGCGAGCGTGGAATGGATCGCGAAGGTGCGGTGTACAGGTGCGGGCAGTTTCATTGGCAGCCCCATCCCCGGAACGATGACAGCGCTTACCATAGCACTGTGGGCGGTGCCGGATCAATCAGTGCCGGGGTTGTCAGCAAAAATCGCGCGAGCCGGCCGCGAGGTTCGCCAGGCGGTGATCCTCGCTGTGCAGGCTTTTGGCAATCAGGTGCTGGCTGCCCTGGGCGTTTTGCAGGGTGCCGACCACGCGCAGGATTTGTCCCTGCAACACTTCGCGGCGATAGCGCTCGACCAGCTTCGGCCAGACGATGACGTTGATGATGCCGGTCTCGTCTTCCAGCGATAAGAAAATCACGCCCGAGGCTGTGCCCGGGCGCTGGCGGTGGGTGACCAGGCCGCAGGCTTCCACGCGGCTGCCGTCGGCGGTCTCGCGCAAGCCCCGGGCGGTGCATACCCGCTTGCCCAGGCTCCGGCGCAGCAGCGCGACCGGGTGGTGATCCAGGCTTACGCCCGTGCTGGCATAGTCGGCCAGCAGCTCGCTGCAGGCATCGGGCGGGCGGATCGTGGTGCGCGGTTCGGCAATCGGGGCCAAGTCGAGCAGATCGCCCTGGCGCTGCACGGCCAAGGCCTCCCAGCGCGCCCGCCGACGATGTCCGGCCAGGCCTTTCAGCGCCCCGGCCTCGGCCAGGGCGTTTAGCTGACCCCGATCCAGCCGCGCCCGCACGGCCAGGTCCTGTACATCGGCAAAAGCCCGTTCGGCACGCGCCGCCACGATGCGCTCACCACTGTCGGCTTTCAGCCCCTTGGCCATCCGCAAGCCCAGCCGAATACCCTCCCGCTTTTCCCGAACCCTGAACCCTGAACCCTGAACCCCCGGCCTTTCTGGCACACAATCCCACTCGCTGAAGCGAACGTCGACCGGCCGGACGCTGACGCCATGCCGGCGCACGTCGTTGATGATCTGGGCCGGGGCGTAAAAGCCCATGGGCTGGCTGTTGAGCAGGCCGCAGGCGAATGCGGCCGGATGATGGCACTTCAGCCAGGCCGAGAAATAGGTCAGCAGGGCAAAGCTGGCCGCGTGCGATTCGGGGAAGCCGTAGTCGCCGAAGCCCTGGATCTGGCTGTAGATGCGCTCGGCGAATTCCAGCGTGTAGCCGTGCGCGAGCATGCCCTCGACCAGTTGTTCACGAAAAGGCTCCAGGCCCCCGCGGCGCTTCCAGGCCGCCATCGCCCGGCGCAGCTGGTCGGCCTGACCCGGCGTGAAGCCGGCCGCGGTCATGGCGATTTGCATCACCTGCTCCTGGAAGATCGGCACGCCCAGGGTACGTTTGAGCACGTCTTCCAGCTCCGGGCTGGGATAGCGCACCTCCTGGGGGTTTTCGCGCCGGGCGAGATACGGATGCACCATCTCGCCCTGGATCGGCCCGGGCCGGACAATGGCGACTTCGACCACCAGGTCGTAGAAACAGCGCGGTTTCAGCCGCGGCAGCATCGCCATCTGGGCGCGCGATTCGACCTGGAACACCCCCACGGCATCGCCCTGACACAGCATGTCGTACGTCGCCGCATCCTCACGCGGAATATCAGCCAGCGTCCACGCGCCTTCTTTCCCCGAACCCCGAACCCCGAACCCCGAACCCGTATCCAGTAATGCCAATGTCTTGCGAATCACCGTCAACATCCCCAGCGCCAGGCAGTCGACCTTGAGCAGGCCCAAGGTTTCCAGGTCGTCCTTGTCCCACTGGATGATGGTGCGCTCGGCCATGGCGGCGTTTTCCACCGGCACCAGGTGGTGCAGGGGGGCATCCGAGATCACCATGCCGCCGACGTGCTGGGACAGGTGGCGGGGCAGGCCGACCAGTTCGGTGGTCAGGCGCATCAGCCGGCAGGTAGTCGGCGCTTCGGGGTCGAAGCCACACGAGGCCAGGCGCTCGGGCCAGGCATCAGGCTGGTCCCACCAGGCCAGCGAGGCGGTCAGGCGGTCGAGCCGCTCCGGCTCCAGGCCGAGCGCCCGGCCGACGTCCTTGAGCGCGCTTTTGGGGCGGTAATGGATCACCGTGGCGGCGAGGGCGGCGCGCTCGCGTCCGTACTTGTTGTAGATGTACTGCAGCACCTCTTCGCGCCGTTCATGCTCGAAGTCGACATCGATATCGGGTGGTTCGTTGCGTTCTTTCGAGATGAAGCGCTCGAACAGCAGCTGTTGTTTCGACGGATCGACCTCGGTGATCTGCAGGCAGTAGCACACCGCCGAATTGGCCGCCGAGCCGCGCCCCTGGCACAGAATGCCGCGTTCGCGGGCAAAGCGCACCACGTCGTGGACGGTGAGGAAAAACGCCTCCACGCCCATCTCCTCGATCAGGGTCAATTCGTGGGCGACGAGCTTGCGAACCTGATCGGGTGGGGCTTCACCGTAACGCTTGCGCATTCCGGCCAGGGTCAGCTGGCGCAGATGCCGGGCGGGGGTGAGCGGGGCCGGTACCAGTTCGCGCGGGTAGCGGTAGTCGAGTTCGGACAGCGCAAACCGGCACTGCTCGGCCACGCGCACGGTCTCGGCCAGCCAGTCGCCCGGGTACAGCCGCTGCAGGGTGGGCAGGGGGCGCAGATGGCGCTCGCCGTTGGCGGCCAGGGCCAGGCCGCACTCGGCCAGCGGCTTGCCCTCGTCCAGGGCGGTGAGCACGTCGAGCAGCGGGCGCTGTTCGCGCGTGCTCATCCGCACATCCCCACAGGCCAGGCAGGGTAGTGTGTGGTGGCGCGCGAAGGCTTCCAGCGCGCGGATCCAGCTGTGCTCGTCGGGCAGCAGCAGACGCGTCGCGCCGAGCCACAGGCGCTTGTCAAAGCAGGCCTTGAGTTCTTCGGCTCGCTGGTTTGGTGGATCGGTCCAAGGTACGGGTTTCCAGATGGCCAGCACCTGGTCGAGCCCATGGTCGAGGTCGGCGCGCTCGATCCGGTAGCCGCCCTTGGGCGCGCGCCGCCGGGCCCGGGTGATCAGCCGGCACAGCTGGGTGTAGGCGGTCTGGCTCGGCGCCAGCAGCACCAGGTGCAGCCCATCGCAGCGGATTTCGGTGCCGATGATCAGGCCCAGCCCGCAGGCCCGGGCGGCCTCGTGGGCGCGCACCACGCCGGCCAGGGAGCACTCGTCAGTCACGGCCAGGGCGCGGTAACCCAGCTCGGCGGCGCGTTCGACCAGCGCGCCCGGCTGGGCAACCGAGCGGCGAAAGCTGAAGGCGCTCAGGGCGTGGAGTTCGGCATAGTGTGAGGTGGTGGGCACCATACTGTAAGGATATATAGTTTTTGTGGAGGTGGTGGCGAGGCGTGGACGCTCTGCCCGAGCGCAGGGCGAACGCGCCGAGGTGCCAAGTTGTCTTCTCCCTTTCGGATCGGGTGGTGGGGGCTGCCGCGGGGCCGGAAGCGGCGCGGAATTTCCACCAACCGTTCCGTACCAGCCCGGAGCGTATGCGGAGCATCCGGGGCGCGATTGTCGGGGGCTCGACGAAGTAACGGGTCTGGCACCCAAACGCCACCAGGCCTGTACGATCCGCCATCTTCGTTCGCCGCTGCAGGCCCCGCGGCAGCCGCCACCACCCGATCAGCCGCCATTCAGTTGACTGTGGCACACTGGACGGCGTGAATGAACAGACCCTGCAATCCCTGGAAGGCGAAGTCACGCAGTTGCTCTCCAGCCTGCGCGGGACACCCGAGACCATGGATCGGCTGTTGCCGCTGGTCTACGAAGATCTGCGCCAGATTGCTCGCAGCCAGCAGGCCCGGCTGGGCGCCAGTCCGACCCTGCAGACCACCGAGCTGGTCCACGAGGCTTACCTCAAGCTGCGCCAATCCGAGGGCGAGCCGATTCGCAACAGTCAGCATTTCCGGCGCCTTTCCTACCTGGCCATTCGCCAGCTCATCGTTGACCACGCCCGCTCCCGGCTTGCCCTCAAGCGTGGTTCGGGTCGAGCGGCCGATACCCTGCACGAGGAGTTGGTTTCGTCCAATGGGGCCGACGAAGAGGTCGTGCTGCGCATCGACGAGGCTCTGGAACGCCTGGGCGCGGTCGATCAGCGCCAGGCCGAGGTGGTGATCGCGCGCTTTTTCGGCGGCTACACGGCCGAGGAAATTGCCGACTTGCTGGATACCTCGATCCGCACCGTCCAGCGCGACTGGGAGCGGGCGCGGGCCTGGTTGCTGGTCGATCTGGAGACCTGTTGATCCGGCCGGCGCTTGAATTCGCCTGGTCCGGCACGCATTGAAGCACCATCCGGGCAGAGAACCGACCATGCAGTTCAAGGACTACTACAAAACGCTGGGCGTGGAGCCGGGCGCCAGTGCCGAAGACATCAAGCGCGCCTATCGCAAGCTGGCGCGCAAGTATCACCCTGATGTCAGCAAGGAGACCAACGCCGAGGCCCGGTTCAAGGAAATCGGCGAGGCCTATGAAGCGCTGAAAGACCCCGAAAAGCGCGCCCAGTACGACCAGGTTCGTCAGAGCGGCTGGCGCCAGGGCCAGGAATTCCGGCCACCGCCGGGTTGGGGCCAGGGCCAGAGCCAGAGCTGGCAGACCGGCACCGACGGGCAGGGGTTTTCCGGCTTCAGCGACTTCTTCGAAAGCCTGTTTGGCGGACTCGGCGCATCGGGTTTCGGCAACGGCCGTCGCCAGGGCGGGGCGCGGATGCGCGCGCGCGGCCGCGACGTCAACGCGTCGGTCGAGATCGATCTGAAGACCGCCTATGCCGGCGGCGTTCAGCGCCTCAACCTGGGCGGCAGCGGTGGCTCCCGGAGCCTGAACGTGAGCATTCCCGCCGGCGTCACCGAGGGTCGCCAGATTCGGCTCAGTGGACAGGGCGAGCCGGGCATGGGCGGTGGCGAGGCCGGTGATTTGTACCTGGAAGTGCATCTTCGGCCGCACCGGTTGTTTGAAGTGCACGGGCGCGATGTCCATCTGACCGTGCCGGTGGCACCGTGGGAAGCGGCCCTGGGCAA
Organism: Gammaproteobacteria bacterium; assembly: GCA_003565625.1. Classification (GTDB taxonomy): domain Bacteria; phylum Pseudomonadota; class Gammaproteobacteria; order Xanthomonadales; family Wenzhouxiangellaceae; genus Wenzhouxiangella. The sequence goes on from PXBD01000088.1 coordinate 101,790, forward strand.
GCGCCTGGCCGTACCAACCCTGGGTGGTCAGGTGGAGATCGACATTCCGGCCGGCAGTTCCAGCGGCAAACGTCTGCGTCTGAAAGGCCGCGGCCTGCCGGGCCAGCCGCCGGGGGACCAGTACGTGATTCTGAAAGTGGTGGTGCCGGCCGCGGGCAGCGCCCGGGCGCGCGAACTTTACCAGGCCCTGGAAAAAGAACAGGCCTTTGATCCGCGCGCCGGCATGCAGGGCTCGGCCTGACCGCAGGTCCGGTTCGCGGCATAATGGGCGTTGGCCTTGCTTCCGGATTGATCGCTTCGTGTCAGCACATCCCTACCCGCATTTATTTCAGCCGCTGGACCTGGGCTTCGTGACCCTGCCCAACCGGATTCTCATGGGCTCCATGCACACCGGGCTGGAAGACCGGGTCTGGAACTGGCCCCGGCTGACGGCCTATTTCGTCGAACGGGCCAAGGGCGGCACCGGCCTGATGGTCACCGGCGGCATTGCGCCCAATCGGCGCGGTTCGCTGGCCCCGCTGGCCTCCAAGCTGACCAATCGCTGGGAAGTGATGCGCCATCGCCGCATGACCGATGGCGTGCACGAAGCCGGCGGGCGCATCTGCATGCAGATTCTCCACGCCGGGCGCTATTCCTACCATCCGTTCTCGGTCGCGCCTTCTGCAATCAAGTCGCCGATTACCCCGTTCAAGCCCAGCGCCCTGTCGGACCGGGGCGTAGAAGGGCAGATCCGGGATTTCGTGCGCTGCGCCGGGCTGGCCCAAAAGGCCGGCTACGACGGCATCGAGGTCATGGGCTCGGAAGGCTATTTCATCAACCAGTTCCTGGTCCCGCGCACCAACCGGCGCAGCGATCGCTGGGGTGGTTCGTTCGAAAACCGCATGCGCCTGGCCGTGGAAATCGTCCGGCGCACGCGCGAACGGGTCGGATTGGACTTCATCATCATCTACCGTCTGTCGATGATCGACATGCTCGCCGACGGCAACAACTGGGAAGAGGTCGTGACGCTGGGCCAGGCCATTGAACAGGCCGGTGCGACCATCATCAATACCGGCATCGGCTGGCACGAGACCCGGATTCCGACCATTGCCACCTCGGTGCCGCGGGCGGCATTCACCTGGGTGACGCGCAAGCTGCGCGAATCCGTCTCGCTGCCGCTGGTCACCAGCAACCGGATCAACATGCCGCATACGGCCGAGGAGGTGCTGGCCAGGGGCGATGCCGATATGGTGTCCATGGCCCGGCCGCTGCTGGCCGATCCCGACTGGGCCAGCAAGGCGCAGCACGACCGGGCCGATGAGATCAATACCTGCATCGCCTGCAACCAGGCCTGCCTGGACCACGTGTTCCAGAACAAGGTGGCCTCGTGCCTGGTCAATCCGCGTGCCGCGCACGAAACCGAGCTGGTCATCGGCCCGGCCGAGGCGAAAAAACGCGTCGCCGTAGTGGGTGCCGGTCCGGCCGGGCTGGCTGCCGCCGTGACCGCCGCCGAGCGCGGCCATGCCGTGACCCTGTTCGACCAGGCCGATCGCATTGGCGGTCAGTTCAACATGGCCAAGCGGGTTCCGGGCAAGGAAGAATTTGTCGAGACCCTGCGCTATTTCACCCGGCGGATTGAACTGCTGGGGATTGAACTGCGCCTCAATACCCGGTTCGATCCGGACCTGGCAGCAGAGCAGGCGTTTGATGAAATCATCGTGGCCACCGGTGTTTCCCCGCGCGACCCAAATATTCCGGGGCAGGATCATCCGTCCGTGCTCAGCTACATCGACGTGCTGCAGCACGACAAGCCGGTCGGCAAGCGCGTGGCCGTGATCGGCGCCGGTGGTATCGGCTTTGACGTCAGCGAGTTCCTGGTCCATGACGCCGTTCCCGAGCAGCCGGACCCGGATGGCCCGCGGCCCGAGGACTTCTTTCGCCACTGGGGGGTGGACATGCAGATGTCCGGTCGCGGTGGCGTCGAAGGGGGCAGGCCTGAGTTCAGCTCACCGGCACGCGAAGTCCACCTGCTCCAGCGCAAGACCACCAAGCCGGGTGCCGGCCTGGGCAAGACCACCGGCTGGATTCACCGCACCTCGCTGAAACATTTCGGCGTGCAGATGCACTCCGGTGTCAGCTACGAGCGCATTGACGACCAGGGCCTGCACATTCGCATTGGCGAGGAGGCGCGCTGCCTGGCAGTCGACAACGTGGTCATCTGCGCCGGCCAGGTGCCCAATCGCGCGCTGGCCGATGCGCTCCAGGCCACCGGCGCCAGCGTCCACCTGATCGGCGGTGCCGACGTCGCCGCCGAGCTTGACGCCAAGCGCGCCATCGACCAGGGCACGCGCCTGGCCGCGGCCCTGTAGTGTTCCCTTTTTGGTTTTTCAGGAGTACACCATGACCATCGCGCCCGACCAGTACCCGGCCATGCTGGCCGAGCTTCGCCAGACCTTTGCCAGCGGCCTGACCCGCGACCTGGCCTGGCGCGATACCCAGCTGACGGCCATGTTGCAGTTGCTGAGCGACAACGAGCAGGCCATCGGCGAGGTTCTGGCCAAGGACCTGGGCAAGCCGCCGCAGGAAGTGCTGCTTGGTGAGCTGGCGCTGTTGTTCAGCGGTATTCGCTACACCCGCAAGCGCCTGAAGCGCTGGGCCAGGCCGCGCCGGGTGTCGACCCCGGCGGTCGGCCAGCCCGGGCGCAGCTGGGTCCAGCCCGAGCCGCTCGGCGTGGTTCTCATTCTGGGCGCCTGGAACTACCCTTTCCAGCTGATCTTCGGGCCGCTGATGCCGGCCATTGCCGCCGGCAACTGCGCCGTACTCAAACCCTCCGAGATCGCCCCGGAAAGCTCGGCCCTGATGACCGAATTGATCCCGAAGTATCTGGATCAGCGCGCTTACAAGGTGGTCGAGGGCGCGGTCGACGAGACCACCGCGCTGCTCAAGCAGCGCTTCGACCACATCATTTATACCGGCGGCGCGGCGGTGGGCAAGATCGTCATGCGTGCCGCATCCGAACACCTGACGCCCGTTACCCTGGAACTGGGCGGCAAGAGCCCGTGCGTGATCGACCGCGATGCCGACTTGCGCCTGGCCGCACGCCGCGTGATCTGGGGCAAGTGCATCAACGCCGGCCAGTCCTGCATCGCGCCGGACTACGTGCTGATCTCGGCCGAGCAGCGCGATGACTTCGTCGCTGCCCTGCGGGTTGAACTGGACGCCATGTACGGCGACGACCGCCTGGGCAGCGCCGACTACGCCAACATCGTCAACCCGCGCCATTTCCAGCGGGTCCGGCAACTGCTCGACGACGGCAAGGTCGTCATTGGCGGTCAGGTCGACGAGGCCCGCAACCGCATCGAGCCGACCGTGCTGGTCGACGTCGCCGCCGATGCGCCGGTGATGAAAGACGAAATCTTCGGCCCCGTCCTGCCCATCCTCACCGTTGCCGATCTGGACGAGGCCATGCGCTTCATCCTCGACCGCGACAAGCCGCTGGCGGCCTACCTGTTCACCCGCAGCAAGGACAGCGAACAGCGCTTCGTCGAGACGATCAGCTCCGGCAACATGTGCATCAACGACGTGATCATGTTTATGGCCGTGCACGAGTTGCCCTTCGGCGGGGTTGGCATGAGCGGCATGGGCCAGTACCACGGCAAGACCGGCTTCGACCGCCTGAGTCACCTCAAGGCAGTGATGAGACGCGCCCGCACGCCTGAGCCGCCGGTGCGTTTTGCCCCGTACAGCGATCTGAAAATGAAGCTGCTGCGCTGGCTTTCCTGAGCGGGCGTTGCCTGATCGATCAGATCATCGCCTTGGGGTTGATCACTTTCGGGTAATCGACAAGGCTGGCGCGTTTCCTTCACGTATAATTACGGTCGAGGACGAGAGGAGGTCGTGCGATGCCGAAATGGGGAGAGTTTGGAGCGCTTCCCCAAGGCTGGTTCCGCCTGGTGGTATCAATCCTTTTCCTGGTTGGCGCTGCCGGATCGCGACAACAACCATCGCCTGCTGCGCGGAAATCCGCCGCCGCTGCTCGAAAACATCCGCGCGCTGGTGGAATTCAAGGTTGCGCAGGGTCTGCTGCAGGGCAGTGACGACCTGGACAATCTGCTCAGCCATCGCTATCTGCCGCCGCCGGAGGTCTGAGTGAGAGGATCGGTCCTGTGTCTGGCACTGCTGATGCTGGCCGGATGGCTGCTCGCCTCCAGCCCGGCAGCGGCCGAGCCGGTCCGGATCGGTATTCTTGCCCATCGTTCGGCCGATATCACGCTGGAACAATGGCGCCCGCTCGTCGATGGGCTGGAGCAGGCCATCCCCGAACGTGAGTTCACCATCGAGGCGCTGGATTATCCCGCCCTGGAACAAGCCGTGGCCACTCGCCGGCTGGATTTCGTGCTGACCAACTCAGGCCACTACATTTTGCTGCTGCGCCGCTATGGGCTCTCGGCACCGCTGGCCACACGCGTGGCCCGCGTCGATGGCCAAGACGTTGCGGTTTTCGGCGGGGTGATCATCGTGCGTGCCGATAACGAGGATATTCATCAATTGCCCGACCTGGCCGGCCGCCGAATCGGTTTTGTTGATCGCGACTCCATGGGCGGGTTCCAGATGCAGGCCTACGAACTGCGCTCCGCCGGTGTCTCGCTGCCGTCCGATCGCCTGCTGGTACCGACCGGCATGCCGCACGATCGGGTTGTTGAACGGGTCCTGGCCGGTGATGTCGAGGCCGGCTTTGTCCGCTCCGGCCTGATCGAGAGCATGGCCGGAGAGGGGCTGGTTGATCTGGATGCGATCCGGGTGATCAATGCGCAGGATCTGGTCGGCCTGCCGTTCGCGGTCTCAACCCGGCTTTATCCGGAGTGGCCGGTAGCGGCCTTGCCGGGCATAGACCCGGAGCTGGCTCGGCAGGTTGCCTCGGCGCTGCTTGGCTTGAAGGACCAGCCGGCGCTGGCCGCTGCGCCGAACATGAGCGTGTTCAACTTGCCGGCTGATTATTCCGTCCTGGAAGACATGCTGCGCGAGCTGCGGGTGGCCCCTTTTGACAGCGCGCTTGAAGTGACCGCGGCGGATCTCTGGCGACAGTACTGGCGCCAGATCCTGCTGCTGGCGGCGGCGTTCGGGCTGCTGCTGATTCTGGTATCCCTGCTGACTGTTGGCAGCCGCAGGCTCAAGCGTTTGCAGAACATTATCCGGCGCTCACCGGTAGTGGCCATGTCCTGGCGCAACGAACCGGGCTGGCCGGTCAGCTACATCAGCGACAACATCGATCGCTTTGGCTATGACCGGACGGCATTTTTGTCGGGCCAGCTTCACTACGATGAATTGATCCACCCGGATGATCTGCCCGAGGTCGCCGCGCAGGTGGAGCATCACCTGAACCACGGGCCGGATCAGTACGAACAGCACTACCGCCTGCGCCACGGCGATGGCCACTGGATTCGAATCCACAACCACACCTGGCTGACCCGCAGCCGGCACGGCCAGGTGACGGGCATCCACGGCGTGCTCATGGACGTCACCGAGCAGCAGGAGGCTGAAGAACGCGCCGAGCATTTGCGCCATCTGCTGCGCTACGTGATCGAACACGCCCGCTACGCGGTGGCCGTGCACGATCGCGATCTGAACTACCTGTTCGTCAGCCGCAACTACCTCGAAACGTTCGACGTCTCGGACCCCGATGTCATCGGCAAACACCACTACGAAGTGTTTCCGGATCTTCCCCAGAAATGGCGTGACGCGCACCAGCGGGTACTGCAGGGTGAAGTGCTGTCGGCCGAGGAAGACCGGATGGATCATCCCGACGGCAGCATGGACTGGACCCGGTGGGAATGCCGGCCGTGGTTGGATGCCGACGGCAGCATCGGTGGCCTGATCGTCTATACCGAGATCATTACCGAGCGCAAGCAGGCCGAGCTGGAGTTGCGCGAAAAAACCGCGGCCCTGGCCCGAAGCAACGAGCGCCTGGAGCAACTGGCCACGGTGTTTACCCACGCCCGCGAAGGCGTGATCATCGCCGATGCGGCCGGCGACATTGTTGAAGTCAACGATTCCTTTACCCGCATCACCGGCTATCCGCGCGAAGAAGTGCTCGGCCGCAATCCGCGCATTTTGTCCTCCGGCCGGCAGGACGCGTCGTTTTACCGCGCGCTGTGGCAAGACCTGGAAACCTGTGGCCACTGGAAGGGAGAAATCTGGAACCGGCGCAAATCGGGCGAAATCTATCCGCAGAACTCCACCATTACCGCCGTGCGCGATGAAGACGGTCGACCGGTGCAGTACATCGCTTTGTTCAGCGATCTCAGCGATCGCGAACGCCACGCCCGGGAACTGGAATACCTGGCCTACCACGACGAATTGACCGGCCTGCCCAATCGGCGCCTGCTGACCAAACACCTTGAGCAGGCCATGGCGCGCGCCGATCAGCAAGAGACCGGGCTGGCGGTGGCCTACCTGGACCTCGATGACTTCAAGCAGATCAATGATGACTACGGGCAGGCGGCGGGCGATAGGGTGTTATGCGAGCTCTCGGAGCGGCTCCGATCCAATTTGCGCGCGGGCGACCTGGTCGCCCGGCTTGGCGGCGATGAACTGGTGGTTGTTTTCTGCGATGTGTCCGGCCCTGAGGTGGCGGCCGGGCTGCTGGACGAGCTGCTTGCGCTGGCTGCCCGGCCGCTCCAGGTCGAGGGCGGGGACATCCGGCTCGGTGCCACGATTGGCGTGACCCTGTATCCGCAGCCGGAGACGCCTGATGCCGACCAGCTGATGCGCCAGGCCGATCAGGCCATGTACCAGGCCAAGCAGGCCGGCAAGGCTTGTTTCCAGTTTTTCGACCACGAACAGGAACAGGCGATCCGCGGCCGGTTCGAAAGCCTCCAGCGTCTGCGCGAGGCGCTGGCGCAACAGGAATTCGTGCTGTTCTACCAGCCCAAGGCCAATATGCGCTCCGGCGAAGTCATCGGGGCCGAGGCGCTGATCCGCTGGCAGCACCCCGAGCGCGGCCTGTTAGCGCCCGGGGAGTTTCTGCCGCTGCTGGAAAACGACGAACTGGCCCTGGAGCTGGGCGCCTGGGTGCTCGAGGAGGCCTTGTCCCAGGCCGATGCATGGCGCCGGCAGGGGCTGGACCTGGTCGTCAGCGTCAACGTTTTTGCCCGCCAGCTGCAGCATGAAGCGTTCGTCGATGACCTGCGCGCAGCGCTCGCGCGTTATCCCAAACTGGGCGCGGACCGGCTGGAAATCGAGATCCTCGAGACCAGCGCGCTGGAAGACATTGACCGGATTTCCACCGTGGTCCGCCAGTGCCAGTCGCTCGGCGTGTTGTGTGCGCTGGACGACTTCGGCACCGGCTATTCGTCGCTGACCTATCTCAAGCGCCTGCCCGCGGCCATTCTCAAGATCGACCAGAGCTTCGTGCGCGACATGCTCGATGATCCCGAGGACCTGGCCATCCTGAGCGGGACGCTGGGCCTGGCTACCGCGTTCCAGCGCGTACCCGTAGCCGAAGGGGTGGAGACGCTCGCCCACGGCGAGATACTGCTCGACCTGGGCTGCGAGCTGGCCCAAGGCTACGGCATTGCCCGCCCGATGCCGGCTGCCGATCTGCCGGACTGGGTCCGCAGCTGGCAGCCTGCCGTCAGCTGGAAAGACCGACCGGCCAGGAACGCGACCCAGGTTCGGCTGCTTTTTGCCATGGTCGAGCACCGTGCCTGGGTGGCCCAGGTCGCTGGCTGTGTCGAGTCGGGGCACAAGTGTCCCGAGCTGTCGGAAAAGCACTGCGCGTTCGGGCGCTGGCTGCACGGGCAGGCCGAAGAACTCGGCATCAGCGACCAGATGCTGGCCGAACTACACGAAATCCACGACGAGATCCATCGACTGGGCAAGGAGTTGGTGGAACAGCAGGCCCATGAGACGGATGACACACAAGCAGCCGACCTGGCGCGCTTGCACGCTCTGCGCGACTGTCTGATCGCCAAGCTGACCGAAATCGAACAGTCCCTGGCAACGTCTGCGGCCTGAGCGAAGTTGTGCCGATCCGGCTGTCGGCCGGGCCGGACCGTTCGCGCCTGTGACAGAATAGAGATTTTCGGGCCTTCAGGAGATTCGCTGTGACGTTGCTGGTTCTGGGTTTGATCTTGTTTCTGGGGATTCACTGCATCCGCATCGTGGCCGATCCGCTGCGCAGCCGCATGGTCGATGCCATGGGCCTGTGGGGCTACAAGGGCCTCTACAGCGTGGTCTCGCTGGTCGGGCTGGTATTGATCGTGATCGGCTACGGTCAGGCCCGGCTTGATCCGACCTGGCTGTACCATCCGCCGCCGTATCTGCGGCATGTGAACATGCTGCTGATGTTGCTGGTGTTTCCGGCCTTGCTCGCGGCCTACTTCCCCGGCCGCATCCAGAGCGCGCTCAAGCATCCCATGCTGATTGCGGTCAAGGCCTGGGCCCTGGCCCACCTGCTGGTCAACGGCACCCTGGCCGGGGTGCTGCTGTTCGGTGGTTTTCTGGTCTGGGCGGTGGCCGACCGGATCTCGGTCAAGCGCCGCAGCGGTCCCGGCACCGAACCGCAGCTGCCGAAAACCGCGCTCAACGACGTCATCGTTGTTGTCGGCGGCCTGGGCCTGTATGCCGCGTTTACCTTCTGGCTGCACCCGATCCTGTTTGGCGTCGCCGTGGTCGGTTGAGCACGCATGGCCCGGTAGCGTCTATGTTGCTTCGAGATCGGACAGAAAACGGCGCAGGCGGTCGCCGTCGGACAGGTCACCGTAGAGCACGGAGACTTCGCCGTCATCGTCGGTCTTGAGCAAAGACGGGGTTGCGAACACGGAATGGCTCAGCCCCTGGTCAGGTTGCTTCAGCAGGTCGATCTCGTAGGCTTGAACCTCGCCGCGGCCCATGCGCTCGAGCATTGTCGACAGGTTGGCGCGAGCGCGCTGCGAGCGCGGCGCGTTGCCGGTCACGAACAAGGTCAGCACCGGTATTGATGATTCACCGGACGGGTGGGGGTTGGTCATGACTGCGGCTCCTCGTGCTTGCCCTCCTGGGCAGATGGGGTGTCGCGCTCGGGTTCGCGACGTTGCTTGATGCGCTCCTGGTGAACCCGTTCGAGACGGTCGGTCTCGGAGAATTCCTCTTCTTCCAGCTGCAGCTCGGCCGCCAGCCGGCGCTGTTCGCGTTCGGTTTGTTCCAGGCGTTGTTCGAGATCCATACGCCGCTGTTCGCGTTCGCGGGCGCGCCGGCGCGCCGCGGCGGCATCCTCGCGCTCGCGGGTCGCACGTGCGGTGCCCATCAGCACCTCGGAGCCGTGCTCGTAGACGTCGGCAAGGTCGATGCCCTGATCCGACAGAATCAGCTCGCGCTGCTGGTTGGAATGGGCCGAGCCGCGTGATTTGACGATCGACAGCGAGCGGTTGCGCTCGCCGGCGCGGACGTTGTAGTCGAGGACGATCCAGCTGTCGGCGATGGTCGAGACCTGGCCCTGCGTGGCCTCGCCTTCCGGATCCAGCTCACCACTCAGGGAGGTCAGCACGGTAGTGATGCCGCGCCGCCGGATGACGTCGATCATGTGCTCGATCGCCATGCTTGCCTCCTCGCCGGCGCTGGCCTTGAGCAAGGCAGAAACCGGGTCGATGACCAGGCACTGCGGGTCAAAGTCTTTGAGCAGGCGATGCAGGTTCAGAAAGTGTTCGGTCACGCGCAAGGCATAGGCGGACTGGTTCTGGAAGCGGATCAGACCCTCCTTGATCGGGCCGCCCAGGTCGATGCCGACCGAGGCCAGGTTGCGCACGTACGGTTCTTCCACCTCGTCGAAGCTGACATACAGCGTGCGTTCGCCGCGCCGGGCGGCGGCTGCGGCGAAACTTGCCGCCAGGGTACTCTTGGCGGTGCCGGGGCGGCCGGAGACCAGCAGGCTGGAACCCCGGTAGATGCCGCCGCCCAGGAGCTTGTCGAGCCGTTCGATGCCGGTGCTGAGGCGCTCGCCGGTCGCCAGGGCCGGCCCGTCGGACGGCGCCTCGTGGTAGGGCAGCTGAATGCCGTCATCGTCGATGATCATCGGCATTGCATCGGCCACGTGACTGGATCCGCGGTATTTGGCGATGCGCAAGGAGCGATGGAGCTGCTGGTTGATCATGTGGGCCGAGGCAACGAGGGTCGCCGAGAGCAGGAACTCGATGCCCTCCAGGTGCGCTGGTGCGAGGCTGTCGCGGGTGGCCTTGCCGGTAAGCAGCACGGTCCAGCCGTGCTGCTCGCAGTGGGCGTCGATGCGCCGCACCTGGTCGATCGCGGCGTGGCCGTCGGGCTGGTACTGCAGCAGTTGATCGATGCCGTCGAATACGATCCAGCTCGCGTCGGTCCGGCCAATAGCCGCCCCGACAATGCTCAGCAGGCCCTCGATATCGAACTCCCCGGCCGCCTCGGAGCCAAAGCGTGGGCGGGCATCGATCAACTGCCAGCGGTCCGAGGCAAGCAACTGCTCGCCCCAGCGAAACGAAGCGGCGTCGCGCTGGACCTGTGCTGGTGATTCCTCGAAGGTGACGAACACGCCGCCTTCGCCGCGTTCGATCGCCCGGGCCAGCACCTGCAGGGCGAGGACGGTTTTGCCGGCCGCAGCCTGGCCGAGCACCAGGGTCGCCTGGCCCGACGGCAGGCCGCCGCCGGTGGCGTGATCGAGACCGGCGATGCCGGTCTGGCGTTTGCTCAGTTTGGTGTCGCTCTCGCTCATGTTGTTTTCCTCAGACCCGCACTTTCGGAGACCGCGAGTTACCTAGTTTGAATGGTTGGCCGCAAGCGGAAGGGCGCTGCGCTGCTCCAGCAACCAGCGAAAGTCCTCTGCCTCCAGCGGCATGCTGTAGTAGTACCCTTGGCCAATTCGGCACCCCATCGCCTGTAGCTTATCGCTGACCGAGCTCGATTCGATCCCTTCAGCCACCGCTTCCGATCCCAGCGCCTGGGCCAGGACCAGCACGGTTTCGACGATTTGACGACTGAAGGCATCATCCAGAAGACCAAACACGAAAGCCTGATCGATCTTGATTTCGTCGAACGGATAGCGCTGCAGGTAGGTCAGCGAAGAATAGCCGGTGCCGAAATCATCCAGCGACAGCCATATGCCCATATCATGCAGGGCGAGCATCTGCTCCAGCAAGATCTCGGACTGGCGTTCGAACACGCTTTCGGTGATCTCCAGCGCCAGTTCTGCCGGGTCGACGCCGAACTCCTCGAGGATGGTCCGGACGCGGTCGACGAAATCACCGATTTGAAACTGGATCAGCGATACGTTCACCGACACCCGCACTGGCTTGAGCCCGGCATCGCGCCAGTCGCGCAGATGCTGGCAGGCGCGGCGCAGCACCCAGTCGCCGATCGGGCCGATCAACTGGCTTTGCTCGGCGATGGGGATGAATAGGCCCGGCGGGATCAGGCCTTTTTCCGGATGGTTCCAGCGCAGCAGGGCCTCGCAGGAGACGACCCTGCCGGTGGCAAGGTCGACCTGGGGCTGGAAATGCAGCTCGAACTGGCCTTTTTCGAGTGCCTCGCGCATTTCCCGGGTCAGTTCGACGCGCTGAGTTCTCTCATCCTCGATACGGTTGGTATAGGCAACCCAGGGCGCGGAGGGTTCTGTTCGACTGTGGAACAGGGCCGCTTCCGCCTCGTGCATCAAGTCCTCGGATGGACGTTTGTGCTCGCCCATACGGGTGTAGCCCAGCCGAATCGCGATCTGGACCTCGACCCCGTCCAGCTCGAGCGGTGCCGACAACGACTCCACCAGCCGTTCGATGCCCGTCTCCAGCGTCTCGTCGGCATGCGGCTGGAGGTACAGCGTGAACTCGTCGCCGGCGATGCGGCCGGCCAAAGCGCGCTGGCCGGCCTGCGCCTGTAGTCTGCGGCCGAACTCGATCAGGACCTGGTCACCGCCCTTGAAGCCGAAGGTATCGTTGACATCGCGCAGGCTGATGATGTCGACCATGGCAACCGCGCCTGATCTCGGCCAGCCTTCCTGATCGATGCACTGTTGCAGTTGCCGGGCAAAGCCGCTGCGGGTGTAGATTTTGGTCAGCGGGTCTTCAAAGGCGATCCGCTCGAGCTGCTGTTCGGCCCGCTTGCGCTCGGTGATGTCGCGATTCACCCCGCGTCGCCCCAAGTACCGTCCCTGTTGGTCATAGGCGGGAGCGCAATCGTGCGCGATCCAGCGTATGGCACCGTCGGGTCGGACTACACGCAACTGGATGGTCTGGTGCGAATGTTGTACCTGTGCCGAGTTGATTTCTTCCAGGTGATCGCGCCAGAGCGGGCGGTCGTTCGGATGGATTACCTGCTCCATCAGCTCGGGATCGGCCATGAAGGCGGCGGCCGGGTAGCCGCAGATCGCCTCGCAGGCCGGCGACATGTAGTGATAGATCCCATCCACACCCATCCAGTAGTCCCAGTTCGGCGAGTATTCGGCCAGAACCCGGTAGCGCATCTCGCGGTCTTCTGCCTGGTCGCGCGCCGCGCGCAATTGCTCCTCCTGGAGCTTGCGTTCGGTGTCCAGCAGGTCGGACTGGCGCGCCAGGGCGGTCTCGGCCTCGTGGATGTCGGTCACGTCGGTAATGACCGCGCCGATACGAGGCTCAGGCGGGTCGGGCAAGACAATTGGAACATAGCGTACCAGCAGTTTGCGCCATCCCAGCCCGGGATGGTAGCGCTCGGTTTCGTAGCGCTGGGGTTCGCCGGCCAGGCAGCGGTCCATCCGCGGCTTCACGATCCGCTCGAAGTGGTCTGCGCCCAGCACCTCGGCCAGAGCGCGGCCCTCGATCGCATCGTCCATCAGTCCGTATCGTTCCCGGTAGGCCCGGTTGACCCACACATAGCGGTAGTCGCCATCGGCGATGCTGAACAGATCATCGCTGCCTTCAAGGAGACCGTGGCACTGGCGCAGGAGTACCCCGAGTCGTTCCTGGTCGGTTGGGTCGGCTGTCATGCAGTATCTACGCTCGACATCATTGCCGTCACAATACCTCTAAAAACCGCGGGGTTCGTCAATACTCTGTTTTTGACCTGGCGCCTGATTTGTCTTATGAGCCGACCCGATGCGCAGGCGCATGATCGATGCCATGGGCCTGTGGGGCTACAAGGGCCTCTACAGCGTGGTCTCGCTGATCGGTCAGTCGCGCTCGGCGAAGGTGCGCGGATCGTGGAAGCGATACGTACTTGACCAGCGCACCGTTGCACCCGGTTCCAGTGCTGCGCGGGTGAAAACCTCCGGACAGAATCCATCGGCATGAGCGTAGACGGCAAAGCGCCGGGGTGAAAAAGACGCCTGGTAGCTCACCAGTGGATGGCCATCGATCTTGAGCTCGAAACTGTTTGCGCCGGGCGCTACCCCGGTGACTTCGCTGGCGTAGTAATGCGCGCCGTCCGGTGCCAGTGGGCCTGGCATCGCCAGCGAAAACGGTGCATGGCGCATGGTCGTCTCTGCTGCCGGCAGTTCAAAGCCGGTGGTCACCTGGTAGCCGGTGCCGACCGGGATGCCGTCGGCCCGGAACCAGTGGTGGTTGTAGTGCTCGAAAGTCCACTCCCTGGTGCCGGTGTTGCTCAGCTCATAGTGAATCTTCAGGCGCCGCTCGCCCGTCAGCTCGTAGGACTTGCTGTACCGGTACTGCCAGGGGCCTTCGCCGTCGGATTGCTGGAGCACTGAAAGCGATCGTTCTTCCATTGCCAGCGTGACCGGAAACAGTCGATCAACCGGATATGGATGCGCGAAGTGGTAACCCGTCTCGGTGTCTCGCACCAGCTGCCCGACCCCGATCTTGACAAAAGTCTCGCCAACGCGCGCGGCCTCGTAACCAAGCACGCCGTTGCCGTAGAGGCCGAACTCATCCGGCAGGCCCCATGGTCCGAGCAATTCCAGATGGTCGACCGTGATGCTGCGAACCACGGCGGTCCGATCAAAGCGCGGCCCGAACTCCTGATCGAGATTCTCGCTGGCCACCTCGATCTCGACCCGCAAGTCGCCGTCGGCGAGGACATGAACCTCGGCGATAGCGGGTTGGCAGAGCAGTATCACCGCGCCAGCGGCTGCGGCGAGAGCGACAGGATCAAGGTGGCGCGCGCGGATCATCTTGCGGTAACTCATTCCGACGCTATGCGATCAAGCACCCGGCGCAAATCGTCGAACTGCGCGGCCATTGGCTCGGCATGACTTGGCCTGCCGAGTAATTCCGCCAGCGCCGACGGCGGGTCGATGGCGCGGCCCAACAGCGGCTCGACGACTTCGTCGAATTTGGCCGGGTGGGCGGTGGCGGCGAGCAGGTGGGGGCGGAACTGGCCGTACTTGCGGCGCATGTGCAGTACCTCGACCGCGCAGGCCGTGTGCGGGCAGACCTCCATGTGGTAGCTCTGATCGACTGCCGCGATGGTCCGGCGGATCACCTCGTCGCTGATGCTGAACGCCTGAATACCAACCTCGCGCAGGTCGCGGTCGCGAAAAAACCAGGCCAGGCGTTCGAAGTTGCTGGGGTCACCGACGTCCATGGCATTGGCCAGCGTGGCCAGACCCGGTCGGCCGCGGTAGTCCTGGCCGGAGAAGTATTCCGACAGGGTGCGGTTGGCGTTGGTGGCCAGGATGACCTCGCCGATCGGCAGGCCGATTTCGCGCGCCAGGATGCAGGCCAGGGCGTTGCCCAGGTTGCCGGTGGGCACGATGACATCGGCCGCGGTACTGGTGCGCCGGAACAGCTGGACGCTGGCGTGGGCGTAGTAGGTGATCTGCGGCAGCAGGCGGCCGATGGAAATGCTGTTGGCCGAGGTCAGGTGCCGGCTTTCGGCCAGATCGCGGTCATTGAGCGCCTGCTTGGCCAGGCGCTGGCAGTCGTCGAAGTCACCGGCGACGCAAAAGCAGTGGACGTTGTCGCCGAACGCGCCCAGTTGATGGGCCTGGCGGGCCGACACCCGGCCCTGCGGATACAGGATGACGACGCGAAACCCCGGGCGCTGGTGAAAGGCCGCGGCAACTGCCCCTCCGGTATCCCCGGAGGTGGCAACAACGATGGTCTGAACCGGCGCATCGGGTGCGCGCAGGCGGGCCATGCAGGCGGCCAGAAAGCGCGCGGCAAAATCCTTGAAGGCCGCGGTCGGGCCGTGAAACAGCTCCATGACCCAGCTGCGGCCACGCTCGAACTCCACCACCGGCAGCGGCAGATCCAGCGCCTCGCGGGTGATTTCCCCGAGTTGGTCGGCCAGGCTGCTGCCGGCAAAAAACGGGGCCAGTACGCGTTCGGCCGTTTCGGCCAGATTGCGACAGTCGGCCAGATCGGCATAGCGCAGATCGGGCAGGCGCTCAGGTACGTACAGGCCGCCGTCCGGGGCCAGGCCGCGTCGTAGCGCGCCGTCCAGATTGGTGGTCGGACTGGTGCCCACGGTGCTGTGGTAACGCATGGGGGGGTGTTCGTTCATGGCTCGAGCAGGTGCGCGCCAGGCGCGTCCAGGCGTGAGATCAGGGCGGTGGCGGGCAGGCCATGGTCGGCGAAAGCCGCGATCATGGCAGCGCTGGCACGGCGCGCGCTGACCTCGTCGGCAAACCAGCCAAACACGCTCGGCCCGGCCCCGGAGATGGAGGCACCCAGGGCGGCATGGTCCAGGGCCGCCTGCTTGACCTGGGCGAAGCCCGGAATCAGCCCGGCCCGGCGCGGCTCGATCAGTACATCGGCCAGGCCGGCGCGGATCAGCGCCAGATCGCAGCGATAGCAGCCGGCCAGAAACAGGCCCAGCCGCGTCTGCTGGGCGACGATTTCCTCGATCGCAAACCCCGTCTGCAGCGCTTCGCGGGCCGCGCGTGTTTCGAGCACGTGCTCGGGATGAACCACGGCGGCAATCAACCCTTCGGGCAAAGGGATGCGGAACAGGTGCTGCGGTGAGGCCAGGACCAGCCCGCCGAGCAGCTGTGGGCCCACGTTGTCGCCATGCGCCGAACCCGAAGCCACGGCCTCGCCGGCCAGGGCATGCGGATACAGGCTGACCGGATCGAGCGGCTGGTCAAACAGGGCGTTGACGGCGACCAGCGCGGCCGTGGCCGAGGCGGCCGAGCCGCCCAGGCCGGAGCCCAGCGGAATGCCTTTTTCGATTTCCAGCTCGACCCCGAAATCGGCCGCGCGCGCGTCCAGCAGGGACAACACGGCGCGCCCGGCGGTGTTGTCGGCGGCCGCACGCGGCAGATTGGTGACGGTGCCCCGGATGTCGCTGATGGTTACACCGGGCCGGTCGATTCGGCGCGCGCGCACGATATCGCCGGGGCCTTGAATGGCAAAGCCGAGCAGATCAAAACCGACCGCGGCATTGCCGACGCTGGCCGGGGCAAACGCCGCAGCCTGGTCGGGCGCACTCACAGGCGTGCTCCGAGGTTGACCGCCACCCGCAGCAGGTCGGCGAACACGCCGCCGGCGGTCACGTCCGGGCCCGCGCCGGGGCCTTGCACAATCAGCGGGTTGGCGCGGTAGCGCCGGGTCTGGAAGGCAACCACGTTGTCGGTCAGGGCCAGGTTGGCGAAGGGATGGTCCCGGGGCAGGGACTTCAGCGCCACCTCGGCTCGGCCCTGGTCGTCGAGCGAAGCGACGTAGCGCAGTACTTCGCCGCGCCCTTCGGCCGCCTGCAGGCGCTCGGCCATGGCCCGATCGTAGTCGGCCAGCCCGGTCAGGAAGCCCTCGACGCTGGTGCCGGCCAGTTCTTGTGGTGCCAGGCTTTCGACCTGCACATCGGCCAGGCCGATCTCCAGACCCATTTCCCGGCCCAGGATGACCAGCTTGCGGGCCACGTCCATGCCCGACAGGTCGTCCCTGGGGTCGGGCTCGGTGTAGCCGGCCGCGCGCGCCTCGCCGACCAGTTCGGCAAACGACATGCCGGGCTGGTAGCGGTTGAACAGGTAGGCCAGGGTGCCGGAGAAAATGCCGTCGATGCGCAGTACGCGGTCGCCGGTATCAATCAGGTCGCGCAGGGTCTGGATGACCGGCAGGCCGGCCCCGACCGTGGCCTCATAGCGCCAGCGCGCGCTGCCGCGTTCCAGCTGGCGGCGCAGGTCGCGGTAGCGCTCCAGGTCGCCGCTGCCGGCGTGCTTGTTGGGGGTAATCACGTGGATGCCGCGCTCGAGCCAGCCCAGGTAGCGGTCGGCCACCTGTTCACTGGCCGTGCAGTCGATGATCACCGCGTGCGGCAGGTGGTCGTCATTGATGAAGTCGGCCAACCGATCCAGGTCCAGCGTTTCCGGCGTCGAGCCGAGTGGGTTTTCCTGGTCGTCGCGGTCCAGGCCGGGCTCGCTCAAGCGCATTTGCCTTGACGAGGCCACGGCGCGCAGGCGCAGATCCAGGTTGGCTTCGCGCTTGAGGCGCTCGGCCGCGCCGAGAATCTGGTAGACCAGCGCCGAGCCGACCTGGCCGGGACCGATCAGACCCACCGACAGGGTCTGGTCGGAAAGGTAGAAGCCGGCATGAATGGCCTTGAGCGCGCGCTCGGCGTCGGCTTCGTCCACGGCCACCGAAATGTTGCGCTCGGAGGCGCCCTGGGCAATGGCGCGCACGTTGATGCCGGCCCGGGCCAGGCTGGCAAACAAACGGGCGGCAATGCCGGGGGTGCCGGTCATGCCCTCGCCGACGATGGCCAGGATACGGATCTCGGGGACCAGGGCGATGCGGTGAATCTGGTGATGACGCAGTTCGCGCTCGAACACCTCTTCCAGAATGGTTCGGGCCTGCTCGCCGGCGATGGCCGGCACGACCACGCAAATGGAGTGCTCCGACGAGCCCTGCGAGATCATCGATACCGACACCTCGGCCCGGTTGAGCGCACCGAAAATGCGCTCTGCGGTACCCGGTACGCCAATCATGCCGGCCCCTTCGATGTTGATCAGGGTCATGTTGCCGATGCCGGAAATACCCTTGACCGGGGGCGCGGGATGGCCGCGCGAGTCGATCCGCGTACCCGGGCAGTCCGGGTTGAAGGTGTTGCGGATGAACACCGGGATGTCGCGTTCCAGCGCCGGGCTGAGCGCCTGCGGGTGGATCACCCGGGCGCCGAAATAAGCCAGCTCGAAGGCTTCACGGTACGACAGGTGGTCCAGCAACTCGGCCTGCGGTACGGCGCTGGGGTCGGCGGACATCAAGCCATCGACATTGGTCCAGATGTGGATTTCTTCGGCCTCGAGCAGGCGACCGAAAATGGAGCCGGAATAGTCCGAACCGTTGCGTCCCAGGGTGGAAATGCGGCCCTCGACGGTGCGGCAGATGAAACCGGTGATGACGTAGCGCTGGGCCGGATGCTGCTCAAGAATGGCTTCGAGCTGGCGTCGGCTCGAGTCCCAGTCGACCGCGACCATCAGCGCCGCCGGCCGGGTACGCAGCACCTGGCGGGCATCGATGAACTCGGCTTGCTCGCCCAGCGCCTGCAGGCGCGCGCTGAGCAGGCGTGCCGAAAGCAGCTCGCCGTGGCCGGAAATCAGTTCCAGGGCTTCCGTCGGGGCCGAGCCCATCAGGGCGAGACTGGAGAGCAGTTGCTCCAGGGTGACAAAACGCGCCTGCAGATCCTCGTTGGTATCTGCCAGCAGGGCCGGGGCATCGCCCAGCAGTTCGGCGGCGGTATCAAGGTGCTGGCGACGCAGGCCGTCGAGGGTGTCGCTCCAGCGTTCCTGGCCCGAGGCAGCATCGGCAGCCGCGCCCAGCAAGGTGTTGGTCACACCCGCCATGGCTGAGACCACTACGGCCTGGGCCTGGTCTGCGCGCGCCACCACCAGGCGGGCAACATGGTCGATACAGCGGGCATCGGCGAGGCTGCTGCCGCCGAACTTGTGGACGATCCAGCGCATGGAAGGAAAACCTTGATTCGACAAAGCCGAAGTGTACCGCCGCAGGGGTTGGAGGTCACCACCCTTTGCAGTTGATCGACCGGACTTGTCATGCCCGGTCTACAATCATGCGAACGAATAAGGAATGTTCATGGAAGACAAGCACAGCATCGTGACCAACTGGCTGCCGCGCTACACCGGCACCGAGGTGGATCAATTCGGCAAATACATCCTGTTGACCAATTTCGACAACTACGTCGAGAAATTCGCGAACATCATGGGCGTGGAGGTGCGCGGGCGCGACAAGGCCATGCGCAATGCCACCTGCGACAACATCTCGATGATCAACTTCGGCATGGGCAGCGCCAATGCGGCCACCATCATGGACTTGCTCAGCGGTGTGGCTCCGAAAGCCGTGTTGTTCCTCGGCAAGTGCGGTGGCCTGAAGAAGAAAAACAATCTCGGTGATCTGATTTTGCCGCTTGCGGCGATCCGCGGCGAGGGTACGTCCAACGACTACTTCCCGCCGGAAGTCCCGTCGCTCCCCGCGTTTACCCTGCAGCGCGCGGTCTCTTCGACCGTTCGCGACCACGACAAGGATTACTGGACCGGCACGGTCTACACGACCAACCGCCGGGTCTGGGAGCACGACCGTGCGTTCAAGCGCTATCTGCGCCGAACCCGCTGCATGGCCATCGACATGGAGACGGCAACCATCTTCACCGTCGGCTTCGCCAATTCGATTC